>NZ_BDBQ01000076.1 GCF_001613065.1 Nocardia miyunensis NBRC 108239
GGTGCACCGCGCACAGTGACGCGGGCGCATCACACCCCGGCCGTGAGCAACCACTCAATGCCGCGATCACCGGATTATGCGTCACCCTCGTCCCTCCAGTCAGGGGGTACCAACACTGCACGCAGCCTACGGGCCACGGGACGAGACCCCCGTCCGTTCCCGGACGCGATGTCATGATCGAGGTATGCGTTTCTTCGAGGCCAGTGAATTCACCGCGGATCGACCGTGGGGAGCCGTCGACATCACCGAGATCGATACCGCGACGATCCGGCTGCACTGGACCGACCAGCCCTACGAATGGCACGTCAACGATGGCCCGGAGGTCTTCGTCGTGCTGGACGGCGCGGTCGACATGCGCTATCGCGAGGGCGGCGAGGAACGAGTCGAACGCTTGACACCCGGCCGCATCTGCTACGCCGAAGTCGGCGATGAGCACGTCGCGCACCCGGCCCCTGAGGCCCGGATCCTCGTCGTCGAACGCAAGGGCAGCGTCTGATCGCGTGGCTGAGCGGCAGCGGACAGAACATCCTGTGGTCGAGCGAATCGGCACAACCGCGGCGGTGGATGTAACCGTCTGCGCCGGAGCACCATTCGGTGCCATGCGACGGCTACGGATGACGTGGGCCGAGAGACCGGTAGGAATATCGGCCGAGGGTCGCAGAATTCGTTGGCACGGCCAGCCCGATAACCGGTGTCGACGGTAGCTCGGCGTGGGCCGGCATGGCCTGCCGGGCAATCAGTCGAGGCTGGTCGAGGCCGGAGCCAGTTCGATGTAACCGTCTATGCCGGAGGCGAATTCGGTTCCCATTGGTTGCAGGAGAGTGACGTGGTCGGCTCCCGCGGCGAGGTGTTCGCGGATCTTGTCGACGATCGAATCCGGTGTGCCGTGTGCGACGAGAGCGTCGACTACACGGTCGTCCGGATCGGTGTTTTCCGCTGTGTCGTAACCGAATTCGGCTATGGCGGAGCGAAAGGAGGGGCGGGCGGACCAGGTGGATACGACCTGCCGGGCGGCGTCTCGGGCTCGGTCGAGGTCGTTGTCGATCACTACGGACAGGCCCACTACCAGCAGTTTGTCAGGGCCGAGCGCCTGCCTGGCCTGCGCGGTGTGTTCCGGAGGTAGTCCGGCGGGTAGTGCGCCGTCGGCGATCTCTCCGGCGAGGGCGAGCATCTTCGGGCCGTTCGCGGCGAGAATTCGTGGATACTCGGAATCCGGTGCGGGGGGCCATGTTTCGGCGTCCATTCCGGCGACGTAGTCGCGCATGGTGGTCAGCGGGCTGCCGAACGGCCGGCCCACGCTGTCGGCCTGTTGCGGGTAGCCGACGCCGAGGCCGAGTACGAAACGGTCCGGGTATGCCTGGGCGAGGTAGGCGGCCGCGCCGTGTGCGGTCTGCGGTGGTCGGGACCAGATGTTGGCCACGCAGGTGCCCACCGTCATGCGTTCGGTGGCGGCCAGCAGGACGGACAGGTGTGTGAAGGCGTCCTTGCCGATGACCTCGTTGGTCCACAGGGCGCGGTAACCGGCGTTTTCGAGGCGGCGGCCCGCGTCGCGCTGAGCGTCGGCCGAGGGCGTGCTGGTGAACGAGACGGGCAGGCTCACGCCGACCGGGCCCAGCGCGCGGCGGGCCGTATCCACGGTGGGGTTGATCGTCATGGGCATTCCTCCGAGTGAATTCGCAGCGAGACGGATACGTCCACTGTGGCGGCGGATCCGACCGGCGATCCAATGAATCTTTCGCATCAGGCATTGCGATTCACGTATCACCGCAGCTTGTGGAGGTCCAAGACGATCCGGTCGCGGCTCGTGCGGGACTACTGTGGCGCTATGACCGATTCGCCGCCCGCAGTGGATCTGGACCTGCGCCTGGTGCACTGCTTCACGCTCGTCGCCGAGCACGGGCATTTCGGTCGCGCCGCCGAGGCCCTGCACGTCACGCAACCGTCGTTGAGCCGACAGATCAACCGGCTCGAAAAGCAACTCGGTGTGCGGCTGCTGGACCGCGGACCGCAGGGCACCCGGCTGACCGAGGCCGGTGAAGTCTTCCTCCCGCAGGCCAGAGCGTTGCTGCGCACCGCAGGCCGGGTCGTCGCGCAGACCCGCGCCGCCGCCCGGCCCGGCCGCGTCACGATCGGCTACACCGGAGACCTGATCATCACGCCCGTCGTGCGCGAGATGCGCCGCCGCCATCCCGACGCCGAGGTACGGGCGCAACACGTGCAGATCACCGATGTGCCCGCCGCACTACTCGATCACCGAGTGGACGCACTGGTCACCCGCCTCCCCTTCCCCACCGAGGGCCTACAGGTCACCGTCCTCTACGACGAACCACGCGTAGTCCTCATGCCGACCGATCATCGCTTAGCGCACAAGGACTTCCTCACCCTCGACGACATAGCCGACGAACCCGTCCCCCGCCTCCGCCGATCCGACCCCGCCTGGAGCGCCTACTGGAACATAGACCCCCGCCCCGACGGCCGCCCCGCCCCCGACGGCCCCATCATCGAAGCCCTCGAAGACAAACTCGAAGTAATCGCCGCCGGAGAAGCCATAGCCATCTTCGCGGGCGGCCCATTCCCCACCCTCCGCCCCGACCTCACCGCACTCCCCCTGCACGGCGTTGACCCCGCCCACGTAGTCCTGGCCACCCGCCGAGACAACCGAAACCGCCTGGTCAACGCCTTCCGCAAATACGCCCAGGAACAACTCAGTGCTTCCGGCGCAACCATCGACTCGTGAACCGCGACAGCGCAGAGTGCGGTACTCGGCGGACCACGCCACAAGACCGCACGGCGGCAACCACCTGCGACGGGTCGGTCGAGCCCCGGCTGCCGAGCTCATCCGGGACAGTCCGGTGTCGCTGCGGGACAAGACCTTAGACAACTCATCGAACACCTTGCGCCGCTGCTCGAACCGTGCTCGCCGAAACGCCAGCACATCGTTCCGATGCAAGCGCGGATAAGATCCGACAACGCCTGCTGGAATCCGTTCCCGGCGAATCAGTTTCACCAGCGATCGGCCGGGCAGTCCTACTACGTCAGCGGCTACCGCACGCCGGGCTGGCGACTGTCGCACCGCGACCCGATGGCCGTAATCTGCACGCACTGCCGCGGCAGAGTCCGGCCATCAGCACGTCGAGGTATCGAATAGTGTTGCGCCCTAAGCGATTCCGGCGACGGATTCGGGGTTGAATTCGTCGCGCCAGCGGATTGCCTCTTCGAGGGTGGTCAGGTCGTAGTCGGGGCCGCCGACGCCTACGGTGAACAGGGTTGCGCCGGCGGCTACCAGGGTCGAGGCGGCTTCGGGGCCGGGCCAGTTCACCGAGCGTTCGATGGCGGCGGGGTCGGTGCCGACGTGGGCGCAGTGGCCGGCGAGGATCTTGGACTTGCGTTCCAGGACTTCGACTTCGGCGAAGGTGTGCCAGATGTCGGCGTATTCGGCCACGAGGCGCAGGGTTTTCTTCTCGCCGCCACCGCCGATCAGGATCGGGATGTCGCGGACCGGCTGGGGGTTGAGTTTGCCGAGGCGGGCGGTCAGGCGTTCCATGTACTCCTTCAGGAGCGCCAAACGTGTTCCGGCGGTGCCGAATTCGTAGCCGTACTCGTCGTAGTCCTTCTCGAACCAGCCCGCGCCGATGCCCAGGATCAGGCGGCCGCCGGAGATGTGGTCCACGGTGCGGGCCATATCGGCGAGCAGGTCGGGGTTGCGGTAGCCGCCGCCGGTGACCAGCGCGCCGAGCTGGACGCGTTCGGTCTGCTCGGCGATCGCGCCGAGCATGGTCCAACATTCGAAATGCGCGCCGTCGGGGTCACCGTAGAGGGGGTAGAAGTGATCCCAGTTGAACACGACGTCCACCCCGGCGTCCTCGGCGCGGCGCACGGCATCGCGGATGAGGTCGTACTCGGGTGCGTGCTGCTGTTGCAGTTGGACTCCGATGCGAATAGGTCGGGTCATGAATGCTCTCCTCGATGTGAGCTGCTCAGCACTGCGAATGACCTACTCGAGGCTACTGCCGGCCGTCCGGAATGTCCGTGCGAGCGCATTCGCCGTCAGCGAACCGGCGGCGCACAGTAGTATCCGTCAGGTGCGGTACCGCCGCACGAACCCTCTACTCGGATCGTCCGGCACGTTCCTGCCGGTGAAGGGATGTTTTCTCATGGCCACGGTCACTTTCGACCACGCGACCCGGGTGTACCCGGGCGCCGCCAAACCCGCCGTCGACGCGTTGGATCTGGAGATCGCCGACGGGGAATTCCTGGTTCTCGTCGGCCCGTCCGGTTGCGGTAAATCGACCTCGCTGCGCATGCTCGCCGGACTCGAGGACGTCGACGGCGGCCGGATCCTGATCGGCGAGAAGGATGTCACCAACGCCGAGCCCAAACAGCGCGATATCGCGATGGTGTTCCAGAACTACGCGCTCTACCCGCACATGACCGTCGCGGAGAACATGGGCTTCGCGCTGAAGATGGCCAAGGTCGCCAAGGCGGAGAAGGAGCAGCGGGTCCGCGAGGCCGCGAAACTCCTCGACCTGGAACAGTTCCTGGACCGCAAGCCCAAGGCGCTGTCCGGTGGCCAGCGGCAGCGCGTCGCGATGGGCCGCGCGATCGTGCGTCAGCCGCAGGTGTTCCTGATGGACGAGCCGCTGTCGAACCTGGACGCCAAGCTGCGCGTGCAGACCCGAACCCAGATCGCGCAGCTGCAACGCCGGCTGGGCACGACCACCGTGTACGTGACGCACGACCAGGTCGAGGCGATGACCATGGGCGACCGGGTCGCGGTGCTCAAGGACGGTCTGCTGCAACAGTGCGCGACCCCCCGCGATCTGTACCGGGACCCGGCGAACCTGTTCGTCGCGGGATTCATGGGCTCGCCGGCGATGAATCTGTTCACCCTGCCGCTCACCGACGGCGCCGCGCAGCTGGGCGGTCACGCGCTACAGGTGCCGCGCACGGTGGCCGATGCGGTGGACGGTGAGGTGGTGGTCGGTATCCGGCCCGAGCACCTCGAGTTCACCGAATCGGGCAAGGGCATCGCGATGGAGGTGGACGTGGTCGAGGAGCTCGGCTCGGACGCCTACGTCTACGGGCGGGCGCTGGAGGAGAACACCTCGGGCACAGAGGAATCCATCGTGGCGCGGGTCGACTGGCGCAAACCGCCGACCAAGGGCGACAAGCTCTCGCTCACCGCGGATCCGGAGCACGTCTACTTCTTCGCGCCAGCGGACGGCAAGCGGCTCAACTGATTTCGACTCGGCCGGACCCGGGTCAGTCGCGGGTCCGGCCGCGCCGCCACTGCTTGTTCAGGCGGATCCGCAGATTGTCCATCGGGACCTCGTTTCCGGCCGCGCTGCGGATCTCCACGCGGACCGGTTCGCTGGTGTCGTCCTCCACGCGTTCGAGCGGCGGCGTCCCGCCCTGTAGATATTGATCGCCCCACTGCCACAGGGCCAGCACGACCGGGATCGCATCGCGGCCCATCTCGGTGAGCACATATTCGTTGCGGGTGCGTTTGCCCTCCTCGCGGTAGGGCTGTTTGCGCAGTAGACCCGCCGTGGTGAGTTTGCGCAGGGCCGCGGCCGCGGCGGCGTCGGTGATGCCGACGCGTTCGGCGAATCCGTCGAACCGGGTGGTGCCGTAGAGGGCCTCGCGCAGGATCAGGATCGCCGAGCGGGTGCCGATGACGTCCAGCGCCTTGACGACCGAACATCCCTCCGGCTTCCACGAGCGCAGATCACGTAACGGTCCTTCGAGCACAGCGGGCATGACGCACATCATACATATCTGACTTGTGGTGAGTATCGTCAGCTGCCTACCCTGGCTATAGAACGACTTAGTGAGACCGCATCGTCGCGGTCGGTCGGAAGGAATCGCCATGAGAGACGCAGTGATCGTCGAGGCCGTGCGCACCCCGATCGGCAAGGGCAAGTCGGCCGGCGCGCTGCACGGGGTGCATCCGGTGGACCTGCTCGCCCACAGCCTGCGGGAGGTGGTGCGACGAAGCGGTATCGATCCGGTGCAGATCGACGACGTGATCGGCGGCGTGGTCACCCAGGTCGGCGAACAGTCCGTCAACATCACCCGGCGCGCCACGCTGGCCGCGGGATATCCCGAATCGGTGCCCGCGACGACCGTGGACCGGCAGTGCGGGAGCAGCCAGCAGGCCATCCACTTCGCCGCGCAGGGCGTGCTCTCCGGTGCGTACGACGTCGTGGTGGCGGCCGGGCTGGAATCGATGAGCCGGGTGCCGATGGGGTCGAGCGTGGCCGGGGCGACCGATATCGACGGGGTCGCGTTCGCCGAGCGTTATCCGGAAGGGCTTGTGCCACAGGGGATCAGCGCGGAGTTGATCGCGTCACGATGGAAGATCGAGCGCACGGCGCTGGACGAGTTCTCGCTGGCCAGTCACGAGAAGGCCGCGGCGGCGACGAAGAACGGGTCCTTCGATGCGGAACTCGCACCGCTGGAAGGCTTGTCGACGGACGAGGGCATCCGCCTCGGCAGCACGATCGAGACGCTGGGCGCGCTGCGTCCGGCCTTCTACACACCCGAATACGCCGCCCGATTCCCGGAGATCGGCTGGAACATCACCGCCGCCAACGCGAGCCAGATCAACGACGGCAGCGCCGCGGTCCTGATCATGACCAGCGAGAAGGCCGCCCAGCTGGGCCTGACCCCGCTGGCCCGGCTGCACAGCTTCGCCGTCGCGGGCGACGACCCGCTGCTGATGCTCACCGCCGTCATCCCGGCGACCCGAAAGGTATTGGAACGCAGCGGTTTGCGGCTGTCCGACATCGACCTGTTCGAAGTCAACGAAGCCTTCGCCGCGGTAGTCCTGGCCTGGGCCGCCGACACCGGCGCGGACCTGAGCCGCGTCAACGTGCACGGCGGCGCGATCGCCCTCGGGCATCCACTCGGCGCGTCCGGGGCACGCCTGGCCACCACCCTCGTGCACGCCATGCGCGAACGCGGCGCACGTTTCGGGCTACAGACCATGTGCGAGGCAGGCGGCCTGGCCAACGCCATGATCCTGGAGACGCTGTGATCTGCTGATTCGGAACTAGGCACGATCGGGGCCGGTTCGGGGCTTCCCGAACCGGTCCTGCGTCACGTTCCCATCCGGTTGGCCCCCTGTTCCCGAGAAAATGATCGAAGTCACCGACATCTGCCCTCGCCACGGCGGGCCAGCGCGCACAACCGTTCGGAGCGTTGTCCGACCTCGCGAAGCGCCGCGTCGAACGTTTCGGTCGTCGCCGTGATCCCGACGACTTCGGCTACGGCGGCCAGCGCCTGTTCGTCGAGGTCGATAAGGGTTTCGACCGTTGTCATCCCACAACCTTCGCAGACCGGCGACCATCCCGGATTAGGCTCTGTCGGGTGAGCGAGCGCAGCGAACGGACAGCAGGCATGGTCGGGGCCGGTGAGGTGGCCACATGGGCGAGTTGATCGATCCTGAATCCGCGCACGTCTACGCGATTCCGATGCGGAGTCGGTTTCGGGGGATCACGGTGCGGGAGGGGATGGTGTTCGAGGGGCCGCTGGGGTGGGGGGAGTTCTGTGCGTTTCCGGAGTACGGGGATCGGGAGGCGGCGGGGTGGCTGGCTACCGCTGTCGAGCAGGTCACCGTGGGGTGGCCGGCGGCGGTGCGGGATCGGGTCGCGGTGAATTGCACTGTGCCCGCGGTGGATTCGGAGCGGGCGTATGCGCTGGTCGCGGGGTCGGGGTGCCGCACGGCGAAGGTGAAGGTGGCCGATCATCCCGAATCGCTGGCCGAGGATCTCGAGCGGGTGGCCGCGGTGCGTGCGGCGCTCGGGCCCGAGGGGGCGATTCGAGTGGATGCCAACGCGCTGTGGGATGTCGACACCGCTGTCGAACGACTCACGCAGATCGACAGGGCCGCAGGCGGTTTGGAATACGCCGAGCAGCCGTGCCGGACGATCGAGGAGTTGGCGCAGGTGCGGCGGCGAGTGGACGTTCGGATCGCCGCGGACGAATCCATTCGGCGGGCCGAGGACCCGCTGCGCGTCGCGGTGGCCGGGGCCGCCGATGTCGCCGTGCTGAAATGCACTCCGCTGGGCGGGGTTCGGCGCGCGTTGCGGGTGGCCGAGGCGGCGGGGCTGCCGTGCGTGGTCTCCTCGGCGCTGGAGACCAGCGTCGGCCTGTCGGCCCAGCTCGCACTGGCCGGAGCCCTGCCGAACCTCGAATTCGCCTGCGGGCTGGGCACGGTGAATCTCTTCGAGGGCGATACGGTCACCGATTCGCTTCGCCCGATCGACGGATACCTGCCCGTCCCGCGCACCGCACCTGCCCCGGATCCCGAACTCCTGCAACGTTTCCGGCATCCCGACCCCGAGCGCACCCGATGGTGGCGAGAGCGCCTCGCCCGTGTCCAGCGGCTGTTACCCGCGGCCTGAGCGACGAGATCAGCTCTCGCAGGTCCGATACCTGCTGCCGCTGCTCGAGATATGCACCCTGCGGAAAGCACTCCGACGGCACCCTGTCGAACGGTGCGATGGGCTCAGTCCTCCAACCGCCGCGCGTCCCCTCCGAGCAGCGCGGCGCGTCTTGAAGTGGCTGCTGGACAACATGATCGAGTACGAGGTCAGCCGTGTGGGCAGCGGGCGATCCGATGAGGTCGTCGAGCCACGCGTTCTCGCCAGGGCGGACGCCGATCCGGATCTGTCCGCAGGAGAATCGAACGCCGCACGACCGGTTGCGATTCGCGACTCAGCTCAGACGCACACCGCACCCCAGCAGCGAGGTGCGCAGCACCAGCGCCGCCTCCGGCCCGATGACGCCGTCCACCAATTCCAGATACCGAGAACAGAATTCGGGTCCGTGCGGCGCGCGATCGGCTCCCGGCTCGCCGAGATGATGGGCGATCTCGTGCAGAATCACCAATTCTCGCAGTGCCCAAGCACTTCCACCGGTGTGCAGCGGAACCGCGAGCACCGCACCTTCGGCCTCGTAATGCGCGGCCCCGGCGCCTGCCCGCGCCCGGACCGTCACCACCTCGCTGGACCGAACCCATTGCGCCCGAACCCAATTCAGCGACAAAACCAGATCGACGTAATTCTGCACCGATTCCACCGAAGCGAACCGCCGCTCCACCGGCAACGTGATCTGCGACCCGTACAACTCCACGGTCCGGGCCCCAGCCTCATCGGCCCGATCGAACATCCGCCGCACCAACCCCTCGGCGTCGTACACCCGGGCCCGCTGCCCGTCCCGCGCGCTCACGACGCCGCACCGCACGGCACAGAACCCGACACGAGATCACCCGTCTCTTCGGGCCATGCGCCACCGCCACTCCGCGCCCGCGAGGCGACGGCCGCCGAGCCCCTCGCCCGCCTACGGAGTCTTCGTGACATCGGCGCACACGCGTCGAGCCTGAGCACCGCTTTCCACCAGCTCATCGTTCTCACGAGTCGAGTTGCCCACGCGCCGCGCCGAGTTCGGGGGAGGAACCCAGCCGGGCGGCTCGACCCGCGCGGTCACCGGCACGCCGGGCGCCGGGCGAATATCCGGTGGACTCCTGCGGCCCGCGCCACGTGCCGCGCGCTTCGGAGGTCCGGGTGTAGAAGCTGGTCAGTTCGAGTTCCTTGTCGCGCAGGGCTATCGCGGTGCCGGTCGACGCGGTGGGCTCGGCCTGGACCTCCGCCTCCACATCGGCCTTGACGGTCGCCAGCCGACGGCCGACACGCGCGGCGAAGGCCATCTGGAAATTCAGCCGGGCTGTCACGGCCGCGACCGGGGCACGCACCCGCCGCTGCACCTTGCGGCCGTACCGCTTCTCGACGACGACCTTCTCCACCATCGCCGACCGGTACTGCCCGGACTTGATGTAGAGATCCGACGCACGCACCATCTGCACCAGCAGACTCGCGTACAGCGCCTCGCACGCGGCGATATCGGAGTCGAACCCGTACGCGTACACCTGCGTCGAGGTGCGGGCAACGTCGCAGCGCACATCATTGGCGGCGGCGATCGCGACGAACAACTGCACATAGGTGCGCAGCCCGCGCTTGCCCGCCTCGCCGATCGCGATCACCCGCTGCACCGGCGTCGCGCGACGCTCACGGCCCGTCACGTGCGCACGCGCCACCGCCAGATCGATGGACGAGCGGGTCGCCAGGCGCTGCGCCGCGGCGAGGAACGCTTCGGCCTCGTGCTCGTTGTCGGTCGACTCCGCCTGCCGCAGCAGTCCACCGATACGCGTGAGCAACTTGTCCTGAGTTGGCTGAGTCGACATCGCGGCCCAGGATACGAGAACCCACGGACAACTTTCGCCGGGTCCGCCGGTTCGTGCGAGCACGATGTCCGGTAGTCGGTCGGCGGGAATGGTTCGCCGTCCAGCGCCGATGACCGGTCATCCGCCCGGGCTGGGCATGTCCGCATCGCGCGGCCCGGCTGCCGGACACCTCGGCGCCGCCGGGCAGAATGCGGTCGAAAACCGTTTGAACTCAACGAGTTCGGATATCGCTCGCGCGCGCGATCTGTCGGCGTCTTGGTAAAATGAGCGGCATTTGCCGTAGCTTTGCGGCGGTACGCGAAGGGATCCGTGTGACCGATCCGGAATATCAGCTGGAACGCGTCTCCACGAGGGATGTCGAGACGAAGTCCGACCGGACCGAACTCTGGCGGAACTATCTGCGTACCAGGCAGGGGTGCGTTCGGCTCACCTTCCGAAACGGCAACGACGACTTCTACTCATCGGCCTCGGCCCAGAAAGTCGGCCACTGGCAGCTCGTCCAGTTCGAGTCCGATCCGCTGGATTACCAGCGCTCCGCGCGAGATGTGCGAGACGACGGCGATGACAGCCACCGGCTCCTCATCCCGCTGAACGGGGAATTCCAGCTGGCACAACGTGACTCCGCGGAAATCGTCCATCCCGGCGCCATCGCGTTCTTCCACTGGGGCTACCCCCTCTACATGCGGCAGGACGGACCGCTTCGTGCGCTGATCATGACCGTCCCCGAGAACTCGATCGCGCTCGACCGCGCCGCGGGAGCCCCGCTCGCCCTGGACGAGGGACGGCCGCTGGTACGGATGCTCGGGCATCAGGTCCGTGCGCTCGCCGCCAACCGGCAGGACTGGACGGCACAGGATTTCACGGTGGCATTCACCAGCGCGCTCACGCTGCTCGAGGGGGCGCTCGACCCGGCCCGGCCGGTCGCACCCGACAACCTGGCGGTCCGGGCGCGTGCGTTCATGGAGCGCCACGCGAACGACCACACGGTGACGCCGGAGGCCATCGCCGCGATGTGCGGCTGCTCGGCTCGGACGCTGCGAAACGCGCTGCGGGAAGCCGGGGACGCTCCGCCGGCCGCGATGCTGCGCACGATCCGCCTCGACCGCGCACGTCGGCGGCTGTCCACTCCGCTTCCCGTGGATATGGACAGGATCGCCGCCGAGACGGGGTTCAGCACAACACGCAGGTTCCGGGAGAGCTTTCAGCAACGTTTCGGACTCAGCCCGGCCCGGATGCGGGAACAGCTGTTCGATGGGGACACCAAGAGATAGCCGAAAGCCGTTGGCGGCCAGGGATGCCGCGATCCGCGGCTCACTTGCCGAAAAACGTCGCAAGTCTGCCGGAAAACGGTAGAGACCCCACCGCGCCGACATCTACCGTTTGTGCGGTGGTACCGCCGACGACGTCGCCGGCGTCGGAGGGTGCCTCGACGTGCCGTCGGCGGATCGGACACGAGGCTACGAGAGAGCGAAGGGGGCTCTCTCGCAGCGTCGCGAAAGGGGCCGCCCACCCGGTCGCCACACCTTCGTTCGCGCATCCGGCACAGAGGTATTCGGCCGATAACGAGAACCGGACGACACGATGGGCCGCGGACGATGTATCTTGCCTTGTGCAACCGGCTGAGTGTGCCGGCGCTCACGGCTCCGCGTCGCCGCCGCTCGGCTCCACCGTTCGCGCCAAGGCAGCTGCGGCTCGTCTCGACCCTGGAGTATCGATGGCATTGAACAAGGTGAGGTCACGACGCTCGTCACGGACCTCCCGCGCCGCTCTGGCCGCCGCTTCGGCGGCTCTGCTCACCGCGACCCTCGCGAGTGGGTGTTCGAGCAACAGCGGCAGCAACCCGACCAGTCAGGACCTCGACGGCCGCGGCCCGATCACCTACGTCGAGGGTAAGGACACCTCGCAGACCGGTGCGGTCAAGCAGCTCATCGATCGCTGGAACGCCGCCCACCCGTCCGAGAAGGTCACCTTCAAGGAACAGTCCAACGACGCCTCCCAGCAGCACGACGACATGGCCCAGCACCTGCAGGCCAAGCAGTCGGACTACGACGTGATGGCGCTGGACGTCACCTGGACCGCCGAGTTCGCGGCCAAGGGCTGGATCCAGCCGCTGAAGGATTCCTTCTCGATCGACACCTCCACCCTGCTGTCCCCGACCGTGGCCAGCGCCACCTACAAGGGCAATCTGTACGCCGCGCCGCTGAACACCAACGGCGGACTGCTGTACTACCGCAAGGATCTGGTGCCCAACGCGCCCAAGACCTGGACCGAGATGATGGCGGACTGCAACGTCGCCAAGGACCACAATGTCGGTTGCTACGCAGGGCAGTTCGCGCCCTACGAGGGTCTGACGGTGAACAGCGCCGAGGTGATCAACGCCTACGGCGGCACCTTCGTCGGCCCGGACGGCAAGACACCCACCATCGACAGCCCGCAGGCCCGCGCCGGTCTGCAGGTGCTGACCGACGCGTACCAGAAGGGCGACATCCCCAAGGAGGCCATCTCCTTCGAGGAGCCCGAGAGCCAGAACGCCTTCGCCCAGGGCAAACTGCTGTTCCTGCGCACCTGGCCGAACTTCTACGGTGTGGCACAGGCCGATTCGTCCGCGGTGAAGGGTGAGGTCGGCGTCGCCGCGCTGCCCGGCAAGGACGGGATCGGCGCCTCCACGCTCGGTGGTTACAACGCCGCCATCAGCGCGTATTCCAAGCACAAGGCCACCGCGCTGGACTTCCTGCGCTTCCTGATCAGCGAGGACGCCCAGCACATCGTCGCCGAGGGCGCGTACCCGCCGGTGCGGTCCTCGCTGTACGACGATCCGGCGCTGATCGCGAAGTTCCCGTACCTGCCGACGCTGAAGGATTCGATCGCCAGCGCCGTGCCGCGGCCGGTGACCCCGTTCTATCCGGCGGTGTCGAAGGCCATCCAGGACAACGCCTATGCTGCGATCACCGGGAGGAAGACGGTCGACGCCGCGATCACCGGCATGCAGAAGGGTATCGAGGCCGCCGGTTCCTGACCGCGAGAGCGCCTGTGCCGAGCCGAGTCCCGTAGGAGAGAGAAACGGTGTCAGATCCTTCGGGAACGTCGGGGTCCACGCGCGTGGACGAGTCCGCGAGCGAATCACCGACACAGCCCGATGTTCCGGCCGGTAATCGGAAGTCCCCGACCGCCGGCGCGCTGAGCAGGCTGCCCGGCTCGGCGCGCGCCTGGGTGTTCGTCGCTCCGGTGCTGCTGGCCCTGGCCGTGGTCATCGGTTACCCGGTGGTGCGGGCGGTGATCATGTCTTTCCAGAAGGACTCCGGGCTCGATCCGGCGACGGGCATGTTCGTCAACGGCGGCAGTGCCGGATTCAGCAATTACACGCACTGGCTGCTGCAGCAGTGCGCGCTGCCCGCGGGCGGCACCGAAACCTGCCCGACCGGCAATCTCGGCTCGCAGTTCTGGGCCGCGATCCTGGTGACCCTGCTGTTCACCGTCATCACGGTGACGCTCGAGGCGGTCATCGGGCTGGGTATGGCGACGGTGATGGGCAAGACGTTCAAGGGCCGGGCGCTGCTGCGGGCGGCGGTGCTGATCCCGTGGGCCATCCCGACCGCGGTCACCGCGCGGCTGTGGGAGTTCATGTTCCAGTACGACGGCGTGGTGAATCGCGTTCTCGGAACGCACATTCTGTGGCAGACCGATCCCCTGTGGTCGCGGTTCGCGGTGATCATCGCCGACGTGTGGAAGACGACGCCGTTCATGGCGTTGCTGATCCTCGCCGGTCTGCAGGTGATCCCGGCCGACGTGTACGAGGCCGCGCGAGTGGACGGCGCGTCGGCGTGGCAGCGGTTCACCCAGATCACCCTGCCGCTGCTCAAACCCGCACTGCTGGTGGCGATCCTGTTCCGCACGATGGACGCGCTGCGGCTGTACGATCTGCCCGCCATCATGACGCGGGGCAATCAGCACACCCAGACCCTGTCCATCCTGGTCGTCGACCAGGTGCGTCAGGGGGCCAACAGCGCATCGGCACTGTCGGTGATCACCTTCCTGCTGATCTTCGCGGTCGCGTTCGTGCTGGTGAAGGTGCTGGGCGCGAATGCGGTTGCGACACAGGAAGAACAGCGGAGGGCGCACTGATGAGCGACACCGGATTCGCCGATGCCGTCACCGTGCCGGAAACCGCCGGGGCGGTCACGGCGCGAGTGCCGATGAGCAGGCGGATGCGTTCCACGAGTACGTATGTCGGCGCGCTGATCATCCTGGTGTGGGGCCTGGGGCCGTTCTACTGGATGGCGGTCACCGCCTTCCGCGATCCGAACTACACGTTCGACAACACCCCGTGGCCGACGCATCTGACGACGGAGAACTTCAAGAACGCGTTCGACACCAGCCGCGGCAACAACTTCGGCCGGGCGCTGACCAACAGCGTCGTCATCGGCGCGGCCACCACGGTGATCGCGCTACTGATCGGCATGATGGCCGCATATGCCTTGGCGCGCATCACCTTCCGCGGCAAGACCCTGGTCGCCGGGCTGGTGCTGAGCGCGTCGATGTTCCCGGTGGTCGTCCTGGTGACGCCGCTGTTCCAGTTGTTCACCGATATCGGCTGGCTCGGTCACTACCAGGCGATGATCATCCCGAACATCTCGTTCGTCCTGCCGATGACGGTGTACGTGCTGGCCTCGTTCTTCGCCGAACTCCCGTGGGAACTCGAGGAGGCCGCGCGGATCGACGGCGCGGGCCGCTTCCAGGCGTTCCGCCTCGTGATGCTGCCCCTGGCCGCCCCCGCGGTGTTCACCACCGCGATCCTGGCCTTCATCGCCGCGGTGAACGAATACCTGCTGTCCAGTCTGCTGTCCTCCGACGCGACCGAACCGGTCACCGTCGCCATCGCCCGTTTCTCCGGCAACGACCCACTGGTCCAGCCGTACACGGCGATCATGGCCGCCGGGATCATCGTCACCGTTCCGCTGGTCATCATGGTCCTGTTCTTCCAGCGCCGCATCATCTCCGGCCTCACCGCGGGCGGCGTCAAGAGCTAGCTCGACACGTCACCGCCGGGGTCGTCCCGGACGATTTCAGCGGTGGTGAATGGATTCCACGGTGAACAGGTGCGGATCGAAGTGGTCGGCGACGGCCGCGGCCTCCTTCATGTGCACCCGCGCCGTGGGGTCGGAGAACATCTCGCGGTAGGCGTCGGCGGATTCCCACTGGGCGTAGTTGACCACGCGGGTGCCGTCGTCGCTCGCGTGGATATTGGCGGACACGAAACCCGGCTTGTGCCGCATCACCTCGTCGGTGGCCCGGGTCAACAGCTCGACCAGGGTGCGCTGCCTTTCGGGTTGGACGGTGAAGACGTTGATCAGGGTGGTGAGCTGGGCGTCGGTCGTGATGGTGGTCATGACGATCTCTCCTTCATGTCAGGATCATTACATGAATCATTATGTGTAAGGTTCCTGTCATGAGTCAAGAGGATGTCAGCCGACGGATCGGATATCTGATCAAACAGGCGCAGCAGACTTTCCACCGCGCATGCGAGGAACGCCTGCGTCCCTTGGGCCTGACCATGTCCCAATACGCGGTCCTGCGCGCCCTGTCCGACGTCCCCGGCGCACCGGCCGCCGAACTCGCCCGCCGCACCTTCGTGACCCGCCAATCACTGCGCGACGTGCTGAACGGACTGCAGAAGGCGGGCCTGGCCACCGTCGCGGACCAGCCCACCACCGGCCGCTCCCGCCCGGTCACCCTCACCGAATCCGGCCGCTCCCAACTGAATCGGGCCGACGCCATCGTGATGGAGATGGACACCCGCATGACCGAAGACCTGACCCACGCGGATCTTCGGCGCCTGGCCGCACTCCTGAACACCTGCATCGAAAACCTCACCTGAGGACGAAATCGGGCCGATCCACCGGATGGCACCGCGGGCAGTCGGCAGCTCATCCCCTCCCCACGAAACGACTGTGCGACTCATCCTGACGAGCCGACCAACGATGAGCAGCTCATCCCGTCAGCACCGAGCTGTCCGGCCGGCAACGAATCATCGTTCCGACCTGCGGCATCAGGCCGTGTGCGCGGCCCGTGCTGCCGGTGATCGCGCTGGGGTCTTACGCTGGTAGTCGATTTCTGTCGTGCGGTTGTTCGATCACCTTGTTCTGGTAGTCCGAGGAGATGATCGTGAGCTCGATCCGTATGCGGTGGCGGGGCGGTGGACGCAAGCCCGCGCCTTATGCCTCACTCGCGGGCTGGAACGAGCTTCCGGGGCGAGGCGGGGGGCAGCACACGGCTCCGCAGCGGCGGCACAGGACCGAGGGCGGCGAGCCCGCGCACGAGCGGCCGCGGCGGACTCGGGGACAGCGGATCCGGCGATTGGTGTCGGCGCTGTTCGTGATTTTCTTCGTGATTCCGGCGTTGGTGCTGGTATTGGCCTACTGGAGTGCGGAGGTGCCCGCGCCGGATGCGGTGCAGTCCAATCAGATCGCCACCATCACCGCCGACGACGGCACCACCGTATTGGCGAGAATCGTTCCGCCGGAAGGCAATCGGACGCCGGTGCCGTTGGCGCAGGTGCCGATTCCGGTGCGGGACGCGGTGCTGTCGGCGGAGGATCGGAACTTCTACACCAATCCCGGGTATTCGACCTCGGCGTTCCTGCGCGCGGCGCGGGACAACCTGCTCGGCCGCGACGATGCCGGGGGCGGGTCCACGATCACCCAGCAGTATGTCAAGAACGCGTTCCTGAGCTCCGAGCGCACCCTCTCGCGCAAGGTCCGTGAGCTGATCATCTCGGCGAAGATGGCGCGGCAGTGGAGCAAGGACGACATCCTCGCCGCCTACCTGAACACCATCTACTACGGTCGCGGCGCGTACGGGATCGCGGCCGCGGCGCGCGCCTACTTCGCCGAACCGGTGCCGGAGCTGACCCCGGCCGAGGGGGCGGTGCTGGCCGCGGTGATCCGCACGCCCTCGCTGCTGGATCCGGAAACGCACATGCCGCAGCTGCGGGAGCGCTGGAACTATGTGCTCGACGGCATGGTGCGCATGGGCAAGATGACCGCGAAAGATCGTGCGGCGACGCAGTTTCCGCGGATCGCACCGGTCAGCGCGTTCACCGACGACGCCGCGCACAATGCCAACGGGCTGATCCGCACCCAGGTCCTCGCCGAGTTGCGCAGCGCCGGGATCAGCCAGCAGGAGATCGACACCGGCGCACTGCACATCACCACCACCATCGACCCGCGCGCCCAGCAGTCCGCCCTGGACGCGGTGCACAACACGCTGAGCTCGCAGCCCGCGCAGCTGCGCAGCGCTGTGGTGTCGGTCGACCCGCGTTCGGGCGCGCTGCGCGCCTACTACGGCGGGGACGACGGCGTCGGCTTCGATTTCGCGCAGGCGCCGCTGCAGACCGGGTCCTCGTTCAAGACCTTCGCGGTGCTGGCCGCGCTGCAACAGGGGATTCCGATGTCGTATCGGATCAACAGCGCGCCGGTGACGGTGAACGGCGTCGCGGTCACCAATGTGGAGGGTGAATCCTGCGGGACGTGTTCGTTGGCCGAGGCGTTCAAACGGTCGCTGAACACCAGCTTCTACCGGCTCGCCGAGACGATCGGCCCGCAGGCCATCGCCGACGCGGCGCATCAGGCCGGAATTCCGGAGCGGATTCCGGGCATCGCGGGCGGCACGCTCAGCGAGAACGGCGGGCCGCCGAACCTGGCGATCGTGCTGGGCGCGTATTCGGTGCGTCCGCTGGATATGGCCGTGGCGTACGCGACGGTCGCCGATTCGGGGATGTATCACACGCCGTTCATCGTGCAGCGCGTCGTCGCCGGGGACGGCCGGGTGCTGCTGGACCGCGGCGTGCCGGGCAAGGATCAACTTCCCGCGCAGCAACGGATTCCGCCGCAGGTCGCAGATACGACGATCGCGGCGATGCTGCCGATCGCGGCGTACTCCAACGGTCACGCCCTCGCGGGTCGCCCCGCCGCCGCCAAGACCGGCACCACCCAGCTCGGCGACACCGGGGCCAACAAGGACGCCTGGATGGTCGGGTTCACCCCGTCGCTGTCGACGGCGGTGTGGGTCGGCACCGCTCAGTCCCAGGCCATCCGAACCTCCGGCGGCGCGGCGATCTACGGCTCGGGCCTGCCCTCGGACATCTGGAAGAGAACGATGGACGGGGCCCTGTCCGGCACGCCCGCCGAACGTTTCCCGACCGCCGCCCCCGACGAAACGCAGGGCCCCTTCATCGCCACACCGCCGTCATCCGAACAACCCCACGGCCCGTTCGACATCCTCGCCCCGCCCAGCACCACGCCTCGCCGCCGCACGCCGGTTCCCGCACCCGCACCCACACCGGTTCCCGCACCCCCTCCCCCGCCTCGCCAGGTCGAGATATTCCCCGGTCTGCACGTCCCCGTGCCGGGGTGAGCGAGCACGCGGAACCGCTGTCTCATCCGATCGAGACCGCCCGGTTCGTATATCCCGATTCCCGTCCACCCGCCGCAACCCAGCCCTTGCCGGGACCTCGGTCTCACCGATCGCTATCGGGTCGAGATCATCTCCGGCCGCTGTGTCACAGTCCCCGACTAAGCTCGGGGAACGGAGCACGCATCGGCAGCACTGCCGTGGACCGGCCCAGTGTGGGCCAGTCAGCCGACACGCATAGGATCACCTAAAGCAGGGACACAACAACCCCAGGTCACCCGATTTCCGCCCACCCCGAAACACTCCGACCCCGGCTGGGGCCCGCCCCGGGCCCGGACCGACGGAGCGAAGGAGCGCAGCGACTGAGTGGAGAAGGGAAGGCCGGGGCCAATAGGGCCCAGCCCGCCGGAGCGGAGTGGAGGCCAGAGATACTAGACATAGGGGCGACACCGGTGGATTTCAATATCGTCGAGCGCCACGAGACGCTGGTGGCAGGCACCGTCCTGCGCAGCCCGGCGCTGGCGGTCGAGGGCCCGCGCCGATTGAAGGTGGAGGAAGCCTGGCGGCACAACCTCAAGCGCGATCTGCCGGGGCCTCCGGCGAGCGCGTACGTCGATCACGCGCCGGAGATCGGCTCGTATCTGACGCATATCGTCGGCTATCGCTGCCGGAGCCTCGACGATCTGTTACCCGGTGATGTGCTCGCGCGCGTGCCGGGCGGCCGGTTCGCGCGATTCGTCCGCAGCGGAGACAACCTGGGCGACACCATCGTGTCGGTGTGGCGTGCGGTCTGGGATCTCGAGACCGCGGGTGCGCTGGTGCGCGCCTACACCGGCGATTTCGAGCATTATCCGGATCAGCGCACGGTCGAGGTTTTCGTTGCGCTGGCCGACGACGACACGGGCGAGAAGTAGGGCGCGAATATGGATTTCGAGATAGTCACCCTCGGTGAGAGCCTCGTCGGCGGACTCACCGTTCCGCTGGCCGGTCGCGAGGTGGCCGCCCGCGACCTGGATCTGGTCAACTTCACCTGGGACAGATACCTGTCGCGGGATAAGAACGCCCAGCGCGTAGCCGCCTACGTCGGGCAGAACGACCACGCGGTCGCCGTCTTGGGCTACGAACTCACCGCCAAGGATCAGCTCGACACCGGCGACGTCCTGACCCGGATCCCGGCCGGCCGCTACGCCAAATTCGTGGTGTCCGACAAACCGTACGACCTACTGCGCACGGCCTGGGCGAAGGTCGCCAAGGCCGAGGCCGCGGGCACCATCACCCGCTCCCACCGCGCGGAGCTGGAGCGCTACACCGGCCCCGCTTCCGTAGAGGTCTTCGTCTCCCTGGACTGAGTTGTATTTTCGGCCTCGGCTTCGCCGCGGCGGGGCCGGGGCCCTGTCGACCCCGGCCAAGAGCCGGCGTTGTCCGGGATGAGCGGAACTCAGGTGCGCTGAGATGTTCTGCCTCATACGCTCCGGCGGGACCGGTGTCAGGAGTTGGCGTTGTGCGAGGTCGGTTCCTCGACATGCGTGCTCAGCGGTCAGTGATGGGTTTTGGCGGCAGCGACAAGTGCTGCGCGGTCGGTGACGACGATTCGGCCGCGTCGTAGCTCGACGATGTCGCGGTCCTCCAACTCGCGCAGGATCTTGTTGGCGGTGACGCGGGTGGTTCCGGCCATGGACGCCAGATCATCCTGGGTGAGGCGAATTTCGGCGATCGGTGAGCGGCCGCCGTAGATTCG
Source organism: Nocardia miyunensis NBRC 108239 (assembly GCF_001613065.1). Lineage (GTDB taxonomy): Bacteria > Actinomycetota > Actinomycetes > Mycobacteriales > Mycobacteriaceae > Nocardia > Nocardia miyunensis. Next base: position 20,394 of record NZ_BDBQ01000076.1, read on the forward strand.
GGCGAGGTTGACCAGGCGTCGGATCACCCGGGCCTCGACCGGCAGGTACAGGGCCTCGAGCACCATGCCGGAGAGGCGGCGAACCTGTTCGACGAGGGTGTCGGTGAGCATGCGCTCGATATCCGGATAGGTCGCGCGCAATGCGGTCAGCTGGGCGCGGCTGAGACTGAGGGTCTCCGCGTTCTCGGCTGCCTCGACGGTGGCGGTGCGTTTGGCCTCGGGGCTGAGCAGGGCCAGTTCGCCGAACGCGTCGCCGGGTCCGATGACGGTCAGCGTCGCGGTGTAGCCGAGCGGGGTGGCCACGCGGATCAGCAGCAGCCCGGATACGACCAGATGCAGTGTGTCGCCGGGATCGCCTTCGTGACAAAGGATTTCGCGACGTTTGAACCGCCGCGGCGTGCACGAGGCGAGCAGCTGACGTCGCTCGCCGTCCGCCAGGCCGCGCAGCAGTGCGAATTCGGTCGTCATCGCAGACCCTCCAGGACGTAGCAGGTGACCGGCTCGCGTCGGCCCTTGACGGTGATGCCGCCCAGCGTCCGCACCGCGGCCCGCGGACCGAGCTGCGCATACGTCGTCGAGCCGATCACCACCGTGCCGGGTTCGGCCACCCCCTCCAAGCGCGCCGCGAGATTGGTGGTGTCGCCGATCGCGGTGTAGTTGCGCATCTGCGCCGCACCGACATTGCCCACGAGCGCGGGCCCGGAGTTGACCCCGACCCGGAAACGCGGCCAGTCCGGTCGTCCCGCCGCGATCCGCCCGACGGCGTACTGCAACCCCAGCCCGGCGCGAGCCGCACGCATCGCGTGATCGGGCTGCGGATTGGGCGCGTTGAACACCGCCATCACCGCATCGCCGACGAATTGCACCACCGTCCCGCCCTCGCCCAGGATGACCGGCACGATCGCACCGTAATAGGTGTTCAGCATCTGCACCACCGCCGCGGGATCGGTGTTCTCCGCGAACGGCGTGAACCCCGACAGGTCCGCCATCAGCACGCTGACCTCGGCTATCCGCCCGCCGAGATCGGCCTGCGCGGGATCGGCGAGCAGTTCGGTCGCCACCGCCGGGGACATGTACGACCGGAACAGCTCGTCCAGCTGCCCGTACAGTCGTGCGTTCTGGGCCAGGACCGCGAATTGCCTTTCGGTGAGCCCGAATCGGCGCGAGAGCCGCACTCCGACCGGGCCCAGCGGCTCCTGCGCGGGCACCCCGCTCGCGGCCCGCTCGCGCAGGATGCCGACCATCTCGGTGAGCGCACGCGCGTAGTCCCGTTCGAGCGAGGCCATGGTCTGCCGCAGCGTGACGCTGTCGAACAGGCCCAGCGCCGACCCCTCCCGCCGGAACTGCAGGTGACTGCTGACGGCGATCAGCGCGAACGCCACCACCATCAGCACATGCCATTCCCACCACGAGGTCCGCCAGCTGCGCCCGAATCCGACCGCGAGCAGCGCCTCGATCAACAACACGAAGGTCGTGCAGATGGTCAGCAGCAGCAGCGCGCGCCGCCGGACGAACTGCCAGGCATACGCGATCGCCGCGCCCAGGTAGCACAGCGCGCCCACCGCCGCGATGCCCACCAGCGGGCCGGAAGATTCTGTGGCACTCGGCGTTCCGTTCAAGGGGGGTAGCCGGGTCAGCGAGATCGCCGACCAGACAACGAAACTCAGCGCCGGTAGCGAGGACAGCAACCAGGTCAGCCGATTCAAGCGCGCGACGGTTTCCGGCCCGTATTCCACGGCCGAGGCCAGCGCGGCGATCCCGCCGAGGGTCAGCCCGATCGGCACCGCGTACACGAAACCGGCATTGGGCGAGTTCAGGATCACCCCCGGCGTGGCGATCGCGTGCAGCGCGAGGAATCCGGCGGAGAACTGGAACGTCAGCGAGACGAGCATCAACCGGACGTCCCGGCGGGCGCGCGCGGCACGAAACAGGATGGTGCCCAACCCCGTTGCGAGCACCGCCGCGGCCAGCACCAGCCAGAAATGCTGCACATGATGTTCGTAGTGAGCGTCGAGCATCGGATCGGCGACGAGCAACCACAGCCCCACCGCGGGCAGCGACACCGCCGTCACCCACGTGAGCGCCCTCACTTTGAACACCCATAGAACCTACTGTGTTTTCTGCCTCCGCTCCGCTCCGGCGGGCCGCGGCCCTCGTGACCCCGGTCCCTCCCTCCGCTTCCCCGCTTCGGTCAGTCCAGGACCGGGGCGGGCCCGGCCAGGAGCTGGCGTCGTCCGGGGTGGGTCGAACTCAGGTGCGCTGAGATGTTCTGCCTCATGGACTCCGGCTTGATGACGCCCCCTGTGCTGCGCCGCCGCAGGCTAGGCGATACGGGTATTCTGCTGTGCCCCAGGGTGATACGCCACTCGGCCCACCTTCCGCTCCCTCGGATCCGGAACGAGGTGGGAGGTGGGCCGAGCTGAGGCGCAACGGACGAGCGAGGCGCCCCGGGGACCAAGGATGACAGGGCCCCGCCCGCGGCGAAGCGGAGGCCGAAAATACAGCCTCAGCGGCCGCGGAACCAGTCGAAGTCGAAGCCGCGGTGGTGGTCGCGGTAGTTCTCCCAGTCGCGGTGGTGGCCGCCGTGCCAGACGTAGCGGTCGCAGAAGTTGTAGTAGTGCCAGTTGAAGTTGTTGTTCCAGCCGCAGTACGAGTCACCCCACCAGGTGTGCGCCGGGTGGACGACCGTGGCATGCACCGGCTCGGCGGCAGTGGGTGTGGCGGAAGCGATTCCGGCTCCCGCACCGGCGATGGCGGCGGTGGCCGCGGCGACGGCGGCGATGCGGCGGATCTTGCTGATCATGTTGTGCTCCAAGTTGTTTCGCTCTGGTTGGCAAGGTGATACCTATCCTGCCGACCCGCGAGCGGAAGTACTGCCAGCACGGCGACGCTCACTGTGTAAACCTCGATACACAACGCTGAAACGCAAAACGCGCGAACAACGATGCGCCCCCGGAAATCCCAGGGGCGCATCGAATTCGCGAAGCCGGATCAGGCGTTGATGATGAACGCCTCGAGCTCGGTGCGGGCCACATCGTCGGCCAGCTGCTTCGGCGGGGACTTCATCAGGTAGGCCGAGGCCGGGATGACCGGCCCGCCGATGCCGCGATCCTTGGCGATCTTGGCCGCGCGCACCGCGTCGATGATGATGCCCGCCGAGTTCGGCGAATCCCACACCTCGAGCTTGTACTCCAGGTTCAGCGGAACGTCACCGAAGGCGCGGCCCTCGAGGCGCACATACGCCCACTTGCGGTCGTCCAGCCAGCCGACGTGGTCGGACGGGCCGATGTGCACGTCGTTCGCGCCCAGTTCCTTCTTCAGGTTGCTGGTCACGGCCTGGGTCTTGGAGATCTTCTTGGACTCCAGGCGCTCGCGCTCGAGCATGTTCTTGAAGTCCATGTTGCCGCCGACGTTCAGCTGCATGGTGCGATCGAGCTGCACGCCGCGGTCCTCGAACAGCTTGGCCATGACGCGGTGGGTGATGGTCGCGCCGACCTGACTCTTGATGTCGTCACCGACGATCGGGACACCGGCGTCGACGAACTTCTGCGCCCATTCCGGATCCGAGGCGATGAAGACCGGCAGCGCGTTCACGAATGCGACATTGGCGTCGATGGCACATTGCGCATAGAACTTGTCCGCCTCTTCCGAACCGACCGGAAGGTACGAAACAAGGACATCGACCTGTGCGTCCTTCAGCGCCTGCACCATGTTCACCGGCTCGGCCTCGGACAGCTCGATGGTCTCGGCGTAGTACTTGCCGATGCCGTCCAGCGTCGGGCCGCGCTGCACGGTGACCCCGGTCGGCGGCACGTCGGAGATCTTGATGGTGTTGTTCTCGCTGGCGAAGATCGCGTCGGACAGGTCGAAACCGACCTTCTTGGCATCGACGTCGAACGCGGCGACGAACTTCACATCGCGAACATGGTAGGGGCCGAACTTGACGTGCATCAGGCCGGGCACGGTCGCGCTCTCGTCCGCGTCCTGGTAGTACTGCACGCCCTGGACCAGCGAGGAGGCGCAGTTGCCCACGCCTACGATGGCCACGCGAATCTCGGACCCGACGCTCGCACCGGTGGCCTGTGCGGCCGTGTTGACATCACTCATGGCCGGTATTTCCCTCTTTCTGTGGTGCCGCCTTCATCGATTGCTCCGCGGCGATCAATTCGTTGAGCCAGCGCACTTCGCGCTCGCTTGATTCGAGGCCGAGCTGGTGCAGCTGGCGGGTGTAGCGATCCAGGGTTCCGCTGGCCCGCTTGATCGCCTCCCGCAGCCCCTCCCGGCGCTCTTCGACCTGCCGGCGCCGGCCCTCCAGGATCCGCATCCGCGCCTCGGCGGGGGTGCGACCGAAGAAGGCCAGGTGAACGCCGAACCCGTCGTCGGTGTAGTTCTGCGGCCCGGTGTCGGCGAGCAGCTCGCTGAAGCGCTCTCGGCCGGGCTCGGTCAGCTGGTAGACCCGCCGCGCCCGCCTGGTCACCGCGCCGGCCGGGGACTCCTCGGCGATCAACCCGTCGGCCTGCATGCGGCGCAGGGTCGGGTAGAGCGACCCGTAGGAGAAGGCCCGGAACGGCCCGAGCAACCCGGTGAGTCGTTTGCGCAGCTCGTAGCCGTGCATGGGCGCTTCCAGGAGCAGCCCGAGAATCGCGAGTTCGAGCACGGGCCTCACCTCCTGACTGTCGTACGCGGACCGCACCTGTGGATGCAATGACAAACTATATCGTGCCGATATAGTAACAAACACGTCGGCTCGACACATCGAATCGTGCGGGACGGATCCGAAGCCCCGACCCCACAGCGGGGGTTGATGCGCACCGCTACTCTGGAGGCCGTGCGAATTCAGCGGCAGGTAGTGGACTATGCGCTTCGGCGCCGGTCGCTGCTGGCCGATGTCTATGCGGGCCGCGTAGCTGTCAGCGAGGTCTGCGATGCGAATCCTTATCTGCTGCGCGCGGCGAAGTTTCACGGACGGGGTAGTGATGTCACCTGCCCCATCTGCCGGAAAGAGCAGCTCACTCTCGTATCGTGGGTCTACGGCGACGGACTGGGACCGGTCGCAGGCTCGGCCCGCACGCCCGAGGAATTGATCCGGCTGGCGGAGACTCGCGAAGAGTTCTCGGTGCACGTGGTCGAGGTGTGCCGCAGCTGCAGCTGGAACCATTTGGTGCAGTCCTATGTGCTCGGGCACGCACCGGCGCCCACGCGTCGACGCACCGGCGCCCGTCGGACCGCCGCCGAGTGATGTGTATCGCGCCCGCGGACCGCCCCGGCGAGCCCGCGGCAGTTGTGATCGGCCGCCACCCGGACCGTTTCGAGTTATGGAGATCCGAGCTGTGACTTCGCCCTACGACGATGGACCGTCCGGCGGCCGCGCCAACCGCGGTCCGCAATCCGGCCCCGGCGGTTACCCCC
>NZ_BDBQ01000077.1 GCF_001613065.1 Nocardia miyunensis NBRC 108239
CCGCCGTCCGGCCCGCCCCCGCGCCGCAACGGCTCGGGTCCCGGCGGCCCCGGCGGACGAGGTCCCGCGGGCCGCAAGAAGAAATCACCGTGGCGGATCGTCCGCCGCGTGCTCTACGTGCTGGTGGCACTGGGCATCGTCGTGCCGAGCGCGGTCTTCCTGATCGCCTACTCGACTGTTTCCGTACCCCAGCCGGGCGACCTCAAAACCAATCAGGTCGCCACGATCTTGGCCGACGACGGCACCACCACCATCGGCAAAATCGTTCCGCCGCAAGGTAACCGCACCGACGTCACGATCGATCAGATTCCGCCGCACGTGCGCAACGCGGTGATCGCCGCGGAGGACCGGTCCTTCTACACCAACCCGGGCTTCTCCATCTCCGGCTTCGCCCGCGCCGTGCGCGACAACCTGATGGGCAAGTCCACCGCCGGTGGTGGTTCGACGATCACCCAGCAGTACGTCAAGAACGCCATGGTCGGCAATCAGCACTCGCTGACCCGCAAGATGCACGAACTGGTGATCTCGGCGAAGATGGCGCGGCAGTGGAGCAAGGACGACATCCTCACCGCATACCTGAACACGATCCCGTGGGGGCGCGGCACCTTCGGCATCAACGCGGCCGCCCAGGCCTACTTCGGCAAGAAGGTGCAGAACCTGACGGTCGAAGAGGGCGCGATGCTGGCCGCGACCATCAACCAGCCCTACGGCCTGGATCCGGAGAACAACCGCGCGGGCGCGGTGCAGCGCTGGAACTACGTCTTGGACGGCATGGTCTCGATGGGCAACCTGCCCCAGGCGCAACGGGTCAATATGAAGTACCCGAACGTGCTGTCCTCGAACGACGGATCGACGAAGGACAAGAGCGATCCGGACACCGGCCCCAACGGCCTGATCAAACGGCAGGTGGAGACCGAGCTGAACGAAGCCGGGATCAGCCAGAGCCAGATCAACAAGGAAGGCCTGCAGATCACCACCACCATCGACCCGAAAGCCCAGCAGGCCGCGGTCGATTCGGTGACCAAGAACATGAAGGGTGAGCGTCCCGAGGACCGCACCGCCGTGGTGTCGATCGACCCGAAGGACGGCGGCGTCAAGGCCTACTACGGCGGCAGCAACGGCCAGGGCTTCGACTTCGCCAACGCGGGTCTGATGACCGGTTCGACGTTCAAGGTCTTCGGTCTGGCGGAGAACCTCGAACTGGGTAAACCGCTGTCCACCATGTACTCCAGTGCCGATCTGGACGTGCACGGCATCAAGATCACCAACGCGGAGGGTGAGACCTGTGGCGTCTGCACCATCGCCGAGGCGCTCAAGCGATCACTGAACACCAGCTTCTACCGCATGGAACTGGACATGGGCGGCGACGGCCCGGAGAAGATCGCGGCCATGGCGCACAAGCTCGGCATCCCGGACACCATTCCGGGCGTCGGCAAGACCCTCACCGAACCGGACGGGTCCGGCCCCAACGACGGCATCATCCTGGGCCAGTACCAGGTTCGCGCGCTCGATATGGCCTCGGCCTACGGCACGCTGGGCGCCGAGGGCGTCTACCACAAACCGCATTTCGTGCAGAAGGTCGTCACCGCCGACGGTCAGGTGCTGCTGGATCGCGGTCAGGTCGCCGGTGACCGGAAGGTGTCGAAGGCCGTGGCCGACAACGTGATCGCGGCGATGGCGCCCATCGCGCACTCCTCGTTCAAGCACGATCTGGCGGGCGGGCGCGTCTCGGCGTCCAAGACCGGTACCACCCAGCTCGGTGACACCGGCCAGAACCGCGACGCCTGGATGATCGGCCTGACACCCTCGCTCTCGACCGCCGTCTGGGTCGGTACCGAAAAGGGTGTCGCGTTGAAGAACGCCAACGGCGGCATCATGTACGGCTCGACCCTGCCCTCGGACATCTGGAAGGACACCATGGACGGCGCGCTCGACGGCACGCCGAAGGAGACCTTCCCGAAGCCGGATCCGATCGGCGGCCAGGCCGGCGTGCCGTCCTACTCCGCGCCGTACACCCCGCCGTCGACGACCGAGCAGTACACGCCGCCGGTGGAGATCACGCCGTCGCAGGTGGAGATCTTCCCGGGCGTCACCATCCCGATCCCGGGAATCCACCAGAACCAGAGTCAGCCGCAGCAACAGCAACAGCAACAGCCGAACGACGCCGGGCCGATGTCCGGTCAACCCGTCGCTCCCGGCGGGACCTGGCCGAGCACACCGGCTCCCGGCGAGAGCAACAACGACAACCACAACGGCGATAGCAACTAGGACAGCTCACCGGGCAACCGGTAGCGTCGGTTGGCGTGTTCGAGGAGCAATTGGCGCAGGCGCATCCAGGGCCCCGGGGGGAAACACGGGAATCCGCAGACCGATACCCGTCCCCGGCCCCGGACGCCGAGCCTCGATCGGCGACCTGGCGTGACCGCCCCAGCCGGACCGATCCGCTGACCTCGCAGTTGTCCACCGCGATCGGCGGACCGGTCGGCGACCACGCGCTGATCGGGCGGTCCCGATTCTGGACGCCGCTGCGGATCATGCTGGCCTTCGCGGTGGTCATGCTGGCCCTGAGCTGGGGCGGTAAGGCCGCGTGCATCCAGCAGACCACCACCGACGACGGTCGGCTGACCCTGGACTGGAACCACGGCCGTCAGTACGTGGCGATGTGCTACTCGGACACCGTCCCGCTGTACGGCGCGGAACGTCTGGACGAGGGTGCGTTCCCGTACAAGAAGAGCTGGACCGAATTCGGTTCGGACGGCAAACCGCACACCCGGTACATGGAATATCCCGTGCTTTCCGGTCTCTACCAGTACGTTTCGATGGAACTGGCCAATGTGTGGGATTCGCTGCCGCTGCCCGGGGCGCTGCCGGTGGTGGTGTATTTCAACGTCGCGGTGATCGGCCTGGCGATGGCCTGGCTCGTGACGGTCTGGGCCTCGACGCAACTGGCCGGGCGACGGGTCTGGGATGCCGCGCTGGTGGCGCTCTCGCCACTGGTGCTGGTGCACGCGTTCACCAATTTCGACGCGCTGGCAACGGCATTCGCCGCCACCGGCATGCTCGCCTGGGCGCGGCGGCGACCGGTCCTGGCCGGCGTGCTGCTCGGGCTCGGCGGCGCGGCGAAACTGTATCCGCTGCTGCTGCTCGGTCCGATCGTGGTGCTGTGCCTGCGCACCGCTGACCGCCAGCGGATCCCCGGCATGCGAGAGTTGTTGCGCCGCAGGGGATCCAGCGTCCTGGACACAGTGCGCGACTATCTCGCGGGAACCAGGATCAGTCCGCTGCGCGCCGCGGGCGTCACGGTCGGGGCCGCGGCGATCAGCTGGATCGTGGTGAATCTGCCGATCGCCGTACCGTTCACGGACGGCTGGTGGGAGTTCTTCCGGCTCAACACCCAGCGGCAGGCCGATCCGGATTCGATCTACAACGTGATCACCTCGTTCACCGGCTGGACAGGCTTCGACGGCACGCTCGCCCCGGAGCAGACGCCATCGACGCTGAACACGGTCTCGCTGCTGCTGTTCGGTCTGGCCTGTGCCGCGATCGCCTACATCGCGCTGACCGCGCCGCGGCGGCCGCGGCTCGCGCAGCTGGGCTTCCTGGTGGTCGCGGCGTTCCTGCTGACCAACAAGGTGTGGAGTCCGCAGTATTCGCTGTGGCTCGTCCCGCTCGCGGTGCTGGCCCTGCCGAATCGCCGAATCCTGTTGACCTGGATGACGATCGACGCACTGGTCTGGTTCCCGCGGATGTACTACTACCTGGGCACCGATCGCAAGGGCGTACCCGAGCAGTGGTTCACCGGTACGGTCTTCCTGCGTGATCTGGCCGTGATCGCGTTGTGCGCCTTGATCGTTCGGCAGATCTACCGTCCGGCCGAGGATCTGGTGCGGCTCGAGGGGGTCGACGATCCGGTCGGCGGAATCCTGGATCGCGCACCGGATCCGCTGCTGCCGTGGTTGCCCGGATACCTGCGGCCGCACCTGTCGCATACGCCCGCACGACCGGTCCGATGACCTCCGGGAGCCGGACCGGTCAGGACGACACCGGCACCAGCTCGCCGGTGGAATGCCGTGGCGCCGCGAGCCCGGACCGCCACCGTCCGCGCGCCGGTACCGAGACGAGGGCGAACAGCAGGTACACCAGCAGCATGGCCCGGCCCCACACCCCGAACAGCACGAAATGCTTCTCCAGATCGGCGCTCGAACCCGCGCCGAGCGCGTAGAAGTAGCGGAATATGCCGATCCCGAGCGACGCGTCGGCCAGCAGATACGCCACCACCACCGACCACGGAATCTCCAGCAGCACCAGGAACGGGATCAGCCACAGTGTGTACTGCGGCGAATGCACCTTGTGGAACAACAGGAATCCACACAGCATCGCACCGCTCACACCCACCCACGGGAACAACCCGCTCGCCTGATAACGCCGCCAGCCCAGCCACATCACCAGCGCGAACGAACACACCACCAGCAGCGGCGAGGCCGTGGACACGACGTCCTGGAAGAACCGCTCGTCGCCGGGCGTGTCGCCGAACATCGGTCGCAGTCCCCAGAACCAAATCGAATTGGTGGTGATATCGGCCTGCCGGAGTTCCTGGAAGGTGAACGATGCCCGCCAGCCCTGATATCCGGCCAGGGCGAACGGCAGATTGATCACCACGGCCGTCGCGATCGCCGTCGCGGCCACCACGCACGCGCCCCGCACGTCGTACCGCCGCGTGAACCGGGCCGGCACGCCGTCGTCCTCGCCAGGCTCGTAATCGACGCCCCGCGCGCTGCGATGACGCAACGCGTCCAGGCCGTCGCTCCCGCCGACCAGGACGTGAACCATCAAGGGCAGCACGAAGATTCCGGGGTACAACTTCAGGCAGAAGCCGATGCCCAGCAGGACAGCGGCGAGCACACCACGGGTACGCACCGAATACCTGGTCAACGCGGTGACCACGTACACCGCGCCGACCGCCGTGCACACGACGGGCAGTTCCCAGTTGTGGAACGCGTACAGCACCAGCGGCGGCGCGGCCGCCCACAGCAGCGCCGCCTTCCCCGACATCCGTCCCAGCATCCACGCCGTGGCCAGCGCGAAGGGCGCGAGCAGCAGCGCGGAATGCAGCAGGAATGCCGCATCGGTGTGCGCGCCGATCGCGCCGAGCCACATCAGCAGCCCGCTGAGCACCGGATATTCCACCGCGCCGCCGGTCAGCGCGCCGTGTCCGGTGATCCCGCCGGAGAGGTACGGAAATATGTGCTCGTTGATATCGCGGCCCAGCCACAGGAACTGGATGTCGGAATAACAGACGTGCGAATCCTTGATGTGGTCGAACGCCGTACTGCGGCCGTTCGATTCGAAGGGCGCCCCCGCGCACCTCGCCTTGTTCAGATATGCGAACAGCAGCGTCACACCGCACAACGACAACACCGTCACCGCGGTGACCCGGCCCGGCCGCGGCGGGTTCGCCCGCGTTCCCGGACGGTTCGACATGGCACCCACGATAGGTGGCTATACCCAAATTCCGCGCGGGCAGCTCTGCGCCGAGATCGATTTCGCTACCGAATACCTGCTCATGTAGCCTTGTCGGGTTGCTGACGCAACGACCCCTCCTGCCACGGACCGTCCGTGGCCGCACCAAGACCACAGGAGGTGATGGGTTCCCGTGCGTCATTACGAAGTGATGGTCATCCTCGATCCGAGCCTGGACGAGCGTACCGTCGGTCCGAACCTGGACACCATGCTGAACGTCGTGAAGTCCGACGGCGGCAAAGTCGACAAAGTGGATATCTGGGGCCGCCGCCGGCTGGCCTACGAGATCTCCAAGCAGAGCGAGGGCATCTACGCGGTCGTCGATCTGACCGCCGAGCCTGCCACCGTGAGCGAGCTCGACCGCCAGCTGGGACTCAACGAGTCGGTTCTGCGCACCAAGGTGCTGCGCGCCGACAAGAAATAGTCCCCTGTCCCCCGCGGTACTCGTTTGCGTCGGTGCCTGTCTCTAGGCTCTAGCACAACAGCGCGAGTACTGCGTATCTGCACCGGAGAGCAGGAGGAACCATGGCAGGCGACACGATCATCACCGTCATCGGCAATTTGACGGCGGACCCCGAGCTTCGATTCACGCCCGCGGGCGCCGCGGTGGCGAATTTCACCGTCGCGTCCACACCCCGCGTGTTCGACCGTAATTCGAACGAGTGGAAAGACGGCGAGGCTCTGTTCCTGCGCTGCAACATCTGGCGCGAGGCCGCGGAGAATGTGGCCGAGTCGCTGACCAGGGGTTCGCGCGTGATCGTGAGCGGCCGGCTCAAACAGCGCTCCTTCGAGACCCGCGAGGGTGAGAAGCGCACGGTCGTGGAGCTCGAGGTCGACGAGATCGGCCCCTCGCTGCGCTACGCCACCGCCAAGGTCAACCGGACCACGCGCGGCGGCGGTGGCGGTGGCGGATACTCCAACGCCAATGCCAATTCCGGTGGTGGTGGGGGCTTCGGCGGCTCCAACGGTGGCGGTGGCCGCGGCGGTCAGAACGCCGGCGGCGACGACCCGTGGGGCAGCGCTCCCGCAGCCGGCTCCTTCGGGGGCGGCGCAATGGACGACGAACCGCCGTTCTAGAACGGCTTTCATACGGGGTCACGGTTGTGACTCCCAGGCAATACGGAGAACGAGACCATGGCCAAAGCACCGGCACGCGAAAAGGTGCTGAAGAAGAAGGCCTGCGCCTTCTGCAAGGAAAACAAGGCTGCTGCCAAGGACGGCAAGAAGATCGCGGCCATCGACTACAAGGACACGACGCTGCTGCGCAAGTACGTCAGCGACCGCGGCAAGATCCGCGCGCGTCGCGTCACCGGCAACTGCGTGCAGCACCAGCGCGATATCGCCATTGCGGTGAAGAACTCGCGCGAAGTGGCGCTGCTGCCGTACGTGTCCACGGCTCGCTGAGAACGGGAGGAACACTAATGAAGCTGATTCTGACCGCTGATGTGGACAACCTCGGCGCTCCCGGCGACACCGTGGAGGTCAAGGACGGTTACGGTCGTAACTTCCTGCTGCCCCGCGGCCTGGCGATCGTCGCCACCCGTGGTGCGGAGAAGCAGGTCGCGGGCATCCGCCGGGCGCAGGACGCCCGTAAGGTGCGCGACCTCGATCACGCCAACGAACTCAAGCAGGCCATCGAGGGCCTCGAGTCGGTCTCGCTGTCGGTGAAGACCGCGGGCACCGGCAAGCTGTTCGGCTCGGTCACCACGGCCGATGTCGCGGGCGCCATCAAGTCGGCCGGTGGCCCGGTGCTGGACAAGCGCAGCATCGAACTGCCCAAGACGCACATCAAGAGCATCGGCAAGCACGGTGTCGTGGTGCATCTGCACCCGGATGTGGCCGCCAAGTTCACCCTGCAGGTCGACGCCGCGGAGTGATCTCGCGCACGCGCGCATGACGTTCGCAGGACCACCTTCGTACCAGGGGTACGAAGGTGGTCCTCGGGCGTGTTTCGTCGTGCCCGCATTCTTGTTAACCGGTAATTAGCCGGTTTTCATCGTTCGGCAAGGGATCCCTCGGTGGTCGATCTTCGGCCCGACCTCGGCGTATTCGGGACAAGATGGGGATAACCGATCGAACCGACCGATCGCATTGTGATCCACGCCATACCGCATGAGGGTGCTGTTAACCTGACACGCCCGGCTGTTCATCTCGAACGACACGCCGCCGCTTTATTAATCCACATGTGCGTAACTGCGGAAACGTCTTTTCACCTTGCTGTTGTACAGAGCTGGGATTGGTTTTCCCCAGGTATTCCACATGGGGTGCACAACAGCAGGTGAACTATCCCCAGTTTATCCACAACAGTGTGCACAGCATGGTTTGGTACTCCCCAGCCCGGTCCCATAGGTTCGATCCGTTGTCGTGATCCGGTGCCCGGAACCGCGCGATCTCCTCGGCCTCGCAGCATGCACCATCGGTTTGCTCCGTGCCGCCCCGCAACATCCCGCGACCTCGTCGTGGCGGTGCGTCCGGGACGACGCGGCCCGCCGCGGGGAGACGAGAAGATGTCGGTGCCCGGGGGTACAACGGGTGGACTATGACGTTGGGGCGCGGACGAAGTCGACCGTTCTACGGCGTAGAACTTGACAGTGCCCCAGGGCGTGACGAGAGAGGACGGTCGAAGTCGTGGCAGTCGTCGACGATCGCGGCACCCCGGAGTACTCGGAGACGCCGGGCGAGGATTTCGGCCGGCAGCCGCCGAACGACATGGCGGCCGAGCAGTCCGTCCTCGGCGGCATGATGCTGAGCAAGGACGCCATCGCCGACGTCATCGAGGTCATCCGTCCCGGCGATTTCTACCGTCCCGCCCATGAGGCCGTCTACGACGCCATCCTGGATCTGTACGGCCGCGGCGAACCGGCCGACCCGGTGACGGTCGCGGCCGCCCTGGACCGTCGCGGTGAACTCAAGCGCATCGGCGGCCCCCCGTACCTGGTCACCCTGACCCAGACCGTCCCCACCGCCGCCAACGCCTCCTACTACGCGGAAATCGTTGCGGAGAAGGCGATTCTGCGCCGTCTGGTGGAGGCGGGCACCCGCATCGTCCAGTTCGGCTACGCCGGAGCCGACGGCCAGGACGTCGCCGAGGTCGTCGACCGCGCTCAGGCCGAGATCTACGAGGTCACCGAACGCCGCTCCAGCGAGGACTTCCTTCCCTTGGAAGAACTTCTGCAACCCACGATGGACGAAATCGACTCCATCGCCAGCCGAGGCGGCATCTCCCTCGGCGTCCCCACCGGCTTCACCGAACTCGACGAGGTGACCAACGGCCTGCACCCCGGCCAGATGATCATCGTCGCGGCCCGCCCGGGCGTCGGGAAATCCACTCTCGGACTGGATTTCATGCGGAGCTGTTCGGTGAAGCATGGGTTGGCGAGCGTTATCTTCTCGCTGGAAATGAGTAAGACCGAGATCGTCATGCGTCTGTTGTCGGCGGAGGCGAGGATCAAGCTCGGTGATATGCGTTCGGGGCGGATGAGCGACGACGACTGGACGAAGCTGGCGCGGCGGATGAGTGAGATCAGCGAGGCGCCGTTGTTCGTGGACGATTCGCCGAACCTGACGATGATGGAGATCCGCGCAAAAGCCCGGCGGCTCAAACAACGTCACGATCTGCGTCTGGTCGTCGTGGACTACCTCCAGCTGATGACGTCGGGTAAGAAGGTCGAATCCCGCCAGCAGGAAGTCTCCGAATTCTCCCGAAGCCTCAAACTTCTGGCCAAGGAACTCGAGGTCCCGGTAGTCGCCATCAGCCAGCTGAACCGCGGCCCGGAACAGCGAACGGACAAGCGCCCCATGGTCTCCGACCTGCGCGAATCGGGATCGCTAGAACAAGATGCGGATATGGTCATCCTGTTGCATCGGCCCGATGCGTTCGAGCGAGACGACCCGCGGGGCGGCGAGGCGGATCTCATTCTGGGTAAGCACCGTAATGGTCCGACGGCAACGATTACCGTTGCGCACCAGCTGCATTTGAGTCGGTTCGTGGATATGGCTCGCGGGTAGGGGAGTCCGGCCGCTTGGCCGGGTTCGGGCGAAATCGGGTCGGTCGCGTCAGTCCGTTTTCGCTTGCTGGGCGATCATGCCTATCAGGGTCGTGACGAGGTCGTCGGGGGAGACCTGCCATTTGTCCTTGGCAAGGTGGCCGCTGAGGTCCATGGTGGTGACGCCGTGGACGCTGGTCAGGACGAGTGCGCCGAATCGGGGAGCTCGCCGGGCGCCGACGAGATCTGTTATGAGGGTGTGGAATTCGGTTTCGAAGCGTTCGGCCGCTCGGGTCGCGGCGTGGACCGCGGCCGGGTCGCCGCGGGGGGTTTCGAACATCAGGCGGTACAGGTGTGGTTGGTGGCGGCCGACCGTCATCAGCTCGGCCAGGGCGCGGCGCAGGGTGTCGGCCGGAGGTAGCTCGGCGGCGGCGCGGACGGCCTGCACCTGATCCGCGAGGCGGTCCAGGGCCTCGGCGGCGATGGTGGTGAGCAGGCTGTCCTTATCGGGAAAGTGCCGGGACGGCGCGCCTCGGCTGACGCCGGCGCGCGCGCCGACCTCACGCAATGTCCCGGCGTCCGGGCCGCCGCGGTCCAGGAGGTCGGCGGCCGCGGTCGCCGAATACCGACGCAGCGAACACAATGCACGGCAGACACATTCGCATCCGTTCGACTACCGCTGAACCGCCCCGGATCAACATCATCACTCGTGACTACACGGTAGGTCTCACGTGCAGTTTGTATCCGGCACCCGATCGGCCGTCCATCGTCCCCGCAATACGATCCGGGCCAGCTCGGCGGGCGTAGCGGTGGTCGTGTCGACGATCGTGTCATAGGGATAGCCGTGATCGTGGACCGTGCGCAGATGCCCCCGCGCCAACCCGATTGTCTTGCCACGAGCCGACTCCCGCTGCTCGGCGACAGCCAGCGGGCATGTGACGCGAACCAGTTGAACGTCCAGACCGGCCAGCGCATCCATCCACATGGGCAGCAGATCCGGGGACAGCAGCATCTCGTCGACGACCAGGTGATCGCCCCCGCGAGCGAACTCGGCAGCCGCCGCGCACGCCGACCGCAGCATCCGGTATCCGACGTGGCCGCAGCGGATGACCATCAGCGGGTGACCGTCCGCATCGTGGCCGGTCCGGTCGTACCAGAATCCCTCACGGCTGAGCGGACCATCGCGTCCACCGCCCCAATTCGGCGGAACCAGGCCGAACAAGGTGTCGATCCCCCAGTAGACGAACGGGACCTCGCTCTCATCCTGGATGGCCCGGGCCAGCGTGGTCTTGCCCGCGCTCGATATGCCATTGAGGAAGATGACCCGATGAGGGAGTTCGGCGTCCCGCATTCATCCACGCTATCCGGTCCGCGGGGGCAGGGGGCGGCTGCGAGCCGAGTCAGCCGAGCAGTCCGCCGAATCGGTTGCGGGACAGCAGTTCTAACAGGAGTTGGGCGAGGGCGGGGTCGCCTTCGATGCGGATCCGTTCGGAGACCTCGGTCAGGCTGGGGGGTGAGCCCGCGGCGGTGAGGGCGGCGAGGGTACGTAGGCCGGTGTTCACCACGATGTCGGGGTGGTCGGCTTCGCCCGGCGTGACGTGTACTTCTCCGTCGTCGATGGATAGCACCGCGGGAGAGTCGTCGAGGCGGAACTGGATCGTGGCGCGAAGTCCGGTGGTGGCGGACGGGTCGATGAGCGTGGCCAGGAAGACCAGGGTCCACTCCGCGCGGTAGTTCTCCCCGGGGCGACGCGGTTCGTCGAATTCGTGGCGCAACCCCCACAGGGCGAGCGGGACGAGAGCGGCGGCGAGCTCGCGGCCCGCCGGGGTCAGGTCGTAGACCTGGGAGGCGGCGGGGCGCGGTAGTTGCCTGCGGGCGATCAGGCCATCCTGTTCGAGTTGTTTGACGCGGGCGGCGAGCAGGCTGGTGCCGATGCCGTCGAGCGCGTCGGCGAGGTCGGAATAGCGCTTGGGCCCGGACATCAGCTCGCGCACGATCAGCAGCGTCCATCGCTCGCCCACCAGGTCGAGGCTTCGCGAAAGTCCGCAGTACTGGTTGTAGGAGCGGCGCGCCATGGTCCATCCTGTTCTAAATTATCTAGCACTTACTTCTAAATCTTATGCTAGCATGATCGCAGGGTTGACCGACGAGGGGAGATGTCGTGACGGCACTACTGGATGATCCCGAAACCCTTGCACTGCAAGCACTCTCATCCGAGATCGATGCGGAGGTGCGGCATCGTTTCACGCGGATCGACGGTCTGCGCATCCACTACGCCGAGGCCGGGGCGGGCGAACCACTGATCCTGCTGCACGGCTGGCCGCAGCACTGGTGGGAATGGCGGCACGTCATCGGCCCGCTGTCCCGGCGATACCGGGTGATCTGCCCGGACGTTCGCGGGCTCGGCTGGTCGGAGGGGAGCAGTTCCGGATACACCTTCGAGCGCCTGGCGCGAGACCTGATCGAGCTGATGGATCAGCTCGAGCTGCCGCGGGCACGGATCACCGGACGGGACTGGGGTCTGGTCACCGGCTATCGAGCGTGCTTGAACTGGCCGGATCGGTTCGAACAGTTCGTCGCGATGGCCGGGGTGCACCCGTGGACGGCCGCGGGTTTCGGACCACCGGTCTTCCTGCGCCCGTGGCATGTGTATCTCATCGCACTACAGGGTAATTCGTCTCGCCTGCAAGACTGGCTGAGTCTTCGGAGTCTGCGGGCATGGCGATTCCGGGGCAGTTTCTCCCCGGAGGAGGTCGAGGCGTATCAGCAACGCATGCACACCCCGGCCGCATATATGGCGTCGGCCGATTTCAATCGCAACGTCATGCTGCGCGAGGTCCCGTACTTCATCCGGAACTACCGCCGATTGCGGCTGCGGGTCCCGACATTGCATCTCAACGGTGCGAAAGATTCACTCTCGGAAGGCATTCCGGACAGCTACCGAAACCACGCCGATGACCTGCGACTCGAAATGATCCCGGACTGCGGGCATTTCGTTCCCGAAGAGCAGCCCGAATGGCTCATCGATCGGCTGACGGAATTCTTCGGCGAATCCGGTGCTCAGGTCGGCCGGTAGCGGGCTCTGATGTGGAAGCGCTCGCCCTGGGGGCCCAGAATGCTGAGGAATTCGACCGGCTCAGGCTCGGCGTTTCCGAACCAGTGCGGTAGGTGGGTGTCGAATTCGGCGACCTCGCCGGTGGACAGGATCAGGTCCTGATCGCCGAGGATGACGCGGAGGCGACCGTTGAGGACGTACAGCCAGTGGTACCCCTCGTGCGAGCGGGGATCGGGCTCACGGTCGTAGCGATCGGCGGGCAGGATCTGCTTGAAAGCTTGCAGCCCACCGGGTTTGCGCGTGAGAGGGATGACGGTCATGCCATCGCGGGTGAACGGGCGAGGGAATACTCGCGGATCGCCGCTGGCGGGTGCGCCGACGAGTTCGTCGATCGGGACTCGGTAGGCGCGGGCCAGCGGAAGCAGCAGTTCCAGGCCCGGTTTGCGCTGGCCGGATTCGAGCCTGGACAGTGTGCTGATCGGAATTCCGGTGCGCTCGGACAACGTCGTCAGCGTGAATCCGCTGCGTCGGCGCAGCTCACGTAGCCGTGGGCCGACGGCGGCCAGGACGGTGTCGAACTCCTCGGTCATGGATTCACTGTGCCCAACATTTGCGGAGACCCCCGACGGCGATATGAACCCGAACGACTTCTACCAGCCCGCCGAAATCGCGGCCCTCCTGGACGAGGACTGGATCGTCCTGATCGACGAGACCCGCCCGCGCACGGCTCCCGCTCCCGCGGGCACCCACCACACCAACGACACCGTTCTGCGCGCCCAGCGCAAGCCGAATACCGCTGCACCGCAGTGAGTTCGATGCAGTGTCGCCCTCAGATGCCGCATTCCGTTCGGCGTCACTTACTCGAATACGTTTAATTAGATTGCACTGCAAAAGATCTCGTGTAACCCACATCGATTCGGGATGTGCCGCATACAGCATATGTACTGATCCGACACACGACATACGGTCGTGGCGGCGTTCCCAGTCCGGACGGAAACCTCCGATTGCCCTGCACGACAATTGATCGAATAGGTCGATGGGGTGATTCCCGGGACTGATGAGCGCGCCGGATACACATCACTACAAGGCGTGTACGAGCCGACCACGCATGCCGCCCGAAAGTGCTCGGCCTCCCTTGCGGACCATTTCGGCACTCGGGCTGAGCATGTTGTGCGGCAACCGATTCAGCGGATTGCCGGGGTGATGGCCCGGGGGCGGATCAACGCGCCCGAGGCGTATTCCTCCAGGGCGTGGGCGAGCCAGCCTGCGGTACGAGCGACTGCGAAGACGGTTTCGCCCGCGCCGGGCAGCATGTCGAAGACGAGGCCGAGGACGGCGAGGGGGAAATCGCAGTTGAATTCGGGGAGGCGGCGGGCGCGTAGTTCGGCGCGGACGGCCTCCGCGGTCGCGATTGCCGGGTGGTCGGGGGCCATGGGGCACAACAGGTTCCACAGGTGGGTGCCGCGGGCGTCGCCGTTCTTGTAGACCGTGTGGCCGAAGCCGGGGATGCGCTCGCCGCGGCGCAACCGGTCGCCGATGACGCGTGAGACCATGGCGGGTTCGGCGATCTCGACGAGCATGCGTTCCACTGCCGGGGAACTGCCGCCGTGCATCGGTCCGCCGAGTACGCCCAGACCGCAGCCCACCACGGCGTAGGGGTCGGCGCGAACCGAGGCGGCGACACGGGCGGCGAAGGTCGAGGCGGCCAGTTCGTGATCGGCGAGCAGGATCAGCGCGGTGTCGATCAGCCGCAACTCCGGCGCACCGCACGGCGGACGCGGCGTCAGCCGCGACCAGAGCAGCGCGGAGATCGAGTCCTCGACCGGCTCACTCAGTGCGGGCAGGGCCTCGACCATGCCCGCGATCAGGGTGCGGCCGATGGCCGCGACGGCGTCGGGCTCACGCTGGAAACGCATCGGATCGCTGATCGCGAGGGCGGTGACCGCAACCTGCAGGCGGTCCAGCGGGAGCAGTCCGGCGGGCAGTCCGGCCTGTACCGCGCGGGCGGCCGCGACCGCGTCGGCGGGGCAGCGCCACGGCCCGGTCGATGCGAGTTCGCCGCGCCACAACCATTCGGCAACCTCCTCGAAGCGGTGACCGGCAGAGAGTTCGAGCGCGTCGCGGCCGCGATAGAACTGCCGATCGCGGCCGAGCGTGGTGATCCGCGATTCGATGGCGATCTCGGTCGGCGCGGGTTTACGACGCGGTCGCCCGCGCCTGGCCAGCTCCTCCACCTCGGCCGGATCGAACATGCTGCGCCGACGGCCCGGATCGTAGCGGCGATGCAGCACGCCCCGGCTGACGTAGGCGTACAGCGTCGCGGGCTTCACCCCGAGCCGATCCGCGGCCGACCGGGCATCGATCCATTCCATATCTTGACGATAATCAATGTTGATTCATCTCGACCCGTGGTTCACAGTGGACCCGTGACGCTCATCTCCCAGTTCGAGTACCAGACCAAGGTCTGCGCGAAGCTCGATTCGCCGCTGTACGCCGCGCTCGCGGCCGGGATCGCGCGGGACATCGACGCGGGCGGGCCGTGCGCGAAAGCGCTGTCCGGATTCGAGAACTCGCACCGCGATTCGGTTGTGCCACTGCGTTTTCTGGCCGCGGTACACGCGCTGGTGCTGTCCGGGGCCGCGCCCGATCTGGCCCGCTACTATCCGAGCGCCACGCCGCAGCCGGACCCGCCGGACGCCGATACCTGGCCCGCGTTCCGCGCCGTCGTCGCCGAGCAGATCGACTGGATCGCGACCTGGTTGGACACCCCGCCGCGCGCACCGCAGACCAACGAGGTCGGCCGTGCGGTGCCGCTGCTGGCCGGACTGCTGGCGGCGGTAGATGCGATACCGCTGCCGGTTCGACTGCTGGAATTGGGCAGTAGCGCCGGACTCAATCTGCGCGCCGACCAATTCCGTTGGCGGACCGGTGATCTCGACTGGGGACCGCCGGATTCACCGGTCGACATCGGCGACGCCTGGCGGGGGCCGGTACCCGATTGGCTGACCGCGGCGGTGCGGCGTCATCCGAGGCTGGACGTCATCGAACGGCGCGGCTGCGATCCCGCACCGCTCGACCCGCTCACTCCCCGTGGCGCTTTGACACTGCGCTCCTACCTCTGGCCGGACCAGTCCGGGCGAGCGGAACGTCTCGCGGGTGCGCTGCGGGTCGCCGAACGGGTCCCCGCCGACGTGATCGCCTCGGGCGCAAAGGAATTCCTCGCCGAGGTGAACCTGATACCCGGGACGCTGACCGTGGTCTGGCATTCGGTGATGCGGCAGTACGTCGATCCGGTCGAGTGGCGAGCGGTCACCGCCGAACTGGATCGTCTCGCCGATGCGGGCACCCCGGACGCCGGATTCGCCCACATCGCCTTCGAGGGGCAGAACAACTCCGACGACCGCCACGGTTTCCGCCTCACCGCCCGCATCGGCAACGCCCCCGAAACCGTCCTCGCCCGAGCCCACCCCCACGGTGTCCCGGCCTATCTGCACCCGGCCGACTTCTGACCGATCCCCGTGCGCCGCAGGCATATCACGGCTTCCGCACTCCGGGAACGAACAGCAGCCGTCGTCGCGGACCTACCTGTCAGTTCCCGCCCCGGAACATACCCGACGGAGCCGTGCGACGACACCGCCGGGAGTCCGGCCACCACGACTCGCATCCTCAGGGCCGATCTCTCTCGGACACACAGGGTTACGCCCCTGACCGGATACCGACCACCCTGCGCGGCGATCGATTCGGCGACGGTAACCGGTCACATCTCGCCCGGCCGATCGAGTACGCACCGACCGCCGAAAGGCTGTGCAGCTTGCCGAATCCTGTTCGACCGGATGCACGTCGAACGATCGGTGGCCCGGCCCGTTCCGGCCGCGGCGACGAGCCGTTCCGGATCAGAGCGAACGTTCACCGATTCGCTCGTGCAGCAGCAGGAAGCTGTAGGCCGCGAGGGTTTGGGCGTCGGTGATCGCGCCGGTGCGGATCATCTGCTCGACGGTTTCGCGGGGGAACCAGGACATGTGCATGTCCTGCTCCTCGGGTTCGCGTTCGGGTTCGCCGTGGGTGAGGTCGGTGGCGAGGTAGATGCGGCCACGCTGGCTGAGGGTGCCGGGGGCGGTGTCGAGCAGGCCCAGGTAGGTCATCCGCGCGGCGCGCAGGCCGGTTTCCTCGCGGAGTTCGCGATGGGCCAGTTCGACCGGGTCGGCCGAGGCGCGATCGGGCAGGGTGCCTGCCGGGAACTCCCAGCAGCGTTGTCCGAGTGGATATCTGAACTGTTCCACCAGGAGCAGGCGATCCTGTTCCCGCGGGACGATCATCGCGAAATCGGGTCGGGTGACCACGCCGTAGATGCCGGTGGATCCGTCGGGGCGACGGATGTCGTCCTCCCGGACCTCGAGCCACGGATTGGTGTAGACAGTGCGCGATCCGAGCGTCTCCATGCGGAAATTCTGCCCGAGGATCGGGCGCGCCGCCGTGAGGTCGTATCGGGCGGCGACCAACCGGCCCGTCTCGGACCGATCAATCGTGAACCAGGGCAAGCGGATCCGCATCGAGCTGACACACTGGCCCGGGTCTCGAGTTGGAACGTGGACCTGCGTCGAGCCGGGGTATCCGACCCGGTCAGGCCGGGGTCGGCATATCGGCGGGGCGGGCGAGCAGGTGGCCCCAGGCGGTGCGGGCTACGGCGGCGGAAACGTCGAGGGTGTCGACCGGCGGTTCCGCCCCGGCTAGTTCGACCAGGGCGCGGGCCAGGCCCAGGGTGGGGACACGGTGCTGACGTGCGGTGTCGAGGATTTCGGCGAACGCCTCGGCGGGACTGTAGCGGCGCAGTGCGACCAGAACACCTTCGGCGGTGTCCAGCATGCGGGCGTCGTTGCGGTGGAAGGTTTCGATGGCGGGATACGTCATGATGCTCAGGTCTCCTGCGGCGTCGGTGCCGGTCGATGATGCGGTTTGTGAGGGAACTGCCTACGCCTCGATGGCGTCCGGCCGGGACGGCCGGAAGAACGGCTGGGTCAGCCGCCGCAAGGAATGCGGGCCGCGGCAGGTCGAGGGGATCTACATTGTCGAGCCGGACACTGATGCGGATGCGGACTGTCGACGGATGTCATATTCTCGTCCCTCACCTCCTCACTGCCGAACTACTGTCGCCGGGACGCAGATCGTCGCCGGTTGTGAGCACAGAGATGTACCACCGCGAAAAACGAAGAGGCCACCCGCTCGACAGGGTTTCGGCAAACGCACGAGATGTTCCGGATGTGGACGGCCACCCGAGAGCCCACACGTGCCGTGGGTGCCCCGGTCGACCTCGGCGCGTACGGGGACGTTCCGAGATCACTAGCCTGTATTCATGCAGGAGCCTCACCCTACGAGGTGCTGACATTGCCATACTGAGCCCGCCCGCGCCGGAAGTCAAGCAAGATCATTTCCCGGGTTCGGGAGTTCGAGACTCGTTGTGGATCAGCCGGTTTCGCCCCGGGTCGGCCGAACGAGTGTGTCGGTGAGGGTCGTTAGGCTGCGCGCGTGAACGGAGCGAAGCGGAGTGAACCATCGACACAGTGCGCCTCGCGCACGACGGAACCGAGCGCCGGCGAGGTGGCGTCGTGAGCGAATCCAACCTCGTGGAACATCCGGACATACCCACCACCAGGACGGCCTACGACGAGGTGGCGGAGCTGTACGCCGGCATGTTCGCCGATGCGCTGGCCGCACAGCCGTTCGATCGCGCGATGCTGGGCGCCTTCGCGGATCTGGTGCGGGCAGACGGGTCCGGGCCGGTGCTCGATGTCGGCTGCGGTCCCGGACGAATCACCACCCATCTGGACACGCTCGGACTGGACGTGTCCGGTATCGATCTGTCCCCGGAGATGATCCGGCTGGCTCGGGCCGACCGTCCGGATCTGCGCTACGAGATCGGCACGATGGAGAGCCTGCCGCTCGGCGACGCCGCCGTGAGCGGTCTGGTGAGCTGGTACAGCATCATCCATCTGCCGCCGGAACGCGTGCCGAGCGTACTGGCCGAATTCGCGCGGGTGGTGCGTCCGGGCGGGCGGTTGCTGATGGCGTTCCAGGCCGCGGACGACGAATCGGTCGACGTCCAGCCCTACGATCACCGGGTGGCCACCTCCTACCGCTGGTCCGTGCGCGGGATGGCGGAACTGCTGCGTCCGCGCGGCTTCACGGTCATCGCCCGGATGCATCGCGAACCCGATCCGGACGAACGCACCCGGCACTGGTATCTGATCGCGACCAGGCAGCCCTGGGCCGACTCGCCCGAGCAGGGGTGATCGCGGCCGGATTCGTGATATCCAGGGCAGATGCGAACCTCGTACGACGTCGTCATCGTCGGCGGCGGCCACAACGGGCTGGTGGCCGCGGCGTATCTGGCGCGGGCCGGGCGTTCGGTCCTGCTGCTCGAACGCGGCCCGCACACCGGCGGCGCGGCGGTATCCGAACGGGTCTTCCCGGAGTTCGATGCGCGATTGTCCCGCTATTCGTATCTGGTGAGCCTGCTGCCCCGGCGGATCGTCGAGGATCTGGGACTGCGGTTCGCCACTCGGCGTCGGCGGATCTCCTCCTACACCCCGGCCGGGCGGGCGGGTCTGCTCGTGGACACGGGGGATCCGTCCCGCACGCGCGAGAGTTTCATCCGGCTCACCGGTTCCGATGCCGATTTCCGGGCGTGGGAGCGGTTCTACGGGACGACCGGGCGATTGGCGCAGCGGGTGTTCCCGACGCTCACCGAACCCTTGCCGACCCGGAGCGAATTACAGTGCGCCATAGATGATTCCGCGGCCTGGGAGGCGATCTTCGAACGGCCGCTCGGCGAGACGATCGAAACCGCCTTCACCGACGACACGGTGCGCGGGGTCGTCCTGACCGACGCGTTGATCGGCACCTTCACCCACGCCCACGATCCGTCGCTGCGACAGAACCGCTGCTTTCTCTATCACGTGATCGGCGGCGGCACCGGCGACTGGGACGTGCCGATCGGCGGGATGGGCGCGCTGACCGACGCGCTCGCCGCGGCCGCGCGGTCCGCGGGTGCGCGGCTCATGGTGGACAGCGCGGTGCACGCGATCGAAACCGATGGCGGCACAGCGGAAATCCGCTACGCGGGTGGCACGGTCGGCGCACGGCACGTGCTGGTGAACGCCGCCCCGCACGAATTGTCCCGGCTGCTGGGCGATTCCGCGGCGCCGAAGCCGGAGGGCGCGCAGCTCAAGGTGAACATGCTGCTGAATCGCCTGCCCCGGCTGCGCGAGGACGTCGATCCGCGCGAGGCGTTCGCCGGGACACTCCATATCGCCGAGGCGTATTCACAACTGGAGAGCGCCTACCGCGCCGCCGAGGCCGGCAGCCCGCCGTCCCGGCCGCCATCGGAGATCTACTGCCACACCCTCACCGACCCGTCGATCCTGGGCCCGGAACTGGCCGCGCGCGGTATGCACACCCTGACATTGTTCGGGTTGCACACCCCGGCAAGGCTTTTCGCACACGATCATGATCGCGTGAAACAGGACGTCCTCGACGCGACCCTGGCACAGCTGGATTCGGTTCTGGCCGAACCGATTCGGGACTGTCTGGCCACCGATGCCGCGGGGCGGATCTGTCTCGAGGCCCGGAGTCCGCTCGACCTCGAACGCGAGATCGGGCTGCCGGGCGGGCATATCTTCCACGGCGATCTGAGCTTCCCGTATCGCACCGACGACGATCCGGAACCCGCCGCCCGCTGGGGTGTGCGGACCGGACATCGCAACGTATTCCTGTGCGGCGCGGGCACGGTCCGGGGCGGCGGGGTGAGCGGTATCGGCGGCCACAACGCGGCCATGGCCGTGCTCGAAACCCGTTGAGCCTCAGCGCACTACGGAACGGATCACCATCGTGGTCAGCGGCAGGTCGAATTCGCCGTCGCCGAGTTCGGGAACGCCGCGCAGGTAGTCGGTGATGGTGTCCAGCAGCACGGCCCGCTCGGCGGGCGAGATCACCAGCGTGTGCGAGTGGGTGCCGATCGTCGCGGCGAGGCTCGCCGCGGTCCGACGCTGCGTATGCGGGAAATCGGCCCGCACGAATTCCTCGAACAGCGGATGCGCCACGACCCCGCTGGACGTGCGAGTCTGGAAGGAGACCGAGGATCGGGACAGGCGGTCCAGCTCGGCGACCCACTCCACCCCGACGTCGTGCATGTTCCAGAACGCGGCGAACACCCCGCCGGGCCGCAGCACGCGGGCGATCTCGGGGAACGCGCGTTCCTGGTCGAACCAGTGCAGCGCCTGTCCGACGACGACGGCGTCCACCGAATCATCTTGCAGCGGAATGGATTCCGCACTTCCGGCGAGCGCCTTCACTCCCGCGTGGCTGCGCTGGAATTCCGCGCGCATCGCCTCGTCCGGCTCCACCGCGACGACCCGCGCACCGACCGCGAGCAGGCCCGCGGTCAGCTTGCCGGTTCCGGCGGCCAGATCGAGCACCTCGGGATCTCGGTCGCCGAGCGGCTCCAGCGCCCACCGGATGCCGGTGAGCGGATAGTCCGGCCGGTGCTCCTCGTAGGCGACAGCCTCGGGACCGAAGGACTTCGCCCGGCGCGCCCGCAATTCGGTGTCGTCCGCATTCCATTCGCTCGCACTGGTCACGCCGATCCCTCCACCTCGCTCGTCCCCGCAACGTCCCGCCTGGTCATGCTAATGCTCGGCGGTGTGTTCATCGTGCGAAGCGTCGGGGCGTTCGAAGATGGACATACGCACCCGCCACATCCGCGGCGGCTCACCCCGGCCGCTGCGCGCCCAGGCCGCCGCCATGGACAGCCGGATCAGCCGTCGGGCGGCGTAGAACAGCAGCATGGCCAGCGGTAATTCGCCCACTCCGGCGGTCACCAGGGAGATCGGCAGGTCGGGGGTGTTCCAGTCCAGGACGATGTCGAACCAGGCGTCGCAGCACAGCAGCGTCGCGGTGACGATCGCCCACGGAATCAGGATCGGCCGTCGCAACCAGGCCCACAGCGCGGTCATCCCGATGGCGGCGACCAGGAAACAATCGAAGCCGACCCACGCGATGTCCCAGTGCGCGACCTCTCGATGCTCGGGCAGACTGGCCGCCAGATAGATGATCCACGCCAGCAGAAAGACGAAACTCCCGGTGATCACGGCCAGGAACAGCCGTCGCAGATGAACCGCCGCGGGGTGGTTGGGAGTCAATGTGAGCGACATGATCTACCTCCCGGCTGGATGAGCGGATCCTGCGACTGAGCTGATTATCCAGATCAACCGGCGTATCGACCGCAATAATTCCGGTGCGCGCCCGAACCTGGTCGATGAACCAGATCATCCCCGTCGATCGCGACCGATCGGCCAGCCACGCCGGCGAGACGACGACCGGCATTCCCGGCCACGGCGGTCAGCGACCATCATCCGCCAGGCCACGCGCCATCGAATTCGACCGACGGCGATAGTTCGGTCTCGATGACCACCCGCCAGGCGCGAGAGAGCGGCATCGAGGGCACTCGAGGCCGCGTCGCCATGCCGTTCCGCCGGACAGCGGAGCTCTCAGCGCACGACCGGGAGAGTGGAGCCGGGCTCGGCGAGCCACAGCAGCCAGTACGGGACCATCAGGGCGGCGAATTCCTCGTAGCCCTCCGCGCCCGGGTGGTAGCCGTCGGCGTCGCGGATCGCGCGCATCCAGGTGTGGTTGTGCAGTAGTGGCTGATGCACCCGGACGTACGGAACATCCTGGGCGGCACAGACTTCGGAGTAGAGAGCATCCAATTCGCCGATGCGCCTGTTGTGTTCGTCATCGGCGTTGGGCGGCGGGGCGACCACGAGACAGGTCCATTCACGTTCGGCCGCACGGCGCAGGATCGCGGCCAGATTCGCCGCCGAGTCCGGCGCGGGCACCCGCACGCGCCCGTCCTCGAGCAACGTGTCGTTGACGCCGAAGGAGAACACCACGCGCGCATCGGTTTCCGCGCTCAGGCGCGGTTCGCACTCACGCTCCCAGCGGGCCGCGATATCCGCCGACGTCTGTCCGCGCACCCCCAGGTTGTAGTAGGTGAGCGGTTGCCCGGCGCCCGCGGCGCGCATCGCGAGGCGACCCGACCAGCCCAGGAATCGACCATCCCCCATTCCGGCCACCAGTGAATCGCCGACGAAACAGATACGGACATCTCGGATCACCGAGTGATCGTTGCACGCGCGGGCGCGCGAGTTGCGGCAAAAGGCCGGAATCGGTGAGGGTACACCCCATGCCGGCAGCCGGTACCCCATAAGATCGTGCTGGTTGGTCCGGGAGGGAGCACGAATGGAAACCGAAACGCCGCTGCCGCGGTGGTTCACCGCTCTGCTGGCGCATCGTCGCTGGGTCCGCCGCACCCGTCCCTTCTCGCACATCTACGTGCGTGAGGTTTTCACGCCCGGGTTCTACACGCGGCTGGCGGCCGAATACGAGCGGGTACGCACAGATCGGCCCGAGCTGTTCGCCAAGGTGGCACAGAACTACGGCGCGACGGGCGCGAGTCTGAGCGAACTGCGCGACGGGCCGCTGGAGATATTCCTCTCCCGCGCCTGGCACGATCTGATCGCCGGGGTGGCGGGTGTGTCCGACGTCACGGGGGACGTCGAGGGCTCGGTGCATCATCATCCCCCGGGCAGCCCGCGCGGCTGGCCGCACAGCGACCTGGCCCCCGCCTGGTTCCGGGCCCAGCCGCCCGGAGAGCACGGCGTGGGCCTGCCGGACCCGGGCATCGATCTCAAGACCGGCGCGCGCACCCCCGGGGTGGACGCGCGCGAACTGGTCCGCGCGGTCGCGGTGCTGTTCTATCTCGGCAACCCGGACTGGCAACCGGGCCACGGCGGGGAGACCGGGCTGTACTCCGCGATCGGTGCGCCGAATCCGCAGCCGACGGTTTACGTTCCGCCGCTGAACAATTCGATGATCGTATTCGAATGCACGCCGCGGTCGTGGCATGCCTTCGCCGGTGGCAACACCGCCGCCCGCAACAGTGTGGTGATGTGGCTGCACCAGCCACGCGAACAGGCGGTGCGCCGCTGGGAAGGTGCCGGAATTGCCGAATGGTGATCAGCGCCGGGTCGCCTTGGTGACGGGGGCGGGCGGTCTGCTGGGCAGTGTGTTCTGCGGGACGTACTACCAGAGCTACGACATCGTCGCGGTCTGCCGCGACCGGGTGCCCGCGGTGCCTTCCCAGGAGGAGTGGTTCATCGATCCGCTCGCGCCGCGGGAAGCGTTGCCCGAGAACGCATCCCGAGTATTCGTCATCCGCGCCGATCTTACCCGGGAGGGCGAGGTGGAGCGGGTGGTCGATCTGGCGCTGGCCAAGTTCGGCGGGGTGGATCTGCTGGTGAACAATGCCGCGCGCATCGAACTGCAACCCAACGGCATGGTCGACGGGGACACCGCCCTGGACGAGTTCGAACCGCAGTTCGCGATGAATGTCGGTGTGCCGCTGCGGCTGTCGACCCGCCTCGCGCAACGCTGCTGGCTGGGCGCGGACGTGGAGAACCGGAGGCGCAACCGCAACATCGTCAACGTGTCGAGCCTGTCCGGATCGGAGGTGTATCCCGGCGGGCAGGCCATCTACTCCGCGACCAAGGCCGCGCTGGATCACCTGACCCGGCATCAGGCCTCCGAATTCGCCGAATTCGGTGTTCGGGTGAACGCCATCGCCCCCGACTCCTTCCCGTACCGGGTGCCGACCCAGAAGGTCGCCGCCGCCATCGCCGAACTCGACGAGGCGAGCGTGACCGGTTTGGTCTTCGGCGTGCTCGCACCACGGGAGCCCGAAACCGCCGAGCCGGAAACCGCCGAGCCCGAAACAGCGGCGGAGCCCGCAAGCTAGCCCCGCGGCAGGGGGCGGCGTGTTGCCCCTGACGCGCCACAGGGCATCCTGCATACTCACAGCTAGTCGACCGAGAGGACCGACGCAGCTCTCCCTCGATCCGAAAGTTCCGAAACGACATGCGAGTCGACGGGCGGGAGATACCGGTCTCCGGCAGCCTCCTGCAACCACACAACCGGCGCACCAGCGACATCCTGCGGGTGATCGCGTCCGCCGCGCTGGTGGCGCTGGTCATCGCCGGATCGCTGATCACCCGTCCGCGCTGGGAGGCTCTGGAACGCTCGGTCTCGGACATCCTGGGCATCCTCACCCCGGAACAGTCCAATCTGGTGTACCTGCTGTACGGCATCGCCATCTTCGCCCTGCCGTTCGCGATCCTGGTGCGGCTGCTGTTCCGCTGGCAGTGGAAACTGCTCGGCGGTTATCTGACGGCCGGGCTGATCGCGGTGCTCGCGCTGTCGATCACCGACACCGGAATCTCCGCACCGCGCTGGCATCTGGCCGAACCGCAGCAGCTCAACACGTTCCTGTCGCAGTTCCTGGACGATCCGCGCTGGATCGCCATGCTGGCCGCGGTGCTCACGGTGGCCAGTCCGTGGCTGCCCGCGTCGTGGCGGCGCTGGTGGTGGGCCGCGCTGCTGGCCTTCGTGCCGCTGCATCTGTTCGTCAGCCTGACGGTGCCCTCGCGGGCGATGTTCGGCCTTGCGGTGGGTTGGTTCGTCGGCGCGGTGATCACGCTCGTGGTGGGCACGCCCGCGCTGGAGGTGCCGCTGGACGGTGCGGTGCGGGTGCTGGCCCGGCGCGGATACACCGTCACCGCGATCCGGGTGGTGCGCCCGGCCGGTCCGGGTCCGCTGCTGCTGTCCGCCGATACCGGGCCGAATCACCGGCTCACCATCGAAATGTACGGGCAGAATCAGCGCAGCCGCGGCATGCTGCGGCAGCTGCGGCGTTTCGTGGCCTTCCGCAGCAGTGAGCGCACGCCCGTCTTCGCGTCCATGCGCCGCAGTGTGGAACATCGCGCACTGCTGGGCATCGCGATCGGGGATCTGGGCCTGGCCAGCAACAAACCGCTCACCGTCGCGGCCCTCGAACGCGGCTGGACGTTGTACGCGCACACCGTTCCGCGCGGCGAGATCCTGTCCATCGCCGCGGGCGAGGAGGTGCACACTCAGGTGTGGCAGGCCCTGCAGAACATGCATCGCGCCCAGATCTCGCACGGTGATCTGCGGGCCGAGGAGATCCGCATCGCCGAGGGGCGGGTGCTGTTCGGCGGGTTCTCCGCTGCGGAATTCGGTGCGTACGACACCCGTTTCCAGTCCGACGCGGCCCAGCTGCTGCTGACCACCGGATCGCTGTTCGGCGCGGAGTCGGCGGTGCGCACCGCGATCGAGGTACTGGGCAAGCAGGCGGTGATCGATGCCTCGCGGCGGCTGACCAAGGCGGCGATTCCCCGGCTGGTGCGGGCCTCGGTGCACGATGCGGGCGCGGTGATGAAGGACGTTCGCGAGCAGGTCCTGCATCAGACCGACGAGGACCGGATCGAGGCCGCGCACATCACCCGGTTCTCCCGCAATCAGTTCATCCAGCTGGTCCTGCTGATCGGCCTGGTGTACGTGGCCTACCCGTACATCAGCCAGGTGCCGACCTTCTTCACCGAACTGCGCACCGCCAACTGGTGGTGGGCGCTGCTGGGCCTGACCGTCTCGGCACTGACCTATGTGGGCGCGGCGATGGCGCTGTGGGGGTGCGCGGGCCAATCGGTGAATCAGCGCAATCTGCTGCTCATGCAGGTGGCGAACACCTTCGCCGCCACGACGACCCCGGCGGGCGTGGGTGGTCTCGCGCTGAGTGTGCGATTCCTGCAACGCAGCGGTCTGGGCGCGGTGAAGGCGACCGCGGCGGTCGCGTTGATGCAGGCGGTGCAGGTGATCACGCACGTGGTGCTGTTGATCGTTTTCAGTGTGGCGGCGGGGGTTTCGGCGAATCTGTCGCATTTCGTGCCGAGCGCGACGGTGCTGTACTTCGCCGCCGGCGCGCTGCTGGGCGCGCTGGGTGTGACCATGTTCGTGCCGAAGGTGCGGCGCTGGCTGCGCACCGAGGTGCGACCGCAGCTGGCCGAAGTGGTCAGCGAATTGCGCACGCTCGCACGCGAACCCAAACGGCTGGCGATGATCGTGCTGGGGTGCGCCTCGACCACCCTCGGCGCGGCGGGTGCGCTGTGGGCCGCGATCGAGGCGTTCGGCGGGCACACCACATTCGTGACCGTCACGGTGGTGACCATGATCGGCGGCACGCTGGCCTCGGCCGCGCCCACCCCGGGCGGTGTGGGCGCGGTGGAGGCCGCGCTGATCGGTGGTCTGGCCGCGTTCGGGGTGCCCGCGGCGATCGGGGTGCCCGCGGTTCTGCTCTATCGCGTGCTGACCTGCTGGCTGCCGGTGTTCTGCGGGTGGCCGATCATGCGCTGGCTCACCGACAAACAGATGATCTGAACTAGACCGCCGCCGAACTCAGGCCGAATAGTCCTTGCGCAGTTCGACTTTCACGACCTTGCCGCTGGCGTTGCGGGGCAGCTCCGGGACGATCACCAGATCCTTGGGATGCTTGTAGCGGGCCAGGTTCTCGTTCAGGAACGGGGTGAGTTCCTCGAGGGTCAGGGTGTCGTCCGGATTCAGCAGGGCGACAACGGCTACCGGGACCTCGCCCCATTTCTCGTGCGGGCGGCCCACGACGGCGGCCTCGTGGATCTTCGGATGCGCGAACAGGACGTTCTCCACCTCGGCACAGTAGATGTTCTCACCGCCGGAGATGATCATGTCCTTCTTACGGTCCACCACGTAGACGAAGCCCTCCTCGTCCCGGCGGACCAGATCGCCCGAGTGGAACCAGCCGCCCGCGAACGCCTCCGCGGTGGCCTCGGGCTTGTTCCAGTAGCCCTGCATGAGATTCGGTCCGCGATAGACGATCTCGCCGATCTCGCCCGGCGCGACGTCGTTCATCTCGTCGTCGACCACGCGGGCCTGGATGGTGGGGATCGGCAGACCGACCGAGCCCAGCTTGCGGATCGCGTCGTCACCCTCGAGCACACAGGTGATGGGCGACATCTCGGTCTGCCCGAACACCGCGACGTTGCGCGCGTTCGGGAAGCAGTCGTCCATCGCGCGCAGCACGGTGTCCGAGGCGGGCGCGGCACCCCAGCACAGCATGCGCAGCGCCAGCTCACGAGTCTTGACCGTCGGTTCCTCGCAGATCATCTGCCACTGCACCGGGACGCAGAACGCGGCGGTGGCCCGCTCCTTCTCGACCGCGTCCAGCCATTCGGTGGCGTTGAACGCGCCGAGCGGATGCAGCACGGTGGTGCCGCCGAGCATGAAATACGGTGTGAGACTGCCGAGTCCGGCGATGTGGAACAGCGGGGAGGTGCAGAAGCCGATCGACCCGGCATCCAATTCCATCGCGCGGATACAGGTCAGGGCCTGAGCGTTCATGTTCTGGTAGGACAGCACCGCGCCCTTGGGGCTGCCGGTGGTGCCCGAGGTGTACATGATCAGGGCCGGGGTGTCCTCCGGAATGTCCAGCGGCACATGCGGTTCGCCCTGCTCGGCGAGCAACTCCTCGTAACCGAGCACGCCCTCACCGCTGCTCCCGCCGATGACGACGCAGGTCTCGAGCGCGGGAGCCTGACCCATCACGCCGGTCGCGAGCGGGGCGAGCAACGTGTCGGTGACGATGGCCTTGGCTCCGGAATCGGCCACGATGTAGGCGACCTCGGGCGGGGTCAGGCGGAAGTTCACCGGCACCGCGATCGCGCCGAGCGCGTTGATGCCGAAGACGGCCTCGATGTATTCGGTGTAGTTCAGCGCGAGCAGCAGCACACGATCGCCGAACCCGACCCCTCGCCGAGACAGCGCGTCGGCGAATCGCAGCGACCGCTCGTGAAACTGCCGCCACGTGGTGTCCTGCCCTTCGAACCGGAACGCGACCTGATCGGGGCGCATCGCGGCATGCGCGGCGACCTGGTTGTTCCAGTGGTTGCGGCGCGATCGGATCGGCTCGGCGAGCGACTGGGCACCGGTGGTCATGCACGAACTCCCTTCGGAACCGCCGCACGCTCGCGCACCGGCTGCCCCGATGGCGTCCACGGCTGAACAATTGCGAGAATACCAGCTAACTTTTTGTCGTGACAAGGATTACAGAGAGACTTCGACGCAATCCTTCTCATCAGATGAAATACCAGCTCAGATTGATGTTTTTCAGCCATAAAACAACGATCGGACACGACGTCGGTACGAAGAGTTCCAGACAACCATGCAAACATCGGCTTACATCAAGGGTTGTCCCGCCCCGCCCGGACATGCCACTATCGACGACATTCGGGCCGAGAGCCGCACACGGCGCGAGCACCAGATCCGACGGCGGCGATGCCCGTGATTCCCGCGGCATTCCGGGGACCGCCGCCGGTCACACTCGAGCAGGAGGACACCGATGTTGCGCACCAGGTTCACCGAGCGATTCGGCGTGGAACATCCGATCGTGCAGGGCGGGATGATGTGGGTCGGCCGGGCCGAACTCGTCGCCGCGGTGGCCAACGCCGGTGGCCTCGGCTTCATCACCGCACTCACCCAGCCCACCCCGGACGACCTGCGCCGCGAGATCGCGCGCACCCGCGAGCTGACCGACAAGCCGTTCGGCGTGAACGTCACCATCCTGCCCTCGATCAATCCGCCGCCGTACCAGGAGTACGTCCGGGCGATCATCGAATCCGGCGTGCAGATCGTGGAGACCGCGGGCAGCAATCCCGAGCCGTTCCTGCCCTACTACAAGGACGCCGGGATCAAGGTGCTGCACAAGTGCACCAGCGTGCGGCACGCGCTCAAGGCGGAGCGGATCGGCGTCGACGGTGTCTCCATCGACGGTTTCGAATGCGCTGGGCATCCGGGTGAGGACGATGTGCCGGGCCTGGTCCTGATCCCCGCCGCCGCCAAGGCCCTGGAGATCCCGATCATCGCCTCCGGCGGTATCGCCGACGCCCGCGGCCTGGTCGCCGCGCTGGCCCTGGGCGCCGACGGGGTGAACATGGGCACCCGCTTCCTGTGCACTCGGGAGTCGCCAGTCCACAACGCGGTCAAGGAGCAGATCGTCGCGCACAGCGAGCGCAGCACCCAGCTCATCTTCCGCACCATGAACAACACCGCCCGCGTCGCGGACAACGAGATCAGCCGCAAGGTCGTGGAGATCGAGAAGGCTGGCGGCGTATTCGAGGACGTGCGCGATCTGGTCGCCGGTGCGCGCGGACGGCGCGTGTTCGAGGACGGCGACCTCGACGCGGGCATCTGGTCGGCCGGACAGGCCCAGGGCCTCATCGACGACATCCCCACCTGCGAGGAGCTCATCGCCCGCATGGTGGCCGAAGCGGAGGGCCTGATCAACGATCGACTGGCGTCGTTCGTGCGCTGAGTCCGTCCGCGGTGCGGCCGGCCGGGGGGTAGGTCCCCGGCCGGCCGCACCCATGCTCGATGCGAATACGCCTCTCGCTCAGGCCCGTTCGGCGACCGCGTTGAAGTCGTGGCTGGCGATGATCTCGATACCCCGCGGCAGGGCGTGCAGGCGCTGCACGGTCTCGAAGGCGCGATCGCGGTCGGCATCGACGAGTTGCCCGGGCATGGGCGCCTTCTCGCGGATCAGCTTGATCTGCAAGGTATTCCACACCGCGTCACCGGCCAGCAGCACGTGCGTGCCGTCGTTCACGGCCAGCAGCGCGCCGATGCTGCCGGGCGTGTGACCGGCCAGATCCAGCAGCACCACCGAACCGTCGCCGAACAGATCGTGACTGGCCGGGAAGGTCAGCACCGGCGGGCCCTCGAGGTGCAGGGGCTGTACCGCGCGGTCGCGCAGGGGTGCGCGCACCACACCGTACGGCGCGGTGTCTCCGGTCATCGCCCACTCGTATTCCACTGCGGGAACGCGCAATTCGACCGATTCGGGAAGTTCGAGCAAACCGGACACGTGATCCCAGTGCAGATGGGTCGCGATGGTGAAATCGATGTCCGAAACGGACAGATTCTGCCCCGCCAGCGCGTCCTCGAGACCGAGCACAGGTTTACCCGGGGCGACGAACATGCCCAGCGGAAAGGGCAACCCGGGCAGCACCCGCTTGTGCACGCCCGCGCACATCGCCGGATCGATCACGAAGCGGGCGCGGGGATGCTCCACCAGGAACGCACCCATCCCCATGGCCAGCGTGCCCAGGCTTCGCACACCCTCGGCGACCAGGGCGGCCGGCGCGGACGTTCGGGCCTGGAGCAACGCGGTGAAGCGAACCGTGTTGCGGGGGTGCGGAACTCGGGCGCATTCGAGTCCGGCCAGGAAATCCGGATCGGGACGCCGGGGATGCAGCAGACGACGCGGAGTCGCCACGAGGGCGGCGCAGCAGTGCGCGAGGGTGCCCAACGTACCGGGTCTGCCATCGGAGAAATCGGTCACATCACCACCTTTGCCGAACTCGCCCCATCCGGTGAAAACCGGCTCGGAGCTCGTGTGCTGAGTCACAGCGACACCGTAGCGATCCGGATGCGCAGAGCAAAGCCCTTCTCCGCGCGCCGACTTCTCGGCATAATCGCAGGGGGTACCTGACGGCCGGCGGACACCGCCGAATGCGGGGAGGAGTAGCCGTGAGGCAGCGTTCTTCGGTCGAAGGCCGGTCCACCGGACACCGGTCGGACCTGACCTCCGCGGCGGTGACGGCCATCGCGGAACTGCTCGGCGTCCCCGCGGACACCGTGTCCGTCAGCACACCGTTCAGCGATCTAGGCCTGCCATCGGTGCAGCTCGCGCGGCTCACGGCCGTACTCGAGGATGCGCTGGGCGTCCCGGTTTCGCTCACCGACCTGTTCGACCATCCCGATATCGACCGGCTCGTCGAACATCTAGCGACCCGATGACAGCCGGCTCCGGCGGCACCCCACAACCCGCCCCCGATCCGGGACAGCGGGACTCGACGACCACGACGGAATCCGACGCCGCCTCCGTCCCCCCGGTCGCGATCATCGGCATCGGCGCTCGCGTGCCCGGCGCGCACGGCGTCGGCGAGTTCTGGCGCCTGCTGCGCGAGGGCCGGGACGGGACCGGCGCACCAC
This sequence comes from Nocardia miyunensis NBRC 108239, assembly GCF_001613065.1. GTDB lineage: Bacteria > Actinomycetota > Actinomycetes > Mycobacteriales > Mycobacteriaceae > Nocardia > Nocardia miyunensis. The sequence goes on from NZ_BDBQ01000077.1 coordinate 31,546, forward strand.
CGCGCGAACGCGCCGGGGCCAGGCGCGGCGGCTATCTGCACGGGCTGGACGCCTTCGACAACGACTGGTTCACGATCTCCGAACGTGAAGCGGCCGTGATGGATCCGCAGCAGCGGCTCGGTCTGGAGGTCTCGATCGAGGCGCTCGACGACGCGGGCGTCGGGTATCGGGTACGCGGGTCACACACCGCGGTGCTGTTCGGTGCGTGCGGGTACGACCACGGCACGGTCGTACTCGGCCGCGGCGGGCAGGACGCACCGTACGCCGTCACCGGATCCGCGCTGAGCATCGTCGCCAACCGGCTGTCCTACGCCCTGGACCTGCACGGGCCGAGTCTGGTGCTGGACAGCGCGTGTTCGTCCTCGCTGGCGGCCGTGGACATGGCGACGCGGCTGCTCGCCGATCACACCGTCGAGCTGGCGATCGTCGGCGGAGTGAATCTTCCACTGCTGCAACACACCTCGGACTACCTGGATCAGGCCGGGTTCCTCGCGCCGGACGGGCGATGCAAGCCATTCGACGCCGCCGCGGACGGCTACACCCGCAGCGACGGGTGCACGGTGCTGATCCTGCAGCGCACCGCCGACGCCCGGCGCGAGGGCAATCGGGTGTATGCCGAAATCATCGGAGCCGCAGTCGGTTCCGATGGCCGATCGAATGGCCTGTACGCGCCGAACGGGCTCGCACAGCAGCAGGTGATCCGCCGCGCGTGGACACGTGCCGGTGTCACACCCGCACTCGCCGGATACGTCGAATGTCACGGCACCGGAACACCGTTGGGCGATGCGGTGGAGGTCGGCGCGCTGGCCTCGGCACTGTCCGAGGGTGAACGGACCCGGCGGGTGTGGATCGGGTCGGTGAAATCGAATTTGGGTCATCTCGAGGCCGCCGCCGGAGTCACCGGAGTCGCCAAGGCGGCGTTGTGCATCGCGCACGCCACGATCGTCCCGAACGTGCACTTCCACACCGAGAATCCACTGCTGAATCTCGCCGCGCGCGGGCTGGCCGTGCCGACCGAGCCGATCGGGTGGGCGGCGGAATCGGCCTCGGGCCGGTACGCCGGGGTCAGCTCCTTCGGCTTCGGCGGAACCAATGCGCACGTGGTGTTGCGCGGGGTGGACCACGTTGCGCCGCAGCGGGAGAGCGATCCGCCCGTACTGCTGACGATCACCGGACGGGATGCGGACGATCTCCGGGAACAGGCCGTACGCGGGGCCGAGGCACTCAGCCGGAATATCGGATCGCTCGCCGAATTCGCCTCTGCCACAACGAGAGCGATACCCGAGCAGGTGCGCGCCGCAGTGGTTGCCCGCGACCGGGCCGAGGCCGTCGCCCGCTTGCTGGCCCTGGCCGAGGCCGTCGATGCCTCCCGGACGCATACCGCGACAAGCGAGACCACCACCCCGGCGGGTTCCGCGACGACGCCCGCGACAGCCACGCAGACTACGAACGACGCCACCACAGAACCGATCTCGGGGGCGGGCCCCGAGACGGCACCCGCGACAGTCACCGGGGTTACGACCGCGACAGCCGCCGAACCCACGTCAGGGGCAGGTTCCAACACACCCGGCAAGCCTACGGGGGCTGCGGAAACCGAACCCACATCGAGGGCGGATTCCGAGGCGACATCCTCGACAGTCCCCCCGGCCACGAGAGCTACTACAGCAGAACCAACCTCCGGGATCGGTTCCGAGACGACGACGCCCGCGACAGTCAGCGGGGCCACGAGCGCGGCAGCCGCCCAACCGGCGTCGCGGGCGGGTTCCGAGACGGCACCGGCGGCGGCCACTGACGCGACACTCGCCACGGAACTCGCGACAACGCCCACGGGAGTTGTCGAGCCAGCGGCCAGAACGGCCACTGGGACAACGTCGTTCGGGAATTCCACGCTGACGGCCGCCGGGCCGACGCGCAAAGCGGCGACCGCGAAAACGTCGACCGCGGGCTCGAAGACACCGCGAACCAGAGCCACCGAGACGCCGAGCGCGGCGGAGGACGAAGGCGCGCGGGCTGTGGGCTCCAAGAGACGGACCCGGCCGACACGCGCCGCGGCCACCGAGACCACGTTCGCGGAGGACTCCGTGTCCGCACGGGCCACCGTTACGGCACGTGCGGCGAGTACGGAGGCGGTCCCTGAAGCCGCCCACGCGATGGCGACGCATCCCGATTCGCTGGTTCGGAATGCATTGGGGCACAACAATGCAGCGCGAGTACACGGGCCGTCCGGGCGGCGGCTGCGCGGCCGGATCCTGCTGGTGTTCTCGGGGCAGGGTGGGCAGCATCAGCGGATGGGCCGGGGGCTGGCGGCCCGGTATCCGGTGTTCGCGCGGACGCTCGCCGAGGCCACCGATGCGGTGACGGCCGCCGGAGGGCCTCGGGTGTGGACGCCCCGGCACGGTTTCGCGAACAGCCTCGAGACGACCGATATGGTGCAGCCCGCGCTGTTCGTATTCCAGATCGCGCTGGCGGAACTGCTGGCGCACTGGGGTATTCGGGCCGACGCGGTGATCGGGCACAGCCTCGGCGAGATCGCGGCGGCCGTCGTCAGCGGCGCGCTCTCGCTCGGCGACGGTGCGCGGATAGCGGTGGTGCGCAGTGCGATTCTCGCGCATCTGGACGGTCGCGGTGCGATGGCGATGCTCGAGGCGACGCCCGAGGAGGCCGCGCGGTTGGTGGAACCGGTTCGCGCGCATGTCGCGGTGGCCGCGGTGAACGGGCCTCGGTCCGTGGTGGTTTCCGGGACGCCGCGCTATGTGGAGACAGTGATCCGGCGGGCGACGCGCCGCAGCTTCTACGCACGGCGGATCGCCGTGGATTTCGCCGCGCACAGTCCGCAGGTTCGCGAGCCCGCCGCCGAACTGCTCGCCCAGCTCGACGGAATCATGCCGCGAGCACCGCGAATTCCGCTGTACTCCACCACCCGGCGCGGTGAGATGATCGTGTCCGCCGCCCTGGACGCGAAGTACTGGTCTGAGAACGCCGAGCGCACAGTAGAACTCGCGGCGGCCCTGGAATCCGCCGCGGCCGACGGCTGCACCACGGCGATCGAGATCTCGCCGCATCCGATTCTGGCCCCGGCCATCCGCGAGTATCCGGACTTCGGCGAGGCCACGCATCCGATGGCCGATCGGGACGACGAGTCCGCCGCCTTCCTCGACGGCATGGCCCGGTTGTATCTCGAGGGCCGGTCGGCGAACTGGTCCGCGCAGGGCGCATTCACCGGTCCGATGCTCGAAAGACGCTGGCGCCACGCTACTTTCCCGCTGCTGACCGGTGCCGGACCCGAGCCCGCCAGCGAAGATCTCGGCGATCACGTCGTGCGGGGTGTGCCGATGGTCCCGGCGACGTACTGGCTGCGTCAGCTGCTGCGGATCGCCGGGGAGCGAACCGTCCGGCTGACGGAGTTCACCGTTCGCGAGCCCACCGATCTGACCGCCCTGGCCGATATCACCTTCCATGCCGGAACCGATCTGCTGGAGGTGACCGGCCCGATCACCCTGGCCACGGCCCGAATCGCCGCCGAGCCGTCGCCTGCGGAGATCGTCGGCTGGATGCGCGCCATCGACGCGCACCGCATCGCCCAACCCGGGATGCACCCCATCGACACCCGCGAGTTCTACGCGATGCTGCGCGCCCGCGGACTCGACTACGGCCCCCGCTTCCGGCCGCTGCGCGGCATAGTCGCCGAATCCGGCAGCGCCATAGGACTTCTCGGCCACATCCCGCTGGACGCCGCGGCCCTGGACGGCTGCCTCCAGCTCATCGCCGCCGCCGCGGCCCCGCACCTGCCCGCCCACGTCCTGCCCCTGCCCACCCGCATCGACTCCGCCTGGCTCACCGCGTCCCCCGACGTCCTGCTCGCCCAGGCGCACGCCTTCCTCCGCGACGCCGACCCCGACGGCCTGCACTGCGACGTCCTCGCCACCGACCAGCACGGCGCCCCCGCAGCCGCCCTCCTCGGCATCCGCATCCATTACGCCCACCTCGCCGCACCGACCGGGTCGCCCAGCGAGTCTCCCCGCATCGGCCTTCCCGCCGAGCCGGACACCCCGGCCGATGGTCCGATGGGGCCGGACCCACTCGGAAACAGTGGAGGTGGCGGCCGTGACGCTTCGAGAATTCGACTGACGCACACCGGCATCTTCGGCGGACCTGTCGCACGACCGAACGGACCGCACCACGACGATTTGGGCGACAGCGCTGTCAACGATCGCCGAGGTGATCGTGATTCGGCCCCCCAGCAGGCCGTCGGCCGGAGTCCATCCGATGACACGCAGATTACTTCGTATCGGCAGCGAGGGCATCGATCACACACCGGCGATGCCTTCCGGGGGCCAACCGCACTGCCGGATACGACTCGGCACAGCGATTTCGGCAACGGCACGCCAACCCATCGACTGGGTGTCGGCGGTGCGTCGGCGAGCGCGGGACAGCACTTCGGCGAATACACGGATTCCGGTATGCGGCAATGGGATCGGACAGGGGCGGCGGAACAACCCGTGCGCGATCGGTCCGACTGGGATCGCGGGGTGCTCCGGGCGCATGGACTCGGGACGGTGCTGCGGCGGGAGGCTTGGGTTCGGGTCGGTGTGCCGGATGCCGCACGGGCGGTGCGGAGTTCGCGCGTTCGGCGGGTTCTGGTGATCGGGGAGTCTCGCCTGGCGGTGGGGTTGGCCCGGGCGACGGATCGGTGGGTGCCCGCCGAGCGGGTGGCCCGGGATCCGTTCGAGGCGAGTCCGATCGTCGCCGCGACGCTCACCGGGCGGGCGGATCCGACCGCGGTGGTCGCGGTGTGGCCCGCGGTGTCCGCGCCCGGATCGGCGGTGGGGGAGATCGGGCGGGCACTCGAACTGCTGCAACGGATTCAGGATTGCGATGCGATGGCATCGCTGACGGTGGTGCTGCGAGATCGGCGGAGTGTGGCCCAGCAGGGGATCGCCGGGTTGGTGCGGTCGCTGCAATTGGAGTCGGGTCGCCGAGTCCGGCTGGTGTGGACGGGAGCCGAACGGGCCGAACCGGGGCCCTTGACCGCTCTGGCGCTGTCGTCCGAGGGGCCGGACGAGGTGCGCATCGGGCCCGGCGGCGTGGAGGCCAGGCAGTTCGAGCCGGTGTCATTCCTCGCCCGTCCGGTCGAAATCCGGCCCGTGGGCGCGTATGTCGTGACCGGCGGACTCGGCGCGCTCGGCGCCGTGGCCGCCCGGTGGCTGCTGGATTCCGGCGCCGGGGATGTGGTCGTGCTGACTCGGCATCCGCGCCCGCTCCCGCCGCTGCTCGAGGGTCTGGAGGATCGGATCGTGGTGTTGCGCTGCGATGTCACCGATCCGCGCGATCTGGCCAACGCGCTGCACGACATTCGCGAGTGCGGCGCGCCCATCCGCGGCCTGATACATTCCGCCGGCTCACTGCACGACGCCGAATTCAGTTCCGTGACAACGGATCTACTGGCTTCGATGTTCGAGCCCAAACTCGCCGCGACGGCCGACCTGCTCGACCTGACCGCCGACGACCCCATCGACTTCGCCCTGCTGTTCTCCTCGGCGACAGGCGCTCTGGGCGCCCCCGGTCAAGCCGCCTACGCGGCGGCCAACGCCGCCCTGGACGCCCTGGCGTCCAGTCGCACGAACCGCAGGGTCATCAGCATCGGCTGGGGCAGTTGGGAATCCGGCCTGGCCGCCACCGCGGGCGGCGCGGAACACCTCCGCCGCGCGGGCGTCACCCCCTTCAGCACCGCCCGCGGCACCGCGGTCCTGGACTCCCTTCGCGGCTACCCCGGCCCCCACGTCCTGGCCATGGACTACACCCCCACCACCGATGATTCCCCCATAGCCCAGCGCCTCCGCACCGCGCTGCAGCCGATTCGACACCACTCCGGGCCAGGCTATCCCGCCCCCACAGCGCCATCCCGCGACGACAGCGAAACCACGGCCCCGGCCCACTGGGGACAACCGAATCCAGCCCAGCATCCCGGCGATCGGACCGGATCCACCGACCTGCCGCAGCCCGACCAGCACTACATCGGGACCGGCCTCCCGGTGAACGAGTCCGGCTACCCTGGCGAGCCAGGCTATTTCGACGCGCCCACCGGCTGGATGCAGACGCACGCCGGGATGCCCGAATCCGGCTCCTCGATCGTTGATGCCGTGGCAAGCGCATCCGGGTATCCCTACCGGCCGACCAGCCAGGCCGAGGAGAGTCCGGCCCCAGGTTTTCTCGCAGGCGACGATGGGCCCGAGGACGGATCGGCCGAGTCGCAAGCGGATCGTCCCTCGGTTCCGGGATCGGGCGCGGCAGCCGGGAATGTATCGGTGGCACAGGTGATTCGGGCCGCATTGGCCGCTACCTTGGGCATCACCGCGGAGAGTATCGGGCCGGATGTGGATTTCGGCGGTCTGGGATTGTCCTCGCTACTGGCGATCGAGTTGCGTCGGACTCTCGAGGCCCGGCTCGGGATTCGCATCGCCACCGCCGAACTCTTCGAACATCCCACCGTGGCGATGCTCGGGACGGCGCTGTCCACGCGACTGTCCGATGATCGAGGGGAGATCCGGTGAACGGATCGGTCGACGCGCTAGCCGCGGCGGTCGCTGGATGGGCCGCGAAACGTCCTGATGCGCCCGCATTCACCGCACTGTCCTACCCCGGCAGGGAGTGCCGATCGCACTCGCTGACATTCGGCGGATTGCACAGTGCGGCCGGTGTTCTCGCCGGGAAGGTCCGCGCGGACACGGAACCGGGGGACCGGGTGGCCATCCTGTGCGATCACGGCCTGAACTACGTGGCGGCATTTCTCGCCTGCCTGTACACCTCCCGGGTGGCCGTGCCGCTGTTCCCGGTGCCGGGTCACCGCAATACCGATCGCCTCGCGGCCGTCCTCGACGATGCGCGCCCCACCTTGAGCCTCGTCGATCCGGGGAACGAAATACGCACCGCAGGTGGCGGATTCGCGGTTGGGAAGGTCCTCCCGGTTTCCACCGAGCCCGCGGATGCCGCGGTTCCTCCGCAGCCGATCACCGAGCATCCGGCCTACCTGCAATACACGTCCGGCTCTACGAAAACCCCCGCCGGAGTGGAGGTCTCCCACGCGAATCTCGCCGCGGCACTCGAGCAGCTGCGTACCGGAATGCCCGTGGTGAACGACAAACCCGTGGTCACCTGGCTGCCGTTCTTCCATGATATGGGCCTGGTCTTCGCGATGTCGCTGCCGCTGTACACCGGCGTGCACGCGATCACCCTGCCACCGGCCGAATTCGCCAAACGTCCGATCCGCTGGCTGCGGGCGTGTGGCGATTATCGCGCCGGAGCGACCGCGAGTCCTAATTTCGGCTTGGCACACGCGGTTTCGGCTACGACACCGCAAGAACGCGCCGATCTGGATCTCTCCGAACTGGAACTCGTCCTCAACGGCGCGGAGCCGATCCGAGCCGAGGTCCTGACGACGTTCACGAAAACCTTCGCACCCCAGGGCTTCCGGCATTCCGCTCACACCGCCGGATACGGACTGGCCGAAGCAACCCTACCGGTCGCCTTCGGCGCACCCGGCGAGCCGCCCGCCATCGCCGAATTCGACCGCGCCGCACTGACCGACGGGCGCGCGATCCTCGCCGAACCGGGCCACGGAGTCCGGCTCGTCGGCTGTGGCGTCCCCGCCGACCAGCACATCCGGCTGGTCGACCGGTCCGGAACGCCCGTAGCCGCGGGGGAGGTCGGCGAGATCTGGGTTCGCGGCCCGAACGTCTGCGCCGGATACTTCGGCAAACCAGACGAAACGGCCGAGACGTTCGGCGCACGATCTCCCGGCGAACCGGAGAACTGGCTTCGCACAGGCGATCTCGGCTTCCTGCACGACCGCCAGCTGTATATCGCCGGACGCCTCAAGGATATGATCTTGATCGCGGGCCGTAACCACTATCCGGCCGATATCGAAACCACCGCGGCCGATTCCGCGCCGGAGATACGCGCCGGCCACATCACCGCCTTCGGCGTGGACGACGGCATCGAGGAGACGCTGATCCTGGTCGCCGAGCTGAACGAGCGCCCCGGCGACACCGCCGAGGTGGTTCGCCGCATCCGCTCCGCCGTCACCGCCGCGCACGATATCGCCCCCGCCGAGGTGGTCCTGGTCGAGCGCGGGCAGATTCCCAAGACCTCCAGCGGCAAGCTGCGTCGCGGCGAATGCCGGATTCGCTACCGCCGGGACGAGTTGGTCCGCGTCGAAGCCGCGCCGAGGGTGTAAACCTGGTCCACACCCATCCACCGATCGCTCCAGGAGTATCGATGGCGACCACCAATCCCGTGCGCTGGCTGGACGAACCCGAATCCCACGACTATCCGGCGGCGGCCGACTATCTCGAACTGCTCGCCGACCCGGATACCGTGTCGACGCTGCTGCGACACCTACGTGCCGCGCCGATCGTGCACAAGAAGGCCAAGGACATCCTGCGCGCGGCCCAGCTCACCCTGCTGCCGCCGGACAATCCGCACGTCCGCGCCGATCTCGCCAAGATCCTCACCGGTGCGGCACTGTCCCCGATCCTGCTCGTCCAGGGCGACCTGATCACCGGAACCCCCGCCCAGATCGCCGACGGATACCACCGCGTGTGCGCCTGCTATCACGCCGACGAGAACATCCCGATTCCCACCAAATTCGCACGACTTCGCGATGACGACCCCGACTCCGGAAAGCAGAAGAAGCGGAAGAAATAGGGCGGTGAGTTTCTCCACCCTCGCCCTGTGCTCGCGCTGGGGCTGGCCGGGCCGCTGCTGTCCTGGCGCGCGAGCTGGCATGTTCCGGTGATCGTCGGCGAGTTGCTCGCCGGAGTCGTCTTCGGCGCGACCGGTTTCGGAGTGCTGCATCCGGGTGACCCGATCTTCTCGTTCCTCGCCGATATGGGATTCACGCTGGTCATGTTCGTCGCGGGCACCCACGTCCCGGTGCGGGATCCGGCGGTGCGCACGGCACTGGCGGTCGGGGCGTTTGCGCGCGGTGCTGGTCGGGTTGTTCGCCGCGGCTGCCGGGTTCACCCTGGCGAGCCGGTTCGGCACCGGGCACAGCGCGATCTACGCGGTGCTGATCGCCTCCTCCTCGGCGGCTCTGACGTTGCCGATCATCGATTCCCAAGGGCTGCACGGCAAATCGGTCCTGGAGTTGACCGCGCAGGTGGCGATCGCCGATACCGCGTGCATTGTGGCATTGCCGCTGGTCATCGACGTCTCCCGGGCCGGGCGGGCGGCGCTCGGCGCGCTCGCCGTTGCGATGGGTGCGGTCGTGCTGTTCCTGATTCTTCGCTATCTCGAACGTTCCGGACTGCGACGTCGCGCCCATCAGGTGTCCGAAAATCGAAAGTTCGCACTGGAATTGCGCGTAGCTTGACGCTGCTGTTCGCCCTCGCCGCGCTGGCCACGCGGACGCAGGTCTCGATCATGCTGGCCGGTTTCGCGGGTGGACTCGCGGTGGCCGGGGTCGGTGAGCCGCGACGCGTCGCTCGCCAGCTGTTCGCGATCACCGAGGGATTTCTGGGTCCGCTGTTCTCCATCTGGCTGCGCCTGGGCCCCATGACAGTCTCACTCGCGGGCAAATTTTCGGCAATGCGAAATTTGCCCCAGTTCACCCCGGCCAGCGGATTGGTGAGCGCCGCTCGGAGACGTTCGCCGGTCGCGTGTTCGGACCGATTTCGGTGTGCCAGTGTCCGATTCGGCCGGTTATGTGGCGAAGATCACTAACGATGCGGGAGGGATCTCGGCGGATCACATTATGCAGCACCGTCATCGGAAGTCAGCCCACGATCGAATTCGTCGCATCACTGGCAGGAGAGTGGTGATTCCAGCTGGGTAGCCGGAAGCCGATCAGCTGGGAACGCTCATGAAGATAGGGGCTTCATGAGCGTCGAACAGCGCGAATGCTCTCAAGGCGAGGCGGTGGGTCCTCGGCCGAGCAATCGATCCGTGTCGCGCCGTTCACGTTTCGTGGGACGTCCGGCGCCGCGATCACGGCGCGGCATGGTCGCCACGATCTCGGGAGCCGGCGGCGGCGGGCTCTTGTCGATCAGGCATTGCGCGGCGATCGCCGCACCCACACGCTTGGTGATGACCTTCTCGACGATGACGATGCGATCCAGCCCGTTGATCCGGGCACGCACCTCGTCACCGGGTTTGACCTGATGAGCAGGCTTGACCGCGACACCGTTCACCTTGACGTGCCCGCCGCGACATGCGGTCGCGGCGGCCGACCTGGTTTTGAACAGCCGGACAGCCCAGGTCCAGGAGTCGACCCGGGCTGTACTCGGCTGCGTCGGTGGCAGTTTCGCTTCCAGAGCGGTACTGAACCGAGAATCAGGCGACGCGACGCGCGGTGACGATCGAGTTGGGATCGAGGTGCGCGTAGCTGACGGTCTCACCCGACTGCGGTGCCTGCAGGATCTTGCCGTCGCCGGCGTACATCGCCACGTGGCCGCCGCCCTCCTGGATGACCAGGTCGCCGGGCTGCAGATCCTTGAAGGCGACCGGCTTGCCGACGTGCGACTGCTCGAAGCTGGTGCGCGGCAGGTTGACCCCGGCCTGCTTGTAGGCCCACTGCACGAGGCCGGAGCAGTCGAAGTTCTGCGGGCCCGAGGCGCCCCACACGTAATCCGAGCCGATCTTGCTCTGGGCTGCGGTCAGCGCGATGTGCTGCGGCCCCTGGTGCTGCTGCTGCACGCCGGGCAGAGCCGCGGTCAGACCGGGAATGCTGGGCTGCTGCAGGCTCTGCGGCGTCAGCGACTTCTGTGCGGCCTTGATCTGATCCGCGTGGTCCTTGATCAGGTCGGCGTGATCGGCGAGCGCCTGATTCACGGCCTTGACCTGTTGAGTGAACGAGGAATCGACCGGCACATCGAAATCTCCGACGCCGGGCACGTTGATGGTCTGAGCCATCGCCGAAACCGCAGGCATGGCACCGGTTGCCGAGGCAACCGCACCCATGACGAGCGCACCCTTCACGGAATTCGGGAGCCGAGATTCCCGTTGCAAACTGTGTCTACCCACCGAGCTGAGTCTCCTGTTTCTTCCACTCCACCCGCCGACCGAGTTAGCTGACGGGTTCGGGCCGGGAAGATCGGTCCTACCTCGACCGACCTCGTTCAGCCGGGCGAGGATTCACCCCACTACATCTGGGTCCTCGGTTCAGCGAACGAGCTTGCGCCCGAACGCCGATTTAGCGGTGACTCGACGTGCCGTTTCCCCTACGAAACAGCACCCTTCGTCAAGTCACGAGAAGATTACGGCTAGCGCGTGATGTTGTCCACCCCACAGCGCGGCGTGTTGGACCGAACAGGACAAACCCCCAGTACAGGACGGCGATTCGGCGTGTCGGCGCGGTGGTAACGGACCGATATCAGCTCGGGCGCAACTGTTATCGACGCGGGCGGGGGCGTTATGAACTCGACTCTTTCCGTTATCGCCCGGCAAATCCGAGGCGTCAACAGCCGACCCGCGGCGATCGCCCCGGCGATCCGGCGCGCACCGACCGAACGAGCCGGGACGGATCAGCCCTGGCCGCCCTCGCGATCGGCGAGCGCGCGTTCGAGTTCCTCGATGCGGCGACGCGCGTCGGCCAACCCGATCTCCAACTGACCCAGCGCCATCACGAGCGGGCCGACCGCCAGATCGGCAACCAGCTGCGGATCATCGAAGCCCTGGCCGATCGCCTCGAGGATGTTGGCGCGGATGCGCGCGGCGAGAACGGCTTCCCGCGGCACGTTCCACGATTCGACGACCTCGGCGACGTCGGCATCGGGTTCCTCGCTCATGACTCTCCTGTGCCTCGGCCCCCGCGGCGTCGCGACGGTTACACCTGTGCCAACAACCACAAGCCTAGAGACCGTATTCCCGGGCCGCACATCCCTCGATAGTCACGTCTAGGGAACTCGGTAGATGTCCGAAGATTCCCCGCGCGACGCACTACCGTGGAACGGCATGGACCCCGTGCGGAATCCGTATGCCCCAGGCGCCGGACAACGCCCGCCCGAACTCGCCGGACGGGCCAAGCAACTCGACGCGTTCGACGTGGTGCTCGAACGCATTTCGCGCGGGCGGCCCGAACGCAGCGTCATGCTCACGGGCCTGCGCGGCGTCGGAAAGACGGTGCTGCTCAACCAGCTTCGCTCGGCCGCGCGCGCACGTGATTGGGGCACCGGCAAATTGGAGGCCCGGCCCGATCAGGAGCTGCGGCGTCCGCTGGCCTCGGCACTGCACATGGCGGTGCGGCAGATCGCGGTGGCGCACCGCAATCTGGAGATGGTCGACGACTTCCTGGGCATACTCAAGGCTTTCGCGCTGCGCGCCACCGTCGACAAGGGCATGCGCGAGCGCTGGCAGCCGGGCATCGACGTCCCCGCGGTGACCGGCCGCGCCGATTCCGGCGATATCGAGATCGATCTGGTCGAACTGCTGATGGAGGCCGCGCAGGTGGCCCGCGACATCGGCGTCGGCATCGCGATATTCATCGATGAGATGCAGGATCTGGGGTCGGCCGACATCTCCGCGATCTGCGGCGCATGCCACGAATTGAGCCAGGAGGCAGCGCCTTTGATCGTGGTGGGCGCGGGTCTGCCGCATCTGCCCGCGGTGCTGTCGGCCTCCAAGAGTTACTCCGAACGGTTGTTCAGCTATCACCGCATCGACCGGCTCGATCGGGACTCGGCCGATCTCGCGCTGATCGCCCCGGCCGAGCGCGAGGAGGTGAAATTCACCTCCGAGGCGCTGGATTCGTTGTATCTCAAGGCCGATGGCTATCCGTATTTCGTGCAGGCGTACGGCAAGGCGACCTGGGATCTGGCCGCGCAGAGTCCGATCACCGCCGAGGATGTGGAGCTGGCGGCCCCGGCCGCGGAGGAGGAGCTGGCGGTCGGCTTCTTCGGATCCCGGTACGAGCGGGCGACCCCGGCCGAGCGCGAGTACATGCGCGCCATGGCCGAACTGTCCGGGGACGACGGTCCGGTGGCGACCGCGGCCATCGCGAAGGAACTGGGTCGTCGCCCGGCCTCGCTGTCACCGGCTCGGGACGGGCTGATCAAGAAGGGGCTGATCTATTCGGCCGAGCGGGGGACCATCGGGTTCACGGTTCCGCACTTCGGCCGGTACCTGCGCAGCGTCGCCTGAGGGGGCGTCGTCCGCACTGCGCCGCGGGGGTGATCGTCGGCCGGGGTCGGACGATTCCAAAATCTACCCCTATCTAGCAACTTCTCTAGATGATCGTAGATTCTGCTCGAAAGCCCGCTGCACACAGGAATCTACGAACCTCTTGCATAAATTCTAGATACTGATAGATTCGTTGATAACGAAAGGGTAACGGAAGCGCCGAGCATCCCGATCCACGGCGATGCCTCCGACCTCTCACCTTTCGCTACAAGAGTCTATGCATATCGCTAGATATGGGTAGAAGAATCAACCATCCAGCTCACGCGGCATTCCGATCGAAGACGTCGCGTACCGCCCGAGGGTCCCGGACATCGCATCCGACCGCGATCGACGACCGGCCGCAAATCCGCAACGTGTGGATAACGCCAGGTTGCACCGGTTAACGCACTGGAAACCCAACTCGACACCCGGGCAAGAACGGACTCGAACCAGGAGGACGTCATGTCCACGACCGCCCTGCGCGCCGCCGACCACGGCGGTCGGCGCGCCACCGTCAGCGCCGACGACGGCACCCCGCTCGCCGTGCGTGTCTTCGGCCCGGACGACGCGTCGCTGACGGTCGTCTTCGTGCACGGGCATTGCCTGCGCGCGGACTCCTGGTCCTTCCTGCGCGAACACCTTCGGCCGCACTGGGATTCGAGCACCCGCATGGTGTTCTACGACCATCGCGGGCACGGCGAATCGGGCGCGGCCGACCCGTCGAGCTACACCATCGACCAACTCGGCCACGATCTGGACGCGGTGCTGCGCACGGTCGCGCCGACGGGACCCGTGGTGCTGGTGGGGCATTCGATGGGCGCGATGGTCGTGCTCGCGTACACCCGGCTGCATCCCGCGACGATCGGGGCCCGGGTCGTGGGCGTCGCCCTGCTCGCCTCGGCGGCCGGCGGTGTCACCAGTGTGGGCCTGGCTCGCGTACTGCATCGGCACGCGGTGACCTCGTTCCAGGTCGCGGTGCGGCGCGCACCGCGAATCATGCAGGCGTCCAAGCAGTTCGGTCGCCGCATCCTCGAACCGCTCGTTCGCGAGGCGAGTTTCGGCACCCGCACGGTGAGCCCGCGCATGGTCGCGGTCGCCACCGCGATGCTCAATGACACGCCCCTGCTGACCATGGCCAGCTTCCTGGACTCGCTGATCCGTTTCGACGAGACCGCGACGCTGGCGCTGCTGTCCGACCTGCCCGCGCTGGTGCTGGCCGGTTCGGCCGACATCATGATCCCGTTCGCGCATTCGGTGGTCCTGGCCTCGCAGCTCTCCGCCGCCGAACTGGTGCGTCTGGACGGGGCGGGGCACAGCGTCATCCTCGAACGCACCGAGGAGGTCGCGATCGCGATCCTGGCTCTGGTGGACCGTGCCCGCACCGCGACCGGCACGGAGGAGCCGACCTTCGCCGTCGCCGGATGATCTTGCCGATACCGGGGGAAGTGCCTGGTCCACGGCGTGTTCGAGCCAGAATCGGAAAGTTCGCGTACTGTGTTGTAGATCACGATGTGCGGTCGATCACAGTAAGATCATCATCGATCGCGCGCCGGGGCGGCACAGCGCCGAGTCGCCCTCATCCGGCTCGAGGAGGTTTCGATGACACGCAGCGATATTGCGGAGCTCCACTTCGCGGTCGGGCAGCTCCAGCAGTGCATCGGCGCACTGCGCGGCCACTACGGCGATGCCCGCTCGGTCCGCCGCCTGGAGAACGACCTCGAACGGCTCCTGCTCGACACCGAGGACTTCGAGCAGACCCCGCCGCCCGAGGTGAGCTCGCGTCGCGAACAGGACGTCATCTACGTCCCGGACAGCAAGTCCGACGAGGCCGCGTGGATGGGCGCCCAGGACGAAGGTCTCGGCTTCCACTCCCGCCCCCGCACCAAATAGATACGGCGATGTGCCGCCGGTCCGCGACGACGTTCGCGGACCGGCGGCACAGCCGTGTCGCTCACAGGGTGCCGGGCAGAGTTCCGCGCGTCCCCGCCGCGGCAGATCGCGTGATGGGCCCGGGCGCCGATTTCCGCTTGCGAAGTGGACCGGCTCGCGCCGTGGCGTGATGCCGACGGATAACCTCGGCGGCTCTCGGGCTCGCTTTCGAACGGATGCGGACGGCCGGTTCGGGGACGACGCCGAAGAGGGGACCGCCGACCCGTATCCAGCACCCGCCGAAGGTCCCCGCGGTGCCCGTCCGCACACCTTCCGGTAATTCGATCTTGATATCACCGTCCGCGCGAGCGCTCGCTGATCATGGTCAGCGGGATTGTTGCTGGTACGTGGCGGTGCCGTGGGCGAGGTTCGGGTAGCGAAAAGTGCTAATTCTCGGTGGATTACGAATTGTCTTGTTACCCAAGGCAGTTCGTAATTGTTGCCCGAGATTCGCCTGACGCCGGTGCGCCGGACGAAGATCAGAAAATGTGGCGCAAATCATATGAATGCAAGTGGTGCGATATTCCCCAAGCCCGTGACAGGTCATAGCTTAGGTGCCGTATGGTGCTCAGCATCACATTCGATGCCGGAGGTAACGATGATGTTCCGCGGGGTAGATAGGCGAGGCATCCTGCCGTGAGCGAACTTGCGAGCGAACCAGTGACCACACAGCGCACAGTTTCCGAATCGGGCACAGGAGTCTTCGGCCGGGGCCGCGCGAGCATCCCGGACCGCACACTGCGCACCGACAATTGGTGGGTCCCACCGCTGATGACGGTGCTCGGCCTGGCCGCGTTCGTCATCTACGCGACGGTCCGGGCCTTCGTCCGCGCCGCCTACTGGGTGCCGGACTACCACTATCTGACGCCCTTCTACTCACCCTGCATAAGCACCTCGTGCGCACCGGGTTCGAGCCACTTCGGGCACTGGTTCGGCGCATTCCCGAGCTGGCTTCCGCTGGGCGTGCTGGCGCTGCCGTTCCTGCTGCTGTTCCGGTTGACCTGCTACTACTACCGCAAGGCCTACTACCGGTCGGTGTGGTTCTCCCCGCCCGCCTGCGCGGTGGCCGAGCCGCACGCGAAATACACCGGGGAGACCCGGCTTCCGTTGATCATCCAGAACGCGCACCGCTACTTCTTCTACATCGCGGTGATCGTCTCGCTGGTCAACAGCTACGACGCGATCGTGGCCTTCCATGGCAAGAACGGCGGATTCGGTTTCGGCCTGGGCAACATCATCCTGGTCGCCAACGTGATCCTGCTGTGGGCGTACACGTTGTCGTGCCACTCCTGCCGCCACATCGCGGGCGGGCGGCTCAAGCACTTCTCGGCTCATCCGGTGCGGTACTGGTTCTGGACCCAGGTGTCCAAGCTGAACACCCGCCATATGGCCCTGGCCTGGACCACGCTCGCCACCCTGGCGATCACCGACTTCTACGTCATGTTGGTCGCCAGCGGCACCATCACGGACCTGCGGTTCGTGCACTGATCTTGTTCAATCCCTCTGCCTCTCAGGAGTATTCGGTCCATGCCTGAAGTCGAACGGCACAAGTACGACGTCGTGGTGATCGGCGCGGGTGGCGCCGGTTTGCGTGCGGTGATCGAGGCGCGCGAACAGGGCCTGTCGGTGGCGGTGGTGTGCAAATCGCTGTTCGGCAAGGCGCACACCGTGATGGCCGAGGGCGGCTGCGCGGCATCGATGGGCAATGCCAACGAGAAGGACAACTGGCAGACCCACTTCCGCGACACCATGCGCGGCGGCAAATTCCTCAACAACTGGCGGATGGCCGAACTGCACGCGCAGGAGGCGCCCGACCGGGTGTGGGAACTGGAAACCTATGGGGCGCTGTTCGATCGGACCCCGGACGGGCGAATCAGCCAGCGCAACTTCGGCGGTCACACCTATCCGCGCCTGGCGCACGTCGGCGACCGCACCGGCCTCGAACTCATCCGCACCATGCAGCAGAAGATCGTCTCGTTGCAGCAGGAGGATTTCGCGGCGACCGGTGACTACGAGGCGCGGATCAAGGTCTTCGCCGAATGCACCATCTCCGATCTGCTCAAGGACGGCGACCGCATCGCCGGCGCGTTCGGGTACTGGCGCGAATCGGGCCGGTTCATCCTCTTCGAGACCCCGGCGGTGGTCCTGGCCACCGGCGGAATCGGCAAGTCCTACAAGGTGACCTCCAATTCCTGGGAGTACACCGGCGACGGGCACGCGCTCGCGCTGCGCGCCGGGGCGACGCTGATCAACATGGAGTTCCTGCAGTTCCACCCGACGGGCATGGTCTGGCCGCCGAGCGTGAAGGGCATCCTGGTCACCGAGGGTGTGCGCGGTGACGGCGGGGTGCTGAAGAACTCCGAGGGCAAGCGGTTCATGTTCGACTACATCCCCGCGGTGTTCAAGGGGCAGTACGCCGAGACCGAGGACGAGGCCGATCAGTGGTTGCGCGACAACGATTCCGCGCGCCGCACCCCGGACCTGCTCCCGCGCGACGAGGTGGCCCGGGCGATCAACGAGGAGGTCAAGGCCGGTCGCGGCACTCCGCACGGCGGTGTCTATCTGGATATCTCCTCGCGACTGCCGCGCGAGGAGATCCTCCGGCGACTGCCCTCGATGCATCATCAGTTCAAGGAACTCGCGGATGTGGACATCACGGCCGAGCCGATGGAAGTCGGTCCGACCTGCCACTACGTGATGGGCGGCATCGAGGTCGATCCGGATACCGGCGCCGCCGTGGTGCCGGGCCTGTTCGCCGCCGGTGAATGTTCCGGCGGTATGCACGGGTCCAACCGGCTCGGCGGCAACTCGCTGTCCGATCTGCTGGTCTTCGGCCGACGCGCCGGACTGGGCGCGTCCTCGTACGTCGAACAGCTCGCCGAGCGCCCGAAGATCTCCGAGGACGATATCGCCGCCGCCGCCAAAATCGCACTGGCGCCGTTCGATCCGCCCGCCGAGGGCGCCTCGGAGAATCCGTACACCCTGCACACCGATATGCAGCAGACGATGAACGACCTGGTCGGCATCATCCGCAAGGAACACGAGCTGCACGAGGCCATCGAGAAGCTCGCCACCCTGCGCGAACGCTACGACCACGTCACCGTGGAGGGGCACCGGCAGTTCAATCCGGGCTGGCATCTCGCGCTGGATCTGCGGAACATGCTGCTGGTCAGCGAATGTGTGGCGCAGGCGGCGTTGATCCGCACGGAGAGCCGCGGCGGGCACACCCGCGACGACCATCCCAAGATGGACGCCGAATGGCGCAACAAACTCCTGGTCTGCCGGGTCGATCCCGAGGACGACGCGCAGACCGTGCCGGGCGTCACTGTGACGCGCGCCGATCAACTGCCCATGCGGGACGAACTGCTCGCCCTGTTCGAACTGAGTGAACTCGAAAAGTATTACACCGCTGCGGAAATCGCGAATCATCCGGCGGCGGCGGGAGAGTCCTCACGGCCGGATCGGTCAGGGGCCGAAGGAGGCAGCTTGCGTAACCACGAAGGCCCCCCGAGCAGGCCGGATTCAACACCGAAAGGGGATGAGTAGCAATGGGTTACGACGCGAGCTTCCGCGTATGGCGCGGTGATGACGAGGGGGGCGGCCTGCAGGACTTCACCGTCGAGGTGAACGAGGGCGAGGTCGTGCTCGACATCATCCACCGGCTCCAGGCCACCCAGGCCCCGGATCTGGCGGTGCGCTGGAACTGCAAGGCCGGTAAGTGCGGATCGTGTTCGGCCGAGGTCAACGGCCATCCCCGGCTGTTGTGCATGACGCGCATGTCCACCTTCACCGAGGACGAAGTCGTCACGGTGACGCCGATGCGGACCTTCCCGGTCATCCGCGATCTCGTCACGGACGTGTCGTTCAACTATCAGAAGGCCCGGGAGATCCCGTCGTTCACCCCGCCCGCCGATCTGAAGCCCGGTGAGTACCGGATGCAGCAGGTGGACGTGGAGCGCTCGCAGGAGTTCCGCAAGTGCATCGAATGTTTCCTGTGCCAGAACACCTGCCATGTGGTGCGTGATCATGACGACAACAAGAACGCTTTCTCGGGCCCGCGTTATCTGATGCGGGTCGCCGAACTGGAAATGCATCCGCTGGATGTGGCCGATCGGCGTGATATGGCGCAGGACGAATTCGGGCTCGGTTTCTGCAATATCACCAAATGTTGCACAGAAGTTTGCCCGGAACATATCAAGATCACCGACAATGCCCTCATTCCGATGAAGGAACGGGTCGCGGACCGGAAATACGATCCGATCGTCTGGCTCGGGAACAAGCTCTTCCGGCGGTAGCCGGACACCGTACGCCCGGTCCCGGCCACCGCCGGGACCGGGCGTACGTGAAGTGCCACGGGGGATGTATTCATCGAGGGGACAACGGGAATCGTCTGCCTCGCACGGCGCGGACAGCTACAGCTGAGTCACCACGCCGACGGCGACGAGGGCGACGAGCAGACCGAACAGCAGCGCGGAGAACACCGCTCCGGTCAATGCGTACACACCTCCCACCGACACCGCGAACAGTATTCCTACGATCAGACGCTCGACCCAATCGCCGGGGAACAGCCTGCGGTACCGGGGAGTGTTTTTCAGCCCTCGGTCCACATATTAGCGTTACCCATAACCGGCATGAGCAAACATACTTTTGTTGTACAACGGCCGCCGATTCGTGATCTTTCCCGCGATGACCTGCAGCGAATAACCGGCAGCCGCGGAACGGACGGGCCGTTCGGCCCGTCCGGTGTGCGTTCGGATCAGCGATCGTCGAAACGTCCGCACTGAACCGCCGTGGTGAACGCGGTCCAGTCGGTGGCGCCGAAGATCAGTGCCGGGCCGTCCGGGTTCTTGCTGTCGCGCACGCCCACCCTCCCGCTGAACAGGAATGCCACCTCCACGCACTCCTTGCCCGCACCGCTGCGACTGCTCTTGAACCATCGCGCACCCGACAGCTCGCTGCTCATCCTCATCTCCTCAATGTCCTTTCCGGCACGAGCGAGCCCGCGGGAGTGCGGGTCGCTCACACCGCGTACTCCTTCGCGACCTGCCGCAGCAGGTTTCTACTGGTGTGAACATCCAACGCGCAGCGCAACAGAACCTCGTGGGCATGCCGATAGCGCCGCACGTCGGCTTTCCTCTCGAGATACAGATCTCCGGTGAACCCCTCCACATAGACCACGGGAGGTTCGACCGGTTGCCCCTTGCTGTCGGTTCCGAACTCGAGGATCACGAACGGGCCGGTCGAAAGGCCCAGGGGGACACCGGCTGCGAAGGGCAGGATGCGCAGCGTGACATTGTCCCGAGTACTGAGATCGGCCAAGTGCCGCAGCTGCGCCGCCATCACCCTTGCACTTCCGACGACGCGGCGCAAGACCGACTCGTCCAGCACCACATCCACCGTCGCGGGATGCGCTTTGCGAGTTATCAAGGCCTGCCGCTGGAGTCGCAGCTGAACGCGGCGGTCCAGTTCGGCGTCGGTGTCCTCGGGATAGCCGAGGCGGTTCAGCGCGCGGGCATAGTCGGCGGTCTGCAACAGACCCGGCACCAACTCGGATTGATAGGACACCAGTCGCAGCGCCGATGCCTCCAAACCCACGTAGACATCGAAGTTTTCGGGAATCAGATCGCCGTAGGCGTGCCACCAGCTCTTCACCGCGGCCTGCTGGGCCAGACCTTTGAGGCCGTCGGCGATCTCGTCCGGAATGCCGTAGATCCGGCAAAGTTCCTGAATGTCTATGGTGCGTATGCGATCTGCCTGCCCCTTCTCCAGACGCTGCAATGTGCTGGCGCCCCACTCCATCAGCCGCGCGGCCTCGGCGATGGTGAGGCCGCCCTGAGTTCGCCAGTCGCGCAGGTACCTTCCGAGCTGACGCCTGGGCAGGGTCGACGAGGAGGCGGTTTCGGAACTCTGGTTATCGGAACTCACGGACACAGCACACACTCCGTTCTGATCGGATGCCGCCGGCATCGAGTGCGGGTCGGAAGTACCGTGGGCCCCCGCCGAACTACCACCACCCCGACCCGGACGTCACATCGGCGAGGGGGTCTCATCCACTATGGAGAATCTTCCTCCCCCAAGTGGATTCGCTGCTGGACATTCGCCTGAATTCGTTCTGGATATCCAAACCGGGGCAGTTGGGCCGTCTGTTGGAGGATGCTGGAAGTGTGCTCGGGGATAACATGTAGTCCGGAACAAGTCTCGAAACCTCCGGGCATCATCAGGATTCGCACGCAGGAACGAGGAGTCATGGCCGTACACGTCATCGGGTCGTCGTTGATGACCAGTGATTGCACGCCCCACCGGGCCCGCAGTGTGGGACAGGAGGGCTGGGTCGTGTCGTATCTGCCCGGCCGCACCCTGACCTGCACGCAGGCCGTGGCCGCGCTGCAGGTTGCCGAAGCGGTACCACCACTGCTGGATTCGGTCGGGGGGTTGGCGACCAAGGTGGGCCTCACCCTGTTGGAAGCACTGGGCATGGCTATCAATCAGCAGCCCTGGGACGAGCAGCCCGCACCCCGAGGATCGGTCCGCCGGTACGGGGAGGTGGCGGCATGCAACTGACCAACCTCAACATGCCGGTCGCCGGTTTGCTACGTTGCGCCGACGATCCCGGCGTGATGACCGTCGAACAAGCCCATGCCGCAATGCAACTGCACCTCGAATGCTCGGTCGACCTGTGCCGGGTGCGTCGCCGCGCCCGCGCGGTGCTGGTCGAAGAGGGCCGCTGCGTGCTGGACCAGCGAGCGCTACCGTGACCGCGCTGGAACCGGCGGGCAGCCGAAAGGTGGTGCGGCTGCTCCCTCCTCCCAGCCGCACCACCCCCCGCCACGCCGCGACCTCCGCACGCCACGCCCTGGCGCCCGGCCGCCGCGCCGCCACCGCCTACCTGGCGCTCGAGCCGGACCGCACGCGCGAACTGGGACGTCACCGTGCTCCCTTGCCACGCACGGCATCCGGCGCCGGTCCGGCCCACGCCGATCTGAACAACTACGACCGCATGCTGTTCTGGTTCGCCGGAGCACTTCTGAGCCTGCGCATCGCCTTCGTCGGCGAAAACACCGTCGACGAGTACTGAGCCCGCCGTCCCGCACTGCGGCACAGGATATTCCGGGCCGGACACCGTGGGCGATCGTGCGGCCTATCCGGTTTGCTGATGATCAGCCGAGTGCCACGCATCGGACTCCGCACATGCCGAACGCAGACTGTTCACTCGGATCGCCGGGTCGGCAACTGGCGATGAGCAGACGCCGAGTGTCTGTTGTCCATCGCCGCCCCCTCGGATCTCCTGCGATGGGCACAGTCGATGGTCGGAGGTCTGGCGCAGCCGCACATGCGGTACCCGGCTGCTCTCCGGGCTTTCGATCGCCGAAGGAGGTTCGACAACACCGGTGAGCACGCCTCCGATGCACATGCGGTACCCGGCTGTTCTCGGGGCTCGGATCACCGTAAGGAGGTACGACGATCAGCAGGTCTCCGACGCCCGATCAGCCGGCAACGCCGCGGCCGACCGATAGTCCGGTCGATCAGCGGGCAATCCTGGCGCAACTGCGCCGCATCGAGGTGCGCGAACTCGGCACATCGGCCGAACGCCGTGAACACTTCGGACGTCTATGGCCGGGGTCATACCCGGCACACACCGACCGGTCTCGTGAGCGTTTCGGCGCTCTGTGTTCGATGTCATATCAAGCATCAGTGGTCGGCGGCGCCTGATCACCGGCGATAGAACGGAGATCCCTGGAATGCGGGTTCTGGCACACCTGGGTCGCATCGACGGACCCGGCATCGCCGCAGCCGATCGATGTCCGGCCGAAACGACCGGATCGGCGGCCTTGACCTGTGGCGATGCCTGTCGCGGCGGCCAGCGGTGACAGGGCGACGTTCGGTAGCGCGGATTTCCGGCGGGTGTGGTGGCGTAACTGTGCCGCATTGCGTCACAGGACATTTCGTCGCGCGGCCGGTGATTCGCTCGATGAGAGCGGCCGGGTTGCCGGCCACCTGCGCAGAGGCCTGCTGCGGGTAGGCGGCGGAAAGATTGCCGGGACCGATCCGCCGGGTGCTCGGGGATGACATCCGGCGGATCGGGTGCGTGCGCGAGCGGGAACGCCGGCAGATATCACTGACCGGGGTTGCGGGGGCGGCCAGGGCCCTTATCCTCTTCGTTATCGGGGCGGGGCCGTTGTTCGAGGTTCCTGCTCGTGTGTGAGAGGAACCGTATGGCCCGACGCAAGCAGTCCGCCGACGCGCAGGGATCCACGGCGCAGGGCGCTGAGCCCTGGCCGGTGGCCGAACCGGAAGAGGACCGGTGGGGCACGGCGCAGAACCGGCGGTTGCCGCCCGAACCCGACGGGCAGCGGTGGGACAACGGACCGACCGGGCGTCATCCGGTACAGGCGCCCGCCGGACGCCCCGACACCGGGCAGAATCGGCGGCTGGCGCCGTCGCCGGAGGGTGAGCGCTGGGAGGCGGCGCAGACCCGGCGGCAGGCCCCGGCCGCGGAGGACAATGGTTACGACAGCGATCGGACTCGGCGGCGCGCCGCGGTAGCCGAGGCCGACGAGGACTATTACGAGTCCGCGCCGAGCAGGCGGCGGTCCGGACGATTACGGGTCGAGGTGGCGCCGATCGTCAATCCGTATTCGATCGTGGCGCTCGTGGGCGCGCTGCTGGCGCTGTTCCCGGTGGCGATCGTGTTCGGGTTCATCTCCTTCACCCATCCGCGCGGCCGGATGATGGCCCTGTTCGCGCTGCTGATCGGGGCCGCGGAGGCGACGGCGCTCGTCGGGCTGCTCGCGCTGTCCGGAGTTTCGGTGCCGCACAACCCGTTCCGGCTGCAGGCCGGATCCACGCCGGTCAGCCAGACCGCACCGGCGACCGCGAGCGACGTCCCGCCAGTGCAGGTCACCGTCAGCACCGCCGCGCCGACCACCTCCGCCGCCCAGACCGCGGTCGCGCAGGGCGAGGTGTGCACCGAGACGCAGGCCGCGCTCATCGGCACCACATCGGACGGCAACACCCTGCTGTGCCTGAAGGGCAGCAGCGGATACCGCTGGACCGGGCCGTACACCGTCTCGACCGCCGTCTACGACAACGGCTCGAAATGCAATGCGGCCAGCGACAAGTCCGCACGGACCGCCGACGGCCGCGCCCTGGTCTGCGAGGGACAGGGCCGCAGCGCCGCCTGGACGCTCTGGGTGGAGTAGCGCCGGCGGCGGACTCGCCGGTTCGTATGCTGCATGGTGTTGGACGCCGACAATGCAGACGGAGGATAAGTCATGGCCGAACGAGTTGCCGTAGTTACCGGAGCCGCCCGGGGGATCGGCGCGGCCGTCGCCAAGCGGCTGGCCGCGGACGGACTGGCCGTGGGCGTGCTGGATCTGGATGCCGCGCACTGCGCCGACACCGTGCAGGCGATCACCGAGGCCGGTGGCAAGGCCGTCGCATTGGGTGCGGACGTGTCGAACGAGGATTCGGTGGCCGTGGCCGTCGAGGAGCTGGCCGGATCGCTCGGCGCGCCGACCGTCCTGGTGAACAACGCCGGCATCCTGCGGGACAACATGCTGTTCAAGATGTCCGTGGACGACTGGGACTCGGTGCTGGGCGTACATCTGCGGGGTGCGTTCCTGATGACCCGCGCGGTGCAGAAGTACATGGTCGAGGCCAAGTGGGGCCGGGTGGTCAACCTGTCGAGCACCTCGGCGCTGGGCAACCGCGGCCAGGCCAACTACTCGGCGGCCAAGGCCGGTATGCAGGGCTTCACCAAAACCATCGCCATCGAGCTGGGCAAATTCGGCGTCACCGCCAACGCCATCGCACCGGGCTTCATCGCCACCGATATGACCGCGGCCACCGCGGCCCGCGTCGGCGTGGACTTCGAGGACTTCCAGAAGGCCGCCGCCGCCCAGATCCCCGTCCAGCGCGTCGGCCGCCCCGAGGACATCGCGCACACCGCCTCATTCCTGGTCAGCGAGGGCGCGGGCTTCGTCTCGGGCCAGGTCATCTACGTCGCGGGCGGCCCGACCAACTGACGGTCCGGTACCGAAAGAGCCTGTACCCGAACAGATTTCACATAATTCGGTGAGCATGCGGGGCAGTTCGGCACACCTGCCCCGCAACCCCGCAATGCCCGATGCCGCACTACGACCGGGTGTCCAGCGGGCACACCTGACGGACGGTTCATCGAGCGAACTGTCCACTGGCGCACCGGGAGCGGGCACGCGCACATCCCGCGCCGGTGGGGGACGCACACCGCGGACCGGTAGGACTACAGCGTCAAGGTGATACAGCCGGGGCCGGCACGTCGTCTCGGCCTCGAGGCAGGTGCAGCGTGATGCCCTATCAGCGACTGTCAGGCGCGAGTGGCTTCGCTCGCGAGCCTCACCCGCACACGAAGCAGGTATCACGGTCCGGGCCGGTAGGACGTGCGACGCTGTCGATGATCCGGCCGAGGTCGGCACGCTCATGGGCGCAGGAGGCATAGGTGCGACGTGGTTACGCCGACGTGCCACACGGCCGGGCACCGGCACCGGACAGGGCGCACGGCCCGGGTGGGTCCGTAGTGCGATCGAGGGACCGGAGGGCAGTGTCGTGTGCGGCTCGGTGCAGATGGAACCCGCGGTTGGCGGATTCGCCCGCGATGGCGGGCGGGGTAGGTTCGCGGTATGAGGCGGCGGGCGGTTCGGCGGACGCTGACCAGTTATGGGCTGCTGTTGCCCAGCCTGGTGGGGGTCGGGTGTTTTCTGGTTTTGCCGATCGCGGTGGTGGGTTGGCTGAGTCTGCACAGTTGGAATCTGTTGGGGCCCATGCGGTTCGTGGGGTTGCGGAACTGGCGGGCGGTGTTGGGGGATCCGGCTTTCGGGCATTCGCTCCTGGTGACGTCGGGGCTCGCGGCGATCGTGGTGCCGGTGCAGACCGTGCTGGGGTTCGTCGTGGCGATGCCGTTGGCCCGGCGTCGCGGCGGGACGGCGTTGCGGGTGGTGTACGCGCTGCCGTGGATGTGCGCGCCGGTCGCGGTGGGTGTGGTGTGGCAGTGGATGTTCGCGCCGACCGGCGGGGCGATCGACGCCGTGCTGGGCAACCGGATCGAATGGCTGTCCGATCCGGCGCTGGCGCTGCCATCGGTTGCGGCGGTGAGCATCTGGTCGAATTTCGGTTACGTCGCGCTGTTCTTCGTCGCCGGTATCCGGGCGATACCGCCGGAGATCCTGGACGCGGGCGCGCTGGACGGGGCGAGCGGATGGCGGCGCACGCGCTGGCTGGTGTTGCCGCTGCTGCGGCCGACCATGTTCTTCGTCCTGGTCACCGGGGTGCTGACCGCATTCCAGACCTTCGATACGGTGTACGCGCTGACCAGGGGCGGGCCCGGGAATCGCACGGATGTGGTGGCCATGCGGATCTTCGACGAGGCGTTCGTCGCCGCGCGCCCCGGACGGGCCGCGGTGATGGCGCTGGTGGTGTTCGCGGTGATGTTCGTGATCACGCTCCTGCAGCATCGCTACTTCCGGAATCGGACGGTCCATGAGTACTGAGCCCTTGGCAATCTCTTCCCGCACAGGCTCTTTCGCGCAGCGATCGAAGGCCCGCACTCAGCTGCGCAGTGTCGCGGTCTATCTGCTGCTGTTCGCCGGGGCCCTGCTGACCGTCGCTCCGCTGGTGCTCAGCGCCCTGACCGCCGTGAAGACCCCGGAGCAGTTCGCGACCGGTTCGGCACTGGCTCTGCCGAACCCGGTGACCGGCACGAATTTCACGACCGTGCTGAGCGAAGGCCTGGGCCGGGCCGTGCTCGTCACCGCGCTGATGACGGCGTTCATCACCGGCGGCCAGCTGATCACCTCGATCCTGGCGGCATACGCGTTCGCGCGCACCGAGTTTCCCGGACGCGACCTGCTGTTCTGGATCTACCTCGCCACCATGATGGTGCCGCCGATGGTCACCCTGATCCCGCTGTACCTGATGTTCGCGAAGCTCGGGTGGCTCAATACGTTCTGGGCCTTGATACTTCCGTTCGTGTTCGCCTCGCCGTACGCGATATTCCTGCTGCGCCAATACTTCCGGTCCATCCCGGGCGAATTGCTCGGCGCGGCACGGCTGGACGGCGCGAGCACCCTGGACATCCTGGTTCACGTGATGGTGCCGATGAGCCGACCCATTCTGGCCACGCTGACGCTGATCACCGTTGTCACACAGTGGAACAGCTTCATGTGGCCGCTGGTGGCCAGCAGCGGTGAAACCTGGCAGGTGCTGACGGTCTCGACCGCGACGCTGCAGACCCGGTACAACGCGCAGTGGACCCTGGTGATGGCCGCGACGACGTTGGCGATCGTGCCCCTGGTCCTGCTGTTCGTGGTCTTCCAGCGTCAGGTGCTGCGGTCCATCACCTCGGCCGGGCTCAAATGATAAGCGCGGCAACAAGATCGATGAAGACCTCGACTCGGGCGGTGCTCGCCGTCGTGCTCAGCGCGGTATTGCTGATCGCCGCGGCGCTGTGGCTCGGGCACACCGGCGACGGTTCGGGGCGCACGGTCCTGCGAATGCGGATCTGGGACGAGAGTTTCGTCCCCGCCTACCGCGCCTCGCTCGATGCCTTCCAACGCGCGAACCCGGATGTGGAAGTACGGATCACGGTGGTGCCGTGGTCCTCCTATCAGCAGAAATTGCGTCTGGACGTGGCCGGGGGCACCGCGGACGACGTGTTCTGGACCAATACCTTCGAGGACTACGCGGATTCTGGGCGGCTGCTGGATATCGGCGCGCTGCTGGGGTCCGATGCCGAACGGGCCTGGGATCCCTCCGCGGTCGCGCAGTTCAGCCGCGACGGAAAGCTCTGGGCGGTACCGCAATTCGTGGACGGCGGCACCGCCGTATACTACAACCGCGCCCTGCTCGACGCCGCGCACATCGATCCCGCCGCACTCTCGGGACTGCGCTGGGGAGGCGATGCGGACACCTTCGCGCCGGTGCTGCATCGGCTCGCCGCCGTCGCACCGTGGGCATACAACGCCGCCAACGACTTTCAATCCATCGAACTGCCGTTCCTGGGGTCGGCCGGTGGGCGTCTGCAGGGGCC
Organism: Nocardia miyunensis NBRC 108239; assembly: GCF_001613065.1. Taxonomy (GTDB): domain Bacteria; phylum Actinomycetota; class Actinomycetes; order Mycobacteriales; family Mycobacteriaceae; genus Nocardia; species Nocardia miyunensis. Next base: position 59,690 of record NZ_BDBQ01000077.1, read on the forward strand.
GGACGATCGATTCGTCTTCGACAGCCCGCAGGGAAACCAGGCATTCGGCTATCTGGTCCGCCTGATCGCCGATAAGCTCGCCCCGTCGGCGGCCGATACGAACGCCAATACCGATTTCACCAGAAATGCCTTCCTGCAAGGGAAATTGGCGCTGTTGCAATCCGGAACCTACAACCTGGCCACGATCGCCCAACAGGCGAAATTCCCGTGGGGCATCGCGATGATTCCGGCCGGACCCGCTGGACGGGTCAGCACCGACAATGCGATCGGCCTCGCGGGCAATGCGGCTACCCGTCACCCGGCCGCGGTGCACCGCCTGCTGACCTGGCTCGGCAGCGCCGCGGGCAACCGCTACCTGGCCGCCTCCGGCGCGACCGTCCCCGCGGTGGTCGCCGATCAGCAGATATATCGAGATTACTGGGCGCACAGGGGAATCGACGTCTCGCCGTTCTTCGATGTGCTCGACGGCCCCCGGATCTCCGGGGGCAGCGGGCCCGGATTCCCGGCGGCCAACGACATCATCACCCCGATCCTGTCGGAGATGTATCTGGGCCGCACACCCGTTCCCGAAGCCCTCAGCCGAGCGGTAGCGGCAGGCAATGCCGCCATGAGTGCTCGATGATCGGTTCGCGCACGGAATTCGAATCAGAGCTCGAGTTCTATGAGTCCGATGAGCCGTGTGCGGTCGAGTTTCGACTGCGCAATGTACGGGGCTACCCGAGGGTGCCGAAATGCCCTGCGGCTGGTCAGATTCGACTGATGTCCACCAAGGGAGTACGCGGTCCGAATTTCGGCTTGCGGGCCTGTCCGGAGATCTCCAGTAGGCGTACAGCCCGATAACGGTGTGGGCGAAGGGGTTCGAGGTAATCGACCATGGTGTCGTCGTCGATCGGACGGCCGAGCAGGGTCCAGCCGACGATCGCGGCGAGGTGGAAATCGCCGACCGACAACGCATCCGGATCACCCAGGGCGCGCTGGGCGATCTCCGCGGCGGTCCACACGCCGATGCCGGGAACCATCCGCAGCCGGTCGGCGGCGGCCGCGGGATCGAGGTCGGCGGCCTGTTCGAGCTTGTCGGCCATGCGCGCGGCCAGCACTATCGTCTTCGAACGCTGCGGATCGACATTCGCGCGGTGATACTCCCAGGACGGGATGTGCCGCCAGGTGTGCGCGTCGGGCGGGACACGCATGGGTATCGGCGTCGGGCCGGGCGCGGGATCGCCGAACTTCCAGACCAGTCGCCGCCACGAGGCGCGCGCGGAGACGGTGTGCACGCGTTGTTCGAGCACCGCCGGGACGAGCGACTCGAAGATCAGCCCGGTGCGCAGCATGCGCAGGCCCGGGAAGCGGCGGTGCGCCTCGGCGATCTTCGGATGTGCCGGGGCGAAATCGGCGACGTCCTCGTCGAGGCACAGCATGCGCGGCAGTCGTTCGACGAATTCGGCCGCGCCCGTACCCCATGCCCGTGCCGCCACCGCCCGCGGTCCCGCCTGGGTGAGCCGGTAGGTGACCGGTCCGCTCGGCATACGCGAGACGTGCCAGTGCGCCCCGTCGCGGGTGGTCGTATGGCACGGATCACTTCCGCCGCGACGCAGCGGCGCGAGCGTGCTGGCGAGATCGATCGGCAGGTCGGCGCTCACCGTGCGCTGCGCGTCGACACTCGATTCCACCGGAACATTGTGCGTCATGCCGCGAGACGAACCGCACGCACCCGGTTCGATCCAGTGACATGCATCACGGGACCATTCATGAAAGTCGATTTCAGGCCCGGTTGACGCGTCACGCCAAGCGGCGGGCTGTAACGGAACTGTCATAGAGTTCGATTTCCGATCCGATTCATCCAGTCACCGATTTCATAATCCGGCAATCGGTTGGCATATCTCTCGAGGGAGGACTCGAATGCTCACGACCGTTCTGAATCAGCTGTTGAACATCTGGGGCGGAATCTTCGCCGGCAGCTCCGGCTACCAGATTGATCCGGGCACCCTGCCGTTCGGCAGCTGAGCCCGTCGCCGTGCGCACCCGCGACCGAGGCCGGGTGCGCACTATCGCGAGTCTCGCCGGTCCAGCAGGAATTGCGCGAGGTGGACGGCGGACCTGCCGGCCAACTGGGCGGCCTGGGTGCGGCAGGAGAACCCGTCCGCGAGGAACTCCGCGTCGACGTTCCCGCGCAGTGTCGGCAGCAATCCGGTCTCGGCCACCGCGACCGAAATGTCGTAATGCCCATACTGCATGCCGAAATTCCCAGCAAGTCCACAGCATCCGGTAACTTCGTTCACCGTGACACCGGTTCTCCGGAGTATTTCGCGATCCGCGTCATATCCCGTGATCGCGTGCTGATGACAATGCGGCTGCACCAGAACCGTGCGGCCGCTGCGGTCCGGCGGACGCCAGGCGGGATCCTCGGCGAGGAACTCCGCCAGGGTCCGCACCGCGCGGGCGGTCCGCTCGGCCCGAGCATCCTCCGATAGCAGGGCGGGCAGGTCCGAGCGCAGGGCGGCGGCGCAGGAGGGTTCGAGCCCGATCACCACACCGCCCGCACGCACATGCGCGTCCAGCGCGTCGAGTGTGGCGCGCAGCCGTGCGCGTGCGCCGTCGAGCTGTCCGGTGCTGATCCAGGTGAGCCCACAGCACACCCGGCGTCCGGGAATGCGTACCCCGTGCCCCAGTGATTCTATGAGTTCTACTGCCGCCCAGGCGATCTCGGGATCGAAGGCGTCGGTGAAGCTGTCGATCCACAGCATCACGCCCGGTTCGCCCGCGGGTGCGGCCGCACCGCGTCGCGCGGTCCACATCCGGCGGAAGCTCTTGTCCGCCAAGGACGGAACCGCCCGCCTGGGATCCATTCCGGCCGCGCGGAGACCGACCCGGCGCAGCGGTGCGAATCCGGCGACGGCATTGCACACCCGCGGCATTCGGACGCCCAGGGCCAGCCAGCGAGGCAACCAGCCCAGCGCGTAGTGATCGATCGGCCGGAGTCTGCGCCGGTAGCGGCGGTACAGGGTCTCGGACTTGTAGGTGGCCATATCGACCCCGGCCGGGCAGTCCGCATCACACGCCTTACAGGACAGGCACAGATCCAGCGATTCGGCGACCGCGTCCGACCGCCAGTCCAGCGCGCCCCGCACGACCTCCTGCAGGACGCGGGCCCGCGCGCGGGTGCTGTCCTTCTCGTCGGCGGTGGCCCGATACGACGGACACATGAAACCGCCCGTCGCCCGGGTATCCGCGCGGCACTTGCCGATTCCGACGCAGCGGTGCACGGCCGCGCCGATATCGCCGTCGGCGGGGAAGGCGAATCCGCCCGCGGCGGGTGTTGCGCGCAATCCGGCCAGGCGCAGATCGGCGTCGATCGGTCTGGGACGGACCAGAACTCCCGGATTGAGCACGTCGTCGGGGTCGAACAACGCCTTGAACCCGGCGAATACGGCGAGTGCGGCCGGAGAGTACATGCGCGACAACAATTCCGAACGGGCCCGGCCGTCACCGTGTTCGCCGGACAGCGATCCGCCGTGATCGACGACCTGGTCCGCGGCGTCGATGAGGAAGGCGCGGAACCGTTGTGGCGCATCGGCTATCGGCAGATCCAGCCGAGTATGGACACAGCCGTCGCCGAGATGTCCGTAGAGCAGTCCGTCCACACCGTGCGCGCGCATCAACT
>NZ_BDBQ01000078.1 GCF_001613065.1 Nocardia miyunensis NBRC 108239
GAAACCGCTCGATTTTGCCTGTGGTGGTGGGTGATCGGCGTTTGGTCAGGCGCTGGCTGATCCCGTTCTCGCGGCAGACGTGTTCGAACAGCACCTCGGCTGGGAACGGGCGCGTGAACCGGCCGGTGAACTGTTTGCCGTTGTCGGTCAACACCTCTGAGGGGACCCCGTAGCCGCGCACCAGCCGCGACGAACGCCTCCGCGACCGCGCGCCCGGTGGGAACGACAACGACATGGGCGATGACGATGTAGCGAGAGTGGTCGTCGATGCCGGTGACGATCTTGGAATGTCTCCATCTCCTAAAAAACGCAAGCCCGGGCAACTCAATCCGCCGCCCAGGGGGAGGACGATGACTCCGAGAGCTTGTCGGACTCGGGACTCTCATCTGCCAACCACTGGTGGCTTGAAGGCGTTTCCGCATTCGTTCGGTGTTGTTGCAGCCACTGCCGGTAGGTTTCATGCCTGAACTGGTAGGCAGTGCTGGTTACACGGAGGAGGCCACTGCGCCGGGCCCAGTCGAGAAACAGTCTGGGGCGGGCCGGAAAAGGCCCTTTGAATCGGAAGACCAGTGTCGCGATGAAGTACCGACTGGATGCGGTTCCTATTGCGAGCAGGACCGCGAGCCCTAACAAGAGCGTGGCCGCGAAACATATCGTGAGGACGTTTGTGAATTCGATCGTACTGATTGTGTACTGGGCTATTCGGCTGATCGCCACCACGGTTGCGAGTATGCCTAGTCCGGTGACGAGGCCGCTGAGGCCAGCCGTCAAGGCTGTGAACTGGATGTCGGCACGGATGAGGTCTCTTTCGTCGACCGAAAGACGCAACCGGTCCTTCTCATTTACTGAAAGGCCGACAGTTAGTCCGACCGCGAGTCCGACCGCGGGCCCGAAAGAGGTGAATGTGGCCCCGAAAAGGCCGACCGCGAGTCCGGTCGTGAGCCCGCGACGCCATCTCGATCGTCCTGGCACCCGCCACGCTATGCGTCTCGCCGGGGGGTACTTATAAATCGCGGCTGTGATTATGACTGGAAGCCCGTACAAGAGTATGCCTGTGAGCCCACCCCAGGGACCGATCACCAGCCCGGCCACAAGCATTACCGCGAGCACGTGCAGGAGTCGGCAACTGGTGGTCCCTGCGATTTCCCAGATTTCGTCGAGGCGGATGCTGGTGCCGTCGCGGCCGGTGTCGCGGCGATGGTCCAAGCATCGGGCCAATGACTGCATCCATGTTTCGACGTTGTCGCTGCTGTAGTTGCGGAAGGAGCCGTTGCGTGTGGTTCCGGCCACTGCGGCGGGGATCTGCGCGGCGAACAACAGACCACGGACTGCGTCCGAGTCGGGGCAGCCGATCAGCTGATCGGCGGCATCCGGCGTGTGGTGCAGAGCCACCGCCGCGAGTCCGAGCATCCATGGGGTGTCCAGGGCAGTCGCCAACGGTCCGTCGGGTTGGTCGATGATCCTGTCCCAGGCGGGGGTGGTGGCACCGACCGCCTGGCGATAGGTGTTGAGGTAGATTTCGATCTGATCGGCCGCGAAGGAACGCAGGGTTATGGCCGCGGCGCCGTGCAGACCATTGTCGCCGCCGCGGTGGGCCAGGCTCTCGAACTCTCTGCTGCGGCATACGACGACGACCGGCCGGTTCCTCCAGGGGGTTTCGTTGAGACGGTCCAGTGCCGCGCGGGCCCGGGGCTCTTCGGTGTCGTCGGCGTCCATCTCGTCGAGACCGTCGAGCACGGGCAGGACTTGCCCGGCTTCGATCAAGGCTCGCGCTAGGGGTGGACGTAGGCGGTAGTCGAGTCCGAGTCGTGTGGTCAGCCACCCGGAAAGGTCTTCTGTCCCATTCCAGCTGGCGGCGTTGAATCGGACCGGTACCGGTTCTTCGGCGCGGCGGGCATCGGGTAACTCGCGTCGGGCGTCAAGTAGTCCAAGGACCAGGTGTGTGCCGGCTACGGTTTTACCGGCGCCTGGCTCGCCGAGTATGGCCAGCCTTTTGGTGGTGGGCAGCAGGTCGTAGTAGGTGGCGATTTCCGATACTTCGGCGGAGTCGATCACCCCTGCGGGGTGATATCGTGCGGCGGCGGTGAATTCGACGTGCATGAACTCACCCGGTCCTGCCCGCAGCTGGTCACGCAGCCGTTGTTCTTCCCGACGTACCGCTGCCGCCAACTCATCGGACAGCGACGCGATGGCTACCCTATCCGTTTTGGGCCGCCACCACCGCCACAGCATCATCGCCGGTTTGATCAATGACGAAACGCTCCGCAGAGCGACGGCTTCACCCCCTGGCATGCGAACCAGCCTGCCATACAACACCTCCGACAGGCGCGGGTGTTGGATACTTGGCGCAGTCTGCAGTGGAAGTGAGCGGTCCCCGTCGAGTCGTCCTGGTTGATGTACCGGTAGAGCAGGTTCTGGCCGCCGGTGTAGCCGAGTTCGGTGATCTCGGCGAGCAACCGCGGTACCGAGACGCCGGGCTCGGCGGCGCGGCGAGCACGCAGGTGGTCCCGATAGGGGTCGACCAGGCAGGCCCGGTACTGGGGCGGGCGGCGCAGCCGCTGCGGCTCGGGCACCCGCGCGTAGCGTTTCACGGTATCTAGCGAAAGTCCCAGCCGCCGTGAGCAATCCAGCAACCCGGTGCCTTGATCGAGGAGGTTGTGGATGGCGTGCCAGCGTTCGAGGGTGGTCTGTTCCTGGACCAGGGATTGCCGTTTCGGGGCGGTGGCCGCCCAGCAGCGGGAGTGCGCGGCGGCGACTTTCTCGGCCGCCTGCGCGAGGCCGTGCCACAGGTGCCATCGGTCCGATGACTGGATTGCCGCAGGCAGTGCCCGCCGCACAGCCTCGGCATATGCGGTCGACCCGTCACGGACGACGATCTCGACACCGGGGTGTGCGCGCAGCCAGCCGGCGAGGGTTCGGCCTTGCGGTCGGGCAGTACGTCGATGCGTTCGTGGGTTTCAGCATCGATCATGACCGTCGAATATGTGTGCCGACGGCGCAGGGCGAAGTCGTCGACTCCGATCGCTTTCGGGCTCGGCCGCAGCGGGAACGGGACGCGCAGGAGCACCCGGATCGAGGTCTGCCGTGACAGTCTCACCGAGAGTGCCTCCAGCAGCCGCGCCCCGGCGCGGCCGGCCAGTTCAACCGACCGGACCTGCCCGGTCAACCGGGCGGTGCGGCGCTGATAACGCTCCAGCACACCCGGGACCTGCTCACGGAACGTGTTGCGGCAGCCCGTCGTCGGGCATGCCAGCCGACGGACCTGCACCCGGACAACCACCCGGCGGCCATCGAGCGGCACATCCGCCACCGTCTGCTGGTTGTATCCATGCACCCGTGCCGACTCGGCCCCGCAACCAGGACAAACGGCCGGACCGCAGGGCGTCCGCGCCCGCACTGAGACCCACTCACCACCGATATCCACCGTCTCGCCGCGGCGGGCATCGAGGAGATCTTCTTCGACCTGAATTACCTTCCGGGAGCTACAGATCCGCAGTACCAATGGGCCGCGGCGAGCCGCCTGCACGACATCGGCCGCCGCGCCGACACCCTGTTGTAGCCTCTCACCGCGGACTTCGCCCGCCGACGCGGACGCGGCGATCTCCGCGCCGCGCTACGGGCACCAGTGCGTTCCAGTTCGGCGGCGGATGCTACTGCCGAGTCTCGGCACCCTGATCATCGAGGACACGCTCGTCCGACCTCGGCCGTCGAGGCGGCGAGCGAGGTCGTCCGGACCGTACATCCATCCGATCGGATCTACCTCGGCGATTGCCGCCAGCGCCGAACTCGATTGTTGTCAGGGATGTTTCGCCCCTTTAGCGTTCCGCTCCGTTAGTCCGACCGTGCCACGCGGGTCCGGTTCGGTCAGCTTCGAATTCTGGGGGAGAACCCACTATGCGCGTAGGTTTCCTGATGCCCATGGCCGCCGTTTCGGCCGCTCTGTCGATCGGAGTGCCGACCGCCCGTGCAGAGATGCTGCGATTGCCCTCGCACGAACAGAGCGTGACCATGCCCGATGGCTGGAAGCTCACGGTCGGGCATGAGCAGGAGTCGGCGAACCGGGTTCCACCACTCAACTCGATCGGAAGCACGCGCGAGGTCTTCGTGACAAATCAGGCGTACGGATTTCTCTCCGGCAAGGGGGCGAAACTGAAGGACGTGGTGCTCGAGACCGGATACCACCTGGGTTGCGCGGTGAATCTCACCTCGGTGACCGCCGGGGTGACGTTCAGCGCGGGCTTCGAGCCCGGCATCACCATCTCGCCCACGACGATGATCGGCACCGCCTCGATACTCTCGCCCAGTGCCGTGCTCAACATCGGCCCCTCGGCCAGCATCGGCCCCAGCTTCTCGGTGAACCTCGCGCCCGGACAGGTGGTCGATCTGCCGCTGGGTAAGAAGCAACTCGAGGGCCCCAAGGCGTATGTCACCAACCGGGACGTGCACGTGAAGATCGACGGTTGTGTGGGCCCGGCGGCCATTCGCGCGTATACGGTCGTTGCGGCGGAGTCCTCGGAGGCGAACGACTCGGTGGCCGTCTACGGCGCTCCGATCGCGCTGTAGACGGCACGGATCTCCGCACATGCGCACAAGGCTGACGATCGCGACCGGTGTGGTCGCCTCGATATTTCTGGCTTCTCACCTTCCGTCCGCGGCGGCCGATATCGTTCCCGGTGTCGATGCGCACCAGGTCATGAAGATCGCACCGCACGAGCGAACCGTTCGCACCGCGGACGGCCGCACGCTCGTCATCGGGGCTCGTGCGGAACAGGTTCAACGGCTCACGGTCGGTGTTTCGGCGACGCGTGAGGCTCTGGTCACCGACGAGGCATACGCCGTACTGTCTCGCCGAGGCCGTGCGCGGCTGCGGGACGGGACGATCCACATCGGGTACCAGATAGGCTGCGCGGTCGCCCTCGGCAGGTTGTCGACCACCCTCAGCGGCCTGATCTCGGTCCTGGGTATCAACGGGGCCGGAGCACCGGCGTCCACGATTACGGTCACACCGCATCCGGACAAGCCGCCGGAGTTCACCCAGGCCGTTCTGTATCCCGGAATCAGCGTCCAGCAACAGGTCTCGCTCGAGCTCGACCCAGGATCGGTCATCGACGTCCCGCTCGCTACCGGCCCGGTACGGAACTATCACGCCCTGATCGGAGTCCGTAAGACCGACATCAGGATCCAGGGATGCCTCGGCCCGGCGGCGATCCGCTCCTACGCCACCCTGACCACCACATCGGCCCTGTCGGACGACACGGTCGCGGTGTATGGCGATCCGGTGACCATCTGAGTGTTCTCATCCCGGTGGGCTCCTCCTGCGGGAGGAGCCCTTCGTCGTATTTCCTCCGCTCGGAGGAAGAGTTGCGGCACAGCGCTTTTCGATACTGATGTCATGACGAACGGGCTGGGATGGAACGCTATGCGCAGGAATCGGGTGCGTTGTCGCCTCGCTGCGGGGGTCGCGGCCGCGGTCGCGTTCCTGCCGTCGGCGGGGATCGCGCAGGCCATATCGAACGGGACTCCCGTCACCGACCCGAACACGGCGCAGTGGGTCGCGACGATCGATCCCATCGGCACGGGTTCGCTGTTCGACACCGCCGAATGCGGTGCGGCACTGGTCGGTCCGGATCGTGTGGTCACCGCCGGGCATTGTGTGGCCGATGTCGATCCCAATCGGATGCGGATACACATCGACGCCCGCGTGCTGTCCAAGGATCCCGGTATCGAACGTGGCGTGCGGGGAATCGTCGTGGCTCCGGGCTATACGGTCCTGCCGACGCCGATCGACGCCGCAGTGGGCTCCGCCAGCGCGCGCAACGACCTGGCGGTGATCCTGCTCGACAAGCCCGTCACGGGTGTGCCCGTGCTGCCGATCGCGCCGAGCCGCCCCGCGCCCGGCACGACGGTTTCGCTTTTCGCACACGGCAATACCGGCAAGATCGTCGGTTTCGAGGATCCCGACTACCGCGACGACACGCTGCATCGGGGCGACCTTACGGTGGTATCGCAGGCCGACTGCGCGGCGGGCACCCCGGCGACGGTCGACGCGAAGTCGGTGATGTGCGCCCAGGACACCGTCACCCGTTCGGTCGCCACCTGCTGGCGCGACAGTGGCAGTCCCGCGGTGACCTTTCGGGCGGGCCGCGCAGAGCTGGCGGGGCTGTTCAGCTTCGGCGGCGAGACCCTCGGCAAGCCGTGCAGCCCCACGATCGCGGCGTTCGCCGACGCGACCGCATTTCAGGACTGGATCCTCGGATCGCCCGGCGAATTCGAACCGTTCCCGACCGGCAAGCCCGTCGTGCGACGCGTGCACGGATCGCTGCACTGCGATCTGCCGCAGTGGGATCCGGTTCGCGGACGCCGGCCGACGAGCACCTCGGTCGGCTGGTCGACGCTCGGCTGGATGGGGACGCTTCCGGTCATGACTCCGATACCGGGAGCCGATTCCGCGGACATCCCGAATGCCGATGTGGCACAGCGGAAGGCCGATGTGGTCTGCGTCGTCACAGCCACCAACTTCGGCGGGCGCATCCAAACCTGGTCCGACGCTGTGCGTATCGCGGGGTGAGCAATTGCGATTGCGATGTGATCGCGGTGCGAACGAGCGCTGGAAGGCTCGTCGTAGAAGCGAAAAACCGCTTCCGCGAAAACAATTGATGGGAGAAACAATGTCGGACTTCGATCTCGACTTCCAGGTTCGCTCGATCGGCCTGGACGGCCCGGCCAAGCAGGTCACCAGCGTTTCGCTGTGTACTCCCGGCTGTGTCACCGGCGCGATGCAGACCTGCCCCGTGCAGACCGCGACCTGCGGGTGCCCGATCAGCAAGTGATCTGACCGATGAAGGCGGCCCCCGACAGGTGGGCCGCCTTTATCATTTCCCGCGACAACAATTCGTCATCGGAACGGGGGGACGATGGGCGCCGCGTATCGCGCGATCCCTCGCGCAGACATCGTGCTGGGGATCATCGCGCTGTTGTTCGCAGCGGTGTCGTGGCTGCTGGTCGCCCTGACGGTGCACGAGCATCCGATCGAGTACGTCAGCCTTGCCGTATTGGCCACGGGCGTGGCGCCGGCCGTGTTCATCCGGCGCACCCGGCCCGTCCCGGCATTCGTGCTGACCTGTGCACTCTTCGGCGGCATGGCGCTCACGGCGCAGTTGTCGCCCATCTATCTGAGCGTCCCGCCGATCCTGATCTTCGCCCCGATCTCGTTGATGGCGGTCACCGAATACGCGCAGTCCTGGTGGTGGGGCCCGGCCGGGCTGATGGTGGGCATCGTGGAGAGTCTCGGCAGTCCGGCTATCAGGACGGAGAACTACAAATGGTCGATGGCCTACCACATCGTGGTGCTGTCGGCCGCGTTCATCTGGGGAAGCCGCAGACGTGCGGTGCGCACCGCACATGATCGCGAGCTCGAAGCGGCCCGGACCGGGGAACGCAATCGCATCGCCGCCGAGTTGCACGATGTGCTGGGCCACACCCTGGCCGCGGTGCGGGCACAGGCCAGTATGGGGCTCGTGGTCGCCGAGCGTCGCGGTGAATCGACCGCCGAGGTGCTGCGCACGGTCGCCGACATCTCCAAGGACGCCCTCGGCGACGTCCGGCATCTGGTCGGCCTGCTGCGGGACGGTCACGACGGGACGGCGTCCGCGGATTCCTTCACCGACCTGCGGGACACCGTGCGCCGGGCCCGCGCCGCCGGGATCACCGTCCGGGACGATCTGCCCTCCGACGAGACGCTCACGGCCTGGCAACGGGCCTGGCCCGCGGCGACCCGCCTGGCCGTGCTGCGCGTGGTGCGCGAGGCGGTCACCAATGTCATCAAACATGCCGGCCCCGCCGCCACCATGACGGTGGCGGTGATGCTGGAATCCGGCGAGTGCGTGGCGATCGTCGAGAACGTGGGCGTCGTCCCGCACAACCTGGACGCGGGCCGCGGCCTGGCCGGGCTGCGCGAGCGGATGGCCTCGGTCGGCGGCACGCTGGACGTGGCCGCCACCGCGTCCGGGGTGCGCCTGGCCGCCCGGCTGCCGGTCGGCGCCCGGTACGCCGAATCGGCCGAGCACTGGTGACTCCGAACACCTTGTCGCACTTCATATCCCGGCCACCCGCCGGGCGAATGCCCGATTGGCCAGCAGTGCGCAGGCGATCGCCACCACGGCGGCGATGGGTATGGTGACGATCGCCCGAGCCGGTGTCAACAGGACCGCCCACGCCCACGGGACGACCGGTCCGAGCTGCCCGGCCAGGCCGCTGCCGCCGACCAGCGCCCCGAACACCGTTCCCACGACGCCCACCAGCAGGCCGGCCGATCGTCCGGCCGCCGCGGTGACGGCCGCGCCCAGCATGACCAGCATCGCCCCGATCACCGCCGAGACGAAGGTGCACTGCACCGCCAGTCCGAGACGCTGACCCGCGAGGATCGCACCCGCTCCGACGACGACGCAGACGACCGATTCGGTGGCCAGCAGGATCAGCGTCAACCGGACCACCAGCTTGCGCGGATCGTAGGGCCGGACGGCAAGGGCACGGAACCCGTTGCGCAGGCGCGGAATCCAGATCGCCGGCAGAACCGCACAGCCCATCGGCAGCACCAGCAGCGCGAAGAATTCGTATGCCACCCCGGGCTCGTACCGCTGCTGCGTCACGATGACCGCCGCGAGGGCGCCCACCACCAGCGCGCCCACCCAGGAACTGCGCAGAATCAACGTCAGCGCACGAATCGGGCTGTTGTGCAGTCGATCTCGGCCACCGCGGCCGGACCGCGCGAGCCCTCCGGGCAGCCGATACCGCGCCGATTCGACGGCGCTGCGCACGCCGGGTGCGAGCAGCAGCACCGGCACCGCGACCAGCGCACCGAGCAGCACCGCCACCCAGCCGTGGGCTATCCGGTCACCGCCCAGACCGACACCGTTCGCATGCGTGCCGATGAGCGTCAGGGCCGGGCGCACGATCCACGCCGGCGGGACCAGATACCAGCTCGGCGACTCGGCATACAGCGTGCCCAGCGCGCTGAAAACCAGCCCTGCCGCAGCACATCCCGCCATACCGGCGATCTCGCCCGCAACGGTCAGCACCGCGCAGTAACCGAGATAGGACACCCACAGCACGACCAGCAGCCGTGCACCGTCCAGGACCGCCGTCCCCGCGCCGGCCTGGGCCTCCGCGATGCCCGCCGCACCGGTCGCGACGACCACGGCAGCGTGCGCGAGCAGGCACAACGTCGCGGTCACCGCCAGCCGTGCGCTGCGCAACGTCGCGGGCGGCACGGCACGAAAATCGACGCCGCCGGACCGCGCGCGCCGGTCCAGCGTGGCCATCGTGCCGGTCTGGACAGCCACGAACAGCGGTCCCACCGCGACCACCCACATGTTCAGATAGGTGAGCGAATCGGCCCAGGTCGTCGTGCCGGTAGCCGTTTGCAGGCCGACGGCCAGCACCACGTAGATCACCGCCGCCACCGGCAGCGCGAGCAACGGTGCGCGACACCAGATTCGGGCCTGCGACCGCAGCGTCTCGGAGAATCCGGGAACGAGGACACCCATCGGATTCATGCCCGCACCCCACACAGCTCGAAGTACGAATTCTCGATGTTCCCGGTCGGCGCGAATTCGGCCAGCGTGCCCTGGAAGACGGTGCGCCCGGCCACGATGCAGCCGATGTGGTCGGCCGTCGCCGCGACCTCCGAGAGCACATGGCTGCTGAACAACACCGTGCGACCCTGGGCCGCGATGGACCGCATCAGCTCGCGCATCTGCCGGATACCGGCGGGGTCCAGGCCGTTCTGCGGTTCGTCGAGCACCACCAGGGGCGGATCGCCCAGCAGCGCGATCGCGGTCGCCAGCCGGGTCTTCATACCGGTGGAATACCCTCCGGCACGCCGGTCCGCGACCGTGGTGAGATCCACCAGCGCCAGAGCGCGATCGATCTCCCGGTCACCGGCGCCGACCAGATGGGCGTGCACCCGCAGATTCCCGCGAGCCGACAGATGCCCGTAGAAGCTGGGTCCGTTCACCGAGGCGCCGATTCCGGCCAGGGCTTGGCGGCTCCACTCCCGGCCGAACAACCGCAGCGTCCCGCCGTCGGGTCGCAGCAACCCCAGCAGGATGGACAGCGTCGTGGACTTTCCCGCCCCGTTCGGCCCCAGGAGTCCGTACACGGTCCCGGGTGCGACCGACAGGGTGATGTCGCTCAGGGCCTGCGTCCGACCGAATTTCTTGCGTATCTGCTGCATATCGACTATCACCCGAAAAGTGTCGGCGCACAGGGACATTCGCCGCTTCCTCCGGCGGGACGAATCCGGCGGCGGGCTCCTCCCACGGGATGAGCCCTCAGCGCACCAGCCCCGCCGCGTGCGCGAGCACCACCAGCGCGACCCGATCCCGGCACTCGAGCTTGGTGAGCAGATTGCGCACATGCGTCTTGACCGTCGTCTCCGCGATGCAGAGCTGATCGGCGATCTCGGAGTTCGTGCGCCCGGTACCGATCAGGCCTAGCACGTCGAGCTCACGGGGGCTCAGCCGGACCAGGGCCTGATGCGTCCCGGTGTCCGGTCCCGCGGGCGGCTGCTCGGGCGCGGTCTGGCCGCGCCGATACGCGTCGAACAGGTGGGTGGTGGCCGTAGGGGAGATCACCGCACCGCCCGCGTGCACCGCGCGAATCGCCGCGAGCAGTTCGGCCGGTTCGCAATCCTTGAGCAGGAATCCGGCAGCGCCCGCCGCGACCGCGTCCACCACATAGGCATCGACGTTGAACGTGGTCAGCACGATCACCCGCGGGCGCGGGCCCGCGCGGGTGATCTCCCGGGTCGCGGTGACGCCGTCCATCTCCGGCATGCGGATGTCCAGCAGCAGCACGTCGACCGGTTCGGTGCGGCACAGCCGCACCGCGTCGCGCCCGCTCCGACCGCCGGGCAGGACGCGGAAATCCGGCTCGTCGGCGAGCAGCATCTCGAAGGCCGAGGCCACCAGGGGTTGATCGTCCACGACCGCGACGTTGATCGGACCCACTCCGCCCCCCTGTACGGCTCGTCCGGACGTCCCGTCCGGTGACCAGCAGTGCTCGACCGAAAGGATAGCGTCAGTACTGGCCGAGTGAGCCCCGTCGCCGACTCGTGCGCAGACCCCAGCGCAGCAGCAGCGCCCCGGTGGGCACGCTCAGACATGCCCACAGCGCCAATGGCACTGCCGCGGTGAGGATGCTGCGGATACTCGCCCCGCCGAGCAGTGCGGCCCGAAGCAGATCCAGGGCCGTCGTGGTGGGCAGGAAATGGGCCACCGTACGCATCCAGCCGGGCAGCGCGTCCACCGGGTAGAGCACCCCGGACAGCAGCGTCATCGTCGTCACCACGAACCAGGTCACCGGATCACCGCGCTTGGTGACCAGGACGGTGCCGCAACCGGCCATCCCGAATCCGCCGAGCGCGACCAGGGTCAGCAGCAGGCTCACGATCACCCCGCCGACGTTCACATCGAGGCGAAATCCCAGGAGCACCTCGAACAAGCCCATCATCACGGCCGATCCGATGGTGGTGGCCAGGCAGCCGGTGACGGCGGAGAAGATCATCATCCGGGTGATTCCCGGCGGCGAATCCGCCACCGATTCCAGGGTTCCGGTCATCTGCTCCTCCTGCACGTATCGGCTGAAGCCGTGCAGGGCCACCGCGACGAATCCGGTGAACACGGTGCCGGACAGGAAGTACGAGACGATATTCCCGCCGTATCGGGTTATCTCCGGAAAAGTGTTGCCGTGCTGTAGGAACGTGCCCATGAAGGCGAACTGCGCCAGCCCGACGACACTGGTCACCGCGCCGAGCACCATGGCCGTGCGATAGGTGCGCCGTTCCCAGTACAGCCGGAGCAGATAGACGCCGTATTGCCGAAACCAGTTGTGCCGATTCATATTCCCGTCCCGACCTACCGCAACCACGGTGTATCGACCACCTGTTCTACCGCCATGCCGGTCGCTTCCACGAGACCGACCACCTCGGACATCTTCATCTCCGTCGGCACCTCGATCGCGAGTTTTCGCCCGTCGACGGCCGTGGCGAAGCGAGCCGACAGCGTGGTCGGGTCGAAATGCAGCTTGCGCGATCCGACGACCGTCACGGTGCGCACCGGTTTGTGGTCCGATCCGTCCGCGATCCCCGGAGCAGTGATCTCGGCGACGCCGTCGGCGAGGGTCACCACCTTGTTGACCACGCCACGCACATCGGCCATCTCGTGCGTGGTGAACACGGTGGTCAGCCCGTCCAGGCGACGCTGTTCCAGGGCGTCCACGACGACGGCCGTCCCCTCGTCGTCCAGATTGGCGAACGGCTCGTCCAGCACGACCACCGGGGGATCTCCGATCAACGCCCGTGCCAGGCCGAGTCGCTTGCGTTGTCCCAGTGACAGTTCCATGAATTTCGCCCGGGTGTGAGCGGTCAACCCGACCCGTTCGATCAGGCTCGCGCGTTCACGGGAGGCGTTGGCGCCGAACCGATTCCGCAGCGACTGGAAATAGCGCAGATTCTGGTCCACGGTCAGCCGGTAGTAGAAGGCGCG
The DNA here is from genome assembly GCF_001613065.1 of Nocardia miyunensis NBRC 108239. GTDB lineage: Bacteria > Actinomycetota > Actinomycetes > Mycobacteriales > Mycobacteriaceae > Nocardia > Nocardia miyunensis. The sequence continues at coordinate 12,546 of NZ_BDBQ01000078.1, forward strand.
CTCGGAATACATACTGACCCCGATCAATTCGGCGATCTGCCGACGATGCCGCTCGGTGATGAAATCCGCGACTCGTACACTTCCCGCGGCGGGCAGGATATTTCCGGTGATCAGGCGCAGCAGTGTCGTCTTCCCGGAACCGTTGCGGCCCAGGACCGATACGCAGTCCCCCGCCTCGAAACTCGAGGACACGTCCCGCAGGACCCGGACGCCGCCCGCGAACACCACGTCGGCGCCGCGGATCTCGACCAGCGGGCTCATGACGGCCACCGCCCGGTGAACATGCGCACCACGTGCAACGCGTCGGGTGGTGCCGCCAGCGATACCAGCGCCACGGCGGCACCGCCTGACCCGTCCAGCAGACCAGGCGAATCCAAAGTCGGACAGCTGGATTGGATGTTGTCGAAACCGAACGCCCGCTCGGGATTGCGTTGCGCGAGCAGTCCGGCGACATTGTCCGGCACCGTATCCGCACCGAGCATCGCCCGCTCCAGCACCAGCTTCCCGGCAGTGCCGTGACACAGGGTCGGATTGTCCAGGCCCATATCGTCCGCGGTCCGGCCGGAGGTGTCCAGCAGACGGGTCAGCACATCGGGATGGCGGGCCGCGAGGTGGCGGCTGTTGTGGAACGGCAGGGCGGCGCCGAGGTTGCCGTAGCACCAGGCGTATCGGGTACGCGCAGTGCCGGATTCGCTCTCGCCCTCCCGAAAACGGTGCAGCGGCACGTTCGCCGGGACATCCAGGCCCGACCGCGTCGTGGACACCTCGACCAGCAGGTCCGCGAGGCGATCGGTGGCCTCCACGACGACGTCACCGCCGATTCCACGGTCGCACGCCTGCCCCAGCGGATTGAGCACTCCAGCGATGCCGTGCGCGAACCCGCAGTTCAAGTATCCGGCCCACAATTCGGGCCGCAACCGGCCCTCCAGTTCGCCGACCTTCTCCGGCGGGGTCCACAGTCCGCCAGGGAAATCCACCAGCGACAGGGCCGCCAGAGTGCCGATCGCCTGCACGGCCGACTCGCCCAGCTCGGTTTCCCTTGCGGCCGTGGTCATCACGTACGTCACGGCGCCGCACAGCCCGACGATCACGTCGTAGAAATCGGTCGACACACCGGCATGCGGATCGACGCGTTGGAGCTCGCGCCGCAGTCGCGTCGCCAGCATCGCCTCGACGTCGGCGATCGCGCGAGCATAGCGCTCCCCCTCGCGGGACAACGCGCGCAGGCAGAAGGCCAGAGCGCTTGTGCCCGAGAACAATCCGACACCCGCCATGGAGGTGTCCGGGAAGCTCTCCGCCGCGGCGCGCACGTGATCCATGGCGCTGCGATCCCAGCCGCCGTCGGGATCCAGCTGATCGGCGGCCGAGTACACCAGGGCCATCCCGAGATCGCCGTGCCCGATGCCGAGGGGCTGCCAGGTGATGTCGAGTTCGGGATCGAATCCGTAGGGGAACGACATGGTCCTGGCTCGCTCGGCCTCGGTCCGGAACAGCTCGAGCAGTTCCCAGCCCTGCTCCACCGCGAGCCGTTCGGCCGGGCCGTCCGCCCTCGTCGCCGATCTATCGCCCGGCATCGTTGCGCCATCCCTTCGTCGTGATTTCGTTCTTGATCAGCCACATCGCCGCGAACTCCTCGGCGCGCGTCAGGCCGAGCCGGTTGCACATCAGATGACCGGCGCTCTGCGCGATCTCCGGTGTGCGAACCGCACCGACCGGCGGCGCGGTCCAGAATTCGCGCACGGTGGATTCCATCCGCGCACTCGCCGCATCGCGGACGACGGTTCGCCCGCGCAGATCCTTCTTGATGCGATGGGCCGCCTCGGCGAGTTCGTCGAGATATCCGGCGACCGCGAGATCGACTGTGGTGCAGAGCATCTCCTCGTCGCACGCGATACCGGTCAGCCAGCCGGACAGGATCCCCGCCGCCCGTTCGATGCCGTCGCGGATCCCCGCTCGTTCGCCGGATGACGGCTCACCCATGACCGGCAGCGTCGGCAGTATCACGCCGGTCTCGCGGCAGAACAACCGCTCGTAGCTCGGCAGGCTGTCGACGCCGCCGTATCGTTCCAGTTCACGGTGGTGGATCGGCAGACAGAATTCGCCGATCGCGCCCGAGAGCCGGGCCTCGGTCAACCATTCGAGCGCTCGATCCAGCTCGGACAGCGGCCGATGTATCCGCAGCCGGAGTTGTCCGGCGGCGTTCTCCCGATACCTGACGAAGTACCACTGCCCGTCCATTTCGGGAACCGCCGCGCGGAAGTCCGCGAGGACCCGATCGTTCAGCGTGGGCGCGACCCGGACGGTGAGATAGCTCCATTCGCCGCCCGGGGCGAGCAGGCGCTCGGTGTCGGAGCGAGTGTCGAATATCGGATACTGCACGGCTCGTTGCGGTTTCATCGCCTTCGTCGAGCTCGGCACGGTGACGACGACCTCTGTCGCGTGCCGTCGCCGCGCGTCGTCACGGACCACGCCCAGGCCGTCCGGATCGGGTGCATCGTGAATCCAGCGGTGGCCCTTGGCAATCTCCTCCACGAGCAGATCCAGGTGCAACCCGTGGCGGGTGTCCAGGTGCAGCCGGTTGTCCATCTCGCCGACCAGGACGTACCGGCCCACACCGGATTCCGACAACCAGGCCGCCACCGAATCTCTCTCGGCACGAACCGATTCCGGGCACCGCCAGCGGCGTTCGGCGATGACGACGCCGCCGTGACGAACCTCGGGGAAGTAGTGCAGGGTGTCCTCCAGATCCCCCCACCCCCAGTACGGCCGGACGATGCCGTCGTTGGAGATGTCCCGCAGCAGCCGGACCACCTTGGCGCTGGTCTCCACCGCCACCATGTTCAGCTGCTGGCAGCGCAGCGGAGTACCGTCCGCGAGGAACAGCCGAACCCGATCACCGACCAGCCCGAGGTGTACGTCCGCCAGGCGAAGCGTATTTCCCACGCTCCCAGTGGGATCGGCATTCACCACCAGGGTCGCGGGAAAGAATCGTCCGGTGGCGGCGACCTCGTTCACGCCGTCTCGACTACACGCGTAATCGATGTCCGCCACGACTCCGGACCCGTTCTGCGCCCACCATCGACTCTCCCAGGCGGCACACCGCCGGGCGTGCACGTCCGCCCCGGCGATTCCGGGAGTGAACCGGCCGACGGCGGTTCCGCCGGGGAAATTCGCCCCGACCACGGTCGAGGTCGGTCCGGCCGAATCCTGATGCAGCCGAAGGAAGATGTCGTATCCGGAGGCGAGCCGGTCGGGTTCGGGCAGCTCACGCAGATCGTCGTCGGTGATGACGACGGTGTCGGCATCGGCGCGTCGGGCCCGGTCCAACAGACGGCCGCGCAGCTCGCGCTGTGTGCGCTCGCCGGGACTCGGGATGCGCCGAGGCACACTGCCGAGATCGTCGTAGGCGCGCGGGAATCCGATCCCGAGTTCCTCGTCCACGACCCGCATGAGCGGCACCAGGGTGTAGCCGTATCGTTCCTGGAACTCTTCGCAGAACTCGTTCAGCGTGATGTCCCGGCTCCCGAACAGCGCGGTCCGGGCCAGGACGCGCGCGGCTTTCGCGGCGTCCTCGGCGCACCGGGCCGGAATCTCGCCCTGCACCGCAAGTTCCACGTCCACCCGCAGATCCTGCTGAATATCGCCCTCGGATCGGCACAGGTCGAGCAGAGTGCGCAACGCATCGGTGGCCTGCGCGGGCGGGGCACTCGCGTAGCGGCCGATGGCCTCGCGGATCTCGGTCACCCGCGTGCCGTCGGGGAGGCGGTCCAGGACGTCGACGTCGAAGAACGAGGCGTCCGCGGTGCTGAGCAGAACCTCGGCGTCGATCAGTTGGGTGACCAGGTTTTCCACGGTTGCGCGCGGAACGTCCGGATACCGCGCCGCGATCCGATCCTCGACGTCACGGCGCGGGCGCGGTGTCGCGGCGAACTGCCGGGCCAGGGTGACCGGTCCGGTCGCTCGCACCGAGGCGACATCGTGGGCCGAGACACTGCCGCGCATCACCGCGACGACATAGCGGCCACCACGTTCCAGCACAGCGGGATTGGCGACGAGGCCGACCGAGGGACCGCCGCGATCGCTCTCGGCCAGACGTCGTCCCAGCGCCCGGGACGCGAAGACCAACCGGCGGTGTTCGGTCGCGAGGACCGGCTCCCGGTCTCCCAGCGGCAGCATCGTCATACCGGCGAATGTGCCGAAGGGAGTGCAGCGCGAGCTCAGGCGCAGTGCATATTTGAGCAGTCCCCTGTGAATTCGCCGACGCTTCTTCAGCGCGGCGCCCGACTCCTCCGATTCGAGGACCCGCACGGTCTGGGCGGCGAGTACCGGACTGGCCAGCAGAACGGCCTCACGCAACGTCGCGTCCGACCACAATTCCCCGATCGCCTTCGTATCCCCCCATTCCGCGGGGGAATCCGGATACCGGTCCACCGCGCCGATCGAGCACCGCAGCGCGGCGAGTTCGCCCAACGATTCCGGCAGGGGTCGTTCATCAGCCGACATCGGCAATTCTCCACTCCGACAGGATTTCTCGTACGTCGTGCAATGCCTCGTCGACACCATGACAGGCCGCCACCGCCGCGATGTGCACGGCGATTTCATCGATTCCGCACCGGGCGTACGCGCGCATTCGCTCGACGATCTCCGCCGCCGAGCCGTAGACGAACAGCCCGGCACTCAGCGCGGCCGCAGCGGTTGCCGAGTCGTTTCCCGGTTCCACCGCGGCACCGCAGCGCCGAGCGGTCGCCGCGTAATGTGCCAGCGCCAGGTGACCGCCGATTCCGATCTGCGCGAGCCGCCGGGCATCACGGCCGCGCCGCGCCACCGCGACATGCACCGTGGCGACCAGATGAGGTCGAGGCCGGGATTCCCGCGCCGCGGCCGACTCCATCGGCGGAATCAGTTGGTCGCGAAGGTATTCGGGCGTGCCGAGCCAGCTCATCGCCACATCGGCAGACGATCCGGCGACTCGCGCCATCGCCGGACGCAGGACGCCCACACCGATTCGAACCTCCGGCGTCGGAATGACATACAGCAGAGGCGATTCGGTGTCGCGAGCGTGATCGTCCCGCACGGTCGCCGCCCCGGTCGCCACCAGCGTCGACCGCATGTCGTCCAGGTAGCGCCGGGTACTCGCGACAGGCGTGTCGTCGGGCGAGCCACGCAACAGACGCTGCACGTTCCAACTTCCCGGCCCGACGCAGTACATCACCGGCTGCCCGCTGATCACCGCCAGCGAGCGGGCCTCCAACGCCGCCCGCACCGGATGCTGCAGTGTCGTGAGCATGACACCGGTCCCCAGCGCGGGCCGGATCCCGCGCCCGGCAAGATGAGCGAAGGTCGTCGCGGTGTCCACACCGTAGGACTGGCCCTGCCAGAGCCGTTCCAGCAGAGGAGATTCCGACACCAGCCGGGCCGGCTGTTCGGCCTGCTCCGGAACCGCGGGCGCGTTCGGAAGTACCAGAGACACGCGCATCGGCGGCTACCGCCCCGACCGCAGTTCGACCGCGTCGAGCTTGGTCGCCGCGAACTCGATGAACGCCCGGTCGCCGGTCGCCAGCACCGCCCGGGCCAGGCGGGTGTCGATCAGCTCGCGGGTCTCGATCGCCAACGGCGATCGACTGTTCGCCAGACACGGGCCGCTGTAGAGCCACAGTGCCGTGCGGACGTCACCGGACCGCAGTGCGTCGAGTAATTCGATCGCATCGATGACCACCGGCGTGAGCATCCGATAACTCGCTCGCATCGGAATGAATTCGGTGGCTATTCCCAATTTCCGTGCGCGATAGGCCAGGGTCGGAATGGCCGACTTCGACGCGCAGTCCGCGAACAGATCACGCAGCAGCGACGATTGCCGGCGCTCGCCACCGGCCAGCGCAATGGCGAGCACGAATTCGAGTGTTCTGGTCGACACGGATCGATGTCCGTTGACCGATTGATTGCCGAGCACGGTGATGTTGCAACGTCCGACGGCTCCGGGATCTCGCACCCGGAAATCCGAGGTCGTCATCTCCGCTGCTCACACAGCAGACAGCTCGGCCCGTTCGGGCAGGACACCGCCGAGCGCATCGCGAATGTGCTGTAATTCGTGGACATGCAATTCCCGCTGGATTGCACAACGACATCGAGATCGAATTCGGTCGCCATATTTCCCTCCGGTGCGCCGACTCGAAGTTTTCATGGCCGGCGTCTCACGCAGGTACTCTCACACGGCAATCACGGCTACGACGATCGAATGGCCCGGTTGCGGTACGAACCCGCAGGCCAGAACCGGTTACCGGACGTCCGCTCCGGACGTCCGGTAACACTCGGTGTCCGTCCGGCGCGTGCGTACCGAACCGGGCGATGGCTGGTGCTCGGCTATCGGTGCTGATTCATTCGGGTCGGTTCATCTCTCGGGGCGAACCTCGGCTGTCGGCTCGTTGTCCTGCGCGGCAGCGGATACGGATAGCGCGGCCTGGGGCTGCTGGGGTCGAGGGGCGTCAGGCCGGTGGGAGACCGCGTAAATGACGGCGGCTACACCGAGCGCAACGAAGACGCCGACGTTGCTGCTGCCGAGTCCGCCATCGCGGGCGGCCGGGGTGAACAGGTAGCCCAGCAGTGCACCGATATGGGGATCTTTGGAGGTGACCAGGCCCAGCCCGACAGCGGTGGCCGTGATCAGGCTGCCGACCCCGGCCCAGTTGATCCGACCGTAGGCGCCGACGGGGCTGTAGAGCGCCATCCGGTCATAACCGCGACGGCGGCGCTGCCACAGATCGGTCAGGAAAATTCCGGTCCATGCGGCCATCGGCACACCGATAACGGTCAAGAACGCCTGGAACGGGGCAAAGAAGTTCGGGGCCGCGAAGGCAACGTACCCGCCGGCAATCGTCACCAGGCCGGCATCGATCAGCACCGCCCGTTCACGAGGAAGCCGTACACCCATCGTCAGCAGCACCAGGCCGGATGAGTAGAGATCCATGATCGACGCCGACACGAACGCGAGCACTGCCAGGGTGACGTATGGAACGAGGAACCACGTGGGTAGGTGTGCGGCGAGTGCGCCGACCGGATCAGTGGCAGCGGCACGCGCGACGGCTGGGTCCCCGGCTGCCAGAAGAATCCCGAACATCAACAAAACGACTGGTGGCGCACTGCCGGCGAACGTGGTCCAGCCGATCACACCGCGTCGGCTCGCCGACCGCGGCAGATAACGAGAGTAGTCGGCGGCGCAGTTGACCCATCCCAAACCGAACACCGTCGCGGTGAATGCCACTCCACCGCCGAAGGCGCCCCAGCTGAAGTGGCCGGTTGTTGCGAACGAGATCCGGGGGAGAGTCAACACCAAATACACCACGGTGAGAGCGGCGAAAGCCAGTGTGAGCCACTTCTGAACCCGCACAATCACGTGAAAGCCATAGATACCCACCGCCGTCGAAACGGCGATCACCGTCACGAACGCGGCAACCATGACCACTGTCGTATTCGCATGCGGGTTCAGGCGCACCGCAACCGTTTTGGCTGCGAGAGTGGCCAGGACAGCGCCCACCGTCTCCCACCCGACCAATGCCAGATAGCTCAACACAGCCGGGATCTTGTTGCCGTGAAACCCGAACGCCGCACGACTGGCGACCATGGTCGGTGCCCCACCCTGCTGCCCCGCCAGCGCCGCCACACCGACCAGCAGAAACGACAACACCGCACCCACCGCCGCCGCCACGGTCGCCGACAACCAGCCCAAACCGAGCGCCGCGACATACATGCCGAACGACACAATGACCACGTTGATGTTCGGGGCAGCCCACGGCCAGAACAAACTCCGCGGAGCACCCCGACGCTCATGATCGGCTACCCACTCGAGCCCCTTGCGTTCTACCACCCACGCCGTTCGCTCAGCCGGACCGGTTGAAGGCTGTATCGGAGCTGTGGCGGTCCCGGCAAGTCTCGACGCCGGACCACCAGGCTGCACATCCGTTTCAGACACCCGGATAGTGTACCGCTAAATAACGGCTCATTAAATAGCGAAAACCATGTCTCGGCGTGGACCGGCCTGCCGAGCATCGACTCCCGTGTCCGCGTTGTGTCCGTACTCCACCGCGATGGTGGTGATCTGCTGCATCGTCGCCAGGGTGGCGCGTGCAGGTGGTGTCGCACCGGGCCGCAGGGGCGAATTCGCCCATCCAGAAGGCGATCAAGGACTCCGGCGGACCATCCGGGGTTGCAACGCGATGGATGCCTCCGTCGTTGCGCAGGGATCGCAACATTGGCCATGGATCGTGCGCGAAATGCTCGTCGAAGATAGTCAACACACTGCCATCATCTGCTCGGACCGCCCGGAAAGCGTGATCAGGCAACACCTTCCGGGAAGCCGACACGGTGTCCCGCCATGGCGCAGTTGGTTCCCCAGCGATGGCGGGGGTGTTCGGTGTCACTGTCCACCCGGTTGCCCCGGGTCCTCGTCCCCTTCGGGGTCGGCCAGCAGATGGTCACGGGCGAGACTGTCGACCTGGTCGGCGACGATCTCGCTGGTGGCCCGCAGGGAATCGCTACCCGCGTCGAAATAGTGCAGGTGATCTTCGGGGGTATAACCGACGATCGGTGTGTCGTACTTCGCGGGCGCTTCGGCTCGGATCCGGACGGCGCCGTAGTCCGATGAGGTGGGATCGGCCTCTCCGCCCTGCGAGGTCAAATGGCTCACGGTGTTCAGATAGGTATGACCGCCGTGGGCGTTCAGGTCGTGGGATGCCTCGCCGACGTAGACGTGTCCGCCGCGGTCGAGATGGAAGTCGGCGGCGTTGTGGGCTTGATCGGTGCTGACGGGGCCCAGCAGCACCACGTCGTCGGCGTGCATGTGACTCGCGGCGGCCGCGTCGGAGGTCACGATGGCTCCGGCGGAATATCCCACCACAGTTACATGTGAGGCGCCCTGGTGGGTGGCTTGTAACCCGTTGACGTCCTGGGCCAGGAGGTTTCCGCCGGCACGTTCTGCGCTGGGGTTGGCACTTGCCACAGCGGTGATGCCGTTCGTCGGGGCGTCGTATCCCATCCAGGCGACGACGGCGGTGTGATGGTTCGGGTCGGCCGTGTTCGATTCTTCGTACAGGTTCTTCGCTTGCGCGTTCTGTACCGCGAACCAGCCCTTGTCCGAACCGTCGCTGGCGCGCACGCTCTGGCTGGCTCCGGGTACGACCACCGCGGTATTGGCTGCGGTGTCCGGGTTGCCGATAGCGATTGCGGCCCTTCCCTTTCCGCCGAATGCGAGTGGCTGGTAGGCGTACAGGTAGGTGGGGTAGCGGCCGGACCTGGGGGCACTCGGAAGACCGTAGGCTGCCAGACCGGCTCGCACGTTGGCCGCATTTCGGTAGCGTGTCACAGCGTCGGGGGTGAGGCAGTACTTCGCGGGATCCTTCAGAATCGCGTCGACCGAGACCCCTTCGGTTTTCGCCAGGCCCTCGACCAGACCGAGATCGGCGTTCATCACCTGTCTGTTCGCGGTGTCACGGTCGGTGACAGGGATTCCATTGAGATTGCCGATCACATCCGCGTGCGCGTCGATCATCGCCTTCTGCTCGGCGGGCGTGAGGTGCTTCCACCAGGTGTACACCTCGTTCGGGTCGGTATTCTGGGCGGCGCTGTCGAGTTCGATCGGTGGCAGATAACCGGCGGATTCGAGCTTGTTCATGTGTTGGTCGAGAACATTCTCGTAACCGTCGACGATCCCCTTCAATTGTCGATACGTCGCGGCCACTACCTTGGCCGCGGTGTCCTTCAGTTCGGGCAAAATCTCGGCCTGAAATTGCGCTCTGCGGGCTTGCATACTGACCGGCACATCGTCGTACTCCGATTCGAGTGCCTTCAGTTCATGATTGAGAGCATTGATGGGAGCGTGTGTCGTTTTCTGCGCGGTGGCGAGCGCCGCCGCGATCTGCTCCAGACTGGTGCCGATCTTGCCCAGCGCATCAGTTGAACCATGCAATCTGGATGAGGCATCCTTCACCGTTGCCGAGTCATCGATCACATCGGTTCCACCCGAGGTGTACGCATCGCGAAAATGCCGGCGAGCGGTGTCGAACGCGCTGTTGGCCTGCCCGACATGAGATCCGGTCTTGTGGAAAGCCTCGGCCATCGTGCTGATACGAAGCGGATCACCTGCCAGTAGCTGATCCTGCAGGTGCCACGGATCGCCTCCGGCCGATTTCGTCAGGTCGGACGCCGAGAGAACATACAGCTTCGGTGGTGGCATCTCACCCCCGCCGGTCGGCGGTATCCCCTACACGCACCGCCGCACCGCCTGCCACGTCCGCCTCCCACAGACTGGTCGTGGCATCGTTGGCCTGCTCGCTGATCCAGGTCAGCCTCCCATGATGATCGTCCAGCGCCCGGACATGCCTCGCATGAATCCGGGACACCACGGTCTCGGCATTCGGAGCCGCTCGGGTCGATCCGAACATTCCCGTGTTCACCTCGGCCGATCGCAGGTGTGCGCGTGCCTGATCCACATGGTCCGCAGCGGTACAGGTGTGCCTCTTGCCATGAGTGAGGCGATCCAGATCCGCGTACATCGGTTCCCTTACCTGTGGAAGTTTCAGAAGACCGAGTTACGGTACATGCCATGGAGAGTCGTCTCCGTCTCTCGCACACTCACCCTTGGGCACTGCCTGAAGCAACAGGCGTATTCCCTCCGACGATCCGTGGCTTCACCGGTATATGTCAGTGTGGCTCAGCCGCAGTGGCCGGGTTGAGAAAACCACACATCGGTCGCCCCGATCCCCGGGCCGGCACCCCCACCCCATCGGATGCACTCGCCCGCTGCGTCAAGTTTGACGGGACCCCCATAGAACTCGAACTGCCCCGGGTCGCTCTTCGCGCGATTGGAGCCTACCGAAACGAATGCGCTCACGAACGTCTTTTTCCCTACGTACTTCGTTTTCCATGTCACAACACAGTTCGTTTTGCCGTTGTAGAGCAGGTGGATGCGCGCGCCATCGATGTCGTGGTGGTCGATCTCGTGGTAGCTACCCCCGCCGCAGGCCTCGATCGGGGAGGACGCCGCGTTCGCCGGGCCGGCCAAGGTCAGCGATCCAGTGAGGACAGCGACTGCCGTGAGGCCCACCCGGGCTCCGCGTGTAAGCATGCGCACTTTTCAAAATCCTTGTCTAGGTGAAGAACTGGTCATCAGGAGCGTTCAGGGGGAATGTGCGGAACGCTACGTTGTTCACCATCGCCTGCCGGATGGCGCGGAATCAACGACAATGTCGGCAACCGATTGTTAAGCCACGGGTTCACAATGAGACGGGTATGGAACTGCGGGACATCGAAATATTCCTGACCTTGGCCAAAGAGCTGCACTTCGGGCGTACCGCCGAGCGACTGCGTATCACCCCCGCGCGGGTGAGTCAGTCGATCAAGAAGCAGGAACGCCGAATCGGCGGACCGCTCTTCGATCGGACCACGCGAGCAGTTCGACTCACACCGCTCGGAGAACAGCTTCATCGCGAGCTCGATGCCGGGTACCGGCAGATCATCGACGGTATCGAAGCGGCCTCCGTCGCCGTGCGCGGCACCACTGGGACACTGACGCTGGGCTGCATGGGGCCATACCCGTTCGGGCGCGCCAGCCTCGTCGATGCGATCGAGCTGTTCCAGAGCCGCCACCCGAAGGCGTGCATGCAGTATCGCGAGATACAGCCATCGGCGCCGCTGGACTCATTGCGGCGCGGCGAGGTCGATGTCGCGTTGGTGTGGTTGCCGGTGAACGAACCGGATCTCACTGTGGGGCCCGTCACGCACACCTCACGGGTGTGGCTCATGGTTGACGCGAACCACCCCTTCGCGCAACGCGTTTCGATCTCCCTGGAAGATCTCGGTGACTGCACCGTAGTGGCCGGCAGCTCGATTCCCCGCTACATGGAACAGGCCCTGAACCCCTACCAAACCCCATCGGGACGACCGATAGCCCGCGGCCCGGTGATGTCCACCTGGCAACAGGTGCTGTACACCGTTGCCTCGGGCCAATGCGTTGCCGGGGTCGTGGAAGAGGTCGCGGACCACTATCCCTGGCCCAGCCTGGCCTTCATTCCGGTTCGCGACGCTCCGCCATGCCGATTCGCGTTGATATGGCGCACCGCTTCGGAAACACCGCTGATCCGGGCATTCGCCCGCACAATACCGCCCGTCGGGACGCCCCACGGCGACCCGGTCGCGCCCGTCCAGCCGTAGCCGCCGCCCGAACGGCGAAGCACGTTTGAACTGCGGAAACAGTGTCGCAGGTTGGTGCCCCCGGCGAGGACCAACTCCACCCCGATGGCTACGGCTGGTTCGAACACGACGGCCGCGTGGTGCGGTTCTTCCTCGAATACGACACCGGCACAGAGTCGTTGAAGACCGTGACGTCCAAACTCGCCGACTACCAAGGCTTCCCGACCGACAAGTTCGGTGTGCTGCTGTTCTCGGTGCATTCGGCCTGCCGCGAGATCGGGTTACGGACCGCGCTGAGTCGCGCGTTGGGCAGCTACGGCCCCGGCCTGGTGATCGCGACCACCAGTCGCGACCTGAGTCACCCCCACGGCCCGGCAGGGCCGGTGTGGGCACTGTGGCCTGCTGAGAGCGGTGCTGCCGTCACCCAACGGCTGCGGCTGGCCGATCTCCCCGAACGCGGTCCGCGCATCGCACACCACACCAGCACATGTTGGTAACCAGCAGAAGCACACTCACTGACGCGATGCGGGCGACTTCACGCCAGCCCGGCCATTTCCATGTGCGGGCGAGCGGGTGGATCAGGATCGCCGCGACGATGGTCTTGAGCACGAGGAACTGCAGTGGTGTGGCGTGGCTCTGGTAGCCCAGTTTCACCAGAATCGGTTCCGCGTCCGCGGCGAGCAGCGCCAGCAAGGTCCAGGCCAGGGCCGCGCTTCGGCGTCCATCTGTGCCGGGGGGCGTGGTCATAGCATCGCGTCGACGATGCCGCAGACATCCAGGCCGTCCCAGCCCAGACGGGTCAGTGTGCGTCCGGTTGACAGGAAGTCCTCGCCGCACAGTACCGAGGCGATGTGCACGACCGAATCGAGCATGGGTGTGGACAGCCCGGCCACCCGTGCGAGCCCGAACAGTGGCACGAGTGTGCAGGGGACGTCTTCGGTCAGGTAGCGGTGGTCGAGGGTGTCGGGTGCGAGGCTGTGCCGATAGTTCGGCACCGACCGCATGGCGTCCAGCAGCGAGGTCGTTTCGCAGCCGTAGTAGCGTGCCAGCAGCTGGCTCATGGAGATCAGGTTGGTGTCGTAAGCTGCGGCCACGGTGTGGAATTCGTGTTCCATGCGTTCGAGCAGGGTGATGGTGCGTTCGGTGAAGCCTTCGTAGTAGAACTTGAAGGGTTGCTGGCGGTCGACCTGGTTGGCGTTGGCGATCATGGTGACCGGGTGGCACAGGGCACCGAAGTCGGTGAGGCCACCGATCCCGCGAGTTTGCCGCTGAACAGGACGAGCGTGTGCTGTTCGCTCAGATGCGGACCCAGCCGCGCCACCACCTCGGGATACGCACCGGTCGGGGTGGTCAGGAAGATCGTGGTGCACTCGGTGGCGGCGCGCCAGTCCTCGGTGATGGCCTGCAGGGGATAGACGCCTTCCAAGCGGCCGATCGCGCGCACCGTCCGCGTCCGTCGAATCGGACCCGTCTTGGCCGCATCGCGCACCAGCAGGCGGACGCCGTAGCCCTCGGCCGACAGCCACGCGGCAAGAGCGCGCGCCGAGCCGCCGCCGACGACAGCGATCTGCTCGGTGCGCGGTGTTGGCGAATCAGACTCCCCGGGCCGCGTCATGAGAAGCCTCTGCTTTTCCTGCTCCCGTACCGATGCCCAGGAATCCCCGCCGGTTCAGCGGCGGGTGGGCAAACCGGCTGGACGACATGGATTTCTCCCGGTGAATTGTGCGAAAAGGGTTGTGACAGATCGGAACCCGCGTCCGGACGTTTGCCTGTGGAAGCGCGGGAGGACCTGTCAGACCCGCAGGATCGACAATTCGGCCAGGGACGGCACAGTCCAGGGTGGCGGCCGCTCACGATACGTGTGCCCGAGCAGGGCCTTGAACCGGCTCACCGCCACCGACGCAGTCCCCGACCACGCGAGCACGACGAGACCGATCACGATCGCTGTCGCCGAGAGGATGAATTCGCACGCATGCATCGCACCGGGGCAGGACATGTCGTGGCCGATGAAGGCTGCCGGGCCGGGCCCCGGCGAGGGTGCGACGATCGAGTGCTCGGGCATGATCCGGTGCGTATCGGCGCAGATCGAGAACACCCCGGCGTGCATGGCCGCGACACCGAATACCAGCAGCAACAATCCCAGTAACCGGGTTCGCCCGGATACCGCAGACAGCACACGCTGTTCGCCCACGACGTCATGATACGGACACCCGAAACCCGCCCCTACCACGCACAAGGCACGAATCCGGGACTGGTCCCCACGGAATCAGGCTCACGCAGAGCCGCTGCGGGCACGAGGCCAGCGGCAGTGCCTCGCGCCCAGCCGGTGGGATAGATGATTCGAGTTCCCTGGCGTGCTCAGCCTCGAGTGGGATGGCAGCTAACGGTGCCCGCCCGGCAGGTGCCAGTGATGGTCACCGAGCGCCGCCGTTTCCGAGGCGCCGTCGGCGAAGATGATCTGACCGGTCACGAAGCGGTTGTCTGCGCTGGCCAGCCAGCAGATTAGCTGAGCGACCCATTCCGGGTGACCCGGGAAACCCCGCCGAACGGTTGCGGCGCAGCGCTTTCGACGGTCATGTGCACGTTCTCGCCGGTGAGTATGTAGGCGGCTGCGCGGACAACTACGGGTATCCGCTGATCTTCAGTCCGGTTTCGGACAGCCTTTTCAGTACCGAGTCGGGGAATAGCTCACGCGGGATCACGTGGAACATCGGCGACCGCAATCGGATGACAATCACGGAACCGCGCACCTCGAGCCGTCCGATGTCGGCGTGGTACAGCCTGAAATATGTTGTCGGCGAGGCGAAATCGGCCGCTTCCGCGCCATGGCGGGCAGTCGAGACTGCGCCGTCTGCATAGGATCTGCCGAGCCGCTGCTCGAATACTTTCTCTGTCTGTTGTGTCTGCACCCAGGAGCGCCAGGCAATGATCAAGACGGTAAACAATGCGAGCAGGGCGCCGCCCTCGCCCCAGGCAGCGCTGGCCAAGGCGATGATAGTCACGGCGTAGGCCATCAACCACGCGAGGCGTCGCAGCTGAAACGTCATGTAGCGCACGTAGGTTCGGGACAGCTGCCCTGCGGTGTCGGGCCCTGCGGTGAAAGTCGCAGTCGGATCATTCAGCGTGGGAAATGCGGGTAGGGGCCTGTCCGGGTGTGCCGAGTTCGCCTCTGGCAGCGGGGGATCTGTCATGCGCATGGATTTTAACCCGGCTGATACCGACGATCGGGCGTATCCGCGTAATACGGTGACCACTATCGGTCCGGTCAATCCCCGACTAGCACAAAAACAGTGGATTGCAGTGTCGCTGAACAGCGCCGGTGACCACTACACCCTGCGCACAGTGACACCCATCGTCTGTGGCGCCAGCTGAGGCGCAGCCAGCCCACCACAGCGGTGACAACTGCAACCTGCAAACCGTGACAACTACGATCTGCAACCTCTAACGAAGCAAAAGGCCAGCTCGCCTCACCGGTGACAACCAAAACCTGTCGTCACACCGAAACTGTGGGGAAGGGTGACAGCTGGTGACCGCGCGTCGCGGCGATTCGGCTGCCATGACGCCGGATCAGGCGATCAAGCTGCTTGCCGTCCGATTATTGGGCCGGGAGGAGGAACCGGATCGGCCACCAGTACGGGTAACTGCCGGGCGCGGTCTCGGCCTGTGGCGCGATCAGCGCGACCTCGTCCTCGATCTCGGTAACCGCGAAGACTTGGTCGCTGTCGGCGGACGTTTTGACCAGGTCACCAATTTCGATCACGTGTCAACAATATCGGCCCGGTTCACGCTTCCGTGCGGGCAATCTCGAGTCCCAACCGCACACCACCGCGCCCAGTGGCGGCATCCGGTCGGATCCCGGTGCGAGAACATCCGAAGCCCGGTCAGCAACATCCGATGCCAATGAATGATCAGCTCGGCCACCCGATCTCGGTGACGTCGACGTCGCTGCGGACGCCTTTGAACGAGGGCTGGCGCAGCACGCCGTATGGAGTTGGTTCGTTTCAGCACGATGCCCTCCAGCCCGGCATCCGCCGCGATCCGCGGCATCCGCTCGGGATCTTCACCGATCCACGTCGGCGGCACGCGTATCGGTCCGCCATCGAGGTGCAGTTCGTCCAGGCGTTCGCGGCGTTCGAGATAGGGCAGGTCCATGACCGATTCCGCAGCGATTTCCAGAACGTCGAACACGAAATAACGCACCGGCACCGCTGCCCGCAATGCGGTGGACGGGCGTGTGCCGAGTCGGCGCTGGAGTCGGCCGAAGTTCAGAGCGCTTTATCTCCAGTTGTCAATGCAACTCCCTGATTGAGCCGCAATTAGCGAAGAGGCACGTGAGTTACGTCGACGTAGGTGCGGTGACAGCTCGGGTGGGTCGTGGCCTGATGTCGGTCGGGGTTTTCGGGGTTGCATCCTGTACCTGGGTACAGGCTTACCGTTGCGGCATGACGATTTCGCCTGCTGAGGGCAATTGGGTACCGGATGCGTGCACGCTGCCGACGGTCGAGCAGCCGATCCGGGTCGCCGAGTTCGGCCGCTTCTTCGCCGAGTCGGTGCGGCGCCCCCGCCGCTCGGCACCCACGGTGCTGGAGGTGGTGGCAGACCCCGGTGCCGAGCCGGTCGCCCGGGATCTTGCCGCGCGCGAGTCGAGGTGTTGCTCGTTCTTCGGGTTCGAGTTCGCTTCCACTGATGCCGAACTGGTGATGCAGGTCGGTGTCCCCGATGTCTACGTCGGGGTGCTCGACGCCTTCGCTGGGCGCGTGGAGGCCGCGAGCGGCGGCAACCGATGAGCGCCGGTTTACGCACGAGCGAACTGGCCGCTGCAGCGGGCGTGAACACCCAGACCTTGCGCTATTACGAGCGTCGGGGTTTGCTGGCCGAGCCGGACCGCACTCTCGGCGGGCACCGGGTATATCACGATCAGGCGCTCACGGTGTTGCGGGGAAGGCGTTTCGGCCGTCCGGCCTGCGCCCAGCTGCGGCTGATGTGGGGAGCCGGGCCGGTGTTCGCACCGGCCTGGTTGCTGGTTATCCGCCCGTGTCGACGTTGACTTCGAGCGGGATGACGTCGCTGCGCACCCAGGTGTCGTAGACGTCGTACCGGTCGCCACCAGGGGTCCAGGAGGTGGATTGGATGTGCAGGAGCGGGGTCGAGGCTGTGACTCCCAATGCGGCCGCGATCTCCGGCGTCGGCGCCACCGCACGGATCGCGCGGTGGGCGCCGCCGAGGGTGTAGCCCGCGTTCGCGAGAAGCTCGCTGAGCGAGGCCCGGCCCTCGAGTACTTCCTGTGCCGAGGCCACCACCGGGACGAGATCGGGTGGGCTGTAGTTGACGCTGTAGAGCGCGGGGACGCCGTCGAGCGAGCGCAGCCGGGTCAGCCGATAGCCCGCGGTGTTCTGCGCCACCTGCAGTGCCTGACATGCGTAGTCGGGCAGGATGGTCGGACCGTGACTCAGCACCGTGGTCGTCACCGAGCGATTCTGGTGGCCGATCGCGTTCTCCAGAAACCCTTCCGGGCCCTGGATCACCCAGCCGCGCTCGGCGCTGGGTTCGCTGGCGAAGACCCCGCGCCCGGGTACCCGGTTCGCCAGTCCACGCGATTCGAGCAACTGGAGCGCCTGACGGACGGTGGCCCGGGACAGACCGAACTCGGTGCACAGCTCGTTCTCGCTCGGGAGTCGCTCCCCGTGCGCGATCGTTCCGCTGGCCAGGCGCCGCTCGAGCGCCGCGAACAGCTGTTGGTAATAGGGGGTCGACGACTGGCGATCGATCGCATCGGTGGCCGCTACCACACGTACTCCCTCCCGTAGTTCGCAACGATCGCATTCGAGTCTAATCGTCCGTACGGTCCGTACGAAGTCAGCCGATCCAGCTCGTGTCGACTGTCACAGGATTCTCCCCGACCGCCGCGAACGCCGACTGGAGAACCAGTGCCGCCGCTGCCGCGCCGGGGTCGGGCACGCCGCGCGCCACATCGCCGACGTAGCTCGCACGTCCGCGCTTGGCGACCAGCTCGGCCGTGCTCAACGCTCCTGCCACGGCGGCGCGTGCCGTTGCCGCAAGCACTTCGGCAGGCTCGGCCGCTGCAGCGATCAGCGATTCCAACGTGCGGGCGGCGGGGCTGAGCGCGTCCACCATCGTCTTGTGCCCGACCTGTGCCTTGCCGTAGCGCTGCACGGTCGCGAGGCCGGCGCTCAAACCCGCCGAAAGCTCGGCCAGCGTGGGCTCGGGGGCCTCGCAGCAGCGTGCCAGCTCGCGGAAGAACATTCCGAACAGCGGCCCGCTCGTCCCTCCGGTTCCGAGGAAACCGCGCGATACGGCCGTGAGCCAGCCCCGGTAGTCCCGCGGCGGCTCAGCGTCGATGTTCTCCTGCGCGCGGCGCAGGGCCGCGGCGATATTGGCGCCGAAATCGCCGTCTCCGGACCGCCGGTCCAGATCGGCGAGCGCCTCGGTGCGTTCGACGAACGTCGCGAACAGAGTTTCGACCCAGCGCCGGCCGAAGCCGTGTGGAAGTGGTGTATCGGTCATGGCAGGTCCCTTCACCAGGTCCAGGCAGGGGTGCGCACGGGCGCTTCCCACAGAGGTATCAGGTCGGTATCAGCGGGCAGCAGGGTGAGTGAAAGTCCGACCATGTCGAGCGAGGTCACGTAGTTGCCTGCCAGCGAGCCGGCGATGGCGATGCCGCGGTCTGCAAGAATCCGGTGCACCGCGCGGGCGGCGACGCCGATCTCGATCGGGTACGTGCCGCCGAGACCGTTGACGATCGCGATGACCGACGATCCCCGCGTCAGCCCCAGGTCCGTGACCAGCGGGTCGATCAGCAGGGCTGTCAATGCGTCGGCGTCGGCGAACCGCACGCGACCGGTGCCTCGTTCGCCGTGGACCCCGACCCCCAACTCGACCTCGTCCATGCCCAGCGTGAAAGCCGGCTCGGTCGCACCGGGATGGGTGCCCGCGCTGAGCGCGAAGGCGAGTGTGCGAGAGTTGCGTGCTACGCGTCGGCCCAGTTCGGCCACCTCGCCGAGTTCGGCGCCCGCTTCGGCGCTCGCGCCGCAGATCTTCTCCACGGCGAGCACCGCGGCCGTCCCGCGGCGGCCCGGCCCGTCGTCGTTCTGCGTGGCGAGATCGTCGTCCACGAGTACGACCTCGGTCTCGACCGCATCGTTGCCCGCGAGCTCACTGGCGATCTGAAAGTTGAGCACGTCCCCGGTGTAGTTCTTGACGATCTGAACCACACCGCGGCTGGAGTCGGCCGCGACGGTGCCCTCGTGGACTTGCAGGGCGGTCGGGCTGGCGAACACCGCGCCGGGCACCGCCACGTCCAGCATGCCGGTGCCGACGAAACCGGCATGCAGCGGCTCGTGTCCCGCCCCGCCGCCCGAGACCAGCCCGACCTTGTCCCGCGCGGGAGTCGCCCGGGTGACGATCCCGGCCCGCGGGTCGTAGGCGATCAGGGTGGGATGAGTGAGTGCCAGGCCTTCCAATGCCTCCGCGGAGGCATCTTCGGGCCGGTTCAGGATCTGACGACGCACGTCGCTGTTCTCCTTCGATCGACTGTTGACGAGTACAACTCCAGCTCGTACTGTATGGACAGTACAGTCTGTACGTACAATACGGAAGGCGGAATTTGGCATGTCCATGGAGTACCGGATGCGGCGGACGCTACCGAGCGATCGCGTCGCGATCATCGTGCCTGTCGACCACGGCCTGATCTTCAATCGGATCGCCGGGTTGGAAACCCCCTCGGCTCCCTTCGAGACGTGGGGCTCGCAGGATGTCACCGGCTTCATGATGACGCCCGGTCAGGTGAAGCAGACCGAGCGCTTCTTCGCCCGCAACCCGCACCTGACGCGAGTGCTCACCGTCGACACCTACTACGACTACACCCAGCTCGATGGTGGTGGCTCCCATAAGCTGATCACCACGGTCGAGGAGGCCGTGCGCCTGGGCGTCGACGCGGTGAAGATGCTGTTCCCGTGGAACATGTCCAACGCGGAGCGGGCCGCGCTGTGCGACCGCGTCGGCAAGGTCGTCGCCGCGTGCGACGCGTGGGATATTCCGCTGGTGCTCGAGCCGGTGCTCATCGGCGCCCCACGGACCGAAGAGGTCATCGAGGAGGAGGAGAAGATCGCGCGGATCGCCTACGACCTCGGCGCCCACATCATCAAGATCGCGTTCCCCGGTGAGGAGCGCACCCGGCGCCTGATCGAAGAGCTGAAGGTGCCACTGGTGATCGCGGGCGGCCCGCTGTCGGGCGACCCGGCGGATACGGTGGATGCGGTAGCGCAGACCATCCGCGCCGGTGCGCGCGGCGTGATCGTCGGGCGCAACATCTGGCAGCGTGAGCGCACCGAGGGTGAGAAAGTGCTCGCCGAGATTGCGACGCTCACGCACAGCGTCGGTTTCACCGACTGACCACCGGCGAAGGGAGGTGACGAATATGCGCAGGCGGGTGCGGGTGGTGCTCGGTGTCGATGTGGGCAGCACCAATGTCAAGATCGTCGCGCTCGACGCCGACGGTCACGTCGTGGCCCGGGTGCGCCGCCTGACCCCGCGCGGCCCGGACGGGCTGTCCATCGATGCGATGGAATTGTTCGACCTGCTCGAAGAATTGGTCATCGCGGCATGTGGCGACGACTACGCCGTCGCTGCCGTCTGCGCCGCCGGGATCGGCGAGGATGGTGTCCTGGTCGACGTCGGCGGCCGGCCGCTGAGTGCCGCTCTGTCCTGGTTCGACCCGCGCCGGACCGCAGTGTTCGACGATCTCGCCGCCGAGTTGCCGCTCGCCACGGGTCTGGGTGTCGCCACCGATCCTGCCCGCACGCTGGTCGGGTGGGCCTGGTCCCGGAGTCGGCTGGGTGACGTTCCTCCGGCGGAGTGGCTGGCACTGACGGATTTCGCGTCCTCCCGCTGGTCGGGCGTGCACTTCCTCAGCGACACCCTGGCGGCTCGCACCGCTGCCTGGCGGGTCGAGAGCCGGACTTGGGTACAGGACCGGGTCCTGGCGACGCTCGGTGCGCTGGAGTTGCTACCCACAGTGCTGCGTGCGGGGGAGTTGGTGGGCCCGCTGCGCTCGCAGCGGCTGCGGGCCGCGGGCGTGCTCGCCGAGGACGCGGTCGTCGTCGCGGGCGGACACGACCACCCGATCGGCGGCTGGGGCGTCGACCAGCTCAGCCCCGGGGCGATCCTGGATTCGATGGGCACTGCTGAAGTCGTTGTGGCACAGGTGAAGTCGGTGCCATTTCCAGTGTACGACGGGCTCGATACCGGACCCGGGATCGGAGGCGGCGGCCTCACCGTGTTGCGCGTCGAGGAACTGGCACGCAACGTAGCATGGGCCTCGCGGGACCAGGCCGTGGCTGCGGCGCTTCAGAAAATGCTCAACGGCGATCTGCAACCGGACGAGTACCTCAATTCGCACGTATTCCGGCCGGGCGCGGCCGGTGGATCCCCGCCGTGCTATACGCCGGATGCACCCACCGAGGCCGTTTCACGCGCGTCGGCGGTGCTCGGCGCGCTCGCCGCTCTCGGTGGGCAGGCCATCGCCCACATCTCGGCGCTGATGCCCCCCGATGCCAGAGTTTTCACCGCCGGTGGCTGGGCACGCTCGCGTGGCTGGATCGAGATCAAACAGGCCGTCACCGGACGGGAAGTCACCGCGATCGCCGAGCCCGAGACGACTGCCGCGGGAGCCGCGCTGCTCGCGGCGAACATGCTCGGCTGGAGGCTCGACCCCGCCGTGACGCTCACCCATCACGCGGTTCCCGCCGTTCCGCACCTCTGAATTTTTCCCGCATCCGAAAACCTTCACCTTCGAACCTCAACGCTGAGGGAGCATCATGCTGTCCGAACAATCGCGCACACTCGTCGACCGACTCGGTATGCCGACACCACTGATCTGGGGTTACCTGGGCGTTCTTTTTTTCATGATCGGGGACGGCATCGAGAGCAACTACCTCTCGCCCTATCTCGTCGGCCGGGGCTTCGCCGAGAACCATGTCGCGGCAGCCGTCAGCGTTTACGGGATCTTCGTCGCCCTCGGCTCGTGGCTGGCCGGAACCCTCTCGGCGATGCTCGGTCCGCGGCGGGTCATGTTGGCCGGCGCGATCGTGTGGGCGGTCCTCGAGGTTGTTCTGCTGGCTCTCGCAATCCCCAGCGGCTCGGAGCTTTTCGTCACGATCGTGTACGGATTGCGCGGTGTCGGATACCCGTTCTTCGCCTACGCCTTCCTCGTGTGGATCAACAGCGCGGCCCCGGCTCGGCAACGCGGAACCTCGGTGGGCTGGTTCTGGTTCGCCTTCGGCGCCGGACTTCCCACTCTGGGATCGCTGGTGGCCAGCGCAAGCATTCCGTTCCTGGGGGAGTACGGCACCTTCTGGGTCGGGCTCGGGCTCGTCGTGCTCGGCGCGGTCGGTGCGCTGCTGGGAGTGCGGGACCTGCGCCATGCCGGACCGACCATGATCGAAGAGGGCTCGTCGTTGCGGAGTCTGGTCAGCGGCATCACGATCCTGTGGCGCGAGCCGAAGGTCAGCGCCGGCGCCTTCGTCCGGCTCGTCAACACCGCCCCGAACTTCGCCTTGTTCGTGGTCGCACCTATTTTCTTCACTCACACCATCGGTTTCAGCCAGGGCGAGTATCTGCTGCTGGTGACCTGTGTCTACACCACGAACATCTTCGCCAACCTGGTCTTCGGCATCGTGGGCGACAAGTTCGGCTGGCGCCGCACCGTTACCTGGTTCGGTTGTGTCATGTGTGCGGTCGGGGCACTGCTGCTGTACTACGTGCCCCTGGCCGTCGGCCCGAACTTCGTCGTAACCCTGTTGTGCTGGGCGGTTTTCGGCATCGGTCTGGCCGGGTTCGTGCCGCTGACCGCCCTGATGCCCGCCGTCGTCGACAAGGCGGACTCCGGCAGCGCTCTGGCGATCTACAGTCTCGCTGCGGGACTGTCCGCATTCGTCGGCCCCGCCATCGCCGCCCTGCTCGGCGGCAGCGCCCACATGGGGATCGCCATATGGATATTCGTTGCGCTCTACCTGGCGGCGGCGCTGGTGAGCCTCACTCTCGGGTCCGAGGTGGACCCAGGCGTGGCGACCACCTTCGGAGTTCGTGCCGAAGTGGGATAACCGGGTTGTGCCAGTTGGCCTGTGCGGGCATGTGCGCGGGAGGCACACATGCCCGCATTGGCATGGCAGGTTGGTCGGTCGGAGTTGGCCGCAGTCTTGCCGCGCCGCTGTGCCCATATCGAGCGTTTCCTCGCCGCACGAGCTTGTCCGCCACGCTGAACGCGCGACGCCGCCTGGGCTCGTCAGCTCGTAGCCCCGGTGAATCCATCGGTCCGTTGTGGCCCCCGCTCGTCGAGGTCCTCGCTCTGGTGGTCATGAAGAAATTGATCCGTATCTTCGCCCCGCGTCATGCCGACTTGCTGTGAACCAGTGGACTCAACTCGGCCTGACACGCAGGGCAGTGAATCGTGTAAAGCAAGTGGCTCATTAGGCCATGGTTTCATGGTCGTGACCGGCTCGATTGTGCGCTTTCAACTTAGTTTTGTGGCCGATATATCTGCACTTGGAACAGATATTCCCTTCTTTTTCTGTGACATAACGGAGTTCGGCCCAACCCTGAACACGAAATCGGCCCTTTCAGTTCCCTGGAAAGTCTGCGTTGATGTGATGTTGCAGTGGATCGCGCCTGACGTCTCGCGAATGTCGGAGATAGGCGCCCCGGTGGCGCGCGTGCCGTCTTCAGTATGTGGGTCGGGAGCGACGATGTCTCGGGTATCGCACAACTTGAATTCGGATCGAGGGCCTTCGCGAAGTCGCGTCGGCATACTCGCCCTCAACAACGAGATAGCCACTAGAATCAGTAACGTCATACCTGTTTGGATCAACAGACGATCGGTCTCTGGCGGCTTTGAGTCGCGTGGTGAGATGGCGGGTTCGGGCTGACCGTCCGAGCGATCTCCCGGAGTACCCGCATTCATAGGTTTGCCCTGGCAATTCAGCCTGGAAAGGGGCGAGGGGCATGCTGGTACGGATCCATCACGACGGTGACGACGTGCTGATCGCATGGAAGCCCGACGGATTCATTCCCGGGTGCCGCGGCTTCGCGCTGCTACGTCGCCGCAACGGAATCGAAGAGGTCGTCAGCACCTGGGTCGGATTCGCCGACGACCAGGCCGCGGCCGGCGAACGTCGTGCGTCTACGAACTGGCCGATCCAGAAATACCAGTGGACCGATTACATGACCAACCCGGGTGACAGGGTGGCGTACCGGGTACTGCCGATGGTCGGGGCCGACAAGGCCAACCTTCGACCGGACCCTGACTCGGCGAGCGATTGGACCGACGAGATCACGCTGACTCACGAGGCATCGTCCAACATCGAGGCGGTGTTCAACCGCGGAGTAGTTGCCGCGCAGTGGGTTTCACGCCGGTTGGGGGTCACCGGCCACGAACTGCAGAACACCAAGCTGGAAACCGTGATCGGGACACCCGGGGATCCACTACGGGACTACCTCGCCGGGCCACTGGGAACGCGGTTGTTCGCGCTGCTGGACGCCGCTGCCCGGGACGGGCGCGAGGTGTACGCGGCGCTCTACGAACTCGACGACCCCCAGCTGACAGCCGCTCTGGCGCGGCTCGGTGACCATGCGCATGTTGTTTTGGCGAACGGGAGTGTGAAGAAGAAGGGGGATGATCAGAACGCCGAGGCCCGCGATGAGTTGCGTGGGCAGATCGAGTTGCATGATCGGATGTGTTCGCCGCGCGCTTTGGGGCACAACAAGTTTCTGGTCGTTTGTGACCAGGACGCCACGCCGCGATGGGTGTGGACCGGCAGCCAGAACTGGACCATGACCGGGTTGTGTACCCAGGCCAACAACTCGCTGTTGATCGAGGACCCCGACCTGGCTGAGCATTACCGGCAACAATGGACCTTGCTCGAGGATGCTGGCGACGCTACACCGGAAACCCTGCGTGCCCACAACAGTGAACCCTCGGACCGCCCGGTGGGCGCGGCCCGTATGCGACTGTGGTTCACCCCCACCCATGAACACGTCGATCTCGAAGATGCACGGCCGATCATCACCGGCGCACAGACCGCCATCCTGTTCCTGATGTTCAACCCTGGTCCGAAGGACTCCCTGCTCAACACGATCCTCGACACCGCCCGCGCGGGACGCCGCGGCGAGCGTCTCTACATCCGCGGCGTATTGAACCAGGACCCGAGCACTACGGCCAACCCGGTGCATCTGTTCGATCAGGAGAACACCGAGAAGGCCGACTTCGACGTCGTCCTGCCCGCAGCCATCGACGCACCAACGACGTTCTTCCAGGAAGAACTCGAGAAGCTGGATCGAGCGTTCGCGATGGTGCACAGCAAGGTCATCGTGGTCGACCCCTTCGGATCGAACCCCGTCGTGCTCACCGGCTCACACAACCTCGGCCCGAAGGCCAGCGGGACCAACGACGAAAACCTGCTCGTCATTCGCAACACACCGGGCCTGGCGGACGCTTACGCGACGAACATCATGTCCGTCTACAACCAGTACCGGTGGCGCTTCCGCCGGCACCTGCAACCAGCGGCCAAACGATGGAAAGGCCTGGCCGACAGCGACTCATGGCAAAGCTGGCATCTGAAACCCGACAGCCCTCAGCTTCGTGAGATCAACTTCTGGGTCGAGTAGCCCGGAACACACACCGTATATATCCAGGCGACTCCTGAGCAGAATCGTTCAACGTCTTTCGCGTTGTCCCCGGTAGGTGAGAGCACATGAACTGTCTTCCCATCATCTATATCCGCGGGTACGCCGGCGCCACAAGCGGAATCGACAGACAGGTTGACGATCCCTTCTACGGGTTCAATGAAGGCGCTACCCACATCCGGGTCGGAGGAGGCGATGGAGATCCGATGTTTTATCAGTTCGAGGGCCCGTTGCTTCGGCTGATGATCGACGAGAATTACAGGCTGCTCGTCCAAGGAGATCAACACGCCTACCTCGAGACCGCCGAGGACGACGAGATCGACGCGGCATCGATCTGGGTGTACCGGTTCTACGACCAGGCGGCGACAACCTTTTCCGCCCCGCAGCACCACAATGCCTGGCAGCGAATTCAGCGGCATTTCCGTGCCGACGGCTTCGATATCGAAGGGGCCGCTGCAGGGCTCTACGATCTGATTGAACTCGTCTTACGCAAGACCAAACCCCCCGCAGTGGCGGCAGAACCCAAGAAGGTGTTTCTAGTCGCGCCGGCAGTGACGTCATCGCGCACGACGCCTGCCGTGCGTGCACGATTGAGCAGGTTGGCGACGTGACCGGTGAGTTCTGCCGCGACTCCCGGTGCGGCGGTGCGCAAGTCGAACTCGGCCGCGGTGAGTGCACTTTTGACCGTGGCGTTCTCGGCGCCGTTGGCCATCATCCGTGACAGCAGCGCGAACACGGCCTCCGGATCGTCGGTGGCGGCCAGCGTTGCCGCCTCGGCGATCAACTGCTCGAGCTGATCGATCGCGACGGCGAGATACAACGCCTCTTTGGTGGGAAAGTGCCGATGGACCGTGCCGGGGCCGACACCGGCTCGTCGCGCGATCTCGTCGAGCGAGACACCGAGACCTTCCCGGGCGAACAACTGCTGCGCGGTCTGCAACACGCTAGCCACAACTACCTCCGAGGTCCCTTCGTCACTGCGTGACCCCTCGATGGTCACACGACCAATGTGATTTGCGAGAGTGGCGGCAGCTCTTGTGGCCGGTCGTCGGTGATCCAGGCGTACTCGATGCCGGAGAGGTAGCCGTCGGTGACCCACACTGTGATCTCGCCGGTGTAACCGCCCTGTGTGTCGTGGACCTGAGCGGCTACGGGGATCTCGCCGTCTGCGATGTCTGCCCGCGTGCACGCCGGGGCGACCCTCAGATCGACGCTGGGCGATCCTTCTCCCCAAGTCGCGACGACCTCAGTGTGGGGCACCTGTGCGCGAAGCTGCTGTGCCCCATCGAAATCCGCCGAGAGCAGGCTATTCAAGATCTCGGCCTCACGACCAGTCAGCGGCCGGGGGTACCGGTACTACACCTAACGTCGTTCACCTTCCGGTTCAGGGAATGAAGGCTGTGCTGATCTTGAACACGCCGTTGTCATTGCGCCTCGAATGGTAATTTCCTGCCCGTTGATCGTCCGAACCAGCCACCGGGCACCACTTTCATATCTGCAGTGGCCCCGGACTGTGGATGGTCTCCGAGTGTGGGTCGATTGCTGTCCTGGACGAGAATCATTGCCGTGGCGTATTCGGCGGCCCGCCACAGACTGGAGTGCCCCGGCGCCGCAGGCGCCGGGGCACTGAAAGGGGGAATTACTGCGTCTTCCGACATGTAACCGAAACGTCGGTGATTACCCGAACCAGACATCTCTGCGGGTGACCCGACGGGCAATGCCTCCTCTCTCCTGACGGACTAATTTCATCCTGCCGTGCAACTTCATCGTGCTTCCCAGCGGGCGGTGGGACCTCGTACATGCTGGTCCCGTAGCCGCGCCCGCCGTCCTACCATCACGGGCAGTTCATCATCTCCCGTGCCGTTTCGACTCTTCTTTCTCCAACAACGAGAGAGAAACTACCGCGCAATGAACCAGATGTCTACTGTCGTCGCTGAAGAGTTTTTGCAGCGCGTCTTGCCGGCGCGAGGTCCTGCCGCGTCTGCGCAGTGTCTGCACGAGCACAGGACCTGGACACCGACGCACCTTCGACCGCATTTAGTGAGTGATCGCACCGCGTTCCGGGCGGATCGACATCGACGTCCCCCGGGCCATGAATCCCGCTGTGCTCGATGCCTCATCCGAGTTCATGTGGAATCGGCTCTGCGCAAAACCGGCGAATGGCCGGCCCGAATCGAGAGAGGCGTCGGCTACGAGCCTTGTGCCGGTGTCACCCGCTGGCCGGTGACCTACCTGACCGGAACACCACAACCCCTCACCGGCATGGGTCACAGCCCCGGCCGGGCGTGCACTCCGCGGTTACCGCAGTCGCGGGCGGGGGACCCGGTCAGCGCCGCGGGTCCCGTGATTCGTGCTCGTCCAGGGCGTGTTGCAGGGTGGCGTTCAGGGCTTGGGCCTCGGTGAGCTGATCTTCGAGGATCACGATCCGGCAGGCCCCTTCGAGGGAATTGCCGGTGTCGATCAGTTCGCGCACGCGCGCGGCGATCCGCAGCTGGTAGCGCGAGTAGCGGCGATGCCCGCCTGCGGATCGTTGCGGGGTCAACAGGCGCGCGGCGTCGAGGCTGCGCAGGAACGCCTGGGTAACGCCGAGGATTTCCGCCGCGCGGCCCATGCTGTAGGCGGGGAAGTCCTCGTCATCGAGTCTGCCGGTCCCAGCGGCACCGCCGGTGGGAGTCGTATCTGATTGCTGCACAACACCTCTCGAGATTTGAAACGCCGGGAGGCCCCGGCGCGGGTGCGCCGGGGCCTGGAATCTACGGATATGAACGGATCAACTGTTCACCGGCCTCGAGGGCCGATGGTTGCACCGCACCCGAAATTCCTCGGGTCGCGGAACAGACTGGGGACTACTCAGTGGCCACCACCTCCACTTGTGCCGGGTTCTGCCTGCGAAGGTCCTTGTTGTGCTGTGCGCCGTCCCCCTCCGGCGGCGGTCCAGGCCGGGAGGTTGGCCGGATTCTCGTCTGCGCCGGAGGGGACGGGTATACCGCATGCCAGGCAGTTCACCTGCCCAGCCAACTCGATCTCTCACTTCAACGACAGTGAAGTTACACACCGGAACACGTAATGTCTAGAGCTTCCACTACAGATTTTCGGCGAGCTGCGTATCGTCCCCGCCGCAGTCGTGCGCAGAGCACAATCGGCTGATCGCCACCACGATCGCCTGCAGCGCATCATTACCCGCTTCGAAGAGGAACGCGCCATGCACCACCACACCGGCTCAGGCGGCCAGGAGCCGCGCGATGCAGACGATCATCCAGCTGAGGAAGCAACGACCGAGCATCCCGTCCCCACGTGTGGTGCCCGCGCTGCACCGGCCACCGACGCCAACGACGGCGGCCCGGCGGGAAGGCACGCGTATTCGACGGCACTCAAACGCACCGTGATCACCGCCTGGGACGACAGCATCACCGACTGGGCGGCCGCCATGACCTACTACACCTTCCTAGCCCTGTTCCCCGTGTTACTGGTCATCGTCTCCGTATTCGGGCTGTCCCAGCCCGCCGCGATGCCTGGTCTGATCGAGCACGTCACAGCCCTGGTTCCCGCGCAATCGCGGGACTTGATCCGCAGCGCCCTGCAAGCAATGATCCGCCAGCGCTCGGATGCCTGGCTGCTGACCGGCTTCGGTACGGCTGCTGCCCTGTGGTCAGGATCGAGTTACCTGAGCGTCTTCCGGCGCGCCATCTACGCCATCCATCACACCGACAGCCGCCGCCCTGTATGGCGAACGGCCCCACGCATCCTCATCAGCGCGGCCATCGTGGTCTCGCTGCTCGTCGCCAGTGCCCTCGCTCTCGTCCTCACCGGAACCCTGACGGCCAAACTGGGCCGCCTGCTGCGAATCGGCAGCGCCCCACTCACGGTGTGGGACGCGCTGCGGTGGCCCGTGCTCCTCACCCTCGCCATCACCCTGGTACTCGTGCTGTACCGGTCGGGGCCGAGCTGGACGCGCCCGATACCTCTGATGGCGCCGGGCGGAATCCTGGCCGTCGCGCTGTCACTGGCCTCCTCCGCCGGCTTCGCCCTCTACGCCTCCCACGCAGCCACCTACGGCCGACTCTACGGCTCGCTGGCCGGACTGGCCGTCTTCCTGATCTGGATTTGGCTTTCCAACCTCGCCCTGGTCATCGGTGCCCAGTTCAATGCCGAACTGGCGAAGATCCGAGCCCAACGCGCACCGCACCGATCAAACGCAGGTACGCGGTAGTCCGTGGATACGGCGCGACGTCTGCGCACCGGCAGGGCTCCGGCCGTCTCGGATGAAGGATGCCCCAGGCCGTGGCGGGATGCGAGCGCGGCGGGTGGACCGTGATGCACGTCGGCACGACCGGGTGTACCCGAGGTGCCCCAACGGGTCGCGGTTGCTGATCCTGCACGGCCGATCCCGCCAGTAGTTCTGCGACGTCCCGTAGGTTCGAGTGGCCGCCCGAACGCGGCTGACATGTCAAGAAACTCGTGTCAAGACTCTAATCTGACGCCATCTACCCCGGTCACGTGTGTGGTGTTGGGGCTGTAACCCCAAAGCGACAGTTGTCAGGGTGATGGCAGGTCGGACACCAGCGTTGCGCGCGAATATACGTAAGTATAAACTTACCGTTCGTGGGGACTTACCAAAGTGAGGCGCTCGACGCGCTGGGCGATCCGACTCGGCGGGCGATCTTCGAGCGGCTGGGGCGCGGGCCGTGCGCGGTCGGCGAACTGGCCGCAGAACTGCCGGTGAGCCGACCCGCGGTGTCGCAGCATCTGAGGGTGCTCAAGCAAGCGGGCTTGGTGGTCGACGAAGCGTCGGGCACCCGCCGGATCTACCGGCTCAACCCGGCCGGAATCGACGCGTTGCGCACGTATCTCACCCACTTCTGGTCGACAGCGATGTCGGCTTTTCGCGACGAGGTGAACAAACCGGCCCGCACGGGCGAACCCGAGGAGCAGTCATGACCCAGCAGTTGAACGACAATGAAGTACGCGTCGAATTCACCGTCGATTCGCCGATCGAGAAGGCATACGACGTGTTCACCACTGGCATGAACAGCTGGTGGCCGCGTGAGCATCACATCGGGGTGGGCGCTCTCGCCGAGGCTGTCGTCGAGCCTCGCGTCGGTGGGCGGCTGTTCGGCCGTGAGACCGACGGCACCGAATGCCCGTGGGGTCGGGTGCTCGTGTGGGATCGTCCCACCCACTTCGCCTTCTCCTGGGACATTTCCTTGGACTGGCAGTTCCAGCCCGACCAGGCCAAGACCAGCCGGGTCGACGTCACCTTCACCGCTGTCGATAGCGGGCGCACCGCGGTCACATTGGTGCATTCCGGATTCGAAAACCACGGCGAGGGTTGGCAATCCATGCGCGACGCGGTCGGCTCCGATGGCGGCTGGCCGGCGCTGAAGGACGGCTATGCGAAGGCCGCCTCCGCCGCGTGAACCTGTGCCGGTGGTGCGGTCGATGCCGCGGAAGCATCCGCACCACCGGAATGCCGCCGTCGAGGTTCGGGCGGGCGTCCGCGCTGTTGGCGAAAAACTGGTCCCACGACCGGACAGGTCGAGACGACCGTGGATGAGAATGCCGGGGATCCCGGCGAGGCGGTGGGCGTCACGGAGCAATTGGCTGTCGTCGAGCCAGGCGGCGTGGGCGAAGTAGTGGGTGCAGATCCGCACCAACGCCATCCGTGCCGCATCCGGTTTGGCGTTGTGTTGGTCTGGTGTGCTGAGGGTTTCGTGCGCGATGACGCGTCCTCCCGGGCGCACATTCCCACGCGGCCGTCGCGCGCACTCCCGCTGTCGCGTGTCGGGGCGCGCGCGGGTGTTGAGCGGTCGAGAAGGGAGCGTCGTGCCGGGGTGAACAATTCGGTGTGATGCCATCGCGAAGTTGACGCGTCTCGGTGACTCAGTCGGTGTGGTAGTTGTGGGCGTGCGCGTGTGCCGGATGTGGCGGCGGGTCAGCAATCGCGGTTTCCGGCCATCGGCTCCACCTGAGAACGACAAATCCGATCGAATCTACTTTCGCGACAGTGCGATTGAGGAGCAAGGTCACCAAAGGGCCGGGCTCACGCGCCGCCGGGAGCGCGATGGTGTTCAAGCTGGTCGAGTCCGCTCGAGCCCGCTGGCGCGCCGTCAACGCCCCACACATGGTCGCCCTCGTCCGCGCCGGAGCCGCCTTCGACATGGAGCCACCAAATGCTCGATCCGCGGTGTTCAGGCGCTTCCTCGGTTGTCCAGGGACTGGCGAAGGAACCGTCCGACATTCTCCAGCGCCCAGGCGGCTTCCGGCACTTCGGAGCCTTTTGCCTGAAACACATGCGACATGCCCGGGGTGACTTCGAGCGTCACGGCGACGTCGGCCGCTGCGAGCCGGGAGGCAAGTCGAGTCGCGTCGTCGAGTAGTACCTCATGCGAGCCGGCCTGGACGAGCGTCGGCGGGAGCCCTGCGAGGTCGGCGAACAACGGGCTGACGAGTGGACGACCCGCGTTGGTTCCGCCGAGGTATGCGTGGAATGCTGCCTGCAGTGCCTCGGCTGTCACCACCGGATCGACGGTCGCCTTGGTACGGTAGCTCTCACCCGCCATCGTCAGGTCGCTCGCCGGTGAGAAGACGACGGCCGCGCGGGGCAGTGGCAGGCCGGCATCGCGTGCGGCGACCAGCAGCCCGAGCGCGAGGGTGCCGCCCGCGGATTCGCCGCCCACAGTGATCTCGTCGATGGGCACCTCGTCCAGCAGCGCCCGGTAGGCGGCGAGCGCGTCGTCGAGAGGGGCGGGATGTGGATGCTCGGGGGCCAGGCGGTAGTCGATCGAGAGCACCCGGGTCCGCGCAGCGCGGGCGACGTTCGCCGCGGGGGCGAGCGTATTGCGGGGTGAACCGGCGACAAAGGCACCGCCGTGGATCCACAGCATGACCCCGCTCGGCCGAGTCCCCTCGATGGTGACCTCGAGGGTCGGGATTGCTCCCAGTGCCGTGTCGCGCAACCGTACGTCGTCGGCGATCGGCCGGAAGGCCATTACCTCGGTGAAGAAGCGGCGCTGTCGGTCGATCAGTTCGGTCATCTTGTTCGTGTCGACGATAGTCATGTACGGTCAAAACATGCTTCCCCAGAATTATCTTCCCAGGAATACAATTGGGTGAGCTGGATCACGCAGTCCTCTTCGAGCGGATCGTGCGGCTGCAGGTGGACCTTTTCGACGCCGTCGACACCCGCTTGCGTCGCGAACTGGACCTGTTGCTGATCGCGCTGTTGCCGCTGCGGATTGTCGCGGCGCATCCAGGCTGCCGGGTACAGGACGTCGCCGACGGCCTGGGCATCAGCGTTGGCGGGGCCAGCAAGTCGGCGGATCGCCTGGAGCGCAGCGGCTGGGTACGCCGGGTCGACAACCCATCCGACCGACGGTCGTCCATGCTCGAACTCACCGCAGCGGGCAAACGAATGGTCGCCGCCGGTTCTGCGATCGTCCGCGAAGAGATGGATGCGCGGCTCGCCCCGATCCTCGGGACGCGGGAACTCGCGCACTTCGCCGCAGACATCGACCGGCTACTCGGGCTACACCAGAACGGCCGTGACTCGGACACGCTCTGAACTGATACTCACCGATCCACAAGATTTGACAATTTCTCCAATCGATTCCGCGATACCCGACTCGCGCAGCGCCTCGGCGAACGCCAGCGACGTCTATTGGGCGGATTCAACTGTTCGTAGCAACACAGTCCTGTTGGAGTGAGCGTAGGTGGTCGTCGAGGGCTTCGGCAGGGGTGCGCCAGCCCAGGACCTTCCGTGGCCGGGTATTGAGGACGTGGGCGACTGCTGCGAGGCTGGCGGCGGAGTGCCGGCTCAGGTCCGTTCCTTTCGGGAAGTACTGGCGCAGAAGGTCCTCTACAACCCGGCGACGATGCAGGTGCGGCGGTATCGCTATCGCGGCACGCGCATTGCCACACCATTCAATATCGACAGTCTCGACCCGGCCGGAGCTCGTTTCCGCCGGACGAGTCACGATGACACGGCGTTCGTCGGGCAGGTGTCCGAACTCGTCACCTGAACCCATCGAGGCACGTGGAGAGCCCGGTGCGGGGACAACTCGCACGCCGGGTTCGACGGGCGGAGACGAGGAAACCGACAGCCGAAATGCTGCACGGCGCCTCGTCTCCGACCCAACAGATGCAAGCCCTGGACCGTTCACAGCCGCTACTGCCGATGATGCCGGGCATGCCCGAGCGCCGCACCCACGACTACGCCCGTCACGGCACCACGAGCCTGTTCGCCGCGTTCGACATCGCCGATGGCACCGTGATCGTCAACGAATGGCTCGCCCGGCCCCCTCGCTTCCATATCCATTTCACCCCGACCGGGTCGTCCTGGATCAACCAGGTCGAACGCTGGTTCGGATACCTCACCGATCAGCTCACCCGCCGTGGTGTCCACAAAAGCGTTGCGGCACTGGAGAAAGACGTCACCACGTGGATCGAGTGCTGGAACGAGAATCCCCGGCCGTTCGTCTGGCGCAAGACCGCCGACCAAATCCTCGACAGCCTCGCCCGCTACTGCCACAAACTTACGGCGCTGAACAACGACTCAGCACACTAGCGGCAAGTCAACGATTCTGTCGTTGGGCATCTACTGCGATCCAGGCCGCGATCTGTGCGCGGGAGGTGAATCCCAGTTTGGTGAGGATGTGTTCCACGTGGCCCTGGGCGGTGCGTGGGGAGATCACCAGTTTGGTGGCGATCTGCTTGTCGGTGAGGCCTTGGGCGATGAGATCTGCGACCTGACGCTCCCGCTTGGTCAAAGCCACGTGCGGGCCCGACGTGGGCGCGGTATCGGTGGGTTGCTCGCCGAGTGCGTATGCTACGGCTTCGTCCATGCCCATCGCCCGGCCGTGCCGAAAGGCCGCGTCGAATCCTCGTGCACCGAGGGCGGATCGCGTCAGCCGGACACATTCGTCGTGATGCTGCGGCATTGCGGGGACGATGCTCGCAACGTTTCCGCCTGACCGGTCCAGCTCGTGCGCGGCACCCATCAGCACGGCTGCGCGCTCGGCGTCACCGTCGGGACCGACCATCCAGGCCAGCGCCTCGAGACTCAACGCGGCGACGTACGGGCTGCGCATTCGCCGGTTGACGCGCAGCGCATTCTCGAGTAACTCCACCGCCCGGGACCGCTCACCTTGCTGCCAGACGGCAACACCTATTCCCCACGACGCTGTCGACCGTAAGAGCGATTCGCCAGCCGCTTGGGTGATGGAAAGCACTTCCCGCTGATACTCGATCGCCCGCTGCGTATCACCGCTCCGTTCGCACACCCAGCCGATCCCGGTCAAAGCGCAGAGGTAAAGATATCCTCGCCGATTCGAGCCGAGCGCCTCGACGGCACGTTCGAAGTGGGAGGACGCGGCCGCAAGCTGCCCGCGATAGAACGCCACGGCGCCGTCGGCATAGGCGATCAGCGCCTGCGTCATCGGGGTGGGGGCCTCTTGGACGAGCACACGCGCCCGCTCCGCGAAGGCGGCCGCCGCCTGCACATCGCCCTGCATTGCCGCCATGACGCAGCCTGCATGGAGCGCTTTGACACCGTCGGGTATGGGTTGCTGGGCGGGGTGGTTGACGACCCGCTCGATCCAGCGCCGACCTTCGCCGTACAGACCCAGATAACTCCAGAACAGCAATAGTGCGGCAGCAGTCTGGAGTCCTGCTTCGGCCGCCTGCTCGGTGTCCTCCGATAGGCAGTATTCGAACGCGTCGCGCAGGTTCGGCAGTTCGCGCTCGAGTCTGACGACCCAATAGGGTTGCCGGTCGCTGATCCACCCGGCCTCTGCGTCCAGCGCCAGCCGTCGGCACCAATCGAGGTGCCGGCGCCGAATCAGCTGATCCTCGCCGGACTCCCGCAGCTTCTGCCGCCCGTAGTCGCGGATCGTCTCCAGCATCCGGAACCGCACCACGCCGTTGGACTCGGCACGGATCAGGATGGACTTGTCCACCAGCGAGGACAGCTCATCGAGCGGACTCTCGGGGGGCAGACCTTCACCGCATACCTGTTCGGCGGCGTCGAGTTCGAAGCCGCCGGCGAAAACCGACAGCTGGGCCCACAGTCGCTGCTCGGCCAGGGTGCACAACTGGTAGCTCCAGTCGACACACCACCGCAGGGTCTGCTGCCGCGTGGGCGCGGTGCGGCTGGCGCGGGTCAGCAACGCATACCGGTCGTCCAGTCGCTGCAAAATCTGCTCGGGCGACATTGTCTGCATCCGGGCCGCGGCGAGCTCGATCGCCAGCGGCAATCCGTCCAGCCGGGAACAGATCCGGGCGACGGTGGCTCTGTTGTCCTCGGTCAGCTCGAAATCCGGCACGACCGCGGTGGCGCGGTCGGCGAACAACGTCACCGCGTCGTATCTGGGCAGTCCCCGCAGTGACGGCTCTTGATCCGGGTCCGGCACCGTCAGCGGCGGAACCCGTAGCACCGCTTCCCCGGCGATGTCCAGGGGTTCACGGCTGGTGACCAGGATCCGCAGGTCCGGACAGGCCCGCAACCAGGTCTCGACCAGCCGCGCCACCGCCGCGACCAGTTGTTCGCAGTTGTCCAGCACCAACAGTGTCTCTCGTGTGGACAGGTATTCGATCACCACCTCGGGCAACGCGCGCGCCGGGTCGTCGCGTAAACCCACGGTGGCCGCCACCGTGTTGACCAGCAGCGACGGGTCGGACACGTCGGCCAGTTCGACCAGGCGCACCCCATCGGTGAACTCGCGTCGCACGGTGGACGCGACACGCAGCGCCAGCCGTGTCTTGCCGACCCCGCCGATCCCGGTCAAAGTCACAAGCCGGGACGAGGACAGCAAGTTCTTCAGCTCCGCGACCTCGGTGCGGCGATCGACGAAACTGGTCAGCTCCAGCGGTAGAACGTCGGAACCCCATGAAGTCTTCGCCGGCACCGCGGATGGATGTAACCTTCGTGCGGCTGGGGTGCGGTGCCGGTGCTCGCGGGCCTGTTCGGTGTGCAGTGCGATCTCGTCGACGGCTAATCCGTGGCGGTACTGCGCCTGCTGGATCGCTTCCCCGAACGCTGCCGCCGACGGCCGCTGGTGCGGGTCGCGGCTCATCGCAGTGGCTACGACCGCGGAGATATCCTCGGCGATGCCGCTGTCGCGTAGGTCGGGCACGGGTTGGGTGGTGATCCGCAGGAACTGGGTGACCACGTTCTCCCCGCTGTGGCGTTCGAACGCCGCATGCCCGGTCAGTGCACAGAACAGGGTGGCGCCCAGTCCATAGACGTCCGCCGCTGGTGTGGGAATCCCGCCCTCGAGCACCTCAGGGGCGGTGAATGCCGGCGACCCGGTCAGGGTACCTGCGGTGGTCTGGAACCCGCCGACGATGCGGGCGATGCCGAAGTCGGTCAACGCGGGCTCCCCGTAGTCGGTGAGCAGGATGTTGCCTGGTTTCACGTCCCGATGCACGATGCCCAACCTGTGCGCGGTCTCGAGCGCGCCCGCGATCTTCACCCCGATCCGCAACACCGTCTCCGTAGGCAGTGGACCCTGCTGGCGGATCCGCGCGTCCAGGGAATCCGACGGGTGATACGGCATCACCAGGTAGGGCCGACTGCTCGCGGTGGTGCCGGACTGTAGCACGGTGACGATGTTCGGATGCCCGGTCAGTCGACCCATCGCCTGCTGCTCCCGGAAAAAACGAGCCCGGTTCTCGGTGTCCAGTTCGGCGGTCAGGATCTTCACCGCCACCGTCCGGTCCAGCTCCGTCTGCGCGCAGCGATACACCACGCCGAAGCCACCGCGCCCGACTTCTTCGGCATCGACGAACCCCGCCGCGCTCAACTCCTCGATGACTGGGTCGGACACGTCACGCAGTGTCCGGAACTGATCGTCCTCGCTCATCGGCCGCACACAATCCGCCAGCGCTTCCCTGGTACAGGGTGGCAGGGGTTAACTCTTCGTTAATGAACAGACTATCCCATTGAACGGCAGCGACTGAGCCTACGGGAACGCGCTTCGGATCGGTCGGCAAACGCGGATTCAAGCGGTCGGCCCTGGCCACGCGCTGCCCCGGTAATCAGGGCGACTTTGTCAGCAACTCGTCCAGCCATTGCCTGCATCACGGCCGGTTTCGTCGGTGCATCGGCTGGCTGAGCAACGGCTCGTTCATCGACGATCAAGGCGCGGTAGACGACATCGGACAGGCGCCGACGCAGCAGGCGCATGGCTTCGACGCGGGCCTTGCCGCGTCCGGTGAGCTTGTCGAGGTAGTCCTTGCCGGGCCCGAGGCCACGGGTTTGGGTAAGCGCGATCATATGCGGGGCGCAGTTGATCCAGCGATTACCGCCGCGGTTGAGCCTGACCTTGCCAGAGGTGCTGCCTGACCACACCGGGATCGGCGCGGTGCCGGTGAACCGCGCATAGGCATCCTTGCTCCGGAATCGTTGTGCCCCAGCAGTTTCGCCGATGATCACCGCGGCCGAGAGCACCCCGCATCCGGGAACGGCCAGCAGGCTCGGCGCCAGCAGCCGGACCCGTTCACGCAACTGCCGTTCCAGATCGTTCCGCCAGCCGGCGCCCAACCATGTCGGCAGCCACCAGAGTATGGCTGCGCTTATGGGCATCCACGCCAATAACGACCAGGTTCAACGGGTTTCATCCTCTCCAACGGCACCGAGACTTCCCAGTCGAGTGAGGACGGGCACGCGTCAATCGGGCATAGAGCGCGCTCCTATCAGGCCACGAACCCCACCAGCTGGAACCCGGCGGGGCCGCACATCGTGACAAGCCACCAGCATCGAAGCCGGGGCAGCGAAGAAAAGCGCGAACCCCGCCGGGCTTGATCATCTTTACATTGACGCGAAGAAAGCCGACGCGGCTTTCAGAATTGCGTTGGCGCGCTCGAGTTCTGCGTTCTCACGCCGCAGCCGCTTCAACTCCTCCGACTCGTCCGTGGTGGCGCCGGGACGAGCACCGGTATCGACCTCGCTTTGACGCACCCACCCACGAACCGTCTCCGGATGCCCTACAACCCAACAACTCGGCGACCGCCCGCATCGCCGCCCATTCCGACCCATGCTGATCACGGATCTCACCAAACATCCGCACGGCCCGCTCACGCAGCTCGTCCGGATACTTCCTCCTCGACACGACTCCATCCTTCCCAAGAGATGAAGTCTCCGGACTCACCGGGGCGGCTCGAGAGCGTCGGTCGCAGTCGAGGCCGACTGTCCGATTGTGGTCAGCGAATGGTGTTCCTCGTCGATCTGCTTGCTGACCTTGTGAACGAATTGGACTGCCTGGTCTGCGGCCGGTGATCTGCTCCACCGCGCCGGAAGTTCGGTCGAGCGGTCCTATCAGCGTACCGGTGTGATGGTTCCGTTCGAGTTCGGCGTGGCTCAGGTCAGGCGTGCGGCACCCGCGCGCCCTGGCCGAAGGTGCCGACGCCGACCGAGCCCTCGGGCAGCACCAGGTCGCCGGATTCGATCCGGGTCCGCAGATAGCGGAAGACCTGCGCGGTCTGCGCGAACAGATGCTCACCGGCTCGCAGCGGCGCCCGGTTCGGCCGGCCGGGTCCGGCGAACTGGGGCAGTGGGGCGACCACCGTGTCGTAGTCCACGTTGAAGAACAGCGGGAACGAGTACCGTTCCTCGGTGACCTTGCGGACTCGGTGGGTGGTCGCCACGAACTCGCCGTTTGTCCACAGTTCCAGCATGTCGCCGACGTTGATGACGAAGGTGCCGGGAATCGGTGGCACGTCGATCCACTGCCCGGCGCCGTTGAGCACCTCGAGGCCAGGGGCGGTCGGCTTGAGCAGGGTGAAACATTCGAAGTCGGTGTGCGCCCCGATGCCCTGGGCGTCCTGCGCGCCGGGGTCTTCCCAATAGTGGATCAACCGCAGCTGGCTGGGCGTCTTGGTGGCGAAGCGCAGGAAGGTATCCGGATCCTCGCCGAGCGCGACGGCAAAGGCCCACAACAGGTCCCGGCCGATCGCCAGCACCGCCTGGTAGTAGTCCGTCACCGCCGTGGCGAAACCGGGCAGGTCCGGCCAGGTGTTCGGGCCCAGCATGGGATTGCCCGCCAGATGGTCGGGGTCGTCGGCGGGCAGGTCCAGCGCGGTGTCGAAGGCTTCTTTCAGATCCGGTGTACTGCCGGGCGAGTAGTGGCCCTCCTCGCCCAGCGGCACGTAGCCGCGGTGGCAGCGCGATCGGCCGATGTAGGAGCGCATCTTCTCCTCCAGCGGCAGCGCGAACAACTGTTTCGTCGCGGCCAGCAGCTCATCGAACAGTACCGGATCCAGGCCGGTGCCAGCGATATAGAAAAACCCGACTTCTCTTGCGGCACGGCCGATCTCGGTGGCGACGGCGGTCCGGTCGGTGGTCTCGGCCGAGCGCAGGCCGCTGATGTCGATGACCGGGACCGAGGTGAACGAGGTGAGACCACTCATAATTGTGGTTTTCCTTCCGTGTCGGTGACGGTCCAGGCGCGGCGCACCGGCCGGCCGTCGGGACCGATGTCGTGGGTGTGCACAGTGGCGGAATCGGTTGCAGTCGGGGTCAGCTCGCAGCCCTCCCGCCACGGAATTGCGGAATCGGTGATGGTCCAGTGGGATTCGGTGACCGTGCCGAGGGACAGCTCGACGCCGGCGCCGACCCGGGCCGCCCAGCCGAACCGGTCGCCCACGCGGACCAGCAGCGCGCGGGCGTCCGGGCCGGACAGTTCGAGGGCCCAGCGGGCCGAATCCGGTTCGGCCGGTTCGTGTTCCCAGTGTTCGACGTAGTCGGCGTGCACGCCGGTCTCGACGATCACCGCGCCGGCGAGCCGCATGCGGCCCTCGTCCGGGAACGGCCCGGCCGGCTGCAGGCCGATGTCGCGACCCCAGTGGAACAGGTCGCCGTCCCGGACCAGGGTGCCGGCGAACCCGTCCACCGCCGCCAGCCAGTCCCGATGTGCCGTCGGCAGATCCTGGACCTCGGCGGCGCAGCGTACCCCGGTGAAGTCCGGTCGCGATGCCGGCCGCCGCAGGTCCACGAACCGCGAGAGCCCTTGCAGCCAGCGGACATCGGTGGTTGTGTCGGTGACGCCGGGGGCGGTCAGCAGAGTGCGCCGCCACAGGCCCGCGCAATCCAGGGTCGTGATCGGGGCCGTCATTCGCCGAACCGTTCGCGGAAGTGCTCGGTCCAGTGCGGCCAGGCGTGCGGATCATGGCCGGGAATGAGGGGGTAGCCCTTGTCGGCCGCGAGTTTCTTCAGCCGCCGGATCGGTTCCACCGTCTCCTGCGGATCGACGTCGACGTAGCCGCCGATGGCCAGCTCCTGCTCGATGTTCTCGGTGAGATCGGCGGCGTCGAAGGCGAAGACGAAACCGCCTCCGCCGACCGACTCGTCCAGTTCGACCACGAAACTCTGGTGCCCGGGCGTGTGCCCGTAGGTGGGCACCGCCCGAACCCCCGGCGCGATGTCGGCCTCGCCGTCGGCGAGCCGCCAGTCGATGCGCGGATCGTCGAAGTCGACGCGGGCCATGGCGTGATGCTCGGGCTCCGGATGATTCGCCAGCCCGTACTGGAGTTCCCGCCGCTGGGCGTGCACGGGCACTCGCCCGGCGAACAGTTTCAGCCCGCCCGCGTGGTCGTGGTGCAGATGGCTTACCGCGACCGTGTGGATGTCGTCGATATCGATGCCGATGTCGTGCAAGGACTCCTCGATGGGTTCACCGGGCCCCGGCAGCACCGGGATGTACTCGACGTTCGGGTAGAAGCGCCGGTACAGCGCCGGATCCCGGATGAGCGCGGTGTTGAAGCCGGTATCCAGCAGCACCCAGCCGCCGTCGGTCTGGATCAGCACGCCCGGAGTGGGTTCCCGCAGCCGCTCGTGCGGCGGCGCGCCGTGCACCGAGATCGCCTTGGGCAGGTCCTCCCAGCCGAGGGTGAGCAATACGATTCGCCGGGCGCGGGCCGGCCGTATGAGCGTCGCCATCACGTCACCGGACCGACAGGGAGGCCAGCCGCAGCGTGTTCGGCTCGGATACAACGTGCGATTCCGCGACACCCGCGAGCCACGGCTGAGCGACCATGAAGTCGTCGATGTCGACCATGTTGAGCCAGCAGCCGGTGGCCAGGGCCTTCTCGGCGGCGTCGGAGAAGGCGTCGTCGCTGCCGGTCGCCTTCCCCGCGCTCGAGGCGGCGGTCACCTCGGGCGCGGAGCAGCCGAGGTAGTTCAGGCCGCCGTCCGGGTCGAAACTGATGTGCCCCCAGGTGTACGGCGACGGCGCGTCCGGCCAGCCGACCAGGGCCAGCATATCCGGGGCCTGGCTCTCGTCGGTGCCGATCCAGCCGTAGATCTGCGAGGTCGGGTAGCCCTGCACGGTGGCGGTGATGCCGAGTGCGGCCAGCTGCGCCTGAATCAGGTTGCCCACCAACAGGTTGTCCGGATTGGAGGAGTCGTAGCCGATGGTGATCGACTTCTTGTCCGCCGGCAGCGTCGCCACCAGCTTGGCCAGGGCGGTGGTGTCGTGGTTCACGTGCTGTTGCGCGAATTCGGGCGCGATCATGTTGGGCGGGTACACCTGTGGCGCGATCTTGCCGCGCCCCGAGAACGCCTGCTGCACCAGCTGCGAGAGGTCGATCGACTTCTGGGCGGCGGTGCGGACCGCCTGATCGGCAAACGGGCCGTGGTGCGGATTCAGGTACAGGTAGTCCGACATCATGGACGGCAGTGAATAATGGGCGTACTTGGCGTTGCCGATGTAGGACGCGACCGCCGAGGACGGCAGGTCGTGCATGATCGCCGCGAGCTGACCATTGTTGAACTGCAGTTGCTGCGCCGAGGTGTCGGTGATCACCGGGATGTCGACACTCGTGAAATACGGCTTGGCGCCCCAGTATCGGGGGTAGGCGGCCAGCGCGTAGTGGGCGCCGACCCGGGCGTCGGTGAGAGTGTAGGGGCCGGTGCCGAGGTCGTGGGTGGTCAGATAGGTCTGGTCGTGGTCGGTGCCGGCGTTGGCGGCCAGCCCGGCCGGGCTCATCATGCGCGGGCCGTACGGGGAGGCGAGGTAGTCGAGGAAGGCCGAATTGGGCGCTTTCAACGTGATCGTGACCCCGAAATCGCCTTGGGTGGTCACGGAATCGACCTCCGAGACCATGTACGCCGGGCCCTGGTTCACCGCGAGCCGGCGGTCGAAGGACGCCTTCACGGCGGCTGCGGTGAATGGGGTGCCGTCGTGGAAGGTGACGCCCTGGCGCAGCTGGAAGGTGAAGGCCTTGTTGTCGGGCGAGGCCGTCCACGAGGTCGCCAGCAGCGGCTGCAGCTGAGGCTTGTCGGTGCCCGGCGCGAACTGCAGCAGGCCCTCGTAGGTGTTGGTGGTCAGCAGCAGGCCCTGGGCGGCGTAGAAGACGTCCGGGTCCGGCGGCTGGCCCGGGTCCTGCAGGAACGACAGGTGCAGCACGTGATCGGTGGGCGCAGCATTGGGACCGGTACTGCCCGAACCACATCCGGTGGCGGCCAGTGCCACCGCGGTGGCGGCGGCGAGGGCGCCGAGGTGACGGCGACGCGGAATTCTCATGGGGTCTCCTGGGATTCGGGAACGAAGTCGGATGAGGAAAGGACCGGACGGAGGCGGGCCCGGCAGGGTCAGCGTGCGGTGGCCAGGCGCGGATCGGCGGCGGCTTGCAGCAGGTCCACCACGGTGTTGAGCACGACGTAGAAGGCGCCCAGCAGCAGGGCCACCCCGGCGATGGCGGGGAAGTCGGCGACCGGAATGCTCTGCGCGACGTACTGTCCGAGGCCGGGCCAGCCGAACACCTGCTCGACTACCAGCACTCCCGAGAACATCAGGCCCACTTGCAGTCCGGTCATCGACAGCGCGGAACCGACACAGTTGCGCAGGATGTGGCGCAGCAGCACGCGAACCGGGCTGAGGCCCTTGGCGATCGCGGTGCGGGCATAGTCGCTGTCGAGATCCTCGAGCAGGCTGGAGCGCAGCACCCGGCCGATCGCGACGGCCGGGCCGATCGCGACCGCGAACGCGGGCAGCACCAGGTGGTTCAGCGCGTCGGAGACCACGTCGAACCGGCCGGCCAGCAGCCCGTCAATGGTCAGCATGCCGGTCGGGCCGGTCGGGGCGCCGCTGATCATGGTGCGGCCGTTGGCCGGCAGCCAGCCCAGCTGCTGGTAGAACACGATCAGCCCGACGATGCCGAGCAGGAACAGCGGTGTGGAGGCGCCGACGAACAGGACCGCGCGCAGCAGCCGGGCACCCGGCCAGCGCAGGGTCGTGCCCACGGCCAGCAGCACTGCGAGTACCAGGGCGATGAGGATGCCGTACAGGGCCAGTTCGGCGGTGGCGGGCACGTAGGTGGCCAGATCGGTGCCGACCGGGCGGCGAGTGCGATAGGAGACGCCGAAGTCGCCGTGCGCGGCGCCGAGCAGGTAGTGCCAGAACTGCACGAGGATCGGCTGATCAAGGCCGAGGGCGTGCCGGCGCGCGGCGATCGCCTCGGTTGTGGCCTGGGCGCCGAGTTGAGCGTGCACCGGGTCCAGCGGCGAAATGCGTTGCAGAGTGAACATGACGGCGGTCAGGAAGACCAGGATGGCCAGCATGGAGGCCAGCCGGGACAGGACGAAGGTA
Source organism: Nocardia miyunensis NBRC 108239 (assembly GCF_001613065.1). Taxonomy (GTDB): domain Bacteria; phylum Actinomycetota; class Actinomycetes; order Mycobacteriales; family Mycobacteriaceae; genus Nocardia; species Nocardia miyunensis. The sequence continues at coordinate 57,005 of NZ_BDBQ01000078.1, forward strand.
CGCATCGGCGGGCTCCTAGCGGGTTTTCAGCAGGTTGCGCAGACAGTCGCCGGACACGTTGCCGATCAGGGCGAGGACGCCGACGGCGATGCCGGGCATCACCGGCACCCACCACTGCTGCAGGAAGTAGGTGAGGTTGCGGGCGGCGTCGGCGCCCAGTTCCGGTGCGGGAGCGGCTTGCCCGAGACCGAGGAATGACAAGGCGGCCAGGGTGAGGATGAGGGTGCCCAGGTCCATGCTGGCGGCCACCAGCGCGTTGGGTAACGCGCCGGGCAGCAGATGCCGGACCGCGCGCCGGACCGGGCCCACCCCGGCCAGCTTCGCAGCCTCGAGGTGCGGCCGGGCCGCGAACCGAGCGACGTCGCCGCGCACCAGCCGGGCGTAGAACGGCCACCACACGATGGACACGGCGATCAGGGTGTGCGTGAATCCGGGCCCGAGAGCGGCGACCAGCGCAACGGCCAGCACCGGCGCCGGCAGTGCCAGGAACGCGTCGGTGATCCGCATCAGCACCGCGTCGAGCACTCCGCCGGCCGCCCCCGCCACCAGTCCGACCAGCCCGCCGACCACCAGCCCGCCCGCCACGACGGCCAGCGCGGCCAACCAGCTGGCCCGTATTCCGTACAGGACCCGGCTGAGAATGTCCCGCCCGATACTGTCCGACCCGAGCAGGAACCCATCGATCCCCGGCGCCCGCAACGGCGCACCGATCGGCACCAGCGGATTGTGCGGCGCCAGTACCGGCACCGCCACCGCCACCAGCGTCACGAGCGGCAGCAACGACACCCCTGCCCAGTTCAGCACGACTGCCCGATCCACCGGCCGGATTGCCGGCACGCGCACGCGCCACTTCTGGACCGTCGAGATAGGAATGGAGATCGCCATCTCAGTTCGCCTTTCGTCTCTGGCCGATGAGTGCGAGCGAATGCTGCGCCCGAGCGGCGTGGCCGTCAGTTGCCGCGCACCGCCGGATTGCGATCGCCACAGAGGTTTTCGCCCTGTCAGCTCGCTGTCCGGGTGATGTATGTGCCTGACCGAATGCCATGGAGGCAGCGCCTGGTTCGAGCGCGGACACCGCCGGATATCGTCTGTCGCTGCGTGAGGTGCGGTGCCGGATCACGGTGCGGGCCAGAAGATCGGCGATTGCGGCTCGCGTCCCGGATGATGCGGCCGACCTGATGAGCATGGCCCGTTCACGCGGTGTCTCGGTGGCACCGAGAGCCGTCGCTTCCGTTGCCGGGAATCGCCGGTACGCCGCGCTCGACAGCGATGGTTCGCCGAGCACTGTGCGTCGGTGCCCGATCGCCTGTGCGGATATGAATTTCGCCATGGTCAGTTCGTTTTCCGTTCGATGCAGGCGACCTGGTGAGGGCTGCCGGGACGGCCTTCCAGGCGGATGGCCAAGGCGGGGTCGGCGCAGGTAGGGGTGGCGAGGGGACAGCGAGGGTGGAAGCCGCAGCCGGTGGGCGGGTGCAATGGGCTTACGGCTTCCCCGGTGGGGATGGCGGGAGTGGCGCCGATATCGGGAACCGACGCGATCAGGGCGGCGGTGTAGGGGTGGACGGGGGCGGTGACCACCCGGTCGGCGGGACCGATTTCGACCACCTGGCCCAGGTGCATGACGGCGATGCGGTCGGCGATCACCCGGGCCACCGACAGGTCGTGAGTCACGAATACCACCGACATGTCCAGGGCCGCACGTAGTTCGGAGATCAGGTTGAGCACCGACGCGGCGAGCGAGACATCCAGCGCACTGGTCGGCTCGTCGCACAGCAGCACCGCGGGGGGCACCACGGTCGCGCGTGCCAACGACACCCGCTGGCGCTGACCGCCGGACAGTCGCGCCGCCCGGGATTTCGCGATATCTGCGGGCAGCCCGACTCGTCCGAGGGCGGTAGCGACCGCGTCTCGGCGCTGGGTACGAGTCATGCCGGTGCCACGCAGACGTTCGGCGATCTGCTCGCCCACCGGCAGCCATGGCGTGAGCGATGCGCCCGCGTCCTGGAACACCATCTGCGGATGCCCCGCCAACGTTACCGACCCGCTGGTGGCCTGCTCCAGCCCCGCCATCACCCGCAATAGCGTCGACTTCCCGCACCCGCTCTCACCGACGATAGCGAGGGACTCCCCGGACCTGACCGTCACCGACACGCGCCGCAGCGCTTGCAGCCCAGCCCGCCGCCCCACCCCACCGACCGTGAACGTCTTGGTCACATCGTGCACCGACACCACCGCCGGTTCGACCGAATCTACTTGCTCCCCAACCACATCCGCAGTCGCCGCGACGATGCCGGCGCCGTCCGCGCCCGGCCTGCCGGGCGCTGACTCCCCGCCACCGACATCCATCACCGAACTCTCGGCGCCCGCCGAGCGTGCTGCGGCCGTCGACATGGATCTTGCCGCGTCCTCCCCGACCGAAACCGCAGCTGCCACTGAGGCGATGTCTGAAGCGGGTGTCGAGGCCGAGGACTCGGGCTCGGTGTGGTGGTCGGATGACCGATCGCCGGGCGCGGCCGCGGCCAGGTGCGGCCGAGTGGCCGAATCATGCTGTGGGATCACAGGTTCCGTGAAGGGTGCCGGGATTGGGCAGGCGCTGGTGCGGGTGGGGGTGATCGGGAGGGGATCGGGTGGGGTGTGGTCGCAGTCGGGTGTGGCGCGGTCGCAGCGGGGGGCGAAGGCGCAGCCGGGCAGAGGGGAGGCGGGGACCGCGCCGGGGAGGGTCGGAAGAGGGGAGATGCGGGGGGTGTCCAGAGTGAGGCGGGAGCGGAGCAGGCCGATCGTGTAAGGGTGCGCAGGGGTGGCGAGAACCTCAGCGGTGAGGCCGATCTCAGCGATGCGGCCGGCGTAGAGGACGGCGATGCGATCGGCGATCTGGCCGGCCACGCCCAGATCGTGGGTGATCAGCAGGATGCTGGTGCCCATGGTGTCGCAGATGCGGCGCAGCAGGGCCAGCACCTGCGCCTGCACGGTGACGTCCAGCGCGGTGGTCGGCTCGTCCGCGATGATCAGGTCCGGGTCGCCCGCCACCGCCATCGCGATCATCACCCGCTGGCGCAGCCCACCGGACAGCTCATGCGGATAGCTGCGCATGCGGCGGCGCGGTTCCGGCACACCGGCCGCCGCGAGCAGCCGCTCGCCCTCCTCCGCGCTGCCGGCCGCCTCGATCACCTGGGCACCGATCCGCATGGTCGGGTTGAGGGAGGTCATCGGATCCTGGAACACCGCACCCAGATGCAATCGGCGCACCCTCCGCAGAACGCGAGGATCATTGCCGCGCATGTCCGCTCCGGCCACCTCGACCGTGCCGTCGACGGTGGCGGTGCGTGGCAGCAACCCGAGCAGCGCCATACCGAGCACACTCTTGCCCGAACCGGATTCGCCGACCAGCCCGAGGATTTCGCCGCGCGGTACGGCCAGCGATACCCCGCGCAGCGCGTGGATGTCCCGGCCGTCGCGCCGGAAGGCCACGCGGAGCCCGGCGATCTCGGCGGCGGAAGTCCCGGGCGCCGAAGTGGTTTCGGCTGTCGCAGTGCTCATCTCGTGCTCCGGCTGGCGATCGGTGGTGGCGGCGAGTTCCGCTCACCCTGTCGATTGACAGTTTTTCCCGCCATGTGTCGGATTCGATGACGCTGGAGTGTCGATCACACTTCGCTCGGTAACTTCTTGTTTGCCAATGTTTCTATCGAGTGACAGAAATTCGTGAGCGCGTGATTCGGGCAGCTCAGCCGGGCACGCGCCACCACCGCCCGGTTAGGTTGATGCCATGACGCAGGTGCTGACATGAAACAGGTGGGTCCCGGGCGACCGCGCCTGGAGCAGCGGCGTCGCCGGGGGCAGACGGCGCGGGCCGAGATCCTCGACGCGGCTGCGGAACTGTTCACCGCCAACGGATACGGCAACACCTCCACCCGTGCGGTGGCCGACGCGGTCGGCATCCGGCAGGCATCGCTTTACCACCACTTCGCCGCCAAGGACGACATCCTCGAGGCACTGCTGGCCGACACCATCGCCATTCCGCTGCTGCTCTCGCAGCGGCTGCTGGCCAGCGGTGGTCCGGCCGCGCCTCGGCTGTACGCGCTGGCCTGGTACGACGTATGGCAGCTGTGCACCAGCCGCTGGAATGTGGCGGCGCTGTACGTGCTGCCGGAACTGCGCACCGAGCGGTTCGCGGGCTTTCGCCTGCGTCGCGACGAATTGCGCAGGCACTACCGGACATTGGCAGCGGCGGTGGTAATCGAAGTAGGCTCGGGCGGGGTGCCGGTCGCGGTGGACCTGCCGTTCCGGCTGGTCGAGACGGTGATCAACGTCCGATCCGACGACGGCGCTGACCCCGCGTCCGCAGTACACGAGGTCCCCGAGGGTGCACTGCGCATGCTCGGCTGGCCCGATCCGGCGAGCGTGCGTGCCGCGGCCCGAGCGCTGCTTATCGACAGCGGCATCGAGTTGTGACCGGTGCGTCGACTGTGAACCGTCCTGGATCCGGTTGAGACTCAGTTCAGGCCACTTCTGCCGAGGTGGTCTGTTGATGGTAGAGGTGTTCGTATTCGATCGGTGGCTGGTACTCGATGGTGTTAGACGGATAGGTCGGTGAACTTCGGAAAGTATTGGCGCAGAAGACCATTCGTGTTTTCGTTGATTCCGCGCTGCCAGGGCGAGTGCGGATCGCGGAAGTAGATGTCCAAGTCGATCGCGGCGGCGATCTGGACGTGGTTGGCCATTTCCTGGCCTTGGTCCCGGGTCAGTGTCCGGGCGCAGGGCGCGCGGCAGCCTGGCCATCGCGATGGTCAGTGCTTTCTGGACGTCCAGGGCCTTGTGGGTGTGCGGCAAATCCAGCATGACGAACCCGGATGCGCGCTCGACCAGCGTGCCGATGGCCGAACCGTTGGCTGTTCCGGTGATGAGGTCGCCTTCCCAGTGTCCAGGTACCGCCCGGTCTTCGACCTCGACGGGCCGTTCGCGGATTGAGACCATACCGGCGAGTCGACTGCGGCGTTACCGGGTTTGCGGCGTGGCCTACGCAGGCTGCGACCGGTCCGCAAGCATTGTGCCGGTTCGTGTTCGAGTGCGCTTCGGCCTCGAATATAGAGCGCTGATAGATCGTCTCGTGGGACACGCGCATCTGGGGATCGTCGGGGAACTCGATCGGCAGTCGCCTGCTGACCTGTTCGGGACTCCGTTTGACCTGCAAATGTTGCTCAACATAGTCGCCCAATCGGGTATTACTCTGCAGCAGTGGGACTTTAGGTCGAACGCTCGCTTGTCTGCCAGGGCCTGGGCCACCGTCGCCCGATATCCGGTCTTGGGCCGGCGCGTGCCACGGGCAAGCTCGCGGCTGATAGTCGAGGGCGCCCGTCCGAGTGCTCGGGCGGGAGCTTCCCTGCGCCTGATCCTCGCAGCGAAGCCGACTGAATCTGCTGCTCGAGCTCGGCCACCAACCGATCCCGCTCGCGTCGCGCGATCTCGATCAGCAAGTACCAGGTCACCGACGATCATGAGGAGCAGGCACCGATCCTGAGCTTGGCCGCCTGTTACGAGTTGCCCAGGTAAACCCTTGTAAACACTGTGCAACGTCCGTTGGGCACCCCTCGCTCGTTTCCCTCGGGCGATACAAACTTATCGTCATGATGCTTCAATACGGTCGATTTGCTCACCGCCTACGAGAGTCACTTAGCATTACGACGGACCCGGGAACCATGCTATGAAGCCGGCCGAGTGGGCTCCCCTCGTCGACACGGCACTGGGCCGACGACCAGCGGACCGAATACTCCAAGGCGGCTCGGTACTTTTCACGCCGACCGGTGAGATCAGGCCTGCCGATGTGGCGGTGGTGGGTGATCGAGTCGCTTTCGTCGGTGATTGTGCCGATCTCCGCAACTCCGACACAGATGTCGTCGATGTCACCGGCGCATTTCTGCTGCCTGGTTTCATCGACGGCCACCTCCATCCGGAGAACAGCCGACTAGCACCGCATGCGGTCGCCGAGACGCTGGTGCCGGCAGGGACCACCTCGATCGTCACCGGACTCGATCACACGGCAGCCGCTGGCGGCATCGACGGAGTTCGCCGTGCCCTCGACATGTTCGCCGCTACGCATCTCAATGTCCTATGGGCCTCACCGTTCCGCCTCCCCTATACCGTGCCCGCGGCATCGACACCCGAACCGTGGGGTATCGAGCAGCAGCAAACCGCGATGGCCTGGCCGGAGTGCGTGGGCGTCTGGGAACTCTGCCCCGGGTTCGTCGAGCAGCACGATGCGGTCACGACGGCCGCCATCGCCGAGGCGGCCCGGCGCAATCTGGGCATCTACGGCTCGGTCCCCTGCGCCGACCGAGACCTGCGTGTGGTCGCCGCCCATGTCGCGGCCGGCCTGAGCGTCGACCATGAGGCCTTCGATATCGAGGAACTCCGTGCGAAACTTCGGCTCGGGCTCTATGCGCTGTTGCGCGACTCTCCAGTCGAGCCCTTCCTGCCGATCTTGATCGGTCTGGTCACGGACGACCCCCAGCTCTCCCACTCGATCGGATTCTGCACCGACGAGTTCGCCGCTGCCGATGTCATGCTGCGAGGCCACGTGAACCGTCTCGTCCGTGACGCAGTGGCACTCGGCCTTCCGGCGCGCACGGCCGCCCAGATGGCGACGATCAACACCGCGCGCATGTATCGGGTCGACGACCGTGTGGGAAGCATCGCGCCCGGGCGACGGGCCGACATCCTGGTGTGTGACGACCTGACCGAGTTCGTGCCACGGATGGTCTTCGCTCAGGGGAGGTTGGCCGCTCGCGACGGGGTTTACCTCGGCGACGAGGAGGACCCACCGCGCAGCGCGCAATCCGTGACAGCCGTGCCGTTCGAACGACCGGTGATCACGAGCGATGACGTCACCATCGGGGCGACGGTCGACGGCGACATCCCGGCGCTGGTGATCGAGCTGACCGACAACGCATTCCACCGCAAAGCCAGCACGATCACGGTTCCCGTGCGGGGCGGGACCGTGCGCGTCGACAAGGCGGACGACCTGTGCATCGCGGCCTATGTGGTACGCAAGCCGCGAGACCGGCGGCCACCGGGACTGGGGCTCGTCACCGGCTTCGGACTAACCTCCGGCGCGATCGCGACGTCGTGTTCTCCCGATGACGAGAACATCCTGTGCGTGGGCCGCACTCCGGCCGACGTGGCGCTGGCGATCAACACCGTGATTCGCCACGGCGGCGGCGACGTGGTGGTCGATCAGGGCGAAGTCGTGCATCTCCTGCCGCTCCCCGTCGAAGGAATCATGTCCGCGCTTTCCCTTGCGGAGTACCTGGATGCCGAGGCGCGGCTGGAGAATGCGGCCCGCCGCCTCGGATGCCGGGTCGAGCACCCCATGATGGTCCTGGGCATCCTGGGCATCACCGGCACTCCCGAGATCGGTCTCTCCGAATACGGCGTCGTCGACTACTCGAAGCGGGCAGTCGTCCCACTCTTCGCCTCTCCGGTCCACCCATAACAGAAAAGGCCCACATGAACACCGTTCCCTCCATAGCCACCCTGGCGCTACAGGTGCCCAAGGTGGATGTGCACTGCCACCTGAACGGCTGCGTCAGCCCCACCGCGCTCCTCGAACTGGCGAGACAGCGTGGGCGTCACATCGACGAGCCGGCCGTGCGAGATGCCTTCGACCTCGTGTCGGCCACCGACGACGACCGCGAGCCCAAGTTCTTCCGCGGCCTCGACCTCGTGGCCGGCATGTTGCGATCCCCCGATGACCTGGAATTCGTCGTGCAGGCCTTCGCACGTGAAAGCCACGCTGCCGGGCTTCGATACGTCGAGATGTTCGTCAACCCCACCGCGCTCATGCGCACGGGAATGTCCTTCGTCCAGGTCCGTGACGGACTCGTCGCCGGGGCGCGCGCCGCGGCAGCCGACTCGGGTGTGACGATCCGTTTCATCGCCTGCTTTCTGAGAGAAGAGCCGACCGACTACGCAGAGGCGATGCTCGACGAACTCCTGCGACACCGTTGCGACGAGTTCATCGGCGTAGGCCTCGACGGACCGGAGTACCTCCCGATCTCCGGCCACGATCGCTTCATCGACGTCTTCCGCCGCGCCGGCGCGGCGGGGTTCAAGCGCACCGCACACCTGACGGAAACCTCTCCACGCGATCTGATCACCTGTCTTGATCACCTCGGGTGCGACCGCATCGATCATGGCTACCCCGTGGCGCAAGATCCTGAGATGATGGCGCGGCTGCGTGACTCCGGCGTGCCTGTGACGTGCTGCCTGACCATCACGCGCGATATCCTCGGCCCGCTGGACGCCCGCTACCTCGCGCCGGCGACCCACCCCGCCACACTGCTGATGAATGCGGGCATCCCGGTGACACTCGGGACCGACGATCCGTCATTCGTGCGTTCGGATATCGGCCGGGAGTATCTGCTGGCCGCGCAGTGGTACGGATGGAGCTTCGCCGACCTCAGCGCTATGTCGCTCCGCGGCATCGAGGCGACGTGGCTCGATACCGTCGACCAACGCGGGCTCCGTCGCAGTTTCGAAGAGGAACTCCGCCTCTTGCACTCGGCATCGTGAAGTATTCGGACATAGGGAGCGATATGGAATCGGCGCGGCCCGATACAACGTTCACCGGATCCGGCATCCGCATCGACGAGATCGACCGCAAACTGCTGCAGTCACTGGAGCGAGAGGGACGAGCCACGGTCAAGGGCCTTGCCGAGGAGCATGGCCTTTCCCGTGCGACCATCCATTCCCGCATGCGCGCGCTCGCGGAAAGGGACGTCTTCAAGGTTCTCGGGCTGGTGAATCCGGATTACCTGGGTAGGCCAGCAGTAATCGTGTTCTTCATCAAGGTGCTGTCCGATGCGGCACAAGTGCTCGAGGATGTCTGGGCCCTGCCCGAGATCTCCTGGGCGGGGGCCATGACCGACGCGATCACTGTGCTTGCGCAAGGCTCGTTCGCCAATCTGGCCGAAGCCGCCGAGTTCACCAACACACGGCTTCGTGCGCACCCGACAGTCGACGAGGTCGACCCGCACGTTCTCACCGAAGTCCTCAATCCAGCTCGTACGGGCCAGCGTAAGAAACCGGCCTGGTACACCGCTGCACGCAACGAGCCGCTGGATCCGGTCGATCTCGCGATCGCGCAGATACTCCAGCGCGACGGGCGAACCCCATTCGCGCAATTGGCCGAAGCTGCCGGACTTTCCGTCGCGGCCACACGGCAACGCGCCGTCAAACTCATGGAGTCGGGCATCGTCCAGATCCGCACCATCATCGACCCGGCCGCGCTCGGTCGGCAGAGCCTCGGCATCGTCTGCATCAAGCTGCGAGGCAGCGCCACAACCGTGATGCATCAGCTGGCCGATATGGCGGATGTGCACTACGTCGACCAGACCCTCGGCACCTACCCCATTCTGTCGGAATTCCACAGCCGGACCCTTGCCGATCTGGAGCAACGACGCCGCGAGATCGACCTGCTGCCCGACGTGCGATCCACTCGCCTACTTCTGCTGCAGAAGACGACGACCTACGGAGGCAACTGGGTCTGACGAACAGGCATGACACGGGCGTAACCACATCGCAATACTATGCAATGCCATGTAAATCATATGTGAATCAACACAATTGCACTGGATTACCGCCACATGACTAGACAGAATGATTGTATGAACGCTCGATACAATTAATCTGAAAAGGGCAAGCGGTGAAACCAGTCAACTTCAAGATGGGTCTGACTTGCCGCGCGGCGCGTCGCCTGACGACCGCCGTCGCGGCCATAGTCCTCGCGTCGACGGGGCTCGTAGCATGTGGTTCGGGCTCCGATTCGGCGGGCACCGATGGTGGGCTCGCCACCGTGACGTTCGCGTTGGACTACATGCCCGGCCCCGCGCACAACGGCCTTGCTCTCGCCGTCGAGAACGGGATCTTCGCGCGGCACGGCATCAAGGTAAATATCCTCCCGTTCACCAGTGCGGCCCCAGACGGGCTTGTCGCCTCGGGCAAGGCCGACTTCGCTCTCAACTGGGGCGCGACCTACGCGCTGGCCGATTTCGCACAAGGGTTGCCGGTAACCGCGGTATACGCGCTTTACCAGCACAATCCCAACATTCTCGCGGTGATGAAATCCTCTGATATCACCTCGCCACAGGGCCTCGGCGGCCGTCGGCTCGGCACCTATGGTTCAGCGAACGAGGAGGTCATGGCGAACACCATGATCTCCGCTGACGGCGGCACCAAGAAGATCGTGCCGGTAACCGTCGGGAACACGCTGTACCAAGCGATGTCGAGCGGCAAGGTCGACGGCGCGTTGATCTACAAGAGCGACGAGTTCTACTTCCGGGGCGGGGAGGCGTCGCTGCGCACATGGGACGCGCTGAAGTACGGCGTACCCGATATGTACGGAAACCTGGTCATCGCTAATAACAGCTTCTTGGCAGCACATGCGGATGTGGCAAAGAAATTCCTGGCTGCCTTCACCGAGGCCTACAACCAGACTCTCGCGGATCCGGCTCCGGGAAACGCCGCTCTGACGAAGCTCTTCCCCGGAAAGATCGACACCGCGGAAGTCGACTACGTATCGAAATACCAGAGCTCCTACCTCTTCGTGGACCCCAAGGGAACTACCGGAACAATGGATATGAAGGTGTGGCGAGAAACCCTCGCCTACATGGTCAAGAACAATCTCCTGGCAGACAACGACGGTAAAACGCTCAACGGTGACATCGACCTCACCAAGTACGTCACCAACCAATATCTTCCGGCATCATGACCGCCGTAACAGCGAGGATTCCCTCGATTCGGCCCACGATCGCTTGGACGCGACGAACACAACCCTTTCGCAGGACTCTGGGGACCCAGATCGCGGTGATTGCCGTTGTCCTGGGCATATGGGAGCTGGCTGTCCGGATCATCCAGCCATCTCCCTTGGTGCTGCCGTCACCGTCCCAGGTATGGAACGGGGCATGGCACGACCGGGTGAACCTGTGGGCGAACACCGTTCCCACCCTGGTGGAAACCGTCGAAGGGGTGGCGGCCTCCATCGTGGTGTCGGCGGTGGTCGCCACGGCATTGGACTTCTTCCCTCGGGCCCGTCATTCGGTGCTGCCACTGTTCGTCGCGGCACAAGCCGTTCCGGTCGTCGCGATCGCACCCCTGATGGTGACCTGGCTCGGCTTCGGTCTTCCTCCGAAAGTCATTCTCGTCGTGATCGCGACGTTCTTCCCGATCACCGTGGCCGCGGTCCAAGGCCTCAACTCGGCCGATGTCGAAGCCGGGAAGCTCTTGCGGTCAATGGGGGCGAGCCGATGGCAGATCTATCGGTACCTGCGAGCTCCTTCATCGCTGCCGTTCGTGATCACGGGCATTCGTGTCGTGATGAGCTACGCCGTCACCGCGGCCGTCTTCGCCGAGTACGTGGGCGGGGAGAAGGGGCTCGGCATATACCTGCAGACGCAGATCAGCACCCTGCGTACGAATCTGGTGTTCGCCATGGTCCTGGTCGTGGTCGCTTTCAGCGTCCTTCTCTTCCTGCTCACATACCTCATCGAAGCGCTGATAGCTCCCTGGGAGCGGCGGCGGAAGGCGGCTGGACGATGAACCCCGAGCAGCAACCGATCCTGTCGGTCCGCAACGTCACCAAGGCGTTCCACCCACGAGGAGCAGATCCGCTCCAGGTGATCTCCGATGTGTCCATGGATATCAGCCGGGGAGAGTTCGTGTCCATCGTGGGACCCAGCGGGTCCGGCAAATCGACCGTGATGTCGATGCTCGCCGGACTCGAGGAGCCGGACTCCGGCCTCATGCTGGCCGAGGGGACCGCGACGCATGGTCTCTCGTCCCACTGCGCGTATATGCCGCAGAAGGACCTGCTCTTTCCCTGGCACACCATCGTGGGCAACGCCGCGCTGGCGCTACGCCTGCAGGGACGATCACGTCGCCGAGCCGAATCCGAGGTGCGGGACCTGTTGCCGACCTTCGGACTGGAGGACTTCGGCGACAGCTATCCATGGGAACTGTCCGGGGGTATGCGGCAGAGGGCGGCCCTGCTCCGGACGGTGGCGATCGGCCGGCCCATACTACTGCTCGACGAGCCTTTCGGAGCGCTCGACTACCTGACCCGCACCGAACTCCAAATGTGGCTCGCGACGACCGCCCATGAACAGGGATGGACAGTCGTTCTGATCACTCACGATGTGCCCGAGGCGGTACTGCTCTCCGACCGGATCTACGTCCTGTCCCAGAAGCCGGCCGTGATCGACCTCGTGCTCGACGTCGGGATTCCCGGCAAGCGCACGATCGACACTCTCGGCCACCCCGACTTCGCGAGGTTCGAGCACATCCTTCTCGAACGGCTCACGGCTGTCGGCCGCGGCCGACCCACCGCGACGTCCGTGTGAATCGCATCCCTTGCCCATATCACCTTTCAGGAGCTCCTTCATGTCCAGCGTCGACGCAGGGACCACGGTCCCGGTCATCGACATCTCCGACTTCCTGGCCGGCAAAGATCCCACGCACGCTGTCGCCGCGCTCGCGGATGCGTGCGAGAACGTGGGCTTCTTACAGGTCGTCGGTCACGGCATCCCCCAGGATGCCCTCGATCACGTCGACAGCGCGATGAAACTGCTTGCGCAGCGACCACTTACCGAACTGGCGGAGCTGACCTCGCCGTCGGGTCACCCGTTCCGCGGGGTCGAGATTCGTCGCGGGCAGCGCGGAGATGCCGCGGACGAGGATATCGCGGTCGTTCGTCTCCAGGTCTGCCGTTTCGACAACCCGCAGGAGGCGGAGTCCGCCGGAGTCCCGCCCGAATTTTCCGACTACTTCGTCCCGAACATCTGGCCGACCAGCGTTCCCAGCCTCGAGCCGGCTTTCCGCGAGCTGTTCGGCCATACCCGGGCATTCGGCGCGCAGCTGATGCAACTGTGCGCACTCGCGCTGGGACTTCCTCAGGACCACTTCGACGACCAACTCATCCTCGACGCGTCAACGATCTCGGCCAACTACTACCCACCGCAGGAAGAACTGTCGACACCCGACAACCCCAGGGTGACCCTGCAGCCACACACCGACAGCGGCGTGCTCACGCTTCTCCACCAAACCGGTGACTACACGGGGCTACAACTGCAGGCGACCGACGGCACCTGGATCGACGTGCCGGTCGTCGCGGGCGCGTTGATCATCAATCTCGGCGATCTGATCTCGCGCTGGACGAACGATCGCTGGAAATCGACGAGCCACCGCGTCATCGCTGCTCAGGAACCTGGCAAGGCCCGCTTGTCCATCCCCACCTTCTACCTGCCGGCGTTGGATACCGTCATCGACACGTTCGAGGTATTCGTCGAGGGCGGGCAGAAGAAATACGAACCCATCACCCCGTACGAGTGGGAGTCGGCATATCTGTCCCGCTACTACCCGACACGGGATTTCGAGCACGTCGCCACGCGTCCCCCCATCCCCGATCCCATCCGGCATGCCCGGGATGTCACCACCCCGAATTCCCGTTGACCTCCAGATGAGGAGAACACCCCATGGCGATCGACAACGATCTCGAACTGATCCGCAAGCTCCCCAAAGTGGAGCTCCACTGGCATCTCGACGGCTCGATTCGCGCCGAGACTGCGATCGACCTTGCCCGGAAGAACGACATCGCGCTTCCGACATATGACCCAGAGACTCTCTATCCCCCGGGGTATGACCAGGACACATTCCTGCGCACGCTCTTCGCCGTCTGCCCCGTTATCGCCACTCCCGACGACTACCGCCGCGTCGCCTTCGAGGCGATCAGTGACGGCGTTGCCGCCGGAAACGTGCGTTATGCGGAGCTGTTCTTCCAGGCAACCGCCCATCCCGCGATGAGCTACCCCGAGATGATCGCCGGGCTCGTCGAAGGAATACGCGACGCCGAGCAGGCAACCGGTGTCCGGTGTGGTCTCATCGCGGGCATCAACCGTGGTGAGGACACCTCGGTGGCCGTGGAACTGGTGCAGAACATGCTCGCCCATCCCCATGAGAAGGTGATCGGGATCGGCATCGACGGCGACAACTTCGTCGGGCCGGCGGCGAAGTTCGTCGAGGCGTTCGATTTGGCCGAACGCCACGGCCTGCATCGGACAGCCCACGCCGGCTTGCCACTGGAGGACACCGCCGACGCGCTCGATCTCCTGCACTGCGAGCGAATCGACCACGGCTACTACGTGCTGCGCAACCGCGAACTGCTCGAGCGAGTTGTCGAGCAGCGCATCCATCACACCGCGTGCTGGACATGCGCCAGCTACTATTTCGACACCACACCCGAGGCATCGCCTATCCAGGGGATGATCGAGGCGCAGGTCTCGACGTCGATCAACACCGACGACCCGTCGCTGTTCCACACCGACATCGGTGAGGAGTACGTGCGCGCCGCCCAGAATCTCGGATGGGATGTGGAGACAGCTTTCGCGCGCGTCCTGGACGCCATCGACGGCGCTTTCCTTCCGGAATGCGAACGCGCGCAATTACGCACTCAGCTCACCCTGGAGAAGGACTCGCTGATCGCGGCCGCCGGGCAGTCCGAGTCGCCGACCGGGAACTCTCGATGAAGCCGCTGAGAGAGCCGCGTCCTACCGCAGCCGGGGAGTCCGTATTCGACGTGATGCGTCAGGAATACGTCGACACCCACCCGGCCTCACAGGCAATGTATCTACGGGCGAAACTCGCCCTGGCGGGCGGATCGAGTCACAACTTCCGCGCACTCCAGCCGTTCCCGCTCTACTTCACACAGGGGAGGGGCGCCCTCATCTGGGACGTGGACGGCACACCGCATGTCGACCACGCGCTCAACGGCGCCTCCGCGATCCTGGGACACGCATACCCCACCGTCGTGGAGGCCATTCGCGCCTACAACCCAACACGACCGGGTGCGACGAACACGGAACTCGAGGTGCTCTGGGGTGAACGCCTCAAAGCCCTCTTCCCTGCAGCCGACCTGGTCCGTTTCACCGGCTCCGGAAGCGAATCGAGCACCTTGGCATTCCGCCTCGCACGTGCATTCACAGGCAAGCCGCGGATCCTGCGCTTCCACCGCTCCTATCACGGCTGGCATGACCAGCTCATGATCGGCAACATGGCGCCGTACGACCAGGCCCCGACGGGCGTACCAACCTCGGAGACGGACACCGTGGTTGCGATGTCGCTCGACGGCGATCTATCCGCCGTGGCGGAGAGGCTCGCCGTCGGCGACATTGCCGCCGTGATCGTTGAACCCTCGGGAGCAGGCATGGGACTGACACCGCTGGCACCCGCGAAACTCCGCGCGCTCCGCGACCTGGCTCGCCGACATGACGTGCTTTTCATCGCCGACGAGAACATCACTGGGTTGCGGTGGGCACCAGGTGGCGTTCAGGAACAGCTCGAACTCGACCCGGACATCTCCTTGCTGGGCAAGATCGCCACCGGCGGATACCCAGGGGGAGTCGTGCTCGGCAAGCAGGCCGTGATGGAGCAGATCGCATCCGGTATCCGTTCCACGGTCGGACATTCCGGGACCTTCAACGGGCATCCCCTCACGGCCACAGCCGCGATCGCGACTATCGAGGCACTCGTCGACGGATCCGCTCAGCGCCGCGCCACCATGTACGCCGATAGACTGAAATCCGCGCTCAACGAGGTATTCGCGGAGCTCGGGATCGCTGGCTTCGCCTATGGGTTGGCGTCGACTTACTGGGTCCATCTCCGTCCGGCGAACGCGCCCGACGTCGGCATCACACCCGGAGTCGCAAGTCTCGGAGGCATTGCTCCGTCTCAACTCGCGAACGGCCCGCTCGACATCAGTGAAGCCCTGATGTGGGGTCTTGCTACTGAGGGAGTAATCAATTCGATTTTCAATGGTGGCTTCACCTCGGCCGCCCACGGAGATCACGAACTGGAGACCACAGTGTATGCGTACCGCAGGGTCCTTACCCGGCTACGTTCCGCCGGCATCGTCTCGGCGTCGTAATCCGCCTCGAGCCGAGCCTGCCCCACCCCCTACATAAAAGACAGTTCAGCCCGGCAGGGTTGTGGTCTGGGTGTGACCTGACCCCATAGTTTCGGTCCAGGTTGATGTGGCGGTTTTCCCGACGCCGGCCATGCCGTCGATCGCGTGGATCGACACCGCCCGCCTCTGGTCCGCGGCGTCGAGGATCTGCTGCAACTCCCGGTCCCGGCCGAGGAACACGCGAGGCGCGGGGGGAAGGCCGGTGGTGATCGGTTCCCGGGGTGGCGGCGTCTCATAGTAAGGATGATGTCGTCCTCGTTGCGGATCTCCGACGAGGCCCGGTCGGGACCGGTATCTGAGGCGACTCGAACGCCAACGTATTGCCACGCTGCGCGAACGCGGTCTCGGGATCCGTGAGATCGCCCGCCGCCTCGGACGAGCATCTTCCGAGTAGTGGCGGTGGCCTGGGCCAGCCGCTGTGACGCCGGTTTCCGCTGATAGTTTCTCTGTAAACCATCCGCGTATGGTGGGGGAGTGGAGGTGTCTGAACCGCAGTGGCTCGAGCCGGAGCAGGCCCGGACGTGGCGGGCGTATATCGACGCATCGCGGCTGCTGCAGGGAGCGATGGAGCGGCAGTTGTCCCGGGACAGCGGGATCGGGTTCGCGGACTTCGAGATTCTCGTCGCGTTGTCGGAGGCTCCCGATCGGCGATTGCGGATGGCCGATGTCGCCGACCGGATCATGACGACCCGTGGGGGAGTCTCTCGTGCGCTGGCCCGGTTGGTTCGCGCCGGGTGGGCGGAGCGGCTCGGCTGCGAGGATGACGGCCGTGGCGTGTGGGCGGTATTGACCGCGGCGGGCTGGGACAAGTTGGTCGAGACCGCTCCAGGGCATGTGGAGACGGTTCGCAAGCATCTGTTCGATGCTCTCACACCCGCCGAGGTGAGTCGGCTCGGTGATGTGCTGTCCCGGGTCGTCGAGCACTTGGATCCCGCTGCGGCGCAACGCGCCCTCGGCCGACCTCGGGCCTGACCACATCGGTACGTTGACGCGGCGCGTGGTGCTTCGTCGACCATATTGACCTTCATCGGGGTGAAGTTGTACCCATCCGCACGCCCGGTCGCCGGGTCGGTCGGTGAGCCGAGAAGCAAGACCCCACCGGACCGACCCGGCGTCCATGTTTCGGTGGGTGTCAGCGGCGCATGTGATTGGTTGCGTCGACGAGATTGTCCAAGAGGGTGGTCAGTTCGCCGGCCCGGCGCTCGATCGGTGCGAAGCCGTCGGGCCCGAAGTCGGTGAACAGGCCGAGTGCGACTTGGCTGCGGATGTCGATCACCTGGAAGTTGGCGACGATCTGACGCCACTGTTCCACGGCGCGGATACCGCCGTCGGCGCCGTGGGAGACGAAACCGATCGTCTTCTCGAAGAATGATTGACTAGGAAACTACTTGGGTTACCGTTGAGGAGTCGGCCCGATAGCGATTGGGAGGAGCGGGAGAGATGAACGAGACCGAGCAGCGACGTTCCGCGGAGCAGGAAACGATGCGTGCGCGGCTGCGGGAGAAGTACATGCGGCCGCACGACGATGCTCCCGCGTCCACGGCTCGCGGGTTGCACCACACGGCGCTGGTCTCCTCGGATGTCGAACGGACTGTCCGGTTCTATCAGGACCTGCTCGGCTTCCCGCTGGTCGAGTTGATCGAGAACCGCGACTACCCGGGGTCTTCGCACTTCTTCTTCGATATCGGTAACGGGAATCTGTTGGCGTTCTTCGACTTTCCGGGCCTGGACCTCGGTCCGTACCAGGAGGTTCTCGGGGGCTTGCACCATGTGGCGATCAGCCTCGAACCCTCGCAGTGGGAGACGCTGCGCGACAGACTGACCGATGCCGGGGTCGAGTTCGTCGAGCACAGTGAGGTGTCGATGTACTTCCGCGACCCCGACGGCGCCCGGATCGAGCTGATCGCCGACCCGCTGGGACAGATGTACGGAAGCCGGATTCTGTGAGCGTACTCGACCGGCCGCACGTCTGGCGGCCCGGGGTCGATGCTCCACCACTCCTGCTTCTCCACGGCACCGGTGGCGACGAGCAAGGGTGTGCTGGACGAAGACGACCTGCGGGAACGCATCCAACGGCGTGGGGCACATGAGGTTCCGGAGTCGGTCATTCCTGACCTGCGCCGGTTTCTGCTCGAATGCGTCCCGCCCCGATACGCACTGTGAAAGGCGTCGATATGCAATACGTCGAACCGTCCGTCGACATTCGCCGCGCGGGCGAGCGGTTCGCCACCGATGCTGGGTGGCTGGACTCGAAGCATTCGTTCTCGTTCGGCGGCCACTACGACCCGGACAACACCCACCACGGGTTGCTCCTGGTGAACAACGACGACATCGTCACGCCGGGAATGGGATTCGAGACGCACCCGCACCGGGACATGGAGATCGTCACGTGGGTCCTGCGAGGGTCGCTCGTGCACCAGGACTCGATGGGTAATTCGGGGGTGATCTACCCGGGGCTCGCGCAGCGGATGAGTGCGGGTACCGGCATCCTGCACTCGGAGAAGAACGACTCCTGGCGCCTGTCCGCCGCCGATTCCGCACACGCGGCCCGCCACGAGGATCCTGTGCACTTCGTCCAGATGTGGGTGGTACCCGACGAGGCCGGAATCACGCCGTCGTATGAGCAGCTCGAGATCGACGGCGAATTGCTCTCCGGCGGGCTGGTTCCCGTGGCATCGGGCATGCCCGAGCACGCCGACCACGCCGCGATCCGGATCAGCAACCGATACGCCACGATGCACGTGGCGCGGATGCAGCCGGGGCAGGATCCCATCACGCTTCCGGACGCGCCCTTCCTACATGTCTTCGTCGCGCGGGGGCAGGTCGCGATGGAAGGCGCCGGGGTCCTGGACGAGGGTGACGCCGTTCGCCTGCGCGGCGGCGGACAGGCACTGACCACGGATATGGGCGCCGAGGTCATCGTGTGGGAGATGCACGCGACGATCGCTACCTGATACCTGCGGCGGGCGAATCGAACATAGGAACGAGGATGCCCCTGTCACTCAGGTGAGTGGGCGTCCTCGGCATTTGTAGTGCGATAGCCGGTGTGGCTTCGAGACGACACCGTGCGCTCCCGGTGCCGCAATTGGGCGGTCACCAGGCGCGTCATCGGTTGTGGAAATCACGGGTGCGCGGGTCGTTATCTGCCGAGCAGGACGGTGCGAACCGCGGCGAGGTCGGTACCGATCTGCGCAGCCCGGGTCAGTGACTCGTCGACCATGTCTGCGAATCGTTGTGCCCCGCCCAGGGATTCGACGGTTTGTGCCGAGATGAATTTGATCATCAGCGCCGAGGTTCCCGGTGGTAATCCGGCGAAGTGCACGGTAAGCAGGCCGTGGTCGGCCAGCAGCACGGCGGCCAGCAACGCTGTCGCCTCGATGGGAGCCAGTTTCACCGATCGGCCACCGCCGCGCCGGTCGAGTTCGTCTCGAATCGCCTCGCCGGTCAGCTCGAAGATGAACGGGGTGCTGTCGACGATGTCCCCGAGGCGGGCCTGCAGCAGTGCGCCGATCGTGGCGGTGGAGGCGACGAGATCGCGCACCTGTTGATCGCTGTACCGCCGCAGCGATTCCACGACCGCCGGATAGAGTACGGGGCGGCATTCGCTGCCCAGTTCGAAGGCGCGTGCGCGTGCGGCAGCGACGAGTTCGGTTCGCCCGCCCAATAACCCGACCCGCGGCCCCGCCACTCCGTACTTGTCCAAGCCGGTGGCGCACAGATCGACATCCAGCGCCAGGCTGCGCTGCTGGCCCAGTAGTGCAGGGCCGACCCGCGCTCCCCCCGCGTCGTCGAGCACGACTACTGCTCCCCGGGCGTGAGCCAGCTGCACGATCTGTTGCATATCCGTCTGGTCCAGGGCCTCGTAGGTGACAGCGAGCCGGGTCAAGGCGACAACGCTCACGTCCGGCTCCTGCTCCAGCGCGGCACGGAACTCATTCAGGCCGACCGTGTCGGTGAACCGGGCTCCCGCATCGCGTGCGGCGCGCCGCACACAGGGATGGCTGTAGCCGGCTGAGACGCCGATCACCGTGGACCCCGGCCGCGCACAGACCTGCATCGCCACGTAGATGGCCGCGGTCAGCCTGTTGGTCACGGCGATGTCGTGAACAGCCGGGGAGCCGCCGAAGTGTTCCAACCCGAGCGCCCGGACCTGCTCGCTATATGACGCCCCTGCCCATTCGTCGTCGAGTTCCCATTCGTCCGTATCCGCCGGTATGGGCAACCCCCGCGCGAGCCCGCTGACGTTGTACAGCGGCAGGGCTTTGGCACGCCGCAGACGGATCACCCGCCACGCCTGGTCGAGTTTGGCGACATGATCGCCCGTATCGCGGAGCACAGTCCCCGCGGCATAGGGTGTCTCGCCCGATCGGGCCGGGCGGGTCATCGGTATGGCCACTGCATGTTCGGTCATGTATTCAGCTAAACACCGTCATTTACCTGCAACAAGCGCATTCTTTGCAGCCTGATACATGCATATTATGCAGCTATGGTCGATGTGCGCGGCTTGCAACTTCTGCATTATCTGGATGTCCATGAGACCTTGGCCGCAGCCGCGGATGCCCTGTATCTGAGCCACTCCGCCGCCAGCCACCGGCTGGCCGTTCTCGAACGAGAGGTCGGGGTTCCGGTCACCGAACGCATCGGGCGCCGGTTGCGGCTCACCGAGACCGGGCGCGCTCTGGCTGCCTGTGCACACAGGCTGCACCGGGAGATCGAAACCACTGATGCGATCATCGAGCAGGCGCGCACCACGGTCGCGGGCCGCGTGCGTATCGGGCTGTTCCAGACCGCCGCCCTGCGGCTTCTGCCCGTCGTGCTGGGCGATCTGCGGACCGCCTACCCCGCGGTGACCCTCGAGAGCACCCAGACCCTCGCGTTGTCGGCGCTGACGAGTCTGCAGACCGGGGAACTCGATCTGGCCGTCGTACCCGCCTATCACTACCGCAACGCCCCACCGCCGCCCGGACTACATCACGAGCGGTTGTACACCGACCGCGCACAACTCGTTCTGCCCGAGAACCATCGGCTCCACCGCAGAACCGATCCGATCGATATCACCGAGCTGCGTGACGAGGAATGGATCGCGGGAGAGACCATCACTCATCTGCTCACCCCTTGGTGCGAACAGGCCGGGTTCCGGCCCGCGATCGTCCATCACAGCAGCGAGTACCGGGTCATGATCACACTCGCTGGCCTCGGGTACGGAATCACCTTCCTGCCGATTATTCCCAATCTCATTCCGACCACCCCCCACGTCGTACTCAAACGCCTCGACATCCCCGACCACCACCAGGACGTGCTGCTGATCTGCCGCGATACCAGCCGCGCCCGCCCCGCGGTGCAGGCCGTCCGCGCACTCATACTTCAATGCGCACAGCAGATCTCATAAACACGCGGCCCGATGGCCGATCAGAAAGTGTTGTGGCGCAAGAACAACGGTGCCGATTCGGTTGCCGATGCGTCCGCCGAGGCCGGCGACCGCGAACTGCTGCAACTCCTGGTTCTGATTCGGGTCGGTGAACACACCCGCCCGTCGATCGCGGTCGGCAGGATAGCGTTGACGGTGCCCCCGCGGCCGGTGAGTTCCAGTGCCAGCACCTGCACCCTGTAGGACGGTGCCAGTTTGCTCGAGCCGTACAGCGCCTGGTTCGGGACCGGGGCGATGAATGTGCTGGTCCCGATGCAGATGATCCGGCCGCCGTTGGCGACGTGGCGTGCTGCGGCCCGCAGGGTGAGCAGCGTGCCCTTGGTGTTGCGGGTGAATGCCTGGTCGAACTGCCGGTGGATCAGCCGTGGAGCGTTCCCATCTGTTCGGGGGCATAGCGGTCGCCAGTGACCACGCCGCGCGGCGCGACCGCCTCGATCGCGGCAATATCGTCGGCACTCAGCGTCACTTCTGTCGCGGCGACGTTTTCTTCGAGGTAGCTGCGGCGCTTGGTGCCGGGGATGGCCACCGCTTCCTGATGCTGGACCCAGGCCAGTGCCAACTGGGAGACCGTGACGCCCTTGTCGTTGGCGAGGCGGCCGACCTCGCTGACGACGTCGAGGTTGCGGTCGAAGTTCTCGCCCTGGAATCGCGGGTCGTTGCGGCGCCAGTCGTCTTCGGTGAAGTCGGCGGGACTGGTGATCGCACCGGAGAGGAAGCCGCGCCCCAACGGGGCGTAGGCGACCAGCCCGATTCCCAGCTCCTGCAGCGTGTCGCGTACCCCGTCGTTTTCGATGCCTCGCTCGAACAGCGAGTACTCGGTCTGAACGGCAGTCAGCGGGTGCACGGCGTGAGCACGCCGGATGGTCTGCGCGGAGGCTTCGCATACGCCGATGTAGCGGACCTTGCCCTCGTCGACCAGTTCGGCCAGCGCGCCGACGGTCTCCTCGATGGGCACCTTGGGATCGATGCGGTGGAGGTAGTAGAGGTCGACGTGGTCGGTGCCCAGGTGCCGCAATGAGCGTTCGAGGGCTCGGCGGACGTATTCGGGCCGGCCGTTGAGGTCGAGCACCGTACCGTTGTCGTCGATCTCGATCCCGGTCTTGGTGGCGACCACGGCAGCGTCGCGTCGGCCTGTCAGCGCTCTGCCCAGCAGTTGCTCGTTGATGAACGGCCCGTAGGCCTCGGCGGTGTCGAGCAAGGTGACGCCGAGTTCGAGCGCACGGTCGATGGTGGCCAGCGCCTCCGTCTCGTCGGTGGCGCCGTAGTAGACGCTCATCCCCATGAGGCCCAGGCCCTGGGCGCCGACGGACAAGCCCTGGCTTCCCAATGCGCGGTGTCGCATGTGTAACTCCCTTCTCCCGCAGAGGTGACAACTGATTGGAAGGGGCAACTGCTGAATAGATGCCCCTCCGATCCCCCGGAAAGTGAAACTGACCCTGGCCCAGCCCGCCGTCGCGCCAGGTACACCTCTTTCGCGTCGGGCCTTCGGCCAACACCTCGGGCTACGGCGTAACGCCGAGTCGACGCGGACGGGCCTGGAAGGCGAGAATGCGCCGGACCCAGCTCGTGCCGCGGGCTGGCACGCGTGCGTCGGTGACAGCGGCCGAAGCCTGCGCGCGGTTACGGCTGGGAGGCGCGGGTCTCGGTCCAGTCGACCATCAGCCGGCGTTCGGCGAACAACCACTCACCGTCCTGCTTGACGAATTGGTCCAGATAGCGAATCGAGGCGATCATCAGTTTCCGTTGCCCGGCCTCGTCGGAGAACACGTGGTGGGCGATGCAGTAGCTTTCGCCCGTCGCCCGATCGCCGTCGAGATCGACGGTGCTCTGCCCGTTGAAGTGGGTTGTCGCGGTGTAGGTGTTCAGGTTCTCGAAGATCGGGATCAACGCATCGCGGCCGTGTAGATCCTGGGTCGGCTCCGCGGAGGTGGCGTCCATGTACACCACGAAATGCGTGTCGGTGGTGAACAGCTCACGCTGGCCCTTGGCGTCGCGGCGGTCAGCGCAGTGGGCGTAAGCATCGACCAGCTCACGGATCGCCAGCCGATCGGCGGCTTCCTGCGGTGAGAGTGCAGAGTGCGCATTCACGGCGGTATCCCCTTTCGCCGAAGCTAGAACTAATTGACACTTGTATACAATCATGCTGTAAGTTTGCTGGCAAGGAAACTTTTGGACAGAGGGGGGCATAGGTGAGTGTTCAGCCCGATCCTCGGGTTGCCCGGACGAACCATGCGCTGCGACAGGCCGTGGTGGAACTCGCCTCGCAGCGACCGATCTCTCAGGTCACCGTGGCCGAGCTGGCAGCCCGCGCAGGGACCACCCGCGCGACCTTCTACAAGCGTTTCATCAGCCCTCAGGAACTTCTGATCGAGGTGTTGTGCGCGGATCTCGATCGAGGACATCGGCTCGAAGACGAGAACCGTTCAACAGGCCGATACTCGGGACCCGAACTCACCCGAATGGGCGTCGACGAGGTTGCCGAACATGTGCTGAGATTCGAGGCGGTCTACCGCCACGTCTTGGAGGACCGGGCCGACCATGTCGTGCACCAGGCCCTGGTGCGCCACTTCGCCGACTACACCCTCAGGCAACTGCTCGACCTGGACCTCGCGGGGCTGCCGCCCGCCAACCGCCACCTCATGGCCCAGTTCCTCGCACACGGATTCGCCGGTGCCATCACCAGCTGGCTCAGCGACGAAACCCTCACCAAACAGGAACTGGTCGATGCCGCCATCGCGTGCGCGCCCGCGTGGTGGAGCTGAACAGCGTATGTCTCCCACCGCATCAGGTACGGGCGCGGCCACGGTCGTGCCCTTGACTGGTAGTGGTTATGAGTATCTGCATGAGGTTCCGGCTTATATGAATGGCACCGGTTCGACGGGCTGGATGATCACCGGCTCTGGCTCACTTCCGGCATGGGGAGCGGCTTATACCTCATGCTGAGGCTGGTTGGCCCGGTCGGTCGTGTCATCGCCTCGAGTGGCTCCGGCAGATGTGGGTGATGTAGGTGATGTAGGGAAGTTGGTGGCCCGGTCAGTGGGTGGTCCGGGGCTCGGCGCTGCCGGCGCCAACTTTGGACTCCTCGTTCAGTACGGGTTCGACCTCGGCGGAGCTGTGCTCGCGGCGGTGCTGCTGGTGGCTGTACGCGATCCCGGCGATGAGGACGGCCAGCAGCGCGGCCGAAGTTCCGTAGGTGCCCAGTGCCAGACCCCCGGACGCGTGCGGTTTGGACAGCAGGTCGCCGCCGGTGGCTCCGAGTGGACGAGTGAGCACGAACGCGATCCAGAACAGCAGAACGCCGGGGATTTTCGTGAAGTAGTGCGCGGCAAGGATTGCGGCCATGACCGCGGCGATGAGTACGGCGCTGCCCCAGTAGCCCAGACCGGAGCTGTCGGACAGGAAGTCGCCGGTCGAGGTGCCCAGGGTGTTGGACAGCAGGATCGCCGCCCAATACAGCAGTTCTCCCCGGAAGGTCGTGATGTTGGCGACGTCGTAGGTTTGGCCGCTGAATTTCCATATCAGGAACACCGCAGCCAAGCCGCTGATCAGTATCGCGGCACCGGCGGGATAGCCCAATCCCCCAGCGGTGGACGTGCCGTGCCCTGGGCCGCGGTTGAGCAGGTCGGACATGGTGGTACCGGCTGTGCTGGTCGCCGCGATCACGGTCCAGTACAGCGCCGGGTGGAATCGGCGGGCGCGCAGTTGGATGAGCAGGCTCACCACCAGGATGGCCAGGAACAGCAGGGTCGCATCGATGTAGCCGAGTTTCAGGGTTTGCGAGATCATGTCGCCGCCGGTCTCGCCCAGGGTGGTGGCGGCGATCTTGAGTACCCAGAACATGACGGTGATCTGCGGCAGCTTGTAGCGGGTGACAAGGTCGCTGGCCGGTACTGTCATATCCTCCACTCGCTTCTCACCGCACATGCGGCGCATCGGATGATCTCGCTCTGTAGTGTGCCCGAGCCGAGCTGAGACCAAGCTGAGGAACCAGCGCTTGGTACGCGACGCGGGACCGGCGCTGACCCAGTCGGCACTGCGGGATCGTGCGCTGCCTGGGCTGGTCGTCGTACAACGGTGTCGCGCACTTGGCCGCCAACGCCGCCTGAACC
This sequence comes from Nocardia miyunensis NBRC 108239, assembly GCF_001613065.1. Taxonomy (GTDB): domain Bacteria; phylum Actinomycetota; class Actinomycetes; order Mycobacteriales; family Mycobacteriaceae; genus Nocardia; species Nocardia miyunensis. The sequence goes on from NZ_BDBQ01000078.1 coordinate 82,548, forward strand.
CGACCCCTGGAACCGGATATGGGACGGTCTATTGAGAATCGTCCCGCGCAGAATCAAGGGCCCAAGTTATAGGCAGGTTACCGAGAAACGTGCGCCGCATGCTTCTAGGTGGCGGAAAAGTCCGTGGTACTGACCGTTTTCCCCGTTATAGGAGGCATGCGCTGGGGGACTCGCCGGAGGATTGCCAGATGAGTGGGTGGCGTGGATGGGGTGGGCATCCGCCGTCGCGATATCGGGTGGAGAAAGACATAGCGCGGTGGTGGAGCCCCGCCCGCCCGCATCGTCTCCGGCACAGGCGAGGCCCCGGGCGAGGGGTACGGCAGGCACCGATTGCAGAGCTGAGCGTTGAGCGCGCAGCGCGGGGTCTTTGATTCTTCCGTCCATCCCTGGTTGCGCCGGATGTCTTCCCCCCGGGTCCAGATCCCTACCGCGACGGCTTTCGGACTCGGGGCCGTGCGGATTCGCAGCGGCGCTGGGATACCTGCTCGCGCTGTGTGGTCTATGGGTCTGGCGACAGCACGGCCGGGCCGGAGCGTCACCCAGTCGTAAACCGGTCGGCCGCTTCGACATACGAGGCCAGGTGGGCCAGTGCGGAGGCGATCCCGGCCTCGTGTGCTGCTTGGTCGATGCCCGGTGGCACGTCGGTGGCGATGACGGAGACCTCGCTTCCCGCACTGGTGGCGGTGATCTGCCAGGTCATCGTCATGGTGCCCGCGTATGAGGGGTCCTGTGCCTCGAACACCGCCTGCTGCATTACGCGCTCGGGCGGTACCAGTTCGGCGAACTCGACGTCGACGACATCGGTCGCATCGGAACTCTTGCCGGGGGCCTCGACCGGATCGAGATAGGTCAGGACCATCCGGAACCCGCCACTGCGGCTGGGGTCCCACCGCTGGATCCGCCCGCGCATACCGTCGGGTGGCAGCCAAGTCTCCAGGGACTCCCGGGCACAGCATTCTGCTGCCCGCCTGGATCGGCGGCCAATGGGGCTGGACACCGGGAACAGCTCGCTGACCCCTTGCAGTGCCCCGACGACGATCGATTCCAGATAGGTGATGGCCATGTCCGATTCACCCGAGACTGGTCAGCAGAGTGGTCAATGTCCGGGACTCGACCGCGGGGTCGGGTGTGGCGGCGCGCACGGCGTGTAGTGCGGCGTCGATCTGGTGATCGAGGGTGTCCCAGGCGGAGGCGTCCATCGGTTGCAGAGTGTCCTGATCCTTGTCCCAGGCGGTTTCGAGGTCCTTGATCCGCGTCTTGGCCTCGGCCTGTTGTCCGGCTTGGACTTTGGTGAGGGTGTCTCGAGTGATGGTGCGGTAGTTGGCGATATCGGCCGTGGGGAAGTGCGCGGTCACCGGGCCGGAGGCTACTGCCGCGGTGGATGGTGTGGCGGCGGTCTCGTCGTCTCCGGCTGCGCTGGAATGCGGTTGCGCCGCAGCCCACACCAGCAGTACCCCGGCCGCGACCGCGACGAGTGCGTAGTAGGCGAGCATGAGCCGCTCGCGTGCCGGGCTCGCGGCGGAAACCGGTGGCGTAGTGGGTGTTTGCGGTGTTTCGATGACGTCGGCGCGGGTGCGGGTGAGGTAGACGACGGTGGCCAGGATGGCGAGGAGGAATATGACGCTGGTCACTGCGGTGCCGACCCCGAGGCCGTGATCGGCGCGCGAGGAGGCGAACCAGTCGCCGAGGTTCGCGCCCAGCGGGCGGGTGAGGATGTAGCCGAGCCAGAACGACAGCACCGCGTTCGCTCCCAGTCGCCATCCGAGTGCGATCGCGGCGATCAGCCCGGCGGGCAGCAGTACCGAAGTGCCAGGCCCCCAGCCGGTCAATTGCAGTGTCCAGTCACCGGCGGCGGTGCCGAGGGCGAAGGTGACCAGAACCGCCAGCCAGTAGAACAATTCACGAGGCAGGGTGACGATGGAGTGGATCGACAGGGTCCGCTCCCGGGCGAACCAGACGCCGAACACCACAGCCAGGGCCGCGGCGAAGACGCTGGTGCTCACCGCGAGTGGCACATGCAGGGTGTCGGTAAGGATGTCGGTGTACAGGGTGCCGGTCACGCTGAGCACGACCACCGTAAACCAGTAGACGAACGGCACATACCGGCCCACACGTAGCTGCCAGACCAGCACGACGGCCAGCACGACAGTGAACAACAGCGCCGTGAGGGCCAGACCTACCCCGAGGGAGGTGTTGATCCAGTCGGCGAAGCTTTCTCCTACCGTGGTGCACAGGATCTTGATGATCCAGAACCACACCGTGACCTCGGGCACCTTGCTCAGCAGGCGCCGGGTCGAATCAACCTGGGAGTTCGTCATCTCCGTCACGGTCGGCGAACGTATCGACCGACGGCTGTGACTGCGCTGAGAAACGAAGAACCGACTTGATCAGTCACTTCACTGCTCGTTCGAACGCACCGCGGCTCGACGCCGACGCCGCACAACCACCACGACCGCGACGGCGATCGCCAGCACCACCAGCGCCGCGACGAGGTAGCTCGGGCCTCGGAGGGTGTCTTCGAGGTGATGCCAGTTGGCGCCCACCCCGTACCCGGCCACGGCCAGGGCCGCGGTCCACGGCAGACAACCGGCGAGGGTGTAGAGCCCGAATCGGGCGGCGGACATGCCGGCGATGCCCGCAGGCAAGGAGATGAAGGTGCGGATCCCGGGCAGCAGTCGAGCCCAGAAGACCGAGGAGGCGCCGCGGCGCACGAACCAGTCCTGGGCTCGGTCGATGTCCTCGGTGCGCAGGAAGATGTAGCGGCCCCAGCGATGCAGGGCGGCGCGGCCGCCGTATCGGCCTACCAGCCAGGCCAGGTAGCTACCGAGGACATTGCCGGCGGTACCGGCGACAATGACCGCGATCAGGTTGGGGTGCGGCCCGCTGACCGCACCCGCTGCCAAGGCTCCGCCCAACAGCATGGTGACTTCGGACGGGATCGGGATACACGCCGATTCGGCAGCCATCAGCAGCAGGATCGCGGTGAGACCGTAGGTGAGGATCAGATGCTGCACGGCAGGGCCTCGCAGACCGGCACGGAATTCGATAACACCGTGCCACAGTGACAAAACAGCGCTGAGAACCCGCTGAGATCGAGCCCCCGATTCGATCCGATGTCGTCGAGAATGTCTGGCATGCGCAACCTCGGCATCGTCTGCGCACCGTCGCGGTGGGGTCTGCGGGTGCGCTCGGCGCTCATCGCGGCGGGAGTGGTCGCGGTCGTGGTGCTGCTCGGTGCTGTGCTCATGCTGTCGCTGCTGTACAGGTCGTTGTACGGCTCGGTCGATGCCCGTGCGCTCGCGCGGATCACCGAAATCACCGGGCAACTGCACACCGAAACTCCTGCCGCGCTGGACCCGGCGCTGCTGGCGGCCACCTCGCACATCGAAGCGGTGCAGATCCTCGACTCCACCGGAGCGCCGGTCCGATCCTCGTCCGCGGCGCCCGAGCGAGCACTCTTGCCTCCGTCGTCCGGCCCGGTGACCGGGTTGTCCGTCGACGGGCTCGCCGACCTGCGAGTCTCGGCGCGCACGGTTCACAGCCCGGCGGGAACGTTCACGGTTGTGGCCGCGGTCAGCGGTGAGCCGGCCGAGGACGCATTCCACGACGTGACACTCGGACTGGCCCTGAGCGTACCGATCGTCGTCCTGGCCGCCGCGGCAGCGACCTACGCGCTGGTCGGACGGTCACTGGCGTCGATGGAGGCGATCCGGGCCAGGGTTGCCGCTATCGGTACTTCCGAACTCGCACAACGGGTTCCGGTTCCAGCCACCCGCGACGAGGTCGCGCGGCTGGCCACCACGATGAATGAGATGCTCGCCCGCATCCAGACGGGACACGCCGCCCAGCGGCGCTTCCTCGCCGACGCCTCACACGAGCTGCGCAGTCCGCTGGCCACCGTGGTGGCGGGCCTGGAACTTGCCCACCATCATCCCGAGGCCCTCGACGAAGCCATGATCGGATCGACCCTGTTACCCGAGGCGCTCCGCATGCAAAAGCTCATCGACGACCTGCTCACCCTGGCCGCGGCCGACGATCACGGCCTCACGCTGCGCACCATCGACGTCGACCTCGACGACATCACCGCTACGGTCCTGGGACTGCAACGACGCACGCCGGCAGTGGAAGTGACGGCGCAATTGCACCCCGCCCAGGTGATCGGCGACCCACAAGCGCTCACCCGTGTCGTACGCAACCTGATCGACAACGCCCTCACCCACGCCCACTCGACCGTTGCCGTCACGACCTCCACAACCGACCACGCAGCACTGCTGGTCATCGACGACGACGGGCCAGGGATCCCCGCGGCGGACCGTTCCCGGATCTTCGACCGGTTCGTCCGCCTCCAACACGACCGCGCGCGCAGCAGCGGAGGCACCGGACTGGGGCTGGCCATCGTCGCCGAAATCGTTGCCGCACACCACGGCACCGTCCAGGTGAGCGAATCACCACTGGGCGGTGCACGATTGCGCGTGACCCTGCCCCTGCGCACCTGACCGAATGCGGTTGCGGATATTGCGCGGTGGCGGCTCGCAGTAACCCCGAGTATGCCCATCACGGTGCCGCCCATCCACCGCGGATCTGAGCGCGCACATCGATCAACGTGCGTCTCAGCGTTTCCTCAGCACTCGTTTGACACGTTCGTGTCATGGATTCCGTCTCCGGCCGCTTCCGACACGACAACACCGGCGGATGTGACGGCGCCGCCGGAAAACTGAGCGTCCGGGAGGAGGTCGATACCTCTCACGCCACAGCGCGCGGCGTCCCATCGGGTCCGCGGTGCGCCGAGTGAACAACCACGTCCTCACGAAGCGAGCCGCCACCAGTCCACCCCGGAGACCGACCGTCTCGTATACAGGGAAGGCACGAAAACATGAGCTATGGCACCGCATTGCGCACCGAGATCTCCGGTGACGGGGTCACCCCGTTGGTCGGAATCTATGACATGTACTCCGCGTCCATCGCCGCGCAGCACTACAACGGCATGTTCGTGTCCGGATTCGGTTTCGCCGCTTCCTATTACGGGTTGCCCGACATCGGCTACATCGCCTGGCCCGACATGGTCGGCTTCGTTCAACGGTTGCGGCTGGCGTTCCCGCGCCAGCATCTGCTGGTCGACATCGACGACGGCTACGTCGACCCCGAGGTCGCCTGCCACGTGGTCGAGCAGTTGGAGGCGATCGGCGCGTCCGGGGTGATCCTGGAAGACCAGAAACGGCCCCGTCGTTGTGGGCACGTTTCCGGCAAACAGATCCTCCCGCTCGAGGAGTATCTGGACAAGCTCGAGCTGGTACTTGCGACGCGCACCGACCTGGTGGTGGTGGCCCGCACCGATGCCACCGACGAGCACGAGATCTTGCGCCGGGCCGAGGCACTGGCGGCCACCGACGCCGACGTGCTGCTGATCGATGGGGTGCGCAGCATCGAATGGATCCGCAAGGTGCGCGGGGTGATCGGCTCGAAACCGTTGCTGTTCAACCAGATCGCGGGCGGGCTCTCACCGCGGCTGTCGCTGAGCGAGCTCGATGAACTCGGTGTCGACGTCGCGATCTACTCCACTCCGTGCCTGTTCGCGGCCCACACCGCGATGAGCCACGCACTGCGGCAATTGCGTGCCAACGACGGGCGTCTGGACCCGATCGGCGATGGCGAGGTCGGGGTGGCCGAGTCGATCGGCCTGCTCGAACACAACATCTCCCGGCACCACCCCCGTAACCGGGACTCCGAGCCCGGGCTGGCGGGGGCACCGTCACAGCATTGGCGCGGAGAACACGGATCGACTCCAGGACTTGTCGAGGCCGACTGTCGGCCTCACCGAATGTCTCTCGACACCCCCGTGTACATGCCCCGACCCCGGACTCACCCGTGACCGAGCCCGGGCTCGGTCACGAGTCGCACCGAACTCGTCCCACCACCATCCGGCGGGCCGGGCGATCAACAGCAAGCCGCACCGTCATCGCTCAGCGTCTGCATCGGCGCCGGCCGCGCAGGTGTCCGGGGGCGTCCTCGGTGGTGCAGCGAGCGTGGCTTTCACCTACGGGTTCGGGCACCGGTTCGGCACGGCCGTCAGCTGACACCCGGCATCCGACGGAGCGGTATTTTTCCCGATCCCGGGTATCGCCCACTCAGGCAA
>NZ_BDBQ01000079.1 GCF_001613065.1 Nocardia miyunensis NBRC 108239
CCCGGCTCCGCAGCAGGCGGTTCCCCAGCCGCCCGCGCCGTCGGCGCCGAACGGCCAGCCGCACCGTCAGTGAGGCGCGGGGTGCAGGATTCGGTTGCGCCGGTGACGATTTCGTCGAACAGTCCCTCACATGCCCCGCCGTCCTTCCGCGGCGGCGACCTGACCGATCCGCGGCTGACCGCGGCGCTGAAAACGCTCGAGCTGACCGTGCGGCGTCGTCTGGACGGCGTACTGCACGGTGACCACCTCGGTCTGATTCCCGGGCCCGGCTCGGAGCCGGGCGATGCCCGGCTGTATCAGCCGGGTGACGATGTGCGCCAAATGGATTGGTCGGTGACCGCGCGCACCACCCATCCGCACGTGCGGCAGATGATCGCGGACCGCGAACTCGAGACGTGGCTGGTGGTCGACCTGTCCGCGAGCCTGGACTTCGGCACCGCGGGCTGCCAGAAACGCGATCTGGCGATCGCGGCTTCGGCTGCGATCACCCATCTGACCAGCGGTGGCGGCAACCGGATCGGTGCGATCGTCGCCACCGGCGACCGTCTGGTGCGGCTGCCCGCCCGCAGCGGGCGCATGCACGCGCAGGCGATGTTGCGTCGCATCGCCACCACACCGCGCGCCGCGGACGGCGTGCGCGGAGATCTGCGCGGCGCGATCGAATCGCTCCGCCGCCCGCAGCGCAAACGCGGTCTGGCCGTGGTGATCTCGGACTTCCTCGGCGATCTGGACTGGCAGCGGTCGCTGCGCGCGGTCTCGGGCCGGCACGATCTGCTCGCCGTCGAGGTGCTCGATCCGCTGGATCTGGATCTGCCCGACGTCGGTGACGTCGTGCTGCACGATCCGGAGACCGGCCACACCCGCGAATTCACCGTAACCCCCGCGCTGCGAGCCGATTTCACCCGAGCCGCGCAGCTGCACCGTCAGCAGGTGGAGTCGGAGCTGCGCGGATGCGGCGCGCCGGTGATGCGGTTGCGCACCGACCGTGACTGGATCTCCGACGTGGTCCGGTTCGTGTCCACCCGGCGCCACACCTTCGGCGCCCCGACCGGGCAGGTACCTCTTCAGTGAGTATTTCGCACTTCACCGCGTCGATCTGGCTGCTGTTCCTGATCGTCATCGTGCTGATCGCGCTGCTGTACGTAGCCGTCCAGCGCCGCCGTAAACGGCATATGCTCCGGTTCGCGAATATGGAGCTGCTCGAGGGCGTGAGCCCGAAGGGGCCCAGTGCGTGGCGGCACGCCCCGGTGGCGCTGATACTGGTCGGGCTGGTTCTGCTGACGGTCGCGGCGGCCGGGCCGACCATGGCCAAGAAGGTGCCGCGCAACCGCGCCACGGTGGTGCTGGCCATCGACGTCTCGCTGTCGATGGAGGCCACCGACGTCAAGCCCAGCCGCATCCAGGCGGCGAAGGAGGCCGCGGGCAGGTTCATCGACTCGATGCCGCGCGGTATCAATCTCGGGCTGGTCAGTTTCGCCGGTACCGCCTCGTTGCTGGTCAATCCGACCACGAACCACGAGACGGTCAAGGCGGCGGTGAACAATCTGCAGCTCGCCGAACGGACCGCGACGGGTGAGGGCATCTTCACCAGCCTCAGCGCGATCGACACCCTGGCCACGGTGCTCGGCGGCGCGTCCTCGCCGCCGCCCGCGCGCATCGTGCTGATGTCCGACGGCAAACAGACGGTGCCGGACGCGGACGACGTCGACAACCCCCGGCACGAGTTCGTGGCCGCGCGACTGGCCAAGCAGAAGGGCGTGCCGATCTCGACGATCTCGTTCGGCACCCAGTGGGGCGTGGTCGACATTCCGGACGGTTCCGGCGGCTCGAAGGGCCAGCCGGTGCCCGTCGACGACGACGCGCTGCACAAGGTCGCGGATCTGTCCGCCGGGCAGTTCTTCACCGCGACGTCGCTGCAGGAACTCAACAACGCGTACGACAAGTTGCAGAGTCAGATCGGGTACGAAACGGTCGTCGGCGATGCCAGCCGGCCGTGGCTGCTGCTGGGTTTGCTGATCAGCGCGGCCGGTGTCGTGACAGGTCTGGTGTACCGTCAGCGCCTGCCCTGATCCGAACGAAAACCGTTGTGACGGACGCCGTCTCATCGCATCGGGCGATGCGGGCGGCGTCCGTCGCCGGGTCGGGGCCGCGTCGCCCGGGGCATACCGCGCCCCCGCGGTGGGCGTTTCGGTACCGACGCGTTAAGTTTGGCTCTATGCCTACAACTTCCAGGTCGGTACTCGTCACCGGTGGCAATCGCGGCATCGGACTCGCGGTCGCGCAGCGGCTCGCCGCGGACGGACACAAGGTAGCGGTCACCCATCGTGGTTCGGGGGTGCCGGACGGGCTGTTCGGCGTGAAATGCGATGTGACGGACGCGGAATCGATCGATCGCGCATTCGGCGAGGTCGAGGCTCATCAGGGTGCGGTGGAGGTGCTGATCGCGAACGCGGGCATCGTCGACAACACGCTGCTGATGCGGATGAGCGAGGACCAGTTCGCCCGCGTCATCGACGCGAACCTGACCGGTGCGTGGCGGGTGGCCAAGCGGGCCAACCGCGCGATGCTGCGGGCCCGCTGGGGCCGGATCGTGTTCCTCGGCTCGGTGGTCGGCCAGATCGGCATGGCCGGTCAGGTGAACTACGCGGCCGCCAAGTCCGGCCTGGTCGGCATGGCCCGCGCGATCACCCGCGAGATCGGCTCGCGCAACATCACCGCCAACGTCGTCGCGCCCGGTTTCATCGATACCGACATGACCCGCGAGGATATGACCGACGAGATGAAGGAGGTCGCCCTCAAGGCGATTCCGGCCGGTCGGATCGGTGATCCCAAGGACGTCGCCGCCGCGATCAGCTTCCTGGCCTCCGACGACGCCGCCTACATCTCCGGCGCGATCATCCCGGTCGACGGCGGCCTGGGCATGGGGCACTGACCGGGCCCGCACCCGCGCGTCCGGCTACCACACCGTCACACCCACGCAGAATTTCAACGAGGAGAACCGACAACTCATGGGCGGATTGCTCGACGGCAAGACCGTACTGATCACCGGGATCATCACCGATTCGTCGATCGCGTTCCACGCGGCCGCGGTCGCGCAGGAACAGGGTGCCAAGGTGATCATCACGGGCATCCCGGAGCGGCTGCGGCTGATCGACCGGATCGCCAAGCGGCTGCCGCAGGAGGTTCCCCCGGCCATCGGGCTGGATGTGACCAGCGAGGACGATCTCGCGAGCCTGGCGGACCGGGTTCGCGAGCACGCGCCCGAGGGTGTGGACGGCGTGCTGCACTCGATCGCCTTCGCCCCGCGCACCCTGATGGGCCCGGAGGCGTTGCCGTTCCTGAACGGTCCCGGCTCGGATGCGGCCAAGGCGTTCGAGATCTCGGCCTGGAGCTATGCCTCGCTGGCGCGCGCGGTGCTGCCCGCGATGAACGAGGGCGGTTCGATCGTGGGCATGGACTTCGATCCGCGCACCGCGATGCCGTACTACAACTGGATGGGCGTGGCCAAGGCCGCGCTGGAATCGGTGAACCGGTACGTCGCGCGCGAGGTGGGCGAGGCCAAGCGGGTCCGCTCCAACCTGATCGCCGCGGGTCCGATCAAGACCCTCGCGGCCAAGGCCATCGCCGGTACCGCGACCGACGACGCCAAGCAGCTCAACATGCTCAACACCTACTGGGACGGCGCGTCGCCGATCGGCTGGAACGTGGACGATCCGACCGTGGTGGCCCGCTCGATCGTCACCGTGCTGTCGGACTGGCTGCCCGGCACCACCGGGTCGATCATCTACGTCGACGGCGGCGCGAGCCACAACACCTGGTTCCCCGAGAACTTCTCCGGGACCGGCAGGCTCGCGTCAGGCCCGGAGGCGGCAGCGGAGCATAACCACGCAGGGCCCGCGAGCCTGCCTCATACACACTGAGTCTCGTCGCCGATGGGATTCGACGCGGTTCTGCTGCTGTCCTTCGGCGGTCCCGAACGTCCCGAGGACGTGATGCCGTTCCTGGAGAACGTCACTCGGGGCCGGGGCGTGCCGCGCGAGCGGCTCGAGGAGGTCGCGCAGCACTATCTGCATTTCGGCGGCGTCTCGCCGATCAATGCGCTCAACCGTGACATCATCACGGCGCTCGAGGCCGAATTCGCCACGCGCGGTATCGATCTGCCGGTGTACTTCGGCAATCGCAACTGGCATCCGATGGCTGAGGACACGGTCCGGGCGATGCGAGCGGACGGCATCGGTACCGCGTTGGTGTTCCCGACCTCGGCGTGGGGCGGCTACTCGGGGTGCCGCCAGTACGACGAGGACATTCTCCGGACGCGCGAAACGGTCACGGACGCACCGGGACTGGTGAAGTTGCGCCAGTACTTCGATCACCCGCTGCTGATCGAATCCTTCGCGGACGCGATTCGCGGTGCGCTACAGGAGATTCCGGCGCAGCGCCGGGACCGTACGCGGCTGGTGTTCACCGCACATTCGATTCCCGTGTCCGCGGACGCCTCGGCCGGACCGCCGGCCGAGGGCGGGAAACTCTACAGTCGTCAGGTCGCCGAGACGGCCCGGTTATGCGCGGCGGCAACGGGATTCGCCGAGTACGACGTGGTGTGGCAGTCCCGTTCGGGCCCGCCGCAGGTGCCGTGGCTCGAACCCGACATCGTCGACCACCTGGACGAACTTTCGGCCACCGGCGTCGACGCGGTCGTCGTCTGCCCGGTCGGCTTCGTCTCGGACCACCTGGAGGTGGTCTGGGACCTGGACAACGAGGCGCGTCGGAAGGCCGACGAACTCGGTATGGCCTTCGTCCGCGCGGCAACCCCGGGAACCGATCCACGCTTCGCCCGGCTCATCGCCGAACTCGTCGAGGAACACCTCACCGACGTGGCCCCACGTCGTCTGGGCGCGGTTCCGGGTTACGGCTGCACCGTGAACGGTGCGCCGTGCGCCGTCGGCTGCTGCGAGCCGCCGCGCCGTACGCGATAGCTCACCGGCCGGGCGGTGGGCCCGGCGGCGTGCGTACTCGGTGTGGTCACCCGGCGGGAAGTCGAGCCGCACCGTCGCCGCGGGTGGGATTCGGTTCTCACCGGCCGGGACGCTGCACGGGCGTAGCGCCCGCCGCGCACCGGGTGATCCCAGTCCGAGGTCGATTCGGTGACGTCGTTACTTCGCCGGCGCTACCGCGCCGAATCGCGAACCTGACGTTGCTTACCTTGACCTTGCTGCTTACTTTGACGTTGCTTACCGTGACGTTGCTTACTTTGACCTTGCCTACGTCGACGTTGCCTACCTTGACGTTGCTCACGTCGACCTTGGCTACTTCGACCTTGCGCGCGCCGACATGGCTGGCGTGGGCCTTCTCGACAGTGCGGTCGAACTTTGGTGAACCTTGTTGTGCTGCTGTCGAACTCTGATGTTGCTGAAAGCGTATGTCGGGCCGGCGGCTCCGGACCCGAGTAGGTCACTACTCGAATCCCGTTGTGCCACCGGCTCGATCGCTCGTCGTGCTACTCACAGGTGCGCGCGGATCCGCCGGTGCGCCGGTATCTCCAATGCGCCGATATTCATGGGATGTTTGAATGAGGGCGTCATCCTGGCGCTTCGGACCGTGCGGGTGATGGTGAATGGTGTCCGGAGTAGATGAGGGATGGTGTGCCGGTGGGCCCATGGCAGGCGCTCGAGCTGCTGGGTGTCGGCTTCGCCGCTGGCCTGGTCAGCGTTCTGGTGAGTCTGGCTTCGCTGGTTTCATTTCCGGCGCTGCTGGCATTCGGTCTGTCGCCGGTCGCGGCGAATGTCACCAATACCGTGGCGCTGGTGTTCACCGGTCTGGGCTCGACCGCGGGTTCGCGCACGGAACTGGCCGGCCGCGGCGGCGTGACACTGCGACTGGGTCTGCTGGCCGCGGCGGGCGGCACCGTCGGGGCGCTCACACTGCTGCTCGCTCCTGCGTCCTCGTTCCAGGTCGTGGTGCCGTTCCTGATCGGCGGCGCGTCGGTCTTCCTGCTCGCCCAGCCGCGGCTGGCGCGGCTGCGGGCGGCGTACGACGGCGCGGATCGACGGTGGCGCGAGCGTGGGCTGCGGATCCTGTTGTTCGGGGCGGCGATCTACGCCGGATACTTCGGCGCCGCGGGCGGCATCCTCATCCTGGCGATTCTCACCGCCATGTTCCCGGGATGGACGCCGCAGCAGGTCAACGCGGTGAAGAACACCGTCAGCATGTGCGCGAACGGTACCGCCGCAGTGGGATTCGCCCTTTTCGGGCCGGTGCACTGGGCCGCGGTCGTACCGCTCGGCCTGGGATTCCTGATCGGCGGCTGGGTGGGCCCGGCGTTCGCGCGGCGGCTGCCGAGTACCGCGCTACGGGTCATCGCGGCGACCTGCGGTATCGCCATGGCCGTGAAATTCGCTCTTTGACAACCTCTCCACTCTGCAGAGGTGGAGATTCCGACCAGCGCCTCGCGTGTCGAATGCTTGTGCGCCCAATCCCCGCGCGTGTCGGCCACTTTCGCGTGCGCCCTTGCGACCTCGACCCGGGCTTTCGCGCGATTGTCGGAGCCTTTCTCCTTGCGGGACCCTCCCGCGTCCGCCTTCACCATCGCTCCGAACGGCCGCACACTGGCGCACACCCGGCAGCAGCGGGCTTCACAGGCCGCCCGACGGGATGCGGGCGTAGACGCCCGGATAGCCGGGTTGTGCCGCGCCCTTACCCCAGGCGGTGATTCCGGCGACCGCGCCATCCACGAGAAGTGGTCCGCCGCTGTCGAATTCGGCGGTGTCGGCGATGGTCGATCCGGCGCACAGGGCCTCGGCCGGGTCGAATTCGGCCCCGTAGGCGGCCGCGCAGGAGGCGTCGGAGGCCAGCGGCACGGTGGCCACGTGCAGGTGTGCGTTCGAATCGTCGGCGTTGGAGGTCGCTCCCCAGCCCACGACCGTGGCGGTGGGGCCGTGTGGTGCGGTGATATGGGCGGTGGGGATGGACAGCGGGGCCTGCAAGGTCAGGACGGCGACATCGTGGTGGTAACTCAGGTCACCGGCGAAGGTCGAGATGCGGAATTCGGGATCCGCCCGGATCGCCTTGACGCCCATGGTGATTCCGTCCCGCTGCGTCAGGTCGGCGCGGCCGAAGGTGACCGTCAGCGCCGCCGGGGCGGGCTCGGCGAAGATCACGCAGTGCGCCGCGGTGAGGACCTTGTCCGGAGCGATGAGCGCGCCCGCGCAGAACTGGCCGCCGGGCCGCAGCGGAAATACGGGGGAGCCGATCGCGCCGAGCCAAGGATAGGCGGGAGCGGACACCTGCGTGCCGCCGACGACTGCGGAGGCCGGCGTCGTCGCGCAGACGGCGGAACCGGCTGCGGCGATCGCCAGGACCGCGGCGGCGTTGCGGAGGGAGTGCATGGACGCGACCTCGATATCTGCCGAAAACAGGACCGCGGCCATTCAATCAGAGCGGTCCGGCAGCCGGGATCGGGTGGATGTGTCGGTGGGCGGGGCTACCGTTGCCGGCATGACCATCTGGACCGAGTTCACCCAGGAGTCTCCGCGCATCTCGGAGGTGTTCCGGCGCCGGCACACGGCGGCCGGCAATCTGTGCCTGCTGGCGACCACTCGCTCGGACGGATATCCGCGGATCAGTCCCTTGGAGCCGCGGATCTTCGAGGGGGAGTTGTGGCTGGTGGGCATGCCCGGCACCACGAAATTCAAGGATCTGCGGCGCGATCCGCGGTTCTGCCTGCACACGGCCACCGTCGACCCGCAGGTCGGCGACGGCGACGCGAAACTCTTCGGCACCGTGCGCGAGGTGCCCGATGCCGAACTACAGCGTCGCTGGGCCGAATCGCTGTACGAGGATACGGGATTCGACCTGCGCGGGGAGACGCTCGAGCCGTTCTTCGCCGCCGATATCACCGGTGCCTCGGCCGCGCTGGTCGGCGACGGGCAGATGGAAGTGGTGATCTGGAAACCCGGCGAGCCCGAGCGGGTCGTGGTCAAACACTGAGACTGGCCGCGCGGATCACGCGCTCGCGTGTATCGCGGCCAGGCGGGCGGCGCGGATGGCGTTCCACAGCGGGCGCAGCAGGGTCTCCTGCGCGGCCAGCGCACTGGCCGAGGTGGGCGCCGACGCCGGTTCGTGCTGCGCGACGGTCAGGATCGCAGCCACGTGGTCGGCGGTGTCCAGGATGCGCCGCGCGCGCAGCGGGATCGAATCGGGGTATTCGTGACGGGAGTACTCGGCCAGTTCGTCCTCGATGAGTTCGCGCGGATCGGCGCCACCGGCGTTCACCCCGGTGGTCTGCAGGCGCGCCAGCGCGTCCGCGGCGTCGCGCACGGCCTGGCGGATCGCGTACTCGGCCTCGCCGAGCGGCATGTCCTGCTCCACGATCTGCGGAATGGGCGTGCGGTAGACGGTCCACTGCAGGGTCTCCTCGTCCACCCACTGCGGCACCAGCCCCATGCCGTCGGCGCCGCACACGCCGACGAGAACGCCCTCCTGCGCCTCGATGGCCGCGGCGGCGAATTCACCGCTGGCCGGCAGGCCCCGCACATCCCCGGGGACCGGCAGCACCAGCCGCAGTCGCGCCCGCGGGTTACCGGACTCCTCGCGAATCAGCTTGAGCAGCAACATGATTCCGACTCCGCCGCCGTCGAGGGACTCGCCGCCGGGCCACGGCAGGCCGGTATGCCCGCCGGTGACCGGGTCACCGGCGGCGACCAGCTGGCGGGACGCCCAGGCGTGCAGCGAGTCCAGCACGTCGTCGGGCGCGCCGCGACCGGCCAGCCACGCGCCGGCCCACGCCGTCAGCGTGGCACTGGGAGAACACATGTTTCGAGCATAACTGCGCCGTTGCTTGTGAGCCGACCGTGTGTGTCGGTCCGTGCCGCTACTGTGCGTGGCATCCGCTACCAGGGGAGGTCATGACTCGAACCGATCGGTTGTACTCTCGTCGAGAACTCGCGCACGGCGGCTCCGCGCCGCCGTACCGCGCGTGGGTTCGCTGTGCGCGACCAGGTCGGTATCGGCCACCGTGGAACGCGATATCTCGGCACGACGGCAGGCCGCCGTGCCGATGCCGGGTGCACGGTGGCTATGCCCTGGATCGGCGAATGTCCTTGCCGCCGTTGACTTTCTCACCGGCGGATGCCGTCGCGATCGGGGTCGCCGCGACGTATGCACGAGACGCCGTTCGAGCCGGCCGAGGCCGGGCTCGGCAGGACAACGGCGGCCGTATCCGACGAATCGGACGGCGCCACACTCGATCTCGCGGCCCGGGGCGTGGGTGATCGGACCGTCCGCCGCGCCGCCTGCTGCCGTGCGTGCAGGGATGGTGCAGCAGGCCGCCGGGTGATCGAGGTGTCCTCCCGGCTGGCGGCGTCACCCCGCTGGAGCCGGGAGATGCCGGATACGCCGCGCTCCGCGTTCGGATCGCCGACGTCGCGCGCACGTGCGCAAGGTGGATCCGGGCGGGATGAGGCTGCACTCCGGGCACGCACCCCGCTGAGGCTGATCTCCGCGCACCCGCTCGACGCGGACGGCAACACAGTCGTCGTATTCACCCCGGCGGCGCAGTAGAACAGCGGGCTCGGGGCGGAACGGTCGGTCTGGTCGGACCGAGCCGGGGATAGCGGTGCGCTGGCGGAATAGACTGACACTCATGTCGGCTGACATCTCGAGCAGTCCCACGAGGCTGCTGTTGGCGGAAGACCATCCCATGGTGGTGGTCGCGCTCGATTCGGCGTTCGACCAGGTCGAGGACATCGACCTGGTCGAGACGACCGGTTCTGTCGCGGATACCGTAGCCGCGGCCGCCCGTATCCGCCCCGATGTCATTCTGCTCGATCGGCGTCTGCCGGACGGTAACGGCATCGATGCCATCGAGCGATTGCATGAGGTATCCCCGGCGGCCAGGGTGCTGGTCTTCACCGGGGATGCGGATCGGGCCATGCGCGACCGGGTGATGGAGGCCGGCGGCGCGGGTCTGGTGCTCAAGACGGGCCTGTTCGACGACCTGCTGGAGATCGTGCGGCGGGTCGCCGCGGGCGAGGACTGTTTCGACGTGGATCTATAGATTCCGACGGCCCCAGGGGAAGCGGGGACAGCGATGACCACCGAGACCGCAGCGGCGGATCGTGTCAGCAGCAACGACGAGCGGCTCCAGCCACTGCTGGAGGGCCTCAAAGCGGTGCGCGACGGAGACTTCCGGCGGTACCTGCCCGAAGTCGGTGATCCGGTCCTGGACGAGATATCGCTCGTCTTCAACGGCATGGTCGATCAGCTCGCCCTGTTCACCACCGAGGTCACCCGAGTGGCGCGCGAGGTCGGCACCGAGGGCAAACTCGGTGGTCAGGCGGCGGTTCCGGGGGTATCGGGCAGCTGGAAGGATCTGACCGACTCGGTCAACGCGATGGCCGACAACCTCACCTCCCAGGTGCGCGATATCGCCGGTGTCGCCACCGCCGTGGCCAAGGGCGACCTGTCCCAGAAGATCACCGTGGACGTCAAGGGTGAGCTGCTGGAGTTGAAGAACACCATCAATACGATGGTCGATCAGCTCTCCTCGTTCGCCGACGAGGTCACGCGTATGGCGCGGGAGGTCGGCAGCGAGGGCCGGCTCGGCGGGCAGGCCAAGGTGCCCGAGGTCTCCGGCACCTGGCGTGACCTCACCGAATCGGTGAACATCATGGCCGGGAACCTCACCGCGCAGGTGCGCTCGATCGCCGAGGTCACCACCGCCGTGGCGAAGGGCGATCTGTCGCAGAAGATCACGGTCGACGCGCGCGGTGAGATTCTCGAGTTGAAGAA
>NZ_BDBQ01000080.1 GCF_001613065.1 Nocardia miyunensis NBRC 108239
TACCGAGGGCCGCCTCGGTGGTCAGGCGGACGTGAAGGGTGTGTCGGGGACCTGGAAGGGTCTGACCGAGTCGGTGAACGTCATGGCCGACAACCTCACCGCTCAGGTGCGGTCCATCGCCGAGGTGACCACCGCGGTCGCCCGCGGTGATTTGTCGCAGAAGATCCGGGTGGATGCGCGGGGTGAGATTCTCGAGTTGAAGGACACCATCAATACGATGGTCGACACGTTGTCCTCCTTCGCGGACGAGGTCACCCGCGTGGCCCGCGACGTCGGCACCCAGGGACGGCTGGGTGGTCAGGCGGATGTGAAGGGTGTGTCGGGGACCTGGAAGGGTCTGACCGAGTCGGTGAACGTCATGGCCGACAATCTGACCGATCAGGTGCGGTCCATCGCCCAGGTCGCGACCGCGGTCGCCCGCGGTGATCTGTCGCAGAAGATCACCGTGGAGGCCAAGGGCGAGGTCGCCGCCCTGGCACAGACCATCAATACGATGGTCGACACGCTGTCCGCCTTCGCCGACGAGGTCACCCGCGTCGCGCGCGAGGTGGGCACCGAGGGCATCCTCGGCGGGCAGGCGCGGGTGCCGAATGTGGCCGGCACCTGGAAGAACCTGACCGACAACGTGAATTCGATGGCGGGCAACCTGACCAGTCAGGTGCGCTCGATCGCGCAGGTCACCACGGCGGTGGCGCGCGGTGAGCTCTCCCAGAAGATCGACGTCGACGCGCGCGGGGAGATCCTCGAACTCAAGACGACGATCAACACGATGGTCGACACCCTGTCCTCCTTCGCCGCCGAGGTGACGCGCGTGGCGCGCGAGGTCGGCAAGGAGGGCCAGCTGGGCGGTCAGGCCGAGGTCGAGGGCGTGTCGGGAACCTGGAAGCGGTTGACCGAGAACGTGAACGAACTCGCGGGAAACCTGACCCGCCAGGTCCGCGCGATCGCCGAGGTGACCGGTGCGGTGGCCACCGGGGATCTGACCCGGTCGATCTCGGTCGAGGCCAAGGGCGAGGTCGCCGAACTCAAGAACAACATCAACGCGATGGTGCAATCCCTGCGCGAGACCACTCGCGCCAATGAGGAGCAAGCCTGGTTCAACACGAATATGGCCCGGATTTCCGGCCGCCTGCAGGGCCATCGCGACCTGTCGGCCGTCGCTCAGCTGATTATGAATCAGGTAACCCCACTGGTCGGCGCGCAGTACGGCGCGTTCTTCTCCATGGAGTCGGAGCCGGAGCGCTCGATGCTCCGCCTGATTGCCGGATACGGGCGCATCGCGGACGGCACGATCTTCGATCTCGGACAATCACTGGTCGGGCAGGTAGCCCTGTCCAAGCAGACGATATTGATCGAGCGCACGCCCCCGGACTACCTGCAGATATCGTCCGGACTGGGTGCTGGACATCCGGCCAGTCTGATCGTGCTGCCGATCGTTTTCGAGGATCAGGTGCTCGGGGTCATCGAACTGGCCGCGTTCACCCGGTTCACCGTGGTACAGCGCGATTTCCTCGAACAGCTCATGGAAGCCATCGGGGTGAACCTGAATACGATCATGGCCAATGCCCGCACCGACGCCCTGCTCGGGGAGTCCCAGCGGCTGGCCGGGCAGTTGCAGCAGTCCAATGCCGATCTCGAGGAGAAGGCGGAACTGCTGGTCCGCCAGAACCGCGATATCGAGATGAAGAACTTCGAGATCGAGCAGGCGCGCCAAGAGATCGAGGAGCGTGCCCAGCAGATCGCCCTCGCCTCGAAGTACAAGTCCGAATTCCTGGCGAATATGTCGCATGAGCTGCGCACACCGCTGACCAGCCTGTTGATCCTCGCCGGGGTGCTCGCGCAGAACGCCTCGCGGAATCTGACCGACAAGCAGGTGGAATTCGCCAAGGTGATCCAGTCCGCGGGTAAGGATCTGCAACAGCTGATCGACGACATCCTCGACCTGTCGAAGGTCGAGGCCGGGAAGATGGACATCCGCACCGAGCCGGTCGCGCTGCCCCAGCTGCTGGACTACGTGCAGACCACATTCCGCCCGCTCACCACCCAGAAGGGGCTGCGCTTCGAGATCGAGGTCGCGCCCGACGCGCCGCCGCAGCTGGACACCGATGAGCTGCGCCTGCGCCAGGTACTGCGGAATCTGCTGTCCAACGCGGTCAAATTCACCGAGGCGGGTACGGTCCGGCTCCGGGTGTGCCGCACCGGTGATGACGTCGCATTCTCGGTGAGCGACACCGGAATCGGTATCGCCGAGCAGAATCTGGAGACGATCTTCGCGGCGTTCCAGCAGGCGGACGGCACCACCAGCCGCCGCTACGGCGGCACCGGACTGGGATTGTCGATCAGCAGGCAGGTGGCGAATCTGCTGGGCGGGCAGATCAGCGCGGAGAGCCGGATCGGGGTGGGCAGTACGTTCACGCTGACGCTGCCGCTGACGCCGCAACCGGAGATCGTCGCCGAATCCAGAACCCGGCCCGAATCGTCGGCTCGCACAGTGCTCGTCCTGGAGGATCAAGCCGATCGCCCGCTGACGCGCCTGGTGTCCGCGGTGGTCGCCCAGCTGGCCGACAGCGACGGCCCGGTCCGGCTCGAGTCGGTCGGCACCTGTGAGCAGGCGCTCGCCGCGGCCGAGGCCTGCCAGTGCGTGCTGGTGGACGTGAACCTGCCGGGTGCGGCCAGCACGGATTTCCTGGGCGGCCTGCGTTCCGCGATGACGGCGAAAGGCGCTGCGGTCCTTGCCTATCCGATCGGCGAGCTGGATGCGGAGCGGTCCCGGATGCTGGAGGCGAGCGTGCGGACGCATCAGGTGGAACTGGTCGGCACGGCCGACGAATTCCGGGAGCGTTTCATTCTGCTGCTCGCCCACCCGCATTCGGCCGAACTCGAACAGCCGGGCAGTCCCAGGCGGATTTCGGGGCTGCACGGTCGCAGGGTGCTGCTCGTGGACGATGACCCCCGCAACGTCCTGGCCCTCGCGGGCATGCTGGAGCTGAACGGGATGAGCGTGAATCACGCGCCCAACGGCCGCAAGGGAATCGAGGCGTTGCAGGCGCATCCGGACGTCGATGTGATCCTGATGGATGTGATGATGCCGGAGATGGACGGCTACGCCACGACCGCCGCGATCCGCCGGATGCCGAAATTCGACCGGTTGCCGATCATCATGGTCACCGCCAAGGCGATGGCAGGCGACCGCGACAAGAGCCTGGCCTCCGGGGCGAGCGACTACATCACCAAACCGGTGGACGCGGACGATCTGCTGGCCCGCATCGGCCGCTGGCTGAACGTCCCGACCGACGAGTAACGGTGCGGCTCAATCGGTTTCGGTCACGAAGTCGATGAGCCGCTCCACCGCGCCCAGCAGCGGGGCCTCCAGATCACGGAAGGAGTCCACCGCGTCGTAGACCCGCCGCCAGCCCTCCTGCGGTGTGCCCCAGCCCAGTCGGCGGCATACGCCGGTCTTCCAGTCCTCGCCGCGCGGCACCCGCGGCCACCGCTCGATGCCCAGCGCCTGCGGTCGCACGGCCTGCCAGACATCGATATAGGGGTGGCCGGTGACCAGCACGTGCGGGCCCAGCCCGGTCGTGAGCGTGGTCTCCTTGGATCCGGCGACCAGGTGGTCGACCAGGACGCCGACCCGATGCCGCGGACCGGGCTCGAATTCGGTCAGCCGCGCGGCCAGATTGTCCAGGCCCTCGAGATGTTCCACGACCACGCCCTCCACCCGCAGGTCGTGTCCCCAGACCCGTTCCACCAGCGCCGCGTCGTGCACGCCCTCGACCCAGATGCGGCTGCCGCGCGCGACGCGGGCGCGCAGTCCCTCGACCCGGGTGGATCCCGATGCCGAGCGGGTGGGCCGCTGTGGCGCGGCGGCCTTGGGACGTACCAGGGTGACCGGTTTCCCATCGATGAGAAACGCCGCCTCCCGTAACGCGAACAGGCGCACCAGCCCGTGCCGGTCCTCGAGTTTGACGAACTCCCCGTCGTAGGTGCGCTCGAAACCCACGACGGCGCCGCAGAATCCGGTGGCGGCGTCCTCGGCGACCAGATCGCGTTCGGCGCTGACCTCGGGCACCGCGCGCTTGCGGGTGCGGGAATGGCCGGAGTAGATGTCGCCGTACTCGTTCACCCGCTCGAAAATACAGTCTCGGCAACGTTTTGCGCGTCCTTGCCCGGTTCGGAACGTTCCGGACGGTTACTGTTGATGACGTGGCCGCTATCGTGTGGCTGGTCGCGGGCATCGCGCTCGCCGCCGCCGAAATGCTCACCGGTGACTTCACGCTGCTCATGCTCGGCGGCGCCGCACTGGTGACCGCCGGTGTGGCCGGGATCGCGGACACCGCGGTGGTCACCGACGCCATCGTCTTCGGGGTCAGCGCGCTTGCGCTGCTGTTCCTGGTGCGTCCGATCATGTTGCGGCGCTTCTCCGTTCCGCCGCCGACGCCGACCAATGTGCACGCCCTGCCGGGCAAGACGGCCAAGGTGCTCGAGACCGTCAACGACGAAACGGGCCGGGTCAAGATCGATGGCGAGGTGTGGAGCGCCAGACCCCTGGACCCGTCCGAAGAATATGCCGAAGGGGAAACCGTGTACGTGATGAAGATCGACGGTGCGCACGCCGTCGTGTGGAAGGGGCCGTAAATGGTTGCACTGATCGTCGCCGTCGTCCTGGTCCTGCTGGTCGCGGTGGTGGTGTTCAAATCGATCGCCCTGGTGCCGCAGGCCGAGGCCGCGGTGATCGAGCGGTTGGGCCGGTATTCGCGCACCGTCTCGGGTCAGCTGACGTTCCTGGTCCCGTTCGCCGACCGGATCCGCGCGAAGGTGGATCTGCGTGAGCGGGTGGTGTCCTTCCCGCCGCAGCCGGTGATCACCCAGGACAACCTGACCGTGCAGATCGATTCGGTGGTGTACTTCCAGGTCACCAGCCCGCAGGCCGCGGTCTACGAGATCAGCAACTACATCGCCGCGGTCGAGCAGCTGACCATCACCACCCTGCGCAACGTGGTCGGCGGTATGACCCTAGAGGAGACGCTGACCTCCCGCGACCAGATCAACTCGCAGCTGCGCGGCGTCCTGGACGAGGCCACCGGCCGCTGGGGACTGCGGGTATCGCGGGTCGAGCTCAAGGCCATCGATCCGCCGCCGTCGATCCAGGAGTCGATGGAGAAGCAGATGAAGGCCGATCGCGAGAAGCGCGCGATGATCCTGACCGCGGAAGGTAACCGGGAGGCGCAGATCCGCACGGCCGAGGGCGCCAAGCAGGCGCAGATCCTCTCGGCCGAGGGTTCCAAGCAGTCCGCGATCCTGTCCGCGGAAGGTGAACGGCAGAGCCGGATCCTGCGCGCTCAGGGTGAACGCGCCGCGGCCTACCTGCAGGCTCAAGGTCAGGCCAAGGCCATCGAAAAGGTCTTCGCCGCAATCAAATCCGGCAAGCCGACCCCGGAACTGCTTGCCTACCAGTACATGCAGACGCTGCCGGAGGTCGCCAAGGGCGACGCCAACAAGGTGTGGATGGTGCCCAGCGACTTCGGCAAGGCGCTGGAGGGTTTCGCACGCAACTTCGGCACTCAGGGCGAGGACGGTGTCTTCCGTTACGAGCCGAGCACCGAGGGCGCGGAAGCCACTGGGAGCGAGGACGATTCGGACGAGGTCGCCGACTGGTTCGACGTCAAGACCGACCCGGCCGCCGAACGTGCGGTGCGTGCGGCGGAGGCCGCCGCGGCCGCGCCGGTGGAGGCGCCCACGATCGGCCAGCGCAGTACTCCCGCACAGGGCGCGATCAGCGAGCAGCCGCATCCGGCGCAGTTCCAGCCGCAGCCGCCATCGCAGTACCAGTCGCCGCCGCCGTCGCAGTATCAGCAGCAGCCGCGTCCGGGCCAGGGCGAGACGCAGGGCTGGCGCCCGCCGGAACCGCCCGCGCGGTAACGCCTCGTCCCGGTCCGTCGATACTCGAATAACGGACCGGGACAGGGCGGTTCGCGTACTGCCAGGAAAGCGGTATCAGGGGGATGATCGCACGACGAGCGATTCTGCAGGGCGGGCTCGTCCTGCCGCTGGCCGCCGCGTGCGCGCCGGAGGTGCTGGGCGGGGATTCCGGTGCGGTGCGAATCGCGGTGTCCTGGAGCGGAAACGAGCTCTCGGCCTTTCGCGCGGTGCTGGCCGGACTGGCCTCGGCGGGCACGTTCATCGGCCGGGTGGAGGTGGTACCGCTCGGCGATGACATCAATACCGCGTTGAGTGCGGGCGGGCGCGATGCGCCGGACATCGTCATGCTGCCCGACCCGGGCTCGATCCAGACCGCGGCCCGCACGGGATTGCGGCCACTGTCGGAACTGCGGGCCGAGGCGATCTGGAAGCCGGACGGTCAGCAGGCTTATTCCCAGTCCTGGTACGAGCTGCTGTGGCACGCCGATTGCGGTCGGGCCCCGCGGCTGTACGGCGTCCCGTTCAAGGCGGCCAACATGTCGCTGGTGTGGTTCGATCGCTCGGCCTTTCCGGGATACGACCCCCGGACCTGCTCCTGGAACGGGATCGACGGGCCCGAGCGCTGGTCGCTGACGGATTGGGCCGCCTATATCGAACAGTTCGCGCGCAGCGGCCGCCATCTGTTCGCGCTCGGGGCGGCGGACGGCTGGGTACTGGCCTACCACTTCGCGAATGTGCTGCGCGCGGTCGCCCCGAGGTCCTACGTGGCGCTGTCCGAACCGGACGCGGAGGCGGGCAACTGCTGGCCGCCGAAAAAACCCGGGCTGCCGTCGGCGAACTGGGATCACCACCACGTGCGGGCCGCGCTCACGATGCTCGGCAAGATCTGGTGTGTGCCGGGGGCGTTCGCGGGCGGCGTCGCCGAGCCGCTGCGGCGGCAGTTTCCCGACGCGATTCGCGATGTCTTCCAGCATCGGCACGCGGCCATGGTCGTGGCCCCGGATTATGCGGAACCCATTGTGCGGGACAGTCTGCGGCGGACGGGGCGGCCCGAGTGCAGTGTGGGAGTGATCGGGTTTCCGGGATATCAGGGGTGGGCCGACGGCCCGCCGAATATCGGTGGCGGCGATGTCATGGTCATCACCGCGGACGCGTCGCCCCGGGCTGAGGATCTGGTCGCGGCGCTCGCGGCGGCGAAGGCCTCCCAACCGTGGATCGACCGCTACGGCGGCTTCGTGCCGCCGAATGTGCGGACGGCCGACCCCGCGTCGTACACCGGTCTGTTCGATGGCGTCGCCGACCGGATGGGCAGGTGGGACGTGTTCGACTTCGCGGATCTGGTCGGACCGCGCGGGCGGCGAGATGGGTTGTGGCGCATACTGACCCGCTTTCTCATCGATGTCGGCGATCGGGGTGAGCGGGCGGTCGGCCCGGCGACCGAACGTGCCATCGCGGATCTCGAACGGACGTGGGAATGACCGTCGACCGGATCGAAGCCAATGGCCTGACGATGGAACTCGCGCCGCGCCGCCTGTCGGGGCGGCTGATCGGCGGATGGTATCTGCGCGGCGTCGTGGCCTTCGCTGTGCAGATACCGGCTCTGGCGCTGGGAGCGCTGGTACTGGTGCCCACCGGGTGGTCGGTGGCGGTCGTGGTGTTCTCGCCTCGGCACCGATTCGTCACCGTGTGCTGCGCCGCGGTGATCTGCGCGGTGTGGACCTGGCGCAGGCTGTGGAGTTCGCCCAGGCCCAGGGTTCCGCGCTGGCCCGAGTTGTGCGTGTGGCTGGCGTGGCTCGTCGGCGTCGCGTGGGCGGGTGTCGCTTTCGGGGCGCGCGGGAATTGGGGCTGGTCCCAGGTGGCCGGTGCGGGTGCGGTTCTGCTCGCGGTCTGGTGGTGGCTCGGGCGGCGGTGGCCGGGGCGCTGGTATTGCGCGGCGCTGCTGCCCGCCGCGGTGGCGAGTGCGGGCATGATCGCCGCGATCACGGCCACCGCGGGGAGCGAAGCGTATTGGATGACGCTCGTGTGGGTGGCCGCCACCTTCGGACTGCTCGTATTCACGGTCTGGATGGCCTGGCTGCTGCGACGCACCTGGTGGCCGTGGTGGCCGCTGATCGTGCCGTTCGGCGTCTCGGCGTTCGTGGCGGGCCTGGCCTGGCGGCTGATCTTCGAGCCGATCGTGGATCCGGTCACGGATGTGCGGTTCCAGGCGTTGCTGTACGCGTTGATGCTGGGCGCGGCGTTCGCCTGGATCTGGTTCGGCGCGCTGTTCGTCCTGTTGCGGGCCGCGGCCGCCAGCATCGAGTCCGATCCGGTCCGCCGCGCGTATCTGGAGCGCGAGACCGGGCTGCGCCGCTACTGGCGCCTGGTGGTGATGCTGAATCCGGTCATCATGATCGTGGGGCTGGTCGTCACCGTGGCCGCGGCGCGCGTGTTCGACATCATTCTCGTGGGCGTGCCCGGCCCGCTGCAGTACACGTTGGACAGCGTGACCGTGCACTGGTGGCATCTGCCGTCCGACACCGCGGCCGATCATGTCGCCGCAGCGGCGTTCTCGCTGCCGTTGGCACTGGTGGTCGGTGTCGTCGCGTGGTTTCTGCAGGTCGGTATCCGACGGCATCACGCGCGGTGGCCCGCACCGGGCGTGGCCACGGTGCCGGTTCGGCTGCGCCTTCCCGTTTCGGACGCGACCGGGGACCGGCCGGAACTGGCCAGGCACGAGGCGTGGATCCTGGCGCGCGTGCGGCCGGTGATACGCGGGATCGGGACGGGCTGGGTCACGGTGCGGTCCGCGATCGGTGGGAGAGTCGCTCGGCTCGCTGGTGCGAAAGGCTTTGTGAATCAGAAGGATTCGCGGTTCGATTCGCGCCCGGCCGAACGTCGGCTGGTGGCGGTGGTACGCGCGGGCCGCCTGTGCTTTCGAATCGGCGCCCTGCCGTTGGCGGCCCTGGCTCCGCTGGTGGTGTTGTTCGTGATGACGTGGGCGGGATTCGACGGACCCGCGCTGATCGGGCCGACGTCGATCTGGAGCGACACCGAACTCTGGCGCGGTCTGATGGATACCGGGGTGGTCGCGGTGGTGGCCACCTTCCTGACCGTGAGCGCGGCACTGCCACCGGCCTACTACGCGGCGACGTTGCGCCCGGACAGAGTGCCCTCGCGCGTGCTGATGACGTTCCTGGTCGTCTTCGCGGTCCTGCCCGCGCAGGTCTACCTGGGGCCGATCCGGGCGATCATCGATCGATACGACCTGGCCGGGACGTCGATACCGTTGATCCTGACGCACGCGGCGATCGGGCTGCCGATCGCGATCATGATCCTGCGCGGCGCACTCCTGGCCCCGGCCGACGGCCCGCTGTCGGACACGCGCCGGGAACCGGCGAGCACCTCGATCATGGTGCGCAGCGTATTGCACAGTGCCGGACCGGCTCTCGTCGCGGTGGCGGTGCTGCAACTGGTGCAGGTGTGGAACGACTTCTTCATCGGATTGCAGGTGCGCGGCGCGGACGCGAGTCCGTGGTCGCTGCTGCTGTGGAGCGACGCGCGGCAATTCCACGAGAGCACCGCGCATCTGGCCGCCGGGGCGCTGTTGTCCGCGGTGCCGCCGGTGGTGTTGCTGTTGGCGACCTGGCGGCGATTCCTGGTGCCGGGTCTGACCGGAGGAGCGCTGCGATGACCTCGGTGGAAGACTCCGCCGACTTCGGCCCGGATGAATTCGCGGTCGAATCGCCGGTGCAGATCGTCGCGAAATCCTCGCTGTGGCAGGGATTCCTGCGGACCGCCTCGGTATTGAGCACATCGTTGCTGCTGGAATTGTTCAGCAAACTCTTGGAGAACAGAGTCGGGCAGAGTCCGACGCTGGCGTCGGCGTCGTCCTGGCTCAGCCGGATCGCCATTCTCGTGGTCCTCATCGCGGCGGCATACCTGATTCTGCGCAGACTGGCCACGATGCGGGACCGGCTGCGCGTGCGGCGGGAGACGCGCCTCACCGCCGATCTGATCTCGCCGGGCCCGGCGGTGAAATCGTCGGTGCCGCAACCGGACCGAGTGGCGGCGCTGACCACTCGCCGGGAATATCCGAATCCGTCGGATTGCCGGCAGTTGTGGACGGGCAAGGTGGTGCGGGTTCTCGACGCGCTGCCCTTCGAACAGTACGAGGCTGCCGCACTGTACGACCTGGTCTCGGCCGTCCTGACGGCCCGGCGGCGGCTACCGCTGGACGAGGCGCCGCAACCGATCTCCGCGAGAGCGGAGATCGACCGAATGACGCGGGCAGGGGTGCTGGACAGGGGCGTCGGCGGTCGGATCGTGGTGTGGCGCGGGGTCGTGCCGCGGGCGCTGGTGTTGTGGGTGCTGGTGCAGCGGATGCTGATTCAGCAGAACGTCCGGCAACTCGGGCCGGTGCGGTTGGTGGTCATGTGGCGTGTGCTGCCCGACGGAATATGCCGCCCGATCGACGACGAGCCCGAATGGGACGCTGGGCTGCCCGCACTGGTGCGGCACCACGCGGATCTGGCGACCCGGTGGGCGGCCGCACTGGATACCCGCAGATTGAGCGCGGGTGCGCAACGCTGGTTCGGTCAGGAGGCCGAACATCTGGTCGGGTTGATCAGGGTATGCGGCGGAATGCGCAAGCAAGCTGTGCGCGATGCGGCCGTCCCGGATCTACTGCGCATCGCGGACGGCCTGGATCGCTGGTATGCCCGCAACGGCTGGAGCGCGGCGAAAAATGGCCTGGCCGAGCAGGTTTCGAAATTCCTCACGGCTCAGGAGCAGCCGGTGGAATACGAATTGACGCGGATCCGGCTGGCCGATGCCGACAGGAGACTCGATGCCGATGGGAGAACCGGGGCGGACAGTGAACCGGATCCGGCGATCGAATCGTCGGTGTCGTGGTTGCATCGGTACAAGGCTCCGCTGACGGCCCGGCGCGATGAGCGCGAGGCGTGGAAACTGCTGGCCCGGCAGACGAGCCCGGAGAAGGTGAAGGAGGCGGGCAAACTGCTCGAGCGGGCGTGGCGGCGACTGCCCGCCCGCGACGCCGCCGGTTCGGTCAGCCTGCTGATCGACCTGGCGATCGTGCGGTTGCACGAGGGCAGGCTCGAGGCCGCGCGGAACTGCCTCGCGGTGGCGCAGACGCTGGCCGGTGACGATCGCGACCCGGCCGGGCTGGCGCACGTCTACGAAACCCTGGGCGTGCTGCGGTGGATCCGCGGCGAACCGCGCCGGGCGCTGCACGACTGGCAACGGGCGTTGACCCGTTTCCGGGATCTGAATCACGATCTGGGCACGTCCCGGTGTCTGCAGCACCTGGGATCGGCGATCGCGGAGTTCCCCGAGTACGGCGGGTTACTGGTGAGCGGGGAGCCGTGGCGGGGCGAGGTGCTGCGGCAGGCCGGTGGCTGGCTGGCCCAGGCGGTGAGCATGCGCGAGGCAATCGGCCCCGATGCGGATTCCGGCCGTGGACCTGCGGAATTGC
This sequence comes from Nocardia miyunensis NBRC 108239, assembly GCF_001613065.1. GTDB lineage: Bacteria > Actinomycetota > Actinomycetes > Mycobacteriales > Mycobacteriaceae > Nocardia > Nocardia miyunensis. The sequence continues at coordinate 11,399 of NZ_BDBQ01000080.1, forward strand.
CTGCGAACAAGGCGCTGGCGCGGGTGCGGGAACAGCTGACGCAGGATCCGGGCTTGTTCGACCCCCGGCTGGGGCCGCCCACCGGCCTGCTGCTCGAATGCGTCGACAGCTGGCCGCTACCCGCCCCCGAGGACGCCGGATCGCTATCTCGCGAGTCCTGAGGAAGAAATTTCGGAGACTTGGATCACATTTTTGTTGTGATCTCGAACACGTAACGGTCCGTTAACCACATTTGTGTAATCCGTTATCTTTTCGATGTCAGCCGCCGGAAAGTCGTTCTAACCTCATGTATATGTTTACGGTATCGACTCGTTATCCGAGCGTGATCTGCCGCGAATTCTTCGTTACCGTCGTCGGCGGCTCGGAAATCGAGCTGGAACTCGAATCGTCGAACACCGGAAACCTCGTCCCGCGATTCGAGTTCGGACCCGACATTTCCGGGGACGAGGCCTGGCGCTGTACGAGCGCCGTGGCGGCTGGGCGCGGGCAGGGAAAACCATATGCTTCGCAACCGCAAGATCACCACGCTCGGACTTACCGCCGTCGCAGGCGCTCTCATTGCAGTTCCGTTCGGCATGAGCGCGACCGCTTCCGCGCAGGGCGCGCACAACTGGGACGCCGTCGCGCAGTGCGAGGCCAGCGGCAACTGGGCCGCCAACACCGGCAACGGCTTCTACGGCGGCCTGCAGTTCACTCAGAGTACTTGGAACTCCTATGGCGGCAGTGGCAACCCGGCCAACGCCAGCCGTGCCGAGCAGATCCGCGTCGCGGAGAACGTGCTCGCCGGCCAGGGCCCCGGCGCCTGGCCGGTGTGCGGCTCGCGCCTGTAAGCCGCGCGCTCGAACGAATTCGCTCCATCACGGCCCCGCCGTCCGGTATCTCCGGGCGACGGGGCCGTGATCGTCTCGTCCGACGGATGCTGCCGAGCGGCTCGCCCGCTCAGCAGTCGGCCGGGTCGATATCGCGCAGCGCGCGGGCGATCATGCGAATCGGCTCGGCGCAGGTGCCGTACCGGTGAGCCGGATCCTTCGCCAGACATTTGCGCAGAACCGAGCCGACCGCGGTCGGAAGCCACGGGCGGCGGCGGGAGATATCGGGCGGGTCGGTATGTATCTGCGCGTCGGCCAGCCGGAAAGGGCTCGTCAGCGGGAACGGCGGCTGCCCGGTGAGCAGTTCCGCGGCCGAGCACGCCAGCGCGTACTGGTCGGTCGCCGGGACCAGGGCTCGGCCGCACAGCAATTCCGGTGCGGCATAGGGGAGTGAGCCGACCACGAATCCTTCGGGCGTCAGCTGCGGACCGGATCCGTCGATCCTTCGGGCCGTGCCGAAATCGGATAACTTCACCCGCGCCATCGTGTCCGGATCGGGTGCGAACGCACCGCCCTCCGATAACGCTCTGGACTCGGACGCGGTCGCCGGTTCGATCCGGCTCAGCAACATGTTCGCGGGTTTGACGTCCAGGTGCAGCACCCCCTGCACGTGCGCGTAGTCCAGTGCGTGCGCGATGGCGGTGAGGATCGCCACCACCAGCGCCGGATCCGGGTCGTGGCGCGGCGCGGGTCCGTGCGCGGCGGCGCCATCGATGTATTCGTGTGAGGACCACAGGCGTCCGTCGTATTCGCCATGCGCGAACATCTGCACGATATTGGGGTGGTGCAGTTTCACCGCGACCTCGAATTCGTGCACGAATCGCGCTCGCGCCGGACTCGAACGGCTCGCGGCGGTATTCATGATCTTCAGCGCGACCGGTCCTTGGCCGTCGTCGGCCAGATACACCTCACTGCTGCCGCCGAGGCCCAGCGGCATTCGAATGACGAACTCCGCGAACCGGTCTCCTGCGCTGAACAACACGGGCACAGCTTAGAGCCGCCGGTGTCCGATTTCGCGGTGACGATCGCTCAGGGTTTGCGCCCCATTCCGGCCCATGCCCAGGCAGGACCCTCGTGCGGGTCGGTCTCGTCGGGGAGGTCCTCACCGAGCGCGGGCTGCCAGTTCTCCAGTGTCGTGACCCCCGGCGGCACGAGATCGGTTCCGGCGAAGAGCTTTTCGACCTCCGACCGGTTTCGCGCAACGAGGGTGAGCCCGCCCCGTCCGGCCGCCTGCACGGCGCGCGCCGCGCCGGTGTCGTTGAAGTCGCCGGTGAAATGACTGATGGCCAGGGAGCTACCCGCCGGGACGCCGTCCAACAGCCGGGCGACGATATCGTGCAGGCCGTCCTCGTCGTGGAAGTACATCAGCACCGCGATCAGCATGATCGCGATCGGGCGATCCGGATCCAGCGTGCTGGACAATCCCGGATCGCGCAGAATCGACTCCGGATCACGAAGATCGGCGTGGATGAACGCGGTCCGGCCCTCGGGCGAGCCCTTCATCAACGCCCGCGCGTGGGCCAGGACCATCGGATCCTTGTCCACGTAGACGATTCGCGCGGCGGGGTTCACCTCCTGAGCCACCTGGTGGGTGTTGCGCGCGGTGGGCAGTCCGGTGCCGATGTCGAGGAATTGGGTGATGCCCAGTTCGGTGATCGCGTAGCGCACGCTGCGCCCGAGGAACACCCGATTGGCGCGCGCCATACTGCGGACCCCGGGAATGTGCCCGGCGATCGCTTCGCCGAGGCTGCGGTCGGCGGGGTAGTTGTCCACGCCGCCGAGCCAGTAGTCGTAGACGCGCGCCTCGTGCGCGACGCTGGTGTCGATCGTGGTGGGTAGGCGGCCATCGGTCTCGCCGTCCGGCATGCTGTCCCTCTCCGGTGTCCTGTTCGCGACGCACGATTATGCCCGGTCAGCGGCCGGATGGGCCGGGTTTCGCGAAAGTCGGTTCCGCTGTCGCGCTCATATCGGGCACCTGCGTCCGGGACCGGCTTGCGAGGTTCCGGACGGGGCGAATTCGCGGGACGTCGTCCCTGGCGCCGAATGTGTCGAGGCCTCCGTTCGGTGTGCACGAGGGCCAGGGCGCGAACGGGCGGTTCAGGCGTCGGCAGGCTCGGCGGCCAGTGACTCTCCGGTGCCGGCGGGCTCGGCCGGATCGGCGAATTGGCTTGCGCCCCAACGGGCGTCGACGACGAGTCCGATGACGCCGATGGTGATGCAGACACCGGACAGCACCAGCAGCGCGGGGTCGGTGCGACCGGTCAGCGCGTCGCCCAGGACGACCACGCCCACCGTGCCCGGGAGAATGCCGATCACCGTGGCCAGCAGATAGGGCAGCATCCGCACCGAGGACAATCCGGCGCAGTAGTTGATCACCGAGAACGGCACCGGTGCGATCAACCGCAGCGAGCCGACGGCCAGCCAGCCGCGCCGGGCCAACCGGCGATCCACCGCGCGCACCGCGGGATGGTTCAGGCGCGCCGCCACCTGGTCACGATCCAGCGCGCGCACCAGCAGCAGCGCGAGGATGGCGCTGATGGTCGTCGCCCCGGCAGCGACCCCGACGCCGAGTACCGGCCCGAACAGCAGTCCCGCGCTGAGGGTGAACACGGTGCGGGGGAACGGCGCGACCGTCACGATCGCGTGCACGAGGAAGAACACGACCGGGAACAGCGGACCGACCGAATGCGCCCAGTCACGGATCTGCTGCGGCGCGGGATGCGGCGTGAGAAATGCCACCGCGACCAGTACACCGCAGAGCACCAGCAGCGCGATGACGCGCGGATTGCGGAGTCTGCTCAGCACCGGGACAGCGTATCGACCGGGCCGACACGGTCATCGAAGGGCCGGTCGAACGCCGAGCGAACGTCTCCGCGGCGGCGAGTACGCGAATGCCGCGCGGAACCGGGCGGACGGCTGCGAACGAGGCACACAGCGGTGTGCGAAGGTGGTGCGAAGAGTTGGTCGCCGATCCCGGTGTCCGGTAGAGCTAGATGTATCGGACTCGAGTGGAAGAGGTACAGCAGCGATGCCGATTGGTTCGGATCCCGGCGCGGAACCGGTTCCCGGTTACGCCGCGTGGCGCAAGGGTGTGGCCGGGGTGCTGGCCAAGTCGCGCAAGGTGGAAGCCGCCGAGCTCGGCGACGAGCCGGAGCGCCTGCTGGACGTGTCCACCTACGACGGACTGACGATCGCCCCGCTCTACACCCGCCGCGACGAACTGCCCGAGCCGCCGCTGCCCGGTGAATTCCCCTTCCTGCGCGGCAACGACCCGACCCGCGACGTGCATCGCGGCTGGTACGTGACCGCCCGTTTCGACGGTTCGGACGCCGCTGCGGTCAACGAGGAGATCCTGGCAGCGCTGGAGAACGGCGTCGGCTCGGTGTGGCTGGGTGTCGGTGAACGCGGTGTTCCGGTCGCCGACCTGCCGCGGGCGCTGCGCGGTCTGCTGTTCGAGCTCGCCCCGCTGGCACTGGACGCGGGGTCCGAGGTGAGCGCCGCGGCCGCGCAGCTGTTCTCGATCCTCGACGGCTACGAGGCGGCCGAGCGCGCCGACATCCAGGTCTCGTTGGGTGTGAGCCCGCTGACCAGCCAGTTCAACGGCACCGACCACGCCGATCTGGAGACGGCGGTCGCGCTGGCCCAGCAGGCCGTCGCGCGGCCGGAGACGATCCGCGCGCTGACCGTGTGCGGTGTGGCCGTGCACAACGCGGGAGCCTCCGACGCGCAGGAACTCGGCGCGGCGGTGGCCGCGGGCCTGGAGTACCTGCGGGCGCTGACCGGCGCGGGTGTGCCGGTCGCCGATGCGCTGGGTCAGCTGGTGTTCCGCTTCGCCGCCACCGACGACCAGTTCGGCACGATCGCGAAGTTCCGTGCCGCGCGCCGGCTGTGGGCGCGCGTGGCCGGGCAACTCGGCGCCCCCGAGGCCGGTAACGCCCCGCAGTGGGCGGTCACCTCGGCCCCGATGATGACGCAGCGCGACCCGTGGGTGAACATGCTGCGCACCACCCTGGCGGCCTTCGGCGCCGGCGTCGGCGGTGCCGATCAGGTGACGGTGCTGCCCTTCGACTCCGCGCTCCCGGCCGGGGAACTCGAAGTGTCCCAGGCGTTCTCGCAGCGCATGGCCCGCAATACCCAGCTGCTGCTGCTGGAGGAATCGCATCTGGGACATGTGCAGGATCCCGGCGCGGGGTCGTGGTTCGTGGAGAGCCTGACCGACACGCTGGCCGCCAAGGGGTGGGAGTTCATGCAGGAGCTCGAGGCCGCGGGCGGATACCGGGCCGCGCTGGCCTCGGGCCTGCTGGCCGAGCGTGTCGCGCAGACGCGCGCGCAGCGCGATCGCGATGTGGCACACCGCAAGACGTCGGTGACCGGTGTCAACGAATTCCCGAATCTGGCCGAGCCGCCGCTGTCCGAGGCCGCCCGCGAACCCGCGGCCGTGGCCCGCTACGGCGCGGCGTTCGAGGCGCTGCGCAACCGCTCGGACGCGTACCTCGCCGCGCACGGCGAACGCCCGAAGGCCGTGCTGATTCCGCTCGGACCGGTGGCCGAACACAATGTCCGGGTCACCTTCACCGCCAACGTGCTCGCCTCGGGCGGTATCGAGACGAACAGTCCGGGCGCGCTGGAACTTGCCGAAATCGGCGCCACCGCAACCGAATCCGGCGCCAAGGTCGCGGTCCTGTGCGGTTCGGACGCGCGCTACGGCAACGAGGCGGAGGCGGCGGTGAAGCAGCTGCGCGAGGCCGGGGTGCCCACGGTGCTGCTGGCCGGTCCGGAGAAGGCCGTGGCCGAAGTGCCGCAGGAGCATCGCCCGGACGGATACCTCACCGCCCGGATGGATGCGGTCGAGGCACTGTCCGGCCTGCTGGAGAAGCTGGGAGCCTAGAGGATGAGTGAGAACAACGTGATCGGCAGTTTCGCCGAGGTGCCGCTGTCCGGCGGCGAGCCGGGCTCCGCGCACGTCGGCGAGGAGCAGGTGCGCGAGTTCGTGCGCGCGTCGGCCGAAGCCAACCGGTACACCCCGGAAGAGCTGGTGTGGTCCACCCCCGAGGGCATCGACGTGCCGCCGGTGTTCACCCGCGCGGACCGCGATCAGGTTGCCGCGCAAGGGTATCCGCTGGATAGCGTGCCCGGTGTCGCGCCGTTCGTGCGCGGTCCGTACCCGACGATGTACGTGAACCAGCCGTGGACCATCCGCCAGTACGCGGGCTTCTCCACCGCCGCGGATTCGAACGCCTTCTACCGCCGCAACCTGGCCGCGGGCCAGAAGGGCCTGTCGGTCGCCTTCGACCTGGCCACGCACCGCGGCTACGACTCGGATCACCCGCGCGTCACCGGTGACGTCGGTATGGCCGGTGTCGCCATCGATTCCATCCTGGATATGCGTGAGCTGTTCGACCGGATCCCGCTGGATCAGGTGTCGGTGTCGATGACCATGAACGGCGCGGTGCTGCCGATCCTGGCGCTGTACGTCGTGGCCGCCGAGGAGCAGGGCGTCAAGCCAGAACAGCTGGCCGGAACCATTCAGAACGACATTCTGAAGGAGTTCATGGTCCGCAACACCTACATCTATCCGCCCAAGCCCTCGATGCGGATCATCTCCGACATCTTCGCCTACACCAGCGCGAAGATGCCGAAGTTCAACTCCATCTCGATCTCCGGCTACCACATCCAGGAGGCCGGGGCCACCGCGGATCTGGAGCTGGCGTACACCCTCGCCGACGGCGTGGAGTACCTCGAGGCCGGTATCGAGGCGGGCATGGAGATCGACCAGTTCGCGCCGCGGCTGTCCTTCTTCTGGGCGATCGGGATGAACTTCTTCATGGAGGTCGCCAAACTCCGCGCGGGCCGGTTGTTGTGGAGCGAACTGGTCGCGCAGTTCGAGCCGAAGAACGCCAAATCCCTTTCGCTGCGGACACATTCGCAGACCTCGGGCTGGTCGCTGACCGCGCAGGACGTGTTCAACAACGTCGCGCGCACCTGTGTGGAGGCGATGGCCGCCACCCAGGGCCACACCCAGTCGCTGCACACCAACGCCCTGGACGAGGCCCTGGCGCTGCCGACCGACTTCTCCGCGCGCATCGCCCGCAACACCCAGCTGCTGATCCAGCAGGAGTCGGGCACCACGCGCCCGATCGACCCGTGGGGCGGCTCCTACTACGTGGAGTGGCTGACCCACCAGCTCGCCGAGCGGGCCCGCGCCCACATCGCCGAGGTGAAGGCGCATGGCGGTATGGCGCAGGCGATTTCGGAGGGCATTCCGAAGCTGCGCATCGAGGAAGCCGCCGCGCGCACGCAGGCGCGCATCGATACCGGCCAGCAGCCGGTGATCGGGGTCAACAAGTACCAGGTCACCGAGGACACCCCGATCGAGGTGCTCAAGGTCGAGAACTCCCGGGTGCGCACCGAGCAGAACGAGAAGCTGCGCCGCCTGCGCGCCGAACGCGATTCGGCGGAGGTCGAGCGCGTGCTGGCCGAATTGACCAGGGCCGCAGCATCTTCCGAGGGCGGGATGGACAACAACCTGCTGGCGCTGGCGATCGACGCGGCGCGCGCGAAGGCGACCGTCGGGGAGATCTCCGACGCGCTGGAGAAGGTGTACGGACGCCATCAGGCCGAGATCCGCACGCTCTCGGGCGTCTACCGCGAGGAGGCCGGGAAGGTGACCAATATCAGCCGGGCCATGGCGCTGGTCGAGGAGTTCGCCGCCGCCGAGGGCCGCCGCCCCCGCATCCTGGTCTGCAAGATGGGCCAGGACGGGCACGATCGCGGTCAGAAGGTGATCGCCACGGCCTTCGCCGATCTGGGCATGGATGTCGATGTGGGCCCGCTGTTCCAGACTCCCGAGGAGGTGGCGCGGCAGGCCGCGGACAACGACGTGCACGTCGTCGGCGTGTCCTCGCTGGCGGCCGGTCACCTCACCCTGGTGCCCGCGCTGCGGCAGGCGCTGGCCGATGTCGGTCGCCCCGACATCATGGTCGTGGTCGGCGGTGTCATCCCGCCGGGCGACTTCGACGAGCTGTATGCCGCCGGCGCGGCCGCGATCTTCGCGCCCGGCACGGTCATCGCCGACGCCGCGGCGGATCTGCTCCAGAAACTGGCCGCCGGACTCGGGCACGAGATCGGCTCCGGCGCGGGCGAATGAACGAGCAGGGCGCGAACAACGGTGGGCCCGAGTCCGTCTCGGCCACGGACCACCGTCGTTCGACCGGGTCCGCCGCCCCGCCGAACGGGGAGACGCCGGGCGAGCAGGCCCCCGGGGCCGGGAGCGCCGAATCGGCTGCCGCGCGACACCAGCGGCGGGAGGACTGGGTCCCCGCCGGACATCCGCGGCTGACCTCGACCTCGGGCGTCGGCAGTTCCGCCGGTGGAGCGGGCGCGGGTTCGGCTGCCGCGCAACGTCGCACGATCGATGTCGATCAGCTGGCCGAGGCGGTGCGCAAGCGGGAGCGCAGCGGTCTGGCCCGGGCGATCACCCTGGTCGAGTCGAGCCGCGCGGATCATCGCGAGCTGGCCCAGCAGCTGTTGTTGAAGGTCGGCTCCGAGGGCGCCGCTGGATCCAATCGCGTTGGCATCACCGGTGTTCCGGGCGTCGGCAAGTCGACCTTCATCGACGCGCTCGGCATGTATCTGATCGGGCAGGGGCATCGTGTCGCGGTGCTGGCGGTCGATCCGTCCTCCACCCGCACCGGTGGATCGATCCTCGGCGACAAGACCCGGATGGCGCGGCTGTCGACCGAACGCGACGCGTTCATCCGGCCCTCGCCCACCGCGGGCACCCTGGGCGGGGTGGCCAAGGCGACCCGGGAGACGATCGTCCTGCTCGAGGCCGCCGGCTACGACGTGGTGCTGGTGGAGACCGTCGGCGTGGGCCAGTCCGAGGTGACCGTCGCCAATATGGTCGACGTGTTCTGTTTCCTGACCCTGGCCCGTACCGGAGATCAGTTGCAGGGCATCAAGAAGGGCGTGCTGGAACTGGCCGATCTGGTCGCGGTCAACAAGGCCGATGGCCGCCATGAACTCGAGGCGAAATCCGCCGCTCGCGAACTACAGGGCGCGATGCGCTTGATCCATCCGCGCGACTCCCTCTGGCGCCCACCGGTTCTCACCATGAGCGGACTCAACGGCACCGGCCTGGACACGTTCTGGGATACCGTGCTGACGCATCGCCGGGTGCTCACCGAGGCGGGGGAGTTCGCCGAGAAACGCCGCCGCCAGCAGGTCGACTGGACCTGGACCATGGTCCACGATCAACTCCTGCGCCGCCTGGCCGACAGTCCCGAGGTGAGAGCCATCCGGACCGGCGTGGAGGATCGCGTCCGGGACGGTTCGCTGACTCCGGCGCTGGCCGCCGAGGAGATCCTGCGCGCGTTCGACGGCTGAAATCCGTTCAGCGCGAGGATCGTTCTCGCCGTCCATTCCGGACCGATTCTAGCGCTGCGCGAGCGGCTCCAACCCGAAAAGCTCGGCGGCATTTCCGTAGCACGCCCCGCGAAGCCAGTCCTCACCGAGTTCGAGACGGTCCAGGGCATAGAGCGCGTGAGCGTACGGGTACGGAATGTTCGGGAAATCGCTGCCGAACAGGATGCGATCGCCCAGCGCGAGCAGGCGGGTACGCTCGTTCTCGGGGAACGGGTCCCGCGAATCGAAGAAATCGGTGAAGTTCATCGTCGTATCGAGGTGGACCAGCGGATATCGCTCGGCGATATCGAGGAATTCGGTGTAGTCGGGCGCGCCCATGTGGGCAATGATCAAGCGCAGGCGCGGAAAGCGGTGCAGCAGTTCGGCAATCGGGCCTGGTCCGGTAAATCTGCCGGGGGCCGGACCGGATCCGCAGTGGATGACCACCGGAATACCTGCTTCGGACAGCACTTCCCATACCGGTGCGAGCAGCTGGTCGACAGGGGAGAAATCGCCGACCTGGATGTGCACCTTGAAGATTCGCGCGCCGGATTCGATCGCCGCGGCGACGTACCGGTCCGCATCCGGCTCCGGGAAGAAGGTCGCGGTGTGTAGGCAGTCCGGGGCACGGGCCGCGAATTCGGCCGACCACTCGTTGAGCCAGGCCGCCATCTGCGGCTTGTGCGGGTAGACCAGTGCGGTGAATGCGCGAACACCGAACTCGCGCAATGTCTTCAACCGGACCTGCTCCTCGTCGCGGTAGGCGATCGGCCACGGCCGCCCGGTCAGCGGCCCGGCCGAATCGAAGTACGCCCACACCTTGCGCATCACCGGCTCGGGCATGAAATGCGTATGCACATCGATGATTCCGGGCAGGCCGAGCCTGCGCGGGAATTCGTGGACATAGCTCCGGTCCTCGTCTGCGCTCATGCTGCGATCTTCTCGATTCCTCTATCAGCGGGCCGGATACACCGTGCGGGCGAAATCTCCCACCCGCTCGATCAGCCGGTCGAAGAAGACCGCCGGATCGGTGCCGATGACGATGTCCGCATTGGGTTCGCGCCCCCACATCCCGGCCCAGTCCGCGACGGTGGTGCCACGGGTGATCGTGCCGCCCAGTTCGACCTCGACCGTCGCCGCCCTGGTGCGGGCGAGGCCGGGGTCCAGTGCCACCGCGGCGGCGAAGGGATCGTGCATGTGCGCGAGATAGCCCTGGTCGCAGTGGCGATGGAATTCGAAATAGAAACGCACCGCGTCGTTCAGGAACCGCACGATGGGGTTGCTCGCCTTCGACCGCGTGCCGGGCGTATCGGTCTCGGAGACCTCGTGTGCCGGAAGGCTTTCCGCGCGCTCGGCCAGCCGGGCGAGGTGGTCCGGGAACATCTCGATGGCCTCGGTGATGTCCAGCCCGCAGACCAGCGGGCGCCGGTCGGCCGGTGCGGCGGCGAAGGCGGCGAAGACCTCCTGCCACGCCTCCGGGTCCACGTGCACATTCCACTCGTTGGTGGGCGTGGTGTTGCCCGGGTGGTTGAACGCCCCGCCCATCACCACCAGCCGGCCGAGCAGCCGTGGCAGCCGCGGCTCGATCCGCAGCGCGAGTGCGAGATTGGTGAGCGGCCCGGTGCACAGCCCGACGATCTCCCCGGGATGTTCGCGCACCAGATCCACCCACAGCTGGGCCGCGGACCGGGTCGAGATCCGCCGCGGCGGGAGCGGGAATTCGGCGTAGCCGATGCCCTGGGGTCCGTGCGTGTCCTCGGTGGTGCGCAACGGGATCGCCAGCGGGGTGTCCGCGCCGAGCGCCACTTCGATATCGGGCGCCCGGCACAGTTCCAGCAGGGCCAGATTGTTCGTCGCCACCTGAGGAGCGGGGACATTACCGGCGGTCGAGGCGATGCCGAGGAGTTCGGCCTCCGGGCTGGCCAGTATGTAGAGCAGTCCGAGGGAATCGTCGATGCCGGTGTCGACATCCATGATGATCTTCTGCCGCACCAGCACGATCCTATCGGTGCTGCGTGGCGGGGCCGCCGAGGGGCGGATCCCGGAGGCGGCCCCGGTGTGGGAGCCGCCTGCTCGGCGGTCAGTACTTCGGCAGCTCGTAGTCCTCGGTCTTGCCGAAGAACATCTTCATCATGACCGGCCGCATGACCCGCGAGAGCATCACCCGATTGGCGGTGCGCCGCATGGCGGTGCCGAATCGGCTGTGCGACAGCATCATATCGATGCCTCCGCCCGGGAGCTGCTTGGCCTCGTCCAGGAACGGGGTCACGTTCCGCTCGTACCGGCTCAGCGCGCCGAGCAGATCGCCGGGGGTGGCGGCGATCTCGCCCGCGAGGACGTACGCGCCCACGATCGCCATCGCGGTGCCCATACCCGTCATCGGGGAGCCGCAGTATCCGGCGTCGCCGAGCAGGGTGACCCGTCCGGCGTTGAGTGTGGGCATATCGATTCGGGCCAGCTCGTCGAAGTAGAAGTCCTCGGTCGTGGCCATGCCCGCGAGGATGGCCGGGGCGTGCCAGCCGTCACCGGCCAGACGGTCGTGGATGAGGCGGTGCTGCGCGTCGAGATCGCCGCGCAGGGCGGGATCGCGATCGGTCAGCAGGGTCAGGATGGCCTTGGCGGTGTCGGGATCGCCATCGGGCCGGATGCCGACCGCGGCGCCGGGAATCAGCTGCATGGTGAACCAGCCGGGCCGCACGTTCGGCGGCGTCGGCATGGTGAAGAACGACATGTATCCGCCCAGGTAGGTGCTGAATTGCTCCTCGGGGCCGAAGGCCAGCCGGCGGGTGGCCGAGTGCACGCCGTCGGCGCCGACGACGAGGTCGAAACGTTCGGTGCGGCCCGAGGCGAAACTCACCTCGGCGCCGGCGTCGTCCTGCTCGAGTTCGGTGATCCAGTCGCCGTACCGATAGTCCAGGTCGCCGCCCGCACCGGCGAGCGCGTCCAACAGCAGCTGATTCAGATCACCACGGGTGATCTCGATCTCGGCCACCGGCCCCTTACCGTCGAAGAACTCCATCGGCATGTGTGCGTACGTGCGGCCGCGCGGGTCGACGTAGGACATGCCGAGTTCCTGGAGTTGGTACTTGCCGATGCCGGGCATCAGGCCCATCCGCTCGGCGGCCTCGCGGCTGGGCCCGCGCAGATCCACGGCTTGCCCGCCGGGTCGGGGAGCGGCGGCCCGCTCGACGACGGTGACGCCGATTCCGGCTCGAAGCAGTTGCAGCGCAACGGCATTACCGGCGATGCCGCCGCCGGAGACGAGGATGCGCGGGGTGTGGGTGATGTCCATGATGTCGTTCCCTGTCGTGTGGATCGAATGTCTTAGACAAATGTGCCAGACGATTCGCACATCTGTCTAGAACAAATGTCTAAGACGTTGTAACCTGGGCATATGGGTAATCGAGAGGATCTACTTGCGGCGGCGAAGAAGGTGATCCTGGAACGCGGGCTCGCCAAGGTCACCGCGCGGGACATCGCCGGTGCCGCCGGGGTCAGCCTGGCGGCGATCGGCTACCACTTCGGGTCGAAGGACCGGTTGATCTCCGAGGCCGTCACCATGTCGGTCGGCAGCGAGATCGGCGACGGAATGGACGAGGCGATCCGCGCTGCGGGGGAGGGGCGTTCGCTCGCCGAATCGTTCGCGCCCACCCTGGACGGCCTGGTCGACGTGGCTTTCCGATATCGGGAACAGTTGATGCTGAGCCTCGAGAACGGTGTGCGCATCGCCCGCTCGCCCGACTCCCAGGCGTTCCTGTCCGAGGCGACCGCCGAGGCGTACACCGAACTCGCCGCCCTGCTGCGTGAGGTGTATCCGGATCTGTCCGACCCGCAGGCGCGGGCGGTCGCGAAGCTGTATTTCGTGCTGTTCCAGGGCATTGCCATGCTGACCCTGCTCGGTCCCGGCGGTGAGATGCTACTCGGCGACGATTTGGAACTCGCGCTGTCGGCGCTTCAGGGCAAATAGCCACCGAGTACTCTCGGCCCGACGAATTCCGAGATCGAGCGGAGAGGAAGGTTCTTGGCCGAACGGATTGTCGCGGGTGGCTGGTTGCGTGAACTGCGCGCGGTGCCCGATCCGCGCACAGTGCTGGTGTGCTTCCCGCCCGGTGGCGGCTCGGCGAGTGCGTATCGCGCCCTGGCGCGGCAAGTGCGATCGGACACAGCGGTTTTCGCGGTGCAGTATCCCGGGCGTCAGGATCGTCTGGGTGAGTCGCTGATCACCGATCTGCGAGTGCTCGCGGACCGGATCTCCCCGGAGCTGTCGGTGGGCGCGCCGCGGCTGGCGTTGTTCGGGCACAGTATGGGGTCGACGGTGGCCTTCGAGACCGCACGCCGGCTGGAAAAAGCCGGGCAGCAGGTGATCCGGCTGTTCGTGTCCGGACGTATCGCCCCCGACGCCCCGTATGCCGGTGCGATACACAAGGCTCCGGATGCGGAGGTGATCGCCGAGCTGGAGCGTCTGGCCAATGATCCTGCCTCCGTCGCGATTCTGCGATCGGAGCCCAGTCTGGCGGAGTTGGTGCTGCCCGCGGTCCGCGCGGATTACCAGGCCGTCGAGACGTATCGATTCGAGCTGGGATCGCCGCTCCGGTGCGATATTTCGGCGCTGCTCGGTGACGTTGACCCGACGGTGACCGCCGAACAGGCGGGGGAGTGGCGGCGGCACACCGCCGGTGGGTTCGAGCTGTCCACCTTCCCGGGGCGGCACTTCTATCTCGACGAAAAGGTCTCCGAGGTAGCGGATTTCGTCAATGAACGCTTGGTCTGAGCGCGCGGTGGTGCCGGGGTAGCCAGAAGTATCCCGCCCACGAGATCGCGACCGCGATCACGACCAGCACCCGCACGAGATCCAGTGCGCCGCGCGGATACAGCACGCCGGTGATGTAGTGGTCGATGAAACCGCTGGACGGTAGCGGGGCCTCGCCGGAACGTTCGCGCGACCAGTTCTCCAGATGGGTCAGCGGGCAGGAGATCTTGAACAGCACCGTGCCGAATCCCCAGCCGAATGCGACCAGATGGGTCCAGATCGTCCATCGCCACTGCCATGCGAAGTAGCCACCGACCACCACATAGACGACGAACAGGAAGTGCACCAGCACGGTGGCGTCGGCCAACAGACGGTACATCATGCAATCCAGGGTAGGTCGATCGCACTCTTCGCGGCCGGGTGTGATCGTATTGATGCGTTCGATCCAGCGGCCCGGCAACCCCCTGAGACGCGGCGGAGGAGAGCGGTTCGGCCTGTGCCCGGCCGCTGACGCAGATGGTGAATTCCCGTGCGGCAGGCCGGGATCCGTCAACCGACCGGTGCATTCCAATCCGGATTCCCGCATATGGAATATCTATACTGGAATATGCGCATTGAAGCATGTGTGTTCGAAACGTCGAACACCGACAAGACCACAAGGATCGCGGGAGAGGAGCGGTTACCAGTTGGACGGTTCGAAGTCCTTGAGGAAGCAGCCGTGCAGATCCTCGCCGTTCTCCCCGCGCACGATCGGGTCGTAGACGCGCGCCGCGCCGTCGACCAGATCCAGCGGGGCGTGGAAGCCCTCCTCGGCGAGGCGGATCTTGGTGTAGTGCGGGCGTTCGTCGGTGATCCAGCCGGTGTCCACGGCGGTCATCAGGATGCCGTCGGCCTCGAGCATCTCCGCGGCGCTGGTGCGGGTGAGCATGTTCAGCGCGGCCTTGGCCATATTGGTGTGCGGATGGCCGGGACCCTTGTAACCGCGCCCGAAGACGCCCTCCATCGCGGAGACGTTCACCACGTACTTGCGCCGCGCCGCGGCGGCGGCCATCGCCGGGCGCAGCCGCGAGATCAGGATGAACGGCGCGGTCGAATTACACAGTTGCACCTCGAGCAGTTCGGTGGCGTCGACCTCCGCGACGGTCTGCACCCAGCTGTTGGTGTGCGCGAGATCGGGTACCAGGCCCCCTGCGTCGATGGCCAGGCCGCGCGAAATGCGTTCAGGCGTGGCGGATCCCGCGACCAGGGCCAATTCGGTGACCTCGGCGGCGGTGAGCGCGGGAGCGAGTGAGGCGGTGAGCGCGGTCGGGTGCGCCTGCATGGTCTTGCCGAAGCTGACGGTGTCGGGCAGCTCGCCCACGGGCAGCGGATCCGCCTCGGCCTCGACCAGCGCGCCGTATGCGCCGGCCGAGCGGCGCACGGTCTGCGCGGCGTTGTTGATCAGGATGTCCAGCGGGCCCTGTGCCGCGACATCCTCGGTGAGCGCGACGACCTGGGCCGGATCGCGTAGGTCGATGCCGATTACCCGAAGCCGGTGGATCCAGTCGGCGCTGTCGGGCTGAGCCTTGAACCGGCGGATGGCGTCATTGGGGAAACGGGTGGTGATGGTCGTGTGCGCGCCGTCGCGCAGCAGGCGCAGGGCGATGTACATGCCGATCTTGGCGCGTCCGCCGGTGAGCAGGGCGCGACGGCCGCGCAGATCGGTGCGCGCATCGCGTTTGGCGTGCCCGCGGGCGGCGCAGTCCGGGCAGAGCTGGTGGTAGAAGGCATCCACCCGGGTGTAGCGCTGTTTGCAGATGTAGCACGGGCGCGGCTTGAGCAGTGTTCCGGCCGAGGCCCCGGAGACGTTGGAGGTCAACGGGATTCCGGCGGTCTCGTCGTCGATCCGGTTGAGCGATCCGGTGGCGGTGGCGTGCACGACGGCTCGGTCGTTCGCGGCGACGGCATCGCGGGCCGCGATGCGGCGGCGGCGCTTGAGCATCTTGAACATGTGGCCGACCGCGCGCTGCACGCGCACCGAATCGGGATGCTCCTTGTCCAGGTCGCCCACCTGATCGAGGACTCGCAGGCAGATGGCGAGTTCGTCGGGATCGATGGTGGCCTGCGGCGCGGCGGTATCGGTCGTCGGGTCGTGATCGGCCATCGTGGTGCGGGCGGTTCCTTCGTGCGTGCGGATGCGAGTCGGATCATTGTCGCATCAGTGCAGGTATGTACCCGCACACGGCCGTCGTACTAGGGGCCGCGCCGGGTTGTTGACATAACGCCAACAGTGGTCCACGCTGGTGCGCAGGTCGGCGGGATGCCGGCCGGGATGTGCGTCCGGCGGGTGAGCGCCGGATGGGCACGGTGAATCGGCTCGGTACGAGAGGTGAGACGAAGATGGCACGCGCGGCATGGAGCGACGACGAGGTCGAGGCGGTCCGGGAGCTGGCGAGGGATTTCTTCGCCAAGGAGGTCGTCCCGCACGAGGAGAAGTTCGTCGAGCAGGGCCATCCCGACCGTGAGCTGTACAACCGGGCAGGCGAGCTGGGGCTGCTGTGCGCGGCGATTCCGGCCGAATACGGCGGCGGCGGAGGCACTTTCGCGCACGAGGCGGCCATCATCGAGGAACAGGCGTTCCTCGGCGACGGCGCGCTGGGCATGCCGGTGCACTCCTCGATCATCGCGCCCTATCTGGCGCATTTCGGCACCGAGGAGCTCAAGGCGCGGGTGCTGCCGAAGGCGGCGAGTGGTGAGATGGTGCTCTCGATCGGCATGACCGAGCCCGGCACCGGCTCCGACCTGCAGGCCATCAAGACCCGCGCGGTGCGCGAGGGTGACGAGTACGTCATCACCGGGTCGAAGATCTTCATCTCCAACGGTTGGCTGTGCGACGGCATCATCCTGGCGGTCAAGACCGATCCGACCAAGGGCGCCGCGGGCGTGTCGCTGATCTTCGCCGAGGTGGGCGACGACACACCCGGTTTCAAGCGCGGCCGGATCCTGTCCAAGATCGGCGGCAAGGGCCAGGACACCGCGGAGCTGTTCTTCGACGGGCTGCGCGTGCCCGCATCGAACCTGCTCGGCGAGGCCGAGGGGCAGGGCTTCTATCAGATGATGCAACTGCTCGCGCAGGAGCGGCTGGTCACCGCGATCATGGCGGTGGCGATGATGGAGAAGGCCGTCGAGCTGACCGTGGAGTACACCAAGGGGCGCGAGGCGTTCGGCAAGCCGCTGTTCGCGATGCAGAACACCAAGTTCGAACTCGCCGAATGCAAGACCATCGCGCAGGTGAGCCGCACGTTCCTGGACGATGCGATCTGCAAGCATCTTCGTGGCGAACTCGACATCCCCACCGCTGCCATGGCGAAATACTGGCTCACCGACCAGTTGGGTATTGTGGTGGACCGTTGTCTGCAACTCTTCGGCGGCTATGGATACATGACGGAATACCCGATCTCCCAGCTCTACACGGGCGCGCGGATTCTGCGCATCCTGGCCGGTTCGAACGAGGTGATGAAGGATCTCATTGCCCGCTCACTCTGAAACCCGTCCCGCGATGGCCACCGAGGCCGATGCCCCGGCACGCCGCCGGCTCGATCCCGACGAACGTCGTGCCCAGATTCTGGCCCGCGCCATCGAGATGTTCGGTGAACGCCCCTACGCGGCGGTGTCCACCGCGGAACTCGCGCAGCGCGCCGGGGTGGCGCGCGGCCTGATCAACCATTATTTCGGCAACAAGCGAGACCTGTATCTGGCCGTGGTGCGCCGGATGGTGACCCTGCCCAAGCCCGACCACATGGTCCTGCCCACCGGTACGGACCGGGAGCGGGTGGACGCGAGTGTGTCGTGGTTGCTGGACATCATCGGCGAACACGGCAGCACCTGGGTCAAGGTGACCGGGCACGAGGGGATCGGCGACGACCCGGAGGTCCAGCGCATCCTGGACGAGGCCGACGACGCGGCCGCGACCCGATTGCTCGAGATGGTCGGGCTCGGCGGCTCGGAACACACCGCCGAACTGCAGGCGCTGGTGCGGGCCTACGGGGGACTGGTGAAAGCCGCTGGGCGCGAATGGATCACCCGGGGCTCGCTGAGTCGCGAGCAGGTGCACGGTCTGCTCGCGGACATGCTGCTGACCCTGGTCACGCGCTCGTTCCGGCGGATCGAGCGGCAGGACTGAGCGCGGCTCAGCCGGACTCGTCCTTGCGGGCGCGGCTGGGCTGCACCCGGGGCGGCTCATCGGGCATCTTCGGGTACTGCGGCGGCCACGGTGCATCCAGGAGGCCCGAATCCCGGTCGCGGGCAGCCATTTTCAGCAGCGGTTCGATGGACTGCGGAGTGCGGTCGGCCCACGGGTCACCGAATTCGGCGACCCGTGCTGGCACCGTGGCGATGGTGAGTTCGTCGGGCGCGATGGCGTCCAGGGCATCCCAGGAGATCGGCGTGGAGACCTGTGCGCCGACCTTGGGGCGCACGCACCAGGCCCCGAAAACCGTTCGGTGCGGGGCATTCTGGTTGTAGTCGATGAATACGCGGCTGCCGCGCAACTCCTTCCACCACTGCGCGGTGATGCGGTCCGGATGGCGGCGTTCGAGTTCGCGGGCCAGGGCCACCGAGGCGGCGCGGACCTGGTAGCCGTCCCAGCGCGGTTCCAGTGCGACGTAGATGTGCAGGCCGCGTGACCCGGAGGTCTTCACTCGCGAGTCGATGCCCAGTTCGGTGAACAGCTCACGGGTGCGCACGGCCGCCTCGCGCAGGTCGGCGAATCCGGTACCGGGGGAGGGATCCAGGTCGATGCGCAGTTCGTCGGCGATGGCCAGATCACCGAGGACCTCGGTGACGGCTTGTGGCGTCGGGGTGTGTCCGGCGGCGGCGTCGGGCGGTCCGGCGCTGACGTGGTTGGCCCAGACGTGAAATCCCAGGCAGCCCAGGTTGACCGCCCACAGGATGTGCGCGAGATCGGCGGCGACCAGGGCGTCGCTGGTGGTGCCGTTGGGGGTGGCGACCTTGGTGGTCTGCAACCAGTCCGGAACCGAGGCGGGCACCCGCTTCTGGAACCAGGATTTGCCGCTCGCGCCGTCCGGATAACGCTCCAGCAGCACCGGCCGATTGCCGATGGTGCGCATGATCGGTTCCTCGACGGCCTGGTAGTAGCGCACCAGATCGAGTTTCGTCTCCCCGCGCTTGGTGAAGTAGATCTTGTCGGGATTGCTGATCCGCACGGTGCGCCCGGCGGCCTCGACATCGATGGACGCGCTCATTTGCGCGCCTCGGCGAAGATGTCGGCGAGTTCGGCGGGGGCGACCTGCTCGAGCTGGGCGTACGTACACGACTCCGGGGTGCGGTCGTCGCGGAACCGGACCAGGCGGCCGCCGTGCCGCAGCCGCCCGGCCATGACGTGCTCGTACCGGACCTCGGCGACGAGCTCGGGCCGCAGCGCCTCCCAGGACAGATCCTTGGTCCCGGTCCAGCGGCTGACCCCGCCGGGCATCTTCCCGTCCGCCTTCGCCTGGGCCGCGGCATCGGCCCACTGTCGCCACGGGTGGTTCTCCAGGGCGTTCTCGCGCAGCGGCTGGAGTTCGGTGACCAGCGAGGCCCGGCGGGCGGCGGTGAAACTGCTGGCCACCCCGACGTGATGCAGATTGCCCTGCTCGTCGTACAGTCCCAGCAGCAGTGAGCCGACGCCCTGGCCGTCCTTGTGCCAGCGGAATCCGGCCACCACGCAGTCGGCGGTGCGCTCATGCTTGACCTTGATCATCACCCGCTTGTCCTGCAGATAGGCCAGATCACCGGCCTTGACCACGACACCGTCGAATCCGGCCCCTTCGAAGCGGGTGAACCAGTCCCGCGCGAGCACCGGATCCGTGGTGATCGGCGTGAGATGCACGCGGTCGAGCGAATGGTCGACGATGGTCTCGAGGATCTTGCGGCGCTCGGCGAACGGCTCGCCGGTCAGATCCCGGTCGCCGAGGGCGAGCAGATCGAAGGCCACGAAACTGGCGGGGGTCTCCACGGCGAGCTTGTTCACCCGCGAGGCCGCGGGATGCAGCCGATTCTGCAGGGTGTCGAAATCCAGGCCGTGTTCGGTGACCACGACGATCTCGCCGTCCACCACGCAACGTTGCGGCAGAGCCTGCCCCAGCAATGTCACCAATTCCGGGAAATAGCGGGTGAGCGGACGGTCGTTGCGAGAGCCGAGTTCGATCTCGTCGCCGTCGCGGAACACAATGCAGCGGAAACCGTCCCATTTGGGTTCATAGAACAGTTCCGGATCATCGGGCAACGCAGATGCCGATTTGGCCAGCATCGGCTTGACCGGCGGCATAACGGGTAGGTCCACGCGATCCTCCTGTGTTTTCGGCCTCCGCTTCGCTCCGGCGTGATCGCGGCCCCGGAGTCTCGCTCTCGGCCCCGCACCGGTGTTCCGCACACCCGCGACGTGTCCGAGCAGCGAGACGGGCCGCGAACCCGGTGTCGGCGTTGATGCGTTGCCGACCGCGGCGCGAACCGATCTCTCAATCGGATAGACGATGCGGACGACGGAATTTCATCGTCCGCATCGTCGTGAAGATCGTATGACGTGGTACCGACAGAAATGCGGTAGCGCCGATCAGCCCTCGAGCCATCCGTGCTGTTCGGCGAATGCCGCCAGTCGCTCGCGGATGGTGACGATCTCTCCCGCGGTCAGGGCCGGGCTGGCATCGAGCAGCAGTTCGGTGATCAGCCGTTTGTGTTCGGCGGCCGTGAGCACCCCCGCGCCGCGTTCGCGATTGCGATGGCGCTGTACGGGCGGCTGGCCCGCGACCAGGGTCAGATTGACCGCCTTCGGGCCCCGATCACCCTCGGTCACCTCGAATTCGAAAACTCGGCCCTGGCGCAGTTCGTCCTCGTCGAGCCCTATGTCGTTCACGTGTACGAACACATCGGGTCCACCGTCTTCCGGCCGAATGAATCCGAACCCCCGTGAACTGTCGAAGGACACCAATTTCCCGATCGACACCTGCACCCGCTCCTCATTGCCGTCACTGTGCCGTCACTCTAACTGTCCCGTGTTTCGTTGTCGGTGGATTCACCGGTGGAGGACAGAGCTTTCTGCAGCGAGTTGAATACCGTCAGACCCTGGCCGACCATGCCGTTGACCAGTTCACTCACGCCGTCGGGTCCGTTCAGCACGGTCAGGTTGGCATGCGAGAGGCCGATCGATGCCTGCTTGACGATTTCGGGCAACTGTTCGATGAGCAGCTGATCCAGGGCGATGCGGTTGTTCGACGCCGCCGCCTCGGCCTGGATGCGGGTGCGGTCGGCCTCGGCCTGGGCCAGCACGCGTACTCGCTCGGCCTCGGCCTCGGCGGGCTTGACCACCTCGGTCTGCAACTGCTGTTCGCGCAGCTGGGCCTCCTTGCGGGCACGTTCTGCCTGCGCGGTGAGCACCTCCTGCAGGGCGATGGCCTCGGCCAGCGGACCGGCCTGGGAGGCCTCGGCCTTGGCCTTATCGATGTCGCGCTGGTATTCGGCCTGCAGAATCTCGGTCTGGCGCTGGTATTCGGCCTGTTTGCGGCGCGAGGCCTGTTCGGCCTCGGCGGCGGCCTGGGACGCGGCGGCCTGGGCGATCTGCGCATCGCGCTGGACCGCGGCGTTGTGCGGGGCGGCGAGCGCGCCGATGTAGCCGAGGTTGCCGTCATCGATGGACTGGATCTGGAACGAGTCGACCCACAGGCCGATATTGCTCATCTCCACCTTCGAGGCGACCAGCACCTCGTCGGCGAGTTTCTGCCGCTCGCGGATGATCTCCTCGACGGTCATCGATCCGACGATCGAGCGCAGATGCCCGGAGAAGATGCGGCCGGTCAGCACCGACATCTCACGCTCCTGTTCGGACAGGAACCGCTGCGCGGCGTTGACCACCGACTGGGTGTCGTTGGCGACCTTGAACGCGATCACGGCCCGCACATCGAGCTGGATGGCCTGCTTGGTGACGCACCGCTCCTGGATCTCGGCCTCGTACATGGCCAGCGACAGATAGCTGACCTTGCGGAAGAAGGGCATCACCCAAGCGCCGTGCCCGGTGATCACCCGGAACGGCGCATTGTCTCTGGCCTTGCCGCCGCTGACCAGCATGGCCTCGTCGGGATCGGGCACGTGGTAGCCCAGCACTGTTGTCTCCCTTGTTATCTCGATAATTCCCCGCCCGGTCCGACGTCGAGCGGGATCCAGGGAACGACATCGACGATCCGGCCCGGATGCACCTCGACGATCAGGACGGTCGCGAACTGCTCGATGGGCTCGGTGGATCGTGCGATGTAACTCTCTGTCCCCCCTCGGATCGCTACCAGGACCTCCCCGAGCATGCCTTCGCCGCGGATCGGCGATGTGAGCGTACCGGTCAAACCCTGCACCGGGTCGGTCATCGCATCGAACTCCTTGCCGGGCAACGGTTAACCGGGTGAATTCCCAGCGTACCGCTCTGTATTGCGGAGCAGAACCGAATATTCGCCCGGCGAGCCGACGTCCCACACGCGGAAAAATGATGCTGGTCATCCGGGCGTGTCCGTGCAAGGCTGAAGCGGTGACCACTCCTCCGGATAGTCAGGCCGCACAGCCGGATCCGACCTCCGACAAGCTCGACGCGAGCGTGTTGAAGGTGGCCGGTGTCGTGGTGATCGGCGCGATCATGTCGATTCTCGACATCACCGTCGTCACCATCGCCCTTCCCACATTCCAGAACACCTTCCACGCCAGTTACGCGATCGCCGCGTGGTCGATGACCGGCTATACGCTCGCGCTGGCCACCGTGATTCCGCTGACCGGCTGGGCGGCGGACCGATTCGGCACCAAACGCCTCTACATGATGGCGCTGACCTTCTTCGTCCTCGGTTCGCTGCTGTGCTCGACGGCGTGGAATATCGAGTCGCTCATCGCCTTTCGCGTGATCCAGGGCCTGGGCGGCGGTATGTTGATGCCGCTGGGCATGACGATCATGACCCACGCCGCCGGTCCGCAGCGGATCGGCCGGGTGATGGCCGTACTCGGCGTGCCGATGCTGCTGGGGCCGATCCTCGGCCCGATCCTGGGCGGCTGGTTGATCGATGTGCACTGGTTCGGCATGCCTGGATGGCATTGGATCTTCCTGATCAACGTTCCGATCGGCGCGCTGGCGCTGATCCTGTCCTTCGTGGTGTTCGCGCCCGACCGGCCCGAACCGTCCGAGTCGTTCGACTTCGTGGGCATGCTGCTCGCCTCGCCGGGCCTGGCGCTGTTCCTGTTCGGGGTGTCCTCGATCCCGGAGAAGCACACCGTGTTGGCGGCGCGGGTGCTGATTCCCGCGGTGATCGGTTTGGTGCTGATGGCGGCGTTCGTACTGCACGCGTTGCGCACCGACCATCCGCTGATCGATGTGCACCTGTTCCGGAACCGGTCGCTGACCTTCGCGGTGCTGACCATGGTGTTCTTCGCGATCGCGTTCTTCGGGGCCGGGCTGCTGCTGCCCAGTTATCTGCAGCAGGTGCGCGGCCTGACGCCGCTGCACGCCGGATTGCTCATCGCGCCACAGGGATTGGGCGCGATGCTCACGATGCCGATCGCCGGACGACTGGTGGACAAGATCGGTCCGGGACGGATCGTGATGACGGGTCTGGTGGTCATCGCGATCGGTACCGCGTTCCTGACCCAGCTGCACGCCGATACGTCCTATCCGCTGCTGATGGCGGCGCTGTTCGTGATGGGTCTGGGGATGGGCTGCACGATGATGCCGGTGATGACCGCCGCCATCCAGACGTTGACTCACGCGCAGGTGGCGCGCGGGACGACCCTGATGAACATCGTGAATCAGACCGCGGGCTCGATCGGCACCGCGACCATGTCGGTGGTGCTGACGAACATGCTGAACAGCAGACCGCTGGCGCAGGCGGCGATCGCGTCGCAGTTCAATCCCGGTATCGCCAAGCGGCTGCCGCCGGGCGCGCTGGCCACCGGATTCGACCAGGCGGCCACGGCGTTCGCGCACACCTTCGTGGTGGCCGTGGTGCTGACCGTGATCACCCTGATCCCGGCGTACTTCCTGCCGAAGTCCAAGCCGGCCGTACCGCAGGATTCCAGCGATGCCCCGATGATGATGGGACACTGAGCCTTTCGGATCGAGCGCCCGCGCCCCGAAAACATCGGGACGCGGGCGCTTCCGCGAGATGAGGCGCGGAGACGGAAGGGCAGTGGATGACGGGGCAGGAGTGGACCGGGCGCGATCCGACCGGCCGCACGGTCGTGGTGACGGGTGCGAGTTCGGGTGTCGGGGCGGCCGCGGCGGCGGAACTGGCGGCCCGGGGTGCGAATGTGGCGGTCGTCGGCCGCTCGCCCGCTACAGCCAGCTTTTGGTGTACGCCACCTCGAAATTGGCGATCATCCGCCCTGAGCAGGGCGCGGAGCCGCTCGTGCATCTGGCCACGACCGCGGATGCGGTGAACGGCAAGTACTTTCACCGCTTGCGGCCGGAGGAACCGCGCAATGCCCCGGCCCGGGACGCGGAGCTGGCGCAGGGGCTGTGGGCGATGTCCGAGAAGCTCGCCGGCGTCGCGTTCCCGTCGGCACAGGGCTCGGCGGCGAGTGTTCCGCCGCTACCATCCTGCGTGCCGAATCGCTTGTGCCAGGGCGTTTTCCAATCCGGCGATGATGAGATCCAGCCCGCGCTCGCGGCTGGTGCACGTCGGCGCGATGGCCGGGCTCTCGATCGCGCTGCTCGGAAACGTCCTGCGCTCAACTGATCTGGTGATCATGGGCGCGGGTACGGGCTCGATGGATCCGATCCGGCTCGGCGAGGCCATCGAGCGCGTCATGCGCGGCGCGGCCGGGGGAACTGACCATCGACGCGCGCCCGGTGCCGCTGGCGGAGGTCGAATCGGTGTGGAACGCCGACGGGCAGGGCGTTCGCACAGTCCTGATCCCCTGACGGGGCTCACAGTGCGGCGACCGCATCCCCGATCGCGGTGTCCAGGATGGACAGGCCGAGGGCGAGTTCGTCCTCGGTGGCGGTGAGCGGCGGCGCGATCCGGAATGTGCCACCCATGCCGGGCAGCTGCACGATGTTCATGTGCAGGCCGAGCTCGAGGCAGCGCCGGGTGACCAGTGTGCCGAGTTCGTCCGAACCCTCTTTGGTTTCGCGGTCGAGTACCAGTTCGAGTCCGGCGAGCAGACCGCGGCCGCGGATATCGCCGATGACCGCATGCCGCTCGCCGAGTTCTTGCAGGCCCTCGCGAAGGATCGCGCCGAGTTGCGCGGCCCGCACGTCCAGGCGGTCCCGCGTCAGCACCTCGAGCACGGTGTTACCGACGGCGGCGACCAGCGGATCGGCGACATGCGTTGTGAAGAACAGGAATCCGCGATCGTGCGCCCGCTGTTCGATGTCGTCGGAGGTGAGCACCGCCGCCAGCGGCAGCCCCGCGCCGAGCGTCTTGGACAGGACGAGGATGTCCGGCACGATGCCCTCGCGCTCGAACGCGTACCACGATCCGGTGCGGCACAGGCCCGTCTGCGCCTCGTCCACGATCAGCAGCATGCCGCGCTCGCGGCACTTGTCCCGCAGCGCGGTGAGATATCCCAGCGGCGGCTCGATGATGCCGCCGGAGCTCAGGATCGGTTCGATCAGACAGGCCGCGAGGCTGCCGGTGGACTGGGCGTCGATCAGGTCGAAGCCCAGAGCCAGCTGCCGCTGCCAGTCGAGTTCGCCTGTGGCCGTGGTGATATCGGGCCGATAGGCGTGCGGGACCGGCAGGGCGAAGTTGCCCGGTGCGGCGGGACCGTATCCGCGGCGGCCCGCACTGTAGGTCGCCCCGGCCGCGGCCTGGGTCATGCCGTGCCAGGACCGCGCGAACGAGACGATCTCGTGGCCGCCGGTGACCAGCTTGGCCATCCGGATCGCGGCCTCGTTGGCCTCCGCGCCGGTGGTCAGCAGCAGCGCCTTCGTCAGCGGCGCGGGCAGGGTTCCGGCCAGGCCCGCGGCGAGATCGATGACCGGCGGGCTGAGCATGCCGCTGTAGAGGTGGTCGAGTTCGCCGATCTGACGCCGGACGGTGTCCACGATCTCCGGATGCGAGTGCCCGAGAATCGCGCTCATCTGACCGGAGGTGAAGTCCAGGATCTTCCGGCCGTCCCGGGTGTAGACGAAACTTCCCGCGGCGCTGGTGATGATCTCGCCGACGAAGTCCGCGTGCCCGGCGTAGCGCACGAGGTGCCGTTCGGCCGCGGCGCGTGTGGCCGGATCCGGCGAGGATGCGAGCGCCCGGGTATCGGACGTGGGGGAACTCATGGCTTCGACGGTACGGGCCGAACAGGGGAGACGTACGCCGATCAGATCCGTCACGACGACCGCGATCTCGGGCGGATACAGCTGATGGTGACCGGATCGCCGCACCGGTCTCCGAAAGGCCCTCGGCCGTATATGTTTTCCGTCAGAGCCGGGCGGTCGAGCGGCGCGCGGACACGGGCACAGGGTGAGATTCCCTGCGCCCGTGCGGTATCGGCGTGGGCCTAGGCGACCGGGGTGGTCTCCGGCTCCTCGGCGGGCGTGGGCCGATGACCACGCAGCAGGATCAGGCCCAGGGCCGCGGCGGCGAGGGAGAAGCCGACGCTGATCCACGAACCGGTGGACATGGCCGCGGTGAAGGCGGATTTCGCGGGACCGTCCACGCCGATTCGCAGTGCCGCGCCGATGGATTCGCGGGCGGCGGCCGGAGCGTCGGCGGGCATGTGCGCGGTGTACACCCCAGCCAGCACGCTGCCGATCACCGCGATGCTGATCGCCTGCCCGACCTGCTGGAGTGTGTCGTTCATGGCCGAGCCGACCCCGGCGTGCTCGACGGGGATGGCGCCCAGGATCGCGGAGTAGGCCGCCGGACCGGCCAGACCGCCGCCGATGCCCATGATCATCATGCTGGCCAGCACCCACCAATAGCCGTCCGCACCGGCCAGCACGGCGAACGCACCGGCCATCACCGCGAGTCCGGCCACGATGAGCGCCTTGTTGCTCACCTTCTTGCCCAGCGTCGCACCCAGGCCGTTGAACACCGCGGCCGCCAGGGCGTAGGGCAGCAGCGCCCAGCCCGCCCGCATCGGCCCGTAGCCCAGGACGAACTGCAGATACTGGGTCAGGATCAGCAGGACCGCGCCCATGCCGAAGACCATCAGCAGCAGCGTCAGGCAGGTGCCGGTGAAATCCCGGTTCCGGAACACGCCCAGCGGCAGCATCGGATGTTCCGAGCGGTGCTCCCACACTCCGAATCCCGTGGCGGCCAGCACGGCCAGCACGATCACCGGAATGTTCCACTCCCGCTGGATGATCACGTACACCGTCGAGGTCAGCGCGATGATCGACAGCACGACCCCGACCGGGTCGACCGGGCGCTGCTCACCGCGGGTTTCGGGCATCAGCACGACCGCGGCCGCGATCGCGACCACCGCGACCGGAATGTTCAGCAGGAACACCGAACCCCACCAGAAGTGCTGCAGCAGCAGACCGCCCAGCGTCGGGCCGAGCACGATGCCGACCATCGACACCGTGGACCAGGCCGCCATGGCCTTGCGCCGCTCGTCCTCGGCGAAGGTGGTCATCAGAATGGACAGCGTCGAGGGCATCAGCAGTGATCCGCCGACGCCCATCGCGGCACGCGCCGCGATCACTTGCCACGGCGCGTCGGCCAGCACGGCCAGCAGCGACGCAGCACCGAACACGGCCAGTCCGGTGATGAGCATGCGGCGTCGCCCGAAGCGGTCCGACAGACTGCCCGCGGTCAGCAGCAGTCCGGCGAAAACCAGGATGTAGGCGTCGAGAATCCACTGGATATCCGAGGGCGAGGCGTTCAGATCCCGGATCAGCGACGGGATGGCGATGTTGAGCACGGTGCCGTCGATCATCAGCACCAGCAGGGACAGGCACAGCACCACCAGAATCCACCAGCGACGCGGATCGCGGACCGGTGTTTCCGCAGGTTCTGGTACAACGTTCGATTCCACTCGCACACCGTACGATAAACTCGAACGGTGTGCGAGTGAATTAAGGTTGGTGCCGTGTCCAAGCCATTCACCTCGGTATGGGCGCGCGAGCCGCGCCGCCCCAGAAGCTCCGGACTCGGCCGGGAGCAGATCGTCGCGGCCGCTGTGGAGATGCTCGACGCCGAGGGGCTCGGGTCGCTGAGCATGCGCAAACTCGGCGCCCGGCTGGGTGCGGGCGCGACCAGTCTGTACTGGTACGTCGCGAACAAGGACGAGTTGCTGGAACTGGCCATGGACGAGGTCTGGGGCCTGGTGGAGGTGCCCGACCCGGACCGCACGCCGTGGCGCGAGGTGGCCACCACCACGGCCTATGGCCTGCGGGTCGTACTGCTCGAACACCCGTGGCTGGCGAATCTGCTCGGCCGGATGCCGATGGCCGGACCCCATGCGTTCGCTATGAGCGACCGGCTGCGCCGTGCGTTCGTGCGCGCCGGATTCACCGGCGTCGACGTCTATTTGGCCAGCGGCACACTGATGGGTTTCGTTCTGGGACAGGTTATTCCGGAGATCGGCGTCCGCCAGGTGACCGAGGACGGCACCTACGATCCCGCCAGTATGGTGGCCGTGGTGGATCGAGTGGCCGCGGACTATCCGGAGATGCGCGCGGATTTCCGGCAGACAGTGGAGATGGATCCGTCGGCCGCGCGCGCCATGGCCTTCGACTTCGCCCTGCTGTGCGTCCTGGACGGCCTCGCGGCCCGGCTCGCGGCCGCCGATGTCGCCGGGAAGTCCGCGGAGGCCGCCGCCCAGGAGCGCGGCTGACACGGCGTCGCCGACACCGGTGGCTCAGCCGCGATACATCGTCCGGTAGGCGGAGATGGTCTCGACGACGTGATCGACCAGTTGTTCCCGGGTCGCGCGCAATCTGCCGTTCAACCAGGCCGAGAACATCCCGGCATTGCCCGCGGCCATCGTGACCGCGGCCAGGCGGCGTTGCGCGGGATCGGCGATGTGGGTGAACAGATGATCCTGGATCAGCCGGGTGAAGGCGGGCATCACCGCGATGGTGGTCTGCCCGAGGCCGGTCGAGGAGTACGGCTCCACCAGGAACAGCCGCGATTTGCGCGGATCCTGGAGCACGGTATCGATGAGCGCCTGCGCCAGCGCGCGGATCCGCTCGGGATCGTCGGCGACGGCGAAGGCGGTCATGGGTTCCAGGAATTCGGTGGCCACCTGCCGGTACAGCACGTCGAGCAGATCGTCGCGATCGGTGAAGCTCTCGTAGAAGTAGCGGTCGGTCAGGCCCGCGCGGCGGCAGACCGCGCGCATGGTGACCCCGGCCGCACCGGATTCGCCGATCAGATCCAGCGCGGCCTCGAACAACGCGGTCCGGCGGGCCTCGCGACGTTCGGTGAGGGTGGTCCCGCCCCAGATGCGGGGTTCGGGGCCGGGGGAGTCCTGACCTGAATGCACGAGGACAACACTAACGCCGAGCGCTCAGCCGAGTAGTTCGTCGATATAGCACCAGCGCCACTTCTCGCCCGGCTCCACGCTGCGCATGACCGGATGCCCGGTCTCGGTGAAATGGCGGCTGGCGTGATTGCCCACCGAGGAGTCACAGCATCCGACGTGCCCGCAGGACAGGCACATTCGCAGATGCACCCACCGCAGCCCCTCGGCGATGCATTCGGCGCAGACCTCGGGCAGGTCCGGGACCGGGATGTGCGGCGCCTCGCGCAGATGCTCGCACGCCCCGGCGGCCGGGCCGCGCAGCGGATCGGGCGGCAGATCGTCGGCCTCGGCGACCCGGTCGATGGTGGACTCCTCCATATCGAGCACCCTCATCACCTGGTCCAGGATCTCGTGATCCAGAGTGCCCGAATCACGCACGCGCAGGACGACTTCGCGTTCGGCGGCCAGCATCGCCAGGCGCAGCCGCCGGTACTCGCCGCTGGGGGTGATCCGCACCGATTCCGCGCGGCCCAGTTGCTCCCAGGCCGCGTGCGCCCGGCGCTCGACCCGATCCCGCAGTGCCGTAACGACTTCCGGGGGAGTCTCGGCGACGATGTTCTCCTCCAGCGCGACCAGGCCCGCGGCGGTGGCCTGCTGCAGGAGATTCGCCTGCTGCAACGCGTCCTCGGCGCGGCTGGGCCCGCGCAGCCGCAGCACGCGCACCAGCAGCGGCAGCGAGACGCCCTGCAACAGCAGCGTGCCGCCGACGACCACCAGCGCGAGCAGTTTGAGCGTGGCCAATTGCGGTGTGTCCGAAGGCAACAGCAGCGCGCCCGCGAGCGTCACCACACCGCGCATACCGGCCCAGGACACCACCGTCGGGCTGGTCCACGGCGGTGCGGGCTTACCGCGCGGGCGCGATTCGACCCACCAGGCGAAATAGGTGGCCGGATACACCCAGATCGGCCGGGTCAGCACGACGGTCACCAGTACCGCGGCACAGGTCAGCAGCAGGGTGGCGTGGTCCAGGCCGCTGGACCAGGCGTCCTCGAGGATGTGCCGGACTTGCAGGCCCATCAGCAGGAATACCGCGTTCTCCAGGATGAACTGGATGGTTCGCCAATTGGTGCGTTCGGCGATGCGCGAGGCCGCGGTCTGCCACACCGGCGCGCCCTGCCCCAGGATCAGCCCGCACACCACGACCGAGATGACCCCGGACGCGTGCGCGGCCTCGGCGGGCAGATAGGCGGCGAACGGGGTGATCAGCGACAGGCTGGTGTCCAGGACCGGATCGACGATGCGGCGGCGCAGCATCGCCAGCACCCCGGCCGCGACGACGCCGATGGCCGTTCCGCCGACGGCGGACCACAGGAAATCACCCCCGGCCTGCCACACGCTGAACGCACCGGCCATGGCGGCGACCGCGGTGCGCAGCGCGACCAGTGCGGTCGCGTCGTTGAACAGCGCCTCACCCTCGAGCAGGGTCACCACGCGCCGGGGCATGCCGACCCGCCGCGCGATGGCGGTGGCCGCCACCGCGTCCGGCGGGGACACGATTGCCCCGATCGCCACCGCGGCGGCGAACGGGATGTGCAGCAGGGTGTGCACCACGCCCGCGACTGCGAAGGTGGTGAACAGCACCAGCCCCACCGAGAGCAGCGCGATCGAGAGCTTCTTGGGTTTGAACTCCACCAGGGAGCTGCTGATCGCCGCGGTGTACACCAGCGGTGGGAGCAGGCCGAGCAGCACCATCTCGGGATTGATGTCGATCTCGGGCACGAACGGCAGATAGGACGCACCGATACCGGCGACGGTGAGGATCAGCGGTTCGGCCATGCCGACTCGGCGGGCGAGGGCGGCCAGGCCCACGGTGACCGCGACCAGCGCCACCAGTCCGAATGCGATATGCACCCTCATATCCTGCCAGTCGGGTATCCGACCAGCGCGGTCGGTGTTCGCGCGGGCGAGGACCGCCTGCGGACGACATCCCCGGCGGGCGATCGGCGCGGTGGCCGCCCCGGGGTTCCGTGCGAGATCCCGGTCGGGGCCCCGGGGATGGCCGGGGTGCGATGCGAGGTCCGTATCGAGGACCCGCGCCGGACTCTTGCCGCAGATGTGCCGATGGCGTGCCTGGGCAATCCGCTCGGTGGCAGATGTGTGCGGGAGGCGTCGGCTGTACGTGGTGTCCGACCCCACCCGCATACTGGTTGACGTGAGCGAGCTTGCGAGCGAACCGGAAAGACAGCACGCCCGGCATACCGCCGCGCCCGGCGTCGGCGAGGTGCGGGTCGTGAGCGATCCGGCGAGCGGGCCGTGGACACCGTGCGTGAGTGAGATGGAGTTGTGAGTGAGCTTGCGAGTGAACGATCGACGCGGGACATGTCGCGTATGCCGCAATCGAGCGTCGACGAGGTGATGTCGTGAGGGAGTTCGCGGCCGCGGTGTGGCCGAGGTGCGCGCCGGGGCGCAGCGCCGGTGGATTCGTGGGTGATCGATGGGTACGGTGCGTCCGGCGCATGTCGGAGGCGAGGGGCAGCGAGGTGGAGTTGTGAATCCGTCGCGGGAGAACACCGGTTCGGGGCCGATCGTCACGGTGTCCGGGCCGATCGGCCGGCGCAATCCGCGCCGCGCCGAACTGGTGCTGTGCGTCGCGGCCGTGGTGATCGTGGTGGTGGCGGCGTTGGCGATGTCCGCGGCCACCGGCGGCGGTGATTCGCTGCAATGGTCGCTGATCGTGTTCGTGGTGCTGACCCTGCTGGCGCATCTGGCCGTGCGGATCTTCGCCGCCAAGGCGGATCCGGTGATCCTGCCGTGCGTGGTGCTGCTCAACGGGATCGGACTGGTGCTCATCAATCGGCTCGACCGGGCCGAGGCGACGACCGCGGCCTCGCAGGGCGAACCCGCGCCCTCGTCGGACTCCGCGCATCAGCTGATCTGGACCGCGGTGGGCATCGCGTTGTTCGCGGCGGTGCTGGCGGTCGTGCGCAATCACAGCCAGCCCGCCCGGTACGCGTACACCTGCGGTCTGGCCGGTGTGGTGGCCCTGCTGGTGCCCGCGGTGCTGCCGTCGAAATTCAGTGAGGTCAACGGCGGCAAGAGCTGGATCATGTTCCACGGCTTCTCGATTCAGCCCGGTGAGTTCGCCAAGGTGCTGCTGCTGATCTTCGTGGCCGGTTTCCTGGTGGCCAATCGCGATCTGTTCAGCACCGCGGGCAAGAAGGTGCTGTGGTTCACCGTGCCCCGGCTGCGTGACCTGGGTCCGCTGCTGCTGGTGACGCTGCTGGCCGTGCTCGTGCTGGTCTACGAGAAGAACCTGGGATTCTCGCTGCTGGTTTTCGGGACCGTGCTGGCGATGGTGTACATCGCCACCCGGCGGGCGTCCTGGCTGCTGATCGGGATCGCGATGTTCGCGGTCGGCGCGATCATCGCGTACAACCTCTTCGCGCACGTGCGGGTGCGTGTGCAGGTGTGGGAGGACCCGTTCGCGACCTACTACACCAACGGTTTTCAGATCGCGCAGGGCCTGTTCGGCCTGGGCACCGGCGGCCTGTGGGGCGCGGGTCTCGGGGCGGGACGGCCGCAGGAGGTGCCGTTCGCCAAGACCGACTTCATCATCGCCACCATCGGCGAGGAACTGGGGTTGTTCGGGCTGACCGCGGTGATCATCCTGTTCATGATCATCACGCTGCGCGGATTCAGCGCGGCGCTGACCACTCGCGACTCGTTCGGCAAACTGCTCGGCGGCGGACTGGCGTTCTCCCTGGGCTGGCAGCTGTTCGTGGTGGTCGGCGGCGTCACCAAACTGATTCCGCTGACGGGTCTGACCACGCCGTTCATGTCCTACGGCGGATCCTCGCTGCTGGCCAACTACGTCATCATCGCGCTGTTGATCCGCATCTCGCACGATGCGCGCAGTGTCCCGGCCGCCGCACCCGCACCGGTCGCGCCGATCGCGGACGCGATGACCGAACACATCGCCCGACGGCAGATCTGAGCCGCTCGCGGCTCACCCGCGCGGTGAGCCTTCGAGGGTTTTTCCGGCATCACGCCAGGCGACGATGCCCCCGTCCAGGCTGCTCGCGTCGTATCCGGCGCGCCGGGCGCGCGCGGCGAATCGCCGGGACACCTCGCCGACCGGGCAGACGAACACGAGCGGGCGGGTGCGGGAGAACGGGATGCCCTGGGCGAACATGTCGTCCAGTTGATCGTCGCGGATATTGAGCGAGCCCGGGACGTGCCCGATCCGGTACGCCATCGCCCCGCGGGTGTCCACGATGACGGGCTGGGCCAGCCCGTCGAGGCGTTCGAGCTCGTCCGGACTCAGCGCGGGAACCTCCGCGAGTTCGCGTGCGTCGGGTGCGGGGGCTCGGGAATCATTGCGGCCGAACAGGTCCGGGCGGCGCTTCTTGATGTACGACAGATACGGCTCGATCCGATCGCAGACGATGATCACCGCGCGCACCGGCTCCTCGGGGGAGGCCGCCGAACGATCCGCTGCGCCGAGATGTTCGATCGCCGCGGCGTAGGTCGCACCGCTGGTGGGCCCGGCCAGGATGCCGTAGCCGGTGGCCAGCCCGAGGGCCCCTTCGATCGCGCTCGCGGCGGTGACGGTCATGATGCGGTCGTAGAACTCGGGCCGGAACAGCCCCACATCCCACATCTCGGTCTCCGAACGGATACCCGGAATGAAGTCGGTGCGTTCGGACACCACGGCCACGGTGCGCAAATCCGGATTGTGTTTGCGCAGATAGCTCGCCGTGCCCCGGGTGGATCCGGTGGTGCCGAGTCCGCCGATCAGATAGTCGACGCACGCGCCGCCGAGGTCCTCGTGGATCTCGCGGCCGGTGCCGTGATAGTGCGCCTCGATATTCTTCTCGTTGGTGTATTGGGACGGATGATGGTATGCGCCAGGATGTTTGGCCATCGTCGCCTCGATGACCGAGTACACGTCGTTGGGCGTGGTCGGGTCCGGGCATTCGGACAGACCGGGCAGTTCCTCGATCCTCGTGCCGAACAGTTGCAGCAGATCGCGCACCTCGCCGACCTTGATGCGATTGGTGATCGCGTGCAGGCCGACCCCGCGCATCGCGCCCAGAATGCGCAGCGCCTTGGCGGTATTGCCGCTGGAGGCCTCGATGAGGGTCTGGCCGCGGGCGGCGATCTCGTCGAAATCGTCGCGGATCATGCCCCAGGCCACCCGGTCCTTCACCGACCCGAACGGGTTGCAGGACTCCAGTTTCGCGTAGAGCTCGACATTCTCCAGCCCGTGCACCGCGGGATCCAGGCGCAGCAGCGGGGTGTTGCCGATGA
The DNA here is from genome assembly GCF_001613065.1 of Nocardia miyunensis NBRC 108239. Taxonomy (GTDB): domain Bacteria; phylum Actinomycetota; class Actinomycetes; order Mycobacteriales; family Mycobacteriaceae; genus Nocardia; species Nocardia miyunensis. Next base: position 46,142 of record NZ_BDBQ01000080.1, read on the forward strand.
GTTCGGTGATGTGGTCGTAGCGCATCAGGCGGCCCCGTCGGCGGCGGTGTGCCGGGCCTCGCAGAGTTCGGCCCGATCGATGGCCGTCGGGGGTTCGTATTCGGCGTCGCGGCAGATCCGAAACCCCTCCCCGTCGTGGGCTACGGCGAGTTTGGGCGGCGGTTCGTGCATCGACGCCGAGGCCGCCGACAGATCCATGTGGTAGGCGGCGGTATTCGGGAACACAACCAGATCGCCGGGCTGCGGGACCATCGCGGGCCACACCTTGTGATTGGTGATGAGATCGCGCTCGAGGCACAGCCGCCCGGCGAAATACACCCCCACCCGAGCCGCGCCGTCCGGTCCGGTACTCCCGGGGAAGTCCGAATCGCTCGCGGCGCAATCGGATCCGAACGAATCTCGGCGAGCGGCGCCGGGTAGTACCAGCGGATCCACCATGACCTCCTGATCTGCCGGGGTGACGGAGTCGCGGGAGAGGTCGAGGTTCACCAGCACGCTGCCATCGGCGGCCCGCTTGACGAATTCGACCTGGGCGACGGTGATTCCGGCGTGATCGACCAGTGCCTTGCCGGGTTCGAGCCAGATCTCGAGCATGTTCTCCGTGGCCAGTTCGGCGAAGGTGCGGCCGCCGTGCTCCTCGAGCGGTGCGGTGAGCAACTCGTCGAGCATGCGGGTGGCGGGCACGGTATTGGCGTACTTGTGGAATACCGGCGTTCCGTGCACACGGGTGCCCTCGATCTGATAGCCGAAGGTGTTGCCGCCCCAGGCCATCGGCTCACCGCGGCCCAGCAGCGCCTCCCGCAACGCCAGGACGTAGGCGTCGAACCGGGCGGCGTCCGCGGTGAACACCTGCCGGAATCCGCCGCCGATATCCAGCACCGACGGCGTCAGATCGTAGGAATAGGCCAGTTCGATCAGTTCCAGGCAGGCTTCGACGGCGCGCAGGCGTTCGGCGGGTTCCCCGGAATCGATGTGGAAGGCCAGGCCTCGCAGATCGAGCCGGGTGCGGTGCGCCGAGAGCATCCGCAATGCCTCCCCGGCCTCGGCCGCCGCGATGCCGAACCGGCTCACCGCGCTGTTCCGGAAACCCGAGATACGCAGCAGCACAGGAACTCTCGCATGATCACCGGCGAGTTCGGCCAGCCGTCGCAACTCCCAGAGGTTGTCCACGTTGACGCTCACCCCGGCCTCGACGAGTTCGCGCAGGAATCGCTCGCCCTTGGGGCCGGTCGCCTCGATCCGGGCCGCGGAGAATCCGGCGCCGATCGCCGCGGACAGCTCCCGCGGGGAGGCCACGTCGACCGCGATACCGGCGTGCTCGGCGGTACGCAGCAGCGCCCGCGAGCGATTCGCCTTGTGCGCGTAGCAGATCCGGTAATCCGACAGGTGCGTGTCCAGCACCGATCGCAACCGGCTCAGATTCTCCGAGTACACCTGCGGGAACAGCAGGTGGGCGGGGGAGCCGAAACGAGTCACGGCGTCCTGCACCGCGCCGGGACTGTTCAGGAACGCCCGCACCAGCGGATGGATCTTCGCCGGCAGGGCCGGTGCGCTCATCGGGCGGACTCGGGCAGCGCGGCCTCCGGCGACCGCGCCCCGGCGTGCGCGGGCGCGGCATGGGTGGGGTTGTAGCCGCTGTCGCGCAGCGCCTCGAACGCGCGGTGGCGATTGCGCGGACTGCGGAACTCGGCGACGACGCGCTTGCTGATCAGATCGATGTCGTGCACGCGGATCTGCATGGACTCCAACACTCCGGTGATGGTGCGCACGCAGTGTTTACAGTTCATGTCCGGGACGTGGAACACCTGGTTCTCCGCGTCGAGCGCACCGTCGCCGGGTGCGGCGTCGTCCGGAATCTCCGTCACGGTCAACTGCGGCACGATCTCGGTGAACACCTCCACGAAACGGTCCACCACGATCGGCAGCAGGCTGTAGTGCTCACCGTCGAGCCGATGCGGCATGGCCGCCAGGCAGGCCGGGCGGACGCCGGGCGGCAGCAGCGCGTATTGGCGGGAGATGAGATCGAGTTCGTCGTGGTACTTCTCGATCGCCGCGGGCACGGACAATCCCTCCACGCTGGTGGCGCGGCGCATGACCGCGTGCGCGTCCGCGATGGTGGCATCCTTCATCGCGCGCAGGGTGGCCACTGTGTCGGGCGTGTAGCGGACCGTGCCGTCGGGCTGGGCCGCGAAGCTCACCGGAATCATCCCGCGCCGATAGGTGGACGCCTGCAACTCCCAGAACCAGCGGGTGGCGACCGCGCCGAAGACACCCGAATCGCGCATGCCGCAGGCGAATTCGACCGGCGTGCGATAGGGCGTGGCGTGCGCGAGCAGGGCGTGCTGGGCCAGCGCCCGGCCGGTGGCCTCGATGCCGACCCGGAACACATCGATCGGATCGTGATCGGTGGTGGTGCCGTCGAGGGCGTCGCGATCGGGGCCGGACAGCGCCGAGATGCGTTCGGCGAGTGCGGAATCCGTCTCGAGCGCATGCCACAGCGTCAGCACCGCCTCGCGGGTGGCGATCGGGACGATCGGCCCGAGACCGCCGGTGCGGATGTGCCCGGTGTTGGGGATGCCGTCGCTGTCGGTCCAGGCGATGCGATGAGTAGCGCTGGTGACCTGGTCGGGACGACACGGCCGCATGAAGCTTTCCAGATACATCCGCTGCGAGAGCGTCAGGCGGGCACCTGGTTCGGGGCGCATGGCCGCGCGGGTGTAGTCGATCAGGGTCGCGGTCGCGGGCGCGAGCCGGTCGAAGAGTCCGGGACGCGACAGCGCGGCCAGCACGCGTGCGGCCGCACGCCGATCGTAGCGGGGGTGTGGCGGGCTGGCTGTCAAGGTCCGACCTCCCGGGCGATCTCGGCGAGACATGCGACGAATCGGTCGATATCGTCGGCGGTGGTGTAGATGTGCGTGCTGACCCGGACCGAATCCGCGTCGTCCCCGCCGTCGGCGGGCGGGACGCAGTGCGCCCCGGTCCGAACCAGGAATCCGGCCTCGGCCAGGACGAATCCCAGATCCGTCGAACCGATCCCCGCGAGGGTGAACGACACTGTGCCGTAACCGGTCTCGCAGGGCGCATGGGCCGGTCCCGGGCTGAATTCGAGTCCGGGCAGCGGGCGCAGGCCCTCGATCAGCCGACGGGTCAGCGCACGGTTGTGCTCGGCGATGACGTCGGTGCCGATCTCGTCGAGTACGTCCAGGGCCGCGCCGAGCGCGAGGACGCCGGGGATGTTGTGCGTGCCGCCCTCCAGCCGCTCGGGCATCGCGGCGTACGCCAGGCTCGAATTCGCCGGTGCCACACCAGAATTTCCGCCCGGGAGGAAAGGCGCCAGCTGGTCGTGCACGCGCCGGGCGCAGTACAGCACGCCGGTGCCGGGCGCGCCGAACATCTTGTGCGCGGACAGGACCGCGAAATCCGCGCGCAATTCGGTGACGTCGATCGGCAGATGCCCGCCGCTCTGGCTGCAGTCGAAGCACAGCAGGATCCGCGGGTCGAGGCGCTCCCGCAACTCCTCGAGGGTGTTCAGCGCGCCGAACACATGATGCAGGTGGCTCACGGTGATCAACCGGGTGCGTGGGGAAATCCGTGCCGCGATCTCGACGGTATCGGCCTCACCGAGTTCGGTGACGCGGTAGGGGATCAGCCGTATCCGGCGGCCGAATCGGGCCAGGGTGTCGCGCAGGTGCAGCCAGGGATACACATTCGAGGCGTGATCGCGTGGGCTGTAGAGGATTTCGTCGCCGTCGTCGAGATTCGCCAGGCCCCAGCTCAGCGCCACGGCGTTCAGGCCCGCGGTCGCCCCCGGGGTGAAGACGATCTCCTCGGGCGCGGCGCCCAGATGCGCCGCGGTCCGCTCCCGCACGTGTTCGATGGCGCGAGTGAGGGTCGTGGCCCACGGATAGCTGCCGCGACCGGCGTTGGCGGTGCGCTCGCGCAGGTATACCTCGACCGCCGCGATCACCGGTGCGGGCTTCTGCGTCGTCGAGGCGCTGTCCAGATACACCTCGGCGGCCGCGGTGACCGAAGGGAACAATCGGCGCACCATCGCCGGTGAGATCGGTTCCGGCGGTGGCGGTGTCGGCCCGGACCCGGGCGGAATCGGCGAGGGAGCCCGGACCGCCGGATGCGGAGTGGGGACCGACCCGGATACAGCTGACCGCAAACGCGACGCTCCCTTCGGCTCGTACGCTCCGACTCGTTCAACGATACGACATTCGGCGAGTTGTTCGAAGATTGCCGCCGACAACGACTTTCGCGGGGTGCGGGCACGGGCGTGGCGAGAGTCGCGCGGGATCCGGATTCAGCGCATCACTTTCCCGCGGGATCGGGCCCGCCCGGGTTGCACAGTGCCTGCACGGTCGCGTCGTAGCCGACCGCGGGCCGCCACGGTTCGAGATTCCAGCTCGGCTTGTTCGGTGAGACCAGCCGCGCCCACTGCCAATGACATTCGAACTGGTCGTACATGCCCGGGGTGTTCGCCTCGGGAGCGTCCTTCAACACCTCGCCCCAGGCGCGGTCCAGCGCGGCCGGGAACCAGTCGTCCCGGCCCGCGGGAGTCGGGTAGACGTGCAGGCGGCGTCCGTCGGAATCGTCGGTCCACTGCGTGTGGTCGATGAGCGGGGTGTTCGGGTACGGGTCTGTGCTCGGAACGACCGCCTGCGTGACGGTACTCGCGGACGCGGCGGTGCTCGCCGAGGTGGTCTTCGCGGGCGTCGTGGCGCGCGCCGTCGCGGGCGCGTGCAGCGCCGAGGAGGGGACGGTGCCGATCGCCACCGGCGAGGACTCGTCGGCCGCGCCGCAGCCACAGGTCAGCAGCACCACCGTCAACACCGGCGCGAGTGCGATGCCGTACCTCATCCGTCGGCCCCCTTCGATAGTTCCCGCTCGCGTCCGCCACGGTACCGCGCGGGTCGCGCGGGCGATCCGGCGCTCCGGCGGCACCCGACCGGACGTGCGCCGTCCTGCCCGACATGTCGGTGCCCTCGAAGTACCATGGACGAGTGGCCGCACAGCTGACCAAGGGACAGATCGACCATCTGACAGTCGGGGAGCTCACCGTATCCGTGCAACACGGCGAGCCGATCGATGTATCGGCGCTGCTGTTGAATTCGGCCGGGCAGGTCCGCAGCCAGCGCGATCTGATCTTCTACAACCAGACAACGGGCCCCGGCGTGCGCCTGGTGCCCGGCCAGACGCCCGGCGTGTTCATCGAATTGCGTTCGCTGCCACGGGATGTCGATCACGTGCGAGTGATCCTGAACCTCGCCGATCAGCAGGCCCATTTCGGCGACTTCGGGCCGCCGATCGTCCGCGTCGAGGGGCCGGGCGGAAATCCGTTGTACGAGTACGTCATCGACGATCTGGGCCGGGAGGGCGTGGTCGTCGCGCTGGACCTGGACCGGGTCGGCGGGGCCTGGCAGCTGCGAATGCTCGGGCACGGCTACGACGCCGGATTCGAGGCGCTGGTGACCGGGCACGGTGTGCGCATCGGGCCGCCGGGCCAGGAGGATCTGGGCTATCGCGGTCCCGCGGAACTGAATCCGGGCCAGGAGGTGTCCCTGCACCACGTCCGCAACGGCGAGCTGACGCTGGTGAAGATGGCGCTGGGCTGGGATCCGGTGCGACAGATCGGCATGCGCAAGGTCGAGGTCGATCTGGACGCCACGGCACTTATTTTCGCCGGTCGCAACGTGGTCGACGCCGCATCCTTCCTGCAACTGTCCTCCCGCAGCGGCGCGGCGCGGCACTCGGGTGACAACGTCGACGGTAGCGGGGCCGGTGACGACGAGACCATCACCGTGGATCTCGCGCGGCTGCCGCAGCAGGTCACCGCGGTGGTGTTCGTGGTGACCTCCTACAAGGGCCACACCTTCGAACGGGTCCGCGAGGCGTTCTGGCGCTTGGACGACGGCGTCGCGGGAATGCAACTGGCGCGCGGCAACCTGCGTGCCGGTGGTGCGCACACCGGCATGATCGTCGCGAAGGTCTATCGCGACGGCAGCACCTGGCGGGTGGCCTCGATCGGCGTCCCGATCCAGGCCACGCACCCTGTCGAGGCGGTTCCTGAAGTCGTCCGGTATCTGTAGGTCGGCGCCGCGGAATGTCAGGCGCTGTCGCGTCCGGTGATCTGGACGATCGGCAGAACCAGCGCCGCGGGCGCCGAGGCGGGCACGACCGGATTGTGCGGTGCCACAGGGGAGATGCGCCGATAACCCTCGCTCTGCGCGGGCCGGGTGTCCTGCTCGCCCTTGTTCGGCCACAGGGCCGCGGCGCGCTCGGCCTGCGCGGTGATCGTCAGCGACGGATTCACCCCGAGGTTGGCCGAGACCGCCGCGCCGTCGACCACGCTCAATGTCGGATACCCGTAGACCCGGTGGTACGGGTCGATCACCCCGTGCTCGGCGTCCGACCCGATCGGCGCGCCGCCCAGGAAGTGCGCGGTGAGCGGAATGTTGAACACCTCGCCCCAGCTGCCGCCGGCGATACCGCCGATGGTGTCGGCGACCTTGCGGGTCACCTCGTTGCCGACCGGGATCCAGGTCGGATTCGGTTGTCCGTGGCCTTGTTTGGAACTCATCGTGCGGCGGCCGAACAGCCCTCGTTTGGTGTAGGTGGTGATCGAGTTGTCCAGATTCTGCATGACCAGCGAGATGATGGTGCGCTCACTCCAGTTCCGGACGGTCAGCATCGACAGCAGCCGCACCGGATGCTTCAGCACTTCGAGAACGAAGCGCAGCCAGCGCGGGATGCGGCCTCCGCCGTCGACCATGAGCGTCTGCAACAGGCCCATCGCGTTGGAGCCCTTGCCGTAGCGGACCGGCTCGACGTGCGTATCGGCGGTCGGGTGGATCGAGGAGGTGATGGCCACGCCGCGGGTGAAATCGCGATCCGGATCCACCGTCCGGGTGGCCGCGCCGACGATCGATTCGGAATTGGTCCGGGTCAGCTGACCCAGCCGGGGCGAGAGAGCGGGCAGAATTCCCTTGTCCCGCATGGCGAACAACAGTTGCTGGGTGCCCCGGGTACCTGCGGCGAACACCACGTGCGAGGCGGTCAGCGTGGTCGGCGACTTGCGGAACCACGCCCCGGTGCGCTCGGTGCCGACCTCCCAGGAGTCGTCCGGCAGCGGCCGCACCGCGGTCACCGTGGTGAGCGGAAAGACCTGTGCCCCGGCCTGTTCGGCGAGATACAGATAGTTCTTCACCAGGGTGTTCTTCGCGCCGTGACGGCAGCCGGTCATGCATTCGCCGCATTCCAGGCAGCCGGTGCGCTCGGGGCCCACGCCACCGAAATACGGGTCCGGGACGGTCTTTCCGGCCTCGCCGAAGAACACGCCCACCGGCGTCTGCACGAAGCTGTCGCCGAAACCCATCTCGTCGGCGACCTGTTTGAACACCTCGTCGGCGGGGGTCATGTGCGGGTTCTGCACCACGCCGAGCATCTTGCGGGCCTGCTCGTAGTAGGGGATCAGCTCGGCCTGCCAGTCGGTGATGTCGCGCCACTGCGGATCGTCGAAGAACGGTGCGGGCGGGACATAGAGGGTGTTGGCGTAGTTGAGCGAACCGCCGCCGACGCCCGCACCCCCGAGGATCAGCACATCGCGCAGCAGGTGGATGCGCTGGATGCCCAGACATCCGAGTTTGGGGGCCCAGATGAACTTGCGCAGATCCCAGCTCGTCTCGGGCAGTTCGTCGTCGGCGAAACGCCGTCCGGCCTCCAGCACCCCGACCCGGTAGCCCTTCTCGACCAGCCGTAACGCCGTGACACTCCCACCGAATCCGGAGCCGACGATCAGTACGTCGAAATCGGTGTTCCGCTGCGTCATGGCCTTGCTCCTCGCGTGCTGTCTCCGGTGACCCAGGTTACGTTACTACTCGGTAGGTTAGGGCGGCGCGACAGTCTACGACCCGGTCACGCTTAGGATTCCCGGGTGACCGGATACGACGACGCTTTCGAGCACCTCGACACCTCGATTCTGCCGCCCCGCCAGCAGCGGATCCTGGCGGCGATCCGGGATTCGGTGGTGCGGCACGGCTATCCGCCCAGTACGCGCGAAATCGGGCAGGCGGTGGGGCTGCGCTCCGCCTCGACTGTCTCTCGGCATCTGAAAGCGTTGGAGGACAAGGGTTTCCTGCGACGCGGCGAGTCCGTATCGCGGCCGATCGACGTGCGACTGTTCCTGCGGTCCGCCGCGTCGCCGGAACGCGACGAGCAGGCGGTGGACGTGCCCGTGGTCGGCGATATCGCGGCCGGGACGCCGATCCTGGCCCAGGAGCACGCCGAGGACACGCTCACGCTGTCCCGCCAGTTGGTGGGCCGCGGCACGGTGTTCGGCCTGCGGGTGCGGGGCGATTCGATGATCGATGCCGCGATCTGCGATGGCGACATCGTCGTCGTGCGCCGTCAGCCCGATGCCCAGACGGGTGAGATCGTCGCCGCGATGATCGACGGCGAGGCCACGGTGAAGGTGTTCCGGCGGCGGGGCGGCCACGTCTACCTGGAACCGCGCAATCCGGCCTATTCGGTCATCGACGGCGATTCGGCCGTGGTCCTGGGCAAGGTCGTCTCGGTGATGCGGCGCGTGTGACAGGCCACAGATCTGAAACATGTATGGTTCGCCAAACGATAGCCGGTCAACTACAGTTCCGAGCGTCACGTCGCCCGGGCAGAGCTTTGAATATGCAACGGAGGTGCGCATGAGGCGCGGTATTCGGATCGCAACGGCTGCCGCGGCGGCTCTTTTCGCGGGGTTGTCGACCGTGGTCGCCGCAGGCCCGGCCGCGGCATCGAGCGATCCGGTGATCGCGTCGAAGAGCCCGCTGGCCAAGCCGGTGTCCCAGGACGGTTCCAAGCTGGCCGGACTCACCGTCGTCGATGCCACCCACTTGAAGCTGAGCGTGTTCTCCGCGGCGATGAACAAGCCCATCACCGTGGAGGTGCAGCGTCCGGCCGACACGTCCGCGCCGCGTCCGACGCTGTACCTGCTCAACGGCGCGGGCGGCGGTGAGGACAGCGCCAGCTGGGATGCGAAGGCTCCCGATGCGCTGAAGTTTCTCGCGCCCAAGAATGTGAACGTGGTGCAGCCGATCGGCGGTGCGTGGAGCTATTACACCGACTGGCGCGCGCCGGACCCCACGCTGGGTGTGAACAAGTGGAAGACCTTCCTGACCCAGGAGCTGCCGCCGATCGTCGACGGTGCGCTGGGCGCCACGGGCGTGAACGCGATCGCCGGTCTGTCCACGTCGGGGACGTCGGTGCTGGCGCTGGCGATCGCCAAGCCCGGCCTGTACAAGTCGGTCGCCGCCTACAGCGGCTGCGCGCAGATCAGTGACCCCATCGGATATCGGTATGTGAACTTGGCCACCGGGGTCTGGGGCGGCGGCAACACGGTGAACATGTACGGCCCGGAGAACGACCCGATGTGGGCGGCCAACGACCCGTACGTGCACGCCGATCAGCTGCGGGGATTGAACCTGTTCATCTCCAGCGGTTCCGGGCTGTCGGGCAAATACGACACGCTCAACGGCCGGTACGCCCTGCCCGGCGCGTACGGTTTGGGCAACCAGCTGATCATCGGCGGCGTCATCGAGGCGGCGGTCAACGGTTGCAGCCACAATCTGCAGGCGAAGCTGAACAAGCTGGGCATTCCGGCCACCTACGACTTCACCCCGGACGGCACCCACTCGTGGGGTTACTGGCACGACGATCTGATCAAGTCGTGGCCGGTGCTGGCCAAGGGCCTGGGCCTGCCCGCCTGAGCATCCGCTCCGAACGCCCCGTCGCAGCCGCGGCGGGGCGTTCTCGGTGAATGCGCTAGAGGACGACCGGCCGGTCGCAACTGTCCGGCGGGTCCACCTGCGAACAGGCCAGGGGTGCGCGGGTCGGGCGGTAGTTCGCGGGCACGCCACCGGCGCGGGTGATGGCCTGATACGCCGCGACCGCGTCGGTAGGCTTGCGGGTCAGGCTCGGATCGGTGGTGACATCGACGGTGTAGAGGCCGAAACGCGGTGTGTAACTGCCCCATTCGTAGTTGTCGGTCAGACTCCAGTAGTTGTATCCGAGCAGGTTCATCCCGTCGGCCTTGGCCCGCTGTAGCCAATACACCGTGTCCCGCAGGTGATCCGCGCGGGTATATCCGTCCGGCCGGGGTTTGCCGTTCTCCGTCGGCATCCCGTTCTCCACGACGTACAGCGGTTTGCCGGGAAAGAGCTTGGCGTAGTGGCGGAGTGCGTAATAGATGCCCTCGGTTTGCAGGGGCAGCTGCCACATGCCGGGCGCACCGGCCGCGCTGCTCGCGGCCCTGGTCCCCGGATCCGGGCCGAAATAATAGTCGACGCCCAGGAAGTCGAGTTTGCCGGAGACCTTGTCGACGAACGGCTGATTCACCGAGGTCTCCGCGCCCGGCACGAAGCCGAGATTGCTGGTCACCATCGCCTCGGGCCGGACGTGGTGGATGTAGTCGTAGATCTCGTTGTGCACCTGGGCCAGTCGATCGCGCATGATGGTCGCCTCGCTCCGCGCCAGTGCGCCGATGCGCTGTTCGGTGCCGATGTAGGCGGCGGGTTCGTTGATCGTCACCCAGAGCGGATCGCGGGATGCATAGCGGTCCACCACCTTTCGGGCGTTGGCCAGCCAGTCACGCACCATGTCCGGATGCCGCCAGCCGCCGCGCGCGGCCGCCCAGCCCGGATACACCCAGTGATCCAGGGTGAGCATCGGCCGCAGCCCCGCGCGCACGATCGCGTCCACGATGCCGTCGTAGCCGATCAGCGCCGCATCGTCCCACACACCCGGATTCGGCTGCACCCGCGCCCATTCGATGCTGGTGCGGTAGACCTCGACGCCCAGCTGTGCGGCATGGGAGACGTCATCGGGGTAGTAGTCCCAGAACCGCACCGAGTCCAGGTAGGGATCCGCCTTCCCCGAGCTGATGTAGCGGGTCCAATTGCTGTCCGGCGCATGGCCTTCGGTCTGGAAACCGGACGAGGACACGCCCCACAGGAATCCCTCACCCAGCGGCGGCACCCCGCCGGGCGGGCCTGGTGGTGGCGCGGCCGGGGCCGGGCCGGGCACGATGAGAGCCGCTACGGCGGCCGCGCCCGCGGCGAGGATCTGCCGGCGACTCGACTGTGCCATCGCGCAAGCGTAGCTGTGAGATTGCTGAAATTCGGGCCGGTCGTACGCGTGTCGTCGTGCCGGATGATCGCTGGGACGATCTGTTCGGGCAGGTTCGCGGGAGGCGGCGCTCTGGCAGGATCGATGGGTATGAGCGGGCAGGATGCGATGCGGGAGCCGGGCGAGGGCGCCGCGGCGGCGACACAGGGGATGAGCACCGTCGTGGAGACCGCCGCCGGGCGGGTGTACGGAGTGGCGGAATCGCCGGGCGTGTACGCGTTCCGCGGAATTCCGTATGCCGCCTCACCGATCGGGGAGCTGAGGTTCGCGCCGCCGCGACCGCATCCGGGGTGGGCGGGTGTTCGCGACGCGGCCGGGTCGGGCCCGGCGGTGCCGCAGTGGCCGTCCCGGCTGGAATCGATCATGGGCGCGCGTATCCCGCGATGGGACGAGGACGGCTGTCTGACGGTCGACGTGTGGGTGCCGCAGGGCGAATCGCATACCCCGCGCGCGGTGCTGCTGTGGTTCCACGGCGGCGGATTCACCAGCGGCAGCGGCGGCTGGGACTGGTACGACGGGGGACGCCTGGCCGCGCTCGGCGACATCATCGTGGTCACCGCGAATTATCGGCTCGGAGCGCTGGGATACCTGCGTCTGCCGGGCGCGGACAATCTCGGCTCCCAGGATCAGGCCGCGGCCCTGCGGTGGGTGAGCGAGAACATCGCCGCCTTCGGTGGTGACAGGGGTCTGATCACCGTCGGCGGGCAGTCTGCCGGTGCGTTCTCGGCGATGGCGCTGGCGACCGACCCGGACACCGGTCCCGCGGTGCGCCGGGTGATCGGCCAGTCCGGACCGTGGGGGATGAGCCCCCAGGATCCCGACGAGGCCGCCGCGACCACGGCGAAATATCTTGCGCTGCTCGGAATTCCGGGCGACGGCACCGACCCGCTGCCCCGGCTGCGCTCCCTGCCGGTGCTGGACCTGGTGCAGGCGTACGCCCGGCTGATGCTCGAAACCGCGGCGCTGGGTCGTGTCGCGCCGCCGCTGTATCCCGTGCTGGGCGGCGCGATTCAGTCGGCCGGATGGCGGGATCTGGTCCCGGCCGGCGCGCTGCGCGGCAAGGACGTGCTGCTGGGCGCGACCGGTAACGAACTCGGTGCGTTCTTCGCGCTCAACCCGATGATCCGGATGCTCTCCGACACCGCTGCCGCGCGGCTGATCGGCGATGTCGTGGGGGAGTCCGGCGAGGCTCGCTACCGGCAGTACCTGGCGGAGCATCCCGATGCCGGACCCTTCCGCGCGCTGACCGCTGTCGCGGGCGAGGCGATGTTCGGCGACGATCTGTTCGTCTTCGGCGAAGCGCTTGCCGCACAGGGCAATCCGGCCCACATCTATCGATTCCTGCGCGAACCGTCCCCGGACCCGTTCGGGCTGGGCGCGGCGCACTGCGCGGATCTGCCCTATCTGTTCGGCACGTTCGACAGTTACCCCAATTCGCCGATGCTGGGCACGGTCGGTGCCCGCGATCACGCGCTGGCCGCCCAGTTCGGCGGTGCGCTGGCCGCGTTCGTGGCCACCGGCTCACCCAACGGGCCGGGACTCGAATCGTGGAAGCCGTGGTTGCCGGGCCCGGAACCGGACGTGCGGAAGTTCTGAGCCGCGCGGTCGGCCGGTGCCGCCCGGTCGACGGGCGGCACCGGCTCGCTCAGTGCGGTGCGGCGGACAGATCGAACAGGACCAGCCCGTCCATCCGCTGCGGTGTGTAGTGCGCCGACACCCAGTCGAAGATATCGGTATCGCCCACCGGATGCCACAGTGCCGCATCCGGACCCTGCTGTGCCGCAGGCTGATTCGGCTCGCCCGCGGCCGGGGGATGGGCGGGCTTCTTGCGCCACGAGTCCGGCAGCCTCACCTCGGGTGCGATGTAGTACGTCACCTGATGGGTGCGGACCATGGTCTGGAATTGGGCGAGGGTCGGCGCCGGGTCCTCGGAGGTGAAGCCGCCGATCGCGATGACCGAGGTGCGGCTGGCCAGCTCCAGATCGGCGGCCGGACCCGAGCGCTCGGTGGCCGCCGACCACTTGGTGGTGGTGTGCCGCAACATATCGATCAGCTGCGGCGGGTAGCCGTCCCCGCCCATGAACATGCCGAACGCGTGCCGCATCTGTGCGAAGGCCGGGGGCAACTCGTCCTTGTGCGCCGGACCGACGGACGGACCGCCGCCGGTGTGCGCCTGCGGCAGGGTGACCGCGGCGTATGCGGTCGAACCACCCAGCGCGGCGATCATTCCGGCGGTGACCAGGACGGCCGTGCCGCGTCGCGGGACGCGACGATACAGCGCGGGGACCGCGGTGAGTACCAGCCCGGCGGCCGCGAGGACGGTCACCACCAGGATCGTCCAGCGCAACCACGGCTGCCACTGCGAATTACGTTGCAGCAGTACGAATCCCCACACCCCACCGGCGAGAATCAGTGCGGCCGAGCCCGATCGGCCCAGCGCGCCGTCGCGCCGCCGCCACATCTCGAGGACGCCGAGCGCGACGGTTCCCGCGATGGCCGGTGCGATGGCCAGCGTGTAATAGGCGTGCATACCGCCCTGCATACCGGCGAACGCCGCGCCGTCGATGAGCAGCCGCAGCCCGAAGGTCAGCGCCGCGCCGCGCACCAGATCGGTCCGTGGAGCCCGGCCGCGGGAGATCAGCACCAGGACGAAGGCCACGATCGCGGCGGGCAGCAGCCAGGAGGTCTCGAAGCCGATCTCACCGGTGAACAGTCGTGCCACGCCGTTGCCGCCGCCGAACGGGCCGCCGCCGTGGAAGTGCGGGAACTGGTATCCGGCGGGCATCTCGAGCATCTTGCGGCCCATGTGGTTCTTGCCCAGATAACGTGCGAAACCGTTGTAGCCCAGGACCAGATCCATGAAGGTGTTGTTCGTCGACCCGGCCAGATACGGCCGGGAGCCGGCCGGCCACAGGATCGTCAGCAGCACATACCAGCCCGAGGAGACGATCAGCGCGACCGCGGCGGCCAGCAGATGCGCGACCCGCCGCCCGAGCCCGGTCGGCGCGACCACCAGATAGGCCAGTCCGAGTGCGGGCAGCACCATCAGGCCCTCGAGCATCTTGGCCAGGAAGGCGAATCCCAGGGCGACCCCGGCGAGCGTCAGCCAGCGCACGCTCGCCGCGTGCAGCGAGCGGATCGTGCAGTACGCCGCCGCCGTCATCAGCAGCACCATCGCCGCATCCGGGTTGTTGAACCGGAACATCATCGCCACGACCGGCGTCACCGCGAGGATCGCGCCCCCGAGCAGTCCCGCGCCGCGACTGTCGGTGGCGCGGGTGATCGCCCCGTACATCAGCGCGACCGCGGCGACGGCCATCAGCGCCTCCGGAACCAGCATGCTCGCACTGCTGAAGCCGAACAGCTGTCCCGACAGACCCATCACCCACTGCGAGACGGGCGGCTTGTCGACGGTGATGAAGTTGCCCGGATCCAGCGAGCCGAACAGCAATGCCTCCCAGTTCCGCGAACCGGCCCAGGCCGAGGCGGCATAGAAGCTGTTGCCCATGCCGTTGACGGTGATGTTCCACAGATAGGCCACGGCGGTACCGAGCAACAGCACCACCAGCGCGATTCGCTCCCAGCGGCGGGCGGGCCCCAGGGCGGGATTGCGTTCGGCGAGCGGCGGAGAGGTCGATTCGGACATGGCGGTATCGGCAGTGGTCGCTGTCACCGCGCAAGTCTGTCTCGGCGGTCGGTGAGAAGTCTGTCGTGTAACTGTGAATAGTCTGTGAAATCAATGAAAGATGCCGTCGATCGGCAGCACCCTTCGGATCATGCGGGACCGAGTCCGGGTCCCGGACTCGCGGCACCGATGGGGCGATGTGGCGGCCGAACCGGGCGATCCGGTCGCATTGCGGGGTGTGGTCTGCCTATATTGGCCGACTATATTGGCCGACAAGTTGTTCGATCGATCGTCGGAGGAGATCCGTTGCGCCGCATCCTGTTCACCGCGTCCGCGCTGGCCGCACTCGCACTCACCCCGGGCCTGGCGGCCGCACAGGGGCCGGGGGCGATCCGGGTGCAGGCCTCCACCCTGGGCACGAACTTCCCGGTCACCGGGTTGTCGACCTCGGTGACGCCGTGCTCGGGCGGCTCGGCGGTGGCGGCCGCGACGACGGGTGCGAACGGCACCGGCACGGCATCGGTCCCGTTCGGCTGCTACCGCGTCAAGGTCACCGCGGTCCCGTCCGGCTGTTCCCTCGACGGCAAGCCCACGGTCCAGGTCGTCGCCCTCCCGGGCATGTCCCCGCAGGCCGCCTTCCATGTGCGGTGCGCCTGAGCGATCCCCGTCGATGCTCCGCGGCGACTCGGCTCCGGTCGTGAAATGAGTCGCCGCACGTGGCTGCGATGGAGGCGCAGGGATTGCTGGAGAGGGAGGTGCACAGCCCGCAGTTCGAGTCGGTCGAAGAGATCGTGGAGGCGGTCACCGTGTTCTGCGCGTGCGCTGAAGATGTGACCGGGCAGGTCGCGGCGTACTCGGTCACCGGGGCTGTTCGACGGTGCGCGCGAGAATTCCCAAGGTGGCACGCAAAGTTGCCTCAGGGACCACCGGGAAGATGCCGGACTTGCGGAACTGCTCGGTGATCTGGCTCCAGTCGTAGTAGGCGGTGACCAGTGTGCCGTCCACGTCGGGGCGCAGAAGATAGCCGTAGAGGTGGCGGATCGGCGGGTCGATTCGGGGACTGGTCACCGTCCACTCGATGTGCGCGTTCGACTCGAATCGAGTGATGAGGACTGTGACCTCGTACCTGCCCAGCGGTATGTCGTTCAACGCTTCGCGGTCCATGTGGACGACGAACGTGTCGCCGACCGCCTCCACGGGCTGCCCCTCCGCGGACTGCAGCATGCCCGAGCTGTCGATGGTCACATGCCCAGCGGGCGAAGACAGTATCGCGAAGATGGTGGCGGGCGGCGCGGCGATCCGGCGTTGGACCTCGAAACGTTCGATACTCATGCGCCGACCCTCCCACACCGTCTCCCCGCCCGGAATAGTGATCGCCCGGCACGTAATCGACCTGCATGTCGTCGGTTAGGCCGAAAAGCTGAGACCTCGGTCGTAGAAGTAGACCGCGGTAGCCGCGCCGATCCCCGGTCCCGCGCCGCCGACGATGGCCTTTCGCTGCTCGGGTCCCATGTGAACCCTCCTTCCAGGAGAAGGCCGAGGATGCTGTCGAATGTACGGCTGCAAGCATGACTGTAAAAAGCAACAGGTGCTGATCCGGCCGGTGGCAGATGTACAGAGCTTCGGTGGGCGACGAGAGTCAGCCGTCGGCGGTCGCCTTTCGCGGGCGACGCGCCGCTGTCGCGCGCTTGGTCGCCTCGGCCTTCTTCGTCGACCGCGCGGTCGACGGTTTCTTCGCAGGCTCGGCGATCAGTCCTGCGGCATGGTCGAGAATGCACTTCAGGCCGTATTCGAAGTTGTGGTCGTCCGGTGCGCCCGAGCGGCGGCCCTCGGCGGTCACCTGCGCGAGCAGCGGTGTCGTCTCCGGTTCGAAGATCAGGCTCTCGTAGTAGGGCCTCGCCTCGTTGTACAGTTCCTTGTTCTTGTCGTACAGCCGTTGCAGCACAACCGAACCCCGGACGAGGAGTTGAACGGCCGAGTAGGTATCGAACGCATTCTCGAGGGATAGTCCGGCATGGACCAGGCTGGCGACCACCGCTTCGGTCAGGCCGGCCCCCATACGGCCCGCCTGCGAACTCATCGCCGCGCGGATCAGAACCAGGTCGCACAGAATCGGATCGTCGGTGAATGCCTGCCGCATGGTGCGGGCGTGATTGGTGAGCGTCTCGCGCCAATCCCCGGTTTCGACGAAAGGCGTCTGGAATGCGTATTTGTGCAATGCCCGGTCGGTCATGGTATTGAGCAGGTCGTCCTTCTTGCGGAAGTACCAGTAGATACTGGTGACGCCCACGCCGAGATGCTTGCCCAGCAGTGGCATGCTCAGACCGTCGATCGAAACATCTTCGGCGAGTTCGAAGGCGCCGTCGATGATGTCGTCCGGGTTGAGGGAGCCGCGCTCCCGCCTCGGCCGCTTCTGCGCAGTTCCCTGCCTCGCCATGGCTACCCGCACCTCCGCAACCCGGCTCTCCGTCTCGGTTGCCCGAGTGACGCGCACCGTTCGACATCGTGCCGATTTCGCATACTGTCGCGCTCATGCCCGGCCGAGTTGACTGAAATCGCCATAGTATAGCTTACCACGGGCATTACTGTCGGTGGCTTGCCTCGTGTTCCTTCGCGCTGTTTCGCAAAGCGATCCGATGAGTCGTATTCGCCTATCCCGCAGTGGTGAAGCACCGTAAAAGGCAATTACGGTAATAAGTACTGTAATCTTCGTTACATTGCTGCCGAGGAGATAGGGGACCACCGGCGCGGTGCCGAAATTCCTCGATGTCGGGAAGCTGCCCGGCAAACCGTCCACGGCTCGCGGATCTGGGCCAAACGCGTTGTCGACCAACATGATCTGATCGCCGTCGAGGGTTTCGAGGCGATGCGCGCCCCCGCCGTCGCGAAGGCGGTAATCCTCTCGGTGACAAAGCTTTCCGGCCAGATCGAGGGAATTGTGGCCGCCCGCCCCGGAGTTCGGTGGAATGGGCAGCCGCTACCCACATCAGGACGTGTTGTGGTCGTCGGCTCGCGGCGGCGCGGCCTCGGGTGTCGCCGCGTTCACAAGATGGCGCCCGCGTCTTTCGCGGCGATGATCTGATCCCGGTCCATCCCTAGTTCGAGCAGAATGGTCTCGGTGTCTCGCCATGTTTCCGACGCCCGGCTGGGCGAGCGTCTCGTCGAATTGCGCTGGGGCGCTGACAGTCCGATAGAGCTTGCCAGCCTTCCTCTGATCACCCAATACCTGAAATGCTATACGGTAAATAATACAGTTAATTGGCCAGGAGTGCGGCCTATCGCCAGTCGTCGACCCCGGCGGTGCCAACCCGAAAATGCCACGGCGGCAGGTGTATCCACCTCGCGCACCGCACATCGTGCCGTCACCGCAGCGTTCTAGAGCTGGTCGATCTCCACCGGCGGTGCCTGAATCACGACGTTGCCGAACTGCCGGGAGTCGGCCGGGACGAGGTCGGAATCGGTGACTATGTTCGTGATCTCGTCCAGGCCGGCCACTTTGGCCAGTGCGCGACGGCCGAACTTCGAACTGTCGGCCACGACGACGGCATGTGCCGCGACAGCGATCATGGCGCGTTTGAGCGGCACCTCCAGGGTGTTCATGTTGGTGACTCCGGCCTCGAGGTGGATCGCGTCGGCGCCCAGGAATGCCCAGTCCGCGGTGTAGTCGGACAGGAACGCGATCGCACGCTCGCCGACGAGCGTGAAGACCGAACCCAGCAGTTCGCCGCCGGTGACCAGAAGCCGCATGCCAGGGGTCTCGGCGATGTATTTGGCGATGCGCAGATCGTTGGTGATCACGGTCAATCCGGTGCGATTTCGCAGAGCTCGGGCCACTTCGTAGGTTGTGGACCCGCTGTCGAGGATCACCGTCTCGCCGTCGCGCACTCGATCGGCAGCCGCTTGTCCGATGGCGGCCTTCTCGGCGAGGCGTTCGCCTTCCTTCATGGCGTAGGGCAGTTTGGCGGTGGCGCCCGGGGTCGGACGAGCGCCGCCGTGGGTGCGCTGCGCTTGTCCTGCTCGCTCCAGGGCGTCGAGGTCCCGGCGGATGGTCGATGCGTCCACGCCGAGTTCGTCTGCGAGGGCTTTGGCTTCGACGTAGCCGTCGGTGACCAGTCGATGCATGATTTCGCGCCGTCGCGTGCTCGCGAGCAACTTCGCCTCCCGGAACCTGATCGTGCATCACCGATGCTGTAGTGCGGTTTCTGCATGGTACTCGGCGGCGGTGTTGACTTGTTCGCGCAATCGTGTGCATGATTTTGAGCATTGATTGCGCGATTTCGTGCGCAGCATGCCCGCAAGGAATCCTATGAATCGCACGTTGAAACTCTTGGCCGACGAGGGTGTTTCGGTCTGGCTGGATGATCTGAGCCGAAGCCTGTTGTGGTCGGGACACCTTGCGCGCCTGGTCCGGTCGGGTACGGTCGTCGGCTTGACCACGAACCCGACGATCTTCCACAGCGCGCTGAGCCGAGACTCCGAATACGGGGAGGAGTTGCAGGTCCTGAGTCGGCGTGGCGTCTCTGCGCTGGAGTCCATACGCACGCTGACCACGGGAGATGTTCGCGGTGCCTGTGACGTGCTCCGGTCTGTGTACCAACAGAGCGGGGGCCGGGACGGGCGGGTGTCCATCGAGGTCGACCCCCGCTGGGCGCACGACACCGAGCGCACGATCGAGGAAGCCCGGCAGTTGTGGCGACTCATCGATCGTCCCAATGTGATGATCAAGATCCCGGCCACCATCGAAGGTCTGCCGGCGATCACGACCTGTCTCGCCGAGGGAATCAGCGTCAACGTGACGTTGATCTTCTCCGTGCGGCGCTATCACCAGGTCGTAGACGCGTTTTTGGACGGGCTCGAGCGGGCCCGCTCCGCCGGTCGTGGACTGGCTGAGATCGGTTCTGTCGCATCGTTTTTCGTGTCCCGGATCGATACCGAAGTCGACCGGCGTCTGGATGCGCTCGGCACACCGGCCGCCGCCGCGCTGCGCGGCCGTGCCGCGATCGCGAACGCGCGCTTGGCGTATCTGCGATACGAGGGCATGCTGCGCGACCCGCGCTGGGTGGAACTCCGCGCCGCCGGTGCGGCACCGCTGCGGCTGTTGTGGGCGTCGACCGGGGTGAAGGACCCCGCCTACGCCGAGACTCGCTACGTGACCGAACTCGTAGCGCCCGGGACGGTCAATACGATGCCCGCGGCGACTCTCGATGCGGTCATGGCACACGCGGGTGTGCTCGGGGACCGTGTGACGGGCAACTATGACGACGCGTGGGACGTGGTCGCGCGCCTGGGTGAGATCGGAATCGACTTGGGTGGAGTGCTCGAGCAACTCGAACGTGAGGGTATCGCGAAGTTTCAGGCATCGTGGCGGGCGATGATCGAGGACGTCGAACTGCTGCTACAGGGAGTCCGGTCATGACTGCTGGGCCTCGAGCGGATTCGGGCATCGAGACGAACTCCGCCGATCAACCGCGATGGCGCACCGCGGTTGCGCGAATTCGCGCACGGTGAGGCCGGGGCGCGGTCCGTCGCCAACCTGCATCCACGACGACCTACGATTCGATGAACCACCCGAGTTCGACAGTTCGACGAACGCGCTGATGACGAACGCGCTGATGATGCGCCATCGGTGCGACGGGCGATCGGGCGCGGTCGGCCAACCCCTTGCAACTACTACCGAAGAGATCTGAATTATGGCCTCCTCCAACGCAATTGCGCAGATCGGTGTCACCGGCCTGGCTGTCATGGGCAGCAATATCGCCCGGAATCTCGCTCGGCACGGCTACACCGTGGCCCTGCACAACCGCAGCGTCGCCAAGACCGATGCTCTGCTGGATGCGCACGGGGACGACGGCGAGTTCGTCCGTACCGAGACCATCGAGGAATTCGTGGGTGCGCTGGAGAAGCCGCGCCGCGTGCTGATCATGGTCAAGGCCGGTGATGCCACCGATGCGGTGATCGAGGAACTCGCGGGGGCGATGGAGCCGGGTGACATCATCATCGATGGCGGTAATGCGTTGTACACCGACACCATTCGGCGTGAGGCGGCGATGGCCGCGCGTGGGCTGAATTTCGTGGGTGCGGGCATCTCCGGTGGTGAGGAGGGTGCGCTGAATGGTCCGGCCATTATGCCGGGCGGGCCCAAGGAGTCCTACGAGTCGCTGGGGCCGTTGCTGGAATCTATTTCGGCGAAGGTCGACGGCGTGCCGTGCTGCACCCACATCGGTCCGGACGGATCCGGCCACTTCGTCAAGATGGTCCACAACGGCATCGAATACGCCGATATGCAGCTCATCGGCGAGGCCTACCACCTGCTGCGCGACGCGCTGGGCTTGGGCGCGGCGCAGATCGCCGAGGTGTTCACCGGGTGGAACTCGGGAGAGTTGGAGAGCTATCTGGTGGAGATCACCGCGCAGGTGCTCGAGCAGATCGACGCCGAGACGGGGAAGCCGCTGGTCGATGTGATCGTGGATGCGGCCGAGCAGAAGGGCACCGGACGGTGGACGGTCAAGTCCGCGCTGGATCTCGGCGTCCCGGTCACCGGCATCGCCGAGGCCGTGTTCGCGCGCGCCCTGTCCGGGTCTCGCGCGCAGCGTAAGGCCGCTCAGGGCCTGGCGTCGGGGACGTTGGCCGAAAAGCCCACCGACGTAGCGCAATTCACCGAGGACATCCGGCAGGCGCTGTACGCCTCCAAGATCGTCGCCTACGCCCAGGGCTTCGACCAGATCGCCGCCGGCAGCGCGGAATACGACTGGGATCTGCATCCGGGCGACCTGGCCACCATCTGGCGCGGGGGCTGCATCATCCGGGCCCGCTTCCTGAACCGCATCAAGGAGGCGTACGAGGTCGATCCGGGGTTGCCGAGCCTGATCCTGGCCCCGTATTTTCGGGAGGCCATCGAGCACGCCGTCGACAGCTGGCGTCGTGTCGTGGCCACCGCGGTCCAGCTGGGAATTCCGGTGCCGGCGTTCGCATCCTCGTTGTCCTACTACGATGCCCTGCGCGCGGAACGGCTCCCCGCCGCTCTTACCCAGGGGCAGCGCGACTTCTTCGGTGCGCACACCTACGAACGCGTCGACCGGGAAGGCAAGTTCCACACGCTGTGGAGCGGCGACCGCACTGAAGTCTCCGTCGAATAACCAACTGCGGTCGATGCGTTGGTCAGGAACTCGCGGACATGCCCGACCTGACTCGCCTGACGTCGGATCAACGCGCGGATCAACTCGCGGCCCGTGCTCGGCGTATGGCGTACGAGCGTCCTGATCGGGGCGACCAGTGATGCGAGTCGGTGGCGGTGTCCGGGTGACCTCCGACCGGACGCCGCCGAGCCCGGCGTCAACCCGAAGGCGGTGTCCGGACTCGACGAGCCCGAGGCCGAATCGACTGAGCGGCAGTCTGTTTCGGTGGGCGGCCCGGCATGAGCGGGGCCGCCCACCGGTGAACTAGGCGAGGGCCATCGTGCGGGCGGTGTACCCGTGGGCGGCCGCCACCGATTCGGACAGCAGATCGCCGCTGTGGGTGCTCAGGCCGGCCGCCAGGCCCGGGTCGGCGGCGAGAGCATCGCGCCAGCCGCGGTCGGCGAGTGAGATCACGTAGGGCAGTGTGGCATTGGTGAGGGCGACGGTCGAGGTGTACGGCACCGCGCCGGGCATATTCGCCACGCAGTAGAACACCGCGTCGTGCACGCGGTAGGTGGGATCGTCGTGCGTGGTCGGTCGCGAATCGGCGAAGCAGCCGCCCTGATCGATGGCGATGTCCACCAGGACCGCACCGGGTTTCATCTGCGATACGAGTTCGGTGGAGACCAGCGTCGGCGCTTTCGCACCGGGGACGAGCACCGCGCCGATCACCAGATCGGCTTCCTGTACAGCGTGTTCGACCTCGTGGGCGTTGGAGACGATGGTCCGCACCCGGCCGCGGTAGTGCGCGTCGAGTTCCCGCAGCGGAGCGATGTTCACGTCCAGCACGGTGACCTCGGCCCGCATACCGACGGCGATCTCGGTCGCGTTGCGCCCCGCGACGCCCGCGCCGATGACGGTGACCTTCGCGGGCGGTGTGCCCGGGACACCGCCCATCAGTACGCCGCGCCCGCCGCCGCTGCGCATCAGGTGATAGGCGCCGGCCTGGGGCGCGAGACGACCGGCGACCTCGCTCATCGGCGCCAGCAGTGGCAGCGAACCGTCACGGCCGGCGACGGTTTCGTAGGCGATGGCGGTGGTTCCGGCGGCCAGCAGCGCGTCGGTGCACTCCGCCGACGCCGCCAGATGCAGATAGGTGAACAGCACCTGTTCCGCGCGCAGGCGCGAATACTCCTGGGCCACCGGTTCTTTCACCTTCAAGATCAGTTCCCCGGTCGCCCAGACCGCGTCGGCGGATTCCAGCACGCGCGCACCGGCCAGGGTGTACGCGTCGTCCTCGAAGGCCGATCCGATCCCCGCGCCGGTCTCCAGGTACACCTCGTGCCCATGGGCGACGAGCTCGCGGACCCCCGCCGGGGTGCACGCGACCCGGTACTCGTGGTTCTTCACCTCACGGGGGATTCCGATCTTCATCTGCACTCCTCGTTCTCGGCGGATTGTGACGCTGAGCTGCGTCGCACTGTCGCTAGCGAGTATGAAGATTCTGCGTGTTGCTGGCTATATCTCCGAAGTTAATTCTGCATTTACTCGGTAAATTGTCATGATCATCAGAGAATTGTGACGAAGGAGCCGGCGGGTCGAAGCTTCTTCGGCAGCCCGCCGAGGTAGGGATCGCCGTCGGTGCGCCTCAGGCGCCGCGCTTACGGCTCAGGGCTCCGTCGACGGCGGTGAACACGGCCGCGACCAGGATCAGAATCGCCGAGACCAGCAAGGCTATGTCGAGACCGTGGTGGAAGGCCGTCTTGCCGGTGTTGATCGCCTCGGAAACCTTCGACAGGTATTTCAGGTACGGGGTGATGTCGACGCCGTGCGGAATCCGGCCGCGCTCGACAGCGTCGATCGCGTTGGGCTGGAGCTCCGCGGGCAGGCCCTCGGCGTTCATCCGCTCCCGCAGGTCTCCGGTGAGATAGGCGTTCACCAGGGATCCGAGCACCGCGACGCCGACCGCCGAACCGACCTGGCGCATCGTATTGGTCACCGCCGCGGCCATACCCGAATGTTCGGCCGGAACACCGGACAGCACGGCCGAGGTCAACGGCACGACCGCGACGCCGAAGCCGAGTCCGGCCAGCGCCATCGCCGAGGCCAGCGGGAGATCGTGCGGCGGCGCGGTCTCCAGGACGTGCCGCGTGAGCAGGATCCCGACCGCGCCGGCCACGCAGCCGACGATCATCGGCACGCGCGCGCCGTATCGCGCCACCCACGCGCCCGCGCCGAGCGATCCCACGATGATCGCGACCGCCATCGGCGCGAACACCGTCGCCGTGCGCGAACCCGAATACGATTGCATCACTTGCAGATACAGCGCGGTGAAGAAGAAGATCGAGAAGACGCCGAAGTAGACCGCGAACGCGACCACCAGCGCACCGCGCACTGCGGGCAGCCGCAGATAGCGGAAGTCGAGCATGGGTGCGCGAGCCCGGTTCTCCACGATGACGAATCCGACGAAGGCGATGCCGCCGAGCACGAACAGCGCGATCACCGACGGCGCGCTGTAACCGTGGTCCTCACCGGAGGTGGCGGCATAGATCACCGAACCGAGAAACAGTGCGCCCAGCACGATTCCGGCCCAGTCGATCGGTCCGGGATGCGGGTCGGCGCTCTCGGGAACCGACCACAGCGCGGCCACCAGCGCCACCGCGCCGATGACGAGGTTGAACCAGAAGATCGAACGCCATCCGTACGCGTGCACCAGCACGCCGCCCAGCACCGGTCCCGCCGCCAGGGCCAGCCCGGAGACCGCCGCCCACACGCCCAGCGCGCGGGCGCGCTTGCGCTCGTCCGGATAGATGTGCCGCAGCACCGACAGGGTGCCCGGCTCCGAGGCCGCGGCGCCCAGGCCCATGATCGCGCGTCCGGCGATCAGCACCGGCACGCTCGCCGCCAGCGCGGCAACGACCGATCCGGCGCAGAAGATTACCAGTCCGGCGATCATGACCCGCTTGCGCCCCCACCGGTCGCCGAGTGATCCACCGGCCAGCATGAGTCCGGCGAAGACCAGCGTGTAGGCGTTGACCACCCATTGCAGCAGCATCACGTCGGTGCTGAGCTCGTGCCGGATATCGCCCAGGGCGACGCTCACGACGGTGGTGTCGAGGAATGTGACGAACAGGACGGCAGTCACCGCTGCCAGTGCAATCCCCGGCCGCTTGGCAGTACCCGGGGCATTGTCGATGCGATCCACCGGCACAGGCTAACGGTCCCGGCCCCGGCGTGGGCACCGAGTTTTCCAGCTCGAGGCGGTGATGCGGAAATCCGGTGTCCCGGAGTCCATCCACGGCCCGTGCCGAACGCGGAATCGGTGGTCGGATCGCGGTGGCGAATGCGCTGCGTGTGGATGAGGTCGAGGCTGTTGAGTAGTGCACGAGGCGTGGGCTGCGATCGGCCGGTGCGCGGCTTCCCCTGGTGGTGGCAGCGGCATGGGCCCGGACTCGTCTGTGGAATCGGTGGTCGGAACTCGGTGGTGAATGCGTTCGTGTGATGGGGTCGAGGCTGTTGAGCAGAACACGGGGCGCGATCGGCTGGCGTACGACCTGCCTTGGTGGGATCGCGACACCGGCATGGGCCCGGGACTCGTCGGTGGCATCGGTGGTCGGATGCCGGAGGCGAATGTCTGCGTGTGATGAGGTCGAGGTCGTTGCATGAGCAGCGGGTCGCGATAGGCCCGTGCGTGGCCTCTCGCCGTGGGGGCGACGGTGGCGGGCCGGACTCGCCCGCATGGTCGGCAGGCGGGAGATCGGGTGCGGTACGTCCCGGGCGAATGTCACACGGCGGCACAGCGTTCGGCGAGAGGGGGCGCCCTGCGGGCGGGTGGACGGCCCGCAGAGCAACTGTGTCACGAAGCGGCGGTGAGGATTTCGGGCGTGGGATCGCTGAGGCGACGATGGTGTCCGATCGGGGCTGCGGCTGCGGGGTGGGCGGTGATCGAGGCCGCGCCCCGGCAGATCAGTTCCTTGTACCGAGCGGCATGTCTGCCCTTCAGCAGGAAGTTCGTGGCGCGATCGTCGGGGGTGACGAACTGGATGAGGGCATCGCGGCGGCCGAGGCTGATGCATTGGGCGGCATAGAAGATCGGCACTCGCGGGACGCGGCGGCCGGTCAGGCGTGCGGCGATCGAGTCGGCGGCCTGCCAGGCCATCGGGATGCCCGAGGCGCAGGACATCCGCAGCGGCTCGGTGCCGGGACCGTCCGCGAGCGCGGCATCGCCGACGGCGTACACGTCGGGGTGCGAGATCGAGCGCATCGTCCGGTCGACCATGATCCGTCCGGTCGGATCGACCGTCACGGTCGTCGCGGCCGCGATGGGATGGACCGCGAATCCGGCCGTCCAGACGGTCACCGCGGCGGGGACGACCCGGTCGTCGGTGGTGGTGGCGGTGGTCGAATCGATCCGGGCGATCTCGGTGTGCGGGCGGACCGCGACGCCGAGCCGATCGAACACGGAGTTCAGATGCCGCCGGGCCTTCTCGCTGAGCCGATCGCCGACGCCTGTCCGCGCGGCGATCGTCACCGCGAGATCCGGCCGCGTCTCGGCGATCTCGGTGGCGGCTTCGATGCCGGTCAGCCCGCCGCCGACCACCAGGACCGCCGCGCCCCGGTCGAGTCCGGCCAGGCGATCGCGCAATCGCAGGGCCGTCGCCGGATCGGTCACGGTGTGGGCGTACTCGGCGACACCGGGAACGCCGTTGTCGGCCGCAGTGCTGCCGAGTGCGTAAACCAATGTGTCGTAAGCGATTTCGAGGTCGACGCCGTGCTCGTCGCGGACTGCCACGAGCTTGCGGTCCGCGTCCACCGAGCGCACCCGGGCGATGCGCAGCGCGACGCCGGTGTCCGCGAAGAGTCCGGCGAGCGGGCGGCGGGCCAACTGCTGTCCGGCGGCGAGCTGATGCATGCGGACCCGTTCGACGAAATCGGGGTCGGCGTTGACGACGGTGATCTCGACGTCGCCGGGATGCAGTCGACGGGCGAGACGACCGGCCGCGTTGGCTCCGGCGTATCCGGCTCCGAGGACGACGATGCGATGTTTCATCTCTGACTCCTGTCTCGGGGTTCGCCTCTTGAACCGGACAGGTAGCCGTTTACTGACAGATATCGGCTGTGACGGCAGTCACCATGCTTCCAGCAGCGGCTCGTCGTGTTCGGCCGCGGCCCAGGCTCGGCTGATGCGGTCGAGCTTGCCGGGGTTGGCGTGGATGCGCACCGCGGTGATCCCCGCAGGGGTCGCCTCCAGCACGAGCACCCCCGCGACACGCTCGCCGACCTGGGCCAGGATCGCCGGATCCCCGTTGACGACCCCGTCGTACAGGCTCGCGACACCGCCCACCCAACCGCGCTTGTGCTCGCTGGGCCGCAGTAGCCCGCGCAGATACCGGGCCACCGCCAGCGCGCCGCCGATGGGCGTGCGACGAGCCGGGACGACCCCGCCGCCGTCCGCGATGCCGGTCACGTCGGCGGTGAGCAGCCCGACCAGCGGTTCGATCTCACCACCCGCGGTGGCGGCGAGGAATTCCGCGGCGATCCGGTGCGCGGAGGCTCGATCGACCTCGGTGCGCGAACGTCCGTCGCTGAGATGCTGTTTCGCGCGCCGGTAGATCTGCTGGCAGTTCGGCTCGGTGAGGTTCACGATCTCCGCGATCTCGGCATGTGCGTAACCGAACGCCTCACGCAGCACGTACACCGCCCGCTCCTGCGGTGAGAGGCGTTCCATGAGCACGAGCACGGCCATGGACACCGACTCGCGCTGTTCGGCGGTGTCGGCGGGGCCGAGCATCGGGTCGCCGGTGAGCACCGGCTCGGGCAGCCACTGGCCCACGTAGGTCTCGCGCCGGGCGCGGGCCGAGGTGAGGTGGTTCAGGCACAGATTGGTCAGCACTCTGGTCAGCCAGGCTTCGGGCGAGCGGACCTGTTCGCGATCGGCGGCCTGCCAGCGAAGGAAGGTGTCCTGGACCGCGTCCTCGGCATCGCTCGCCGAGCCCAGCAGGCGGTACGCGATGGCCTCGAGGCGGGCCCGGGAGCCCTCGAAAAGGTCGACCTCGTCCGGACCGAGCAACATCACTCGATTGTCGCCTTCGCCTGCCGGGTTCATCACCGGGGGCTCGACGATGGACGAATCTCGTTGTCGGACAGAGAGTTACGATCCGCTGGACGGCTGCGGGCGCACGGTCAGCGTCTGCTGCGCCTGCCCGACCGGCCCGCGGACGTCGTGCAGAACCGTACTCGTCAGGCCCTGTCCGGCGTCACCGAAGACGACCGTGGTGTCCAAACCGGTCCACGGACCCTCGGGCTGGCGGTAGAAGTGGATGGTCAGATCCAGGTTGGGGAACATCCACTTCGTCGGCTCCTGCCGCACGGCGATACCGTTCGCGGTGTCCACGAGCGCGACGAAAGAGGCCAGCGCTCCGGCGGATTCACCGGCCACCAGCGGCAGCGATGTGCCGACCCACGCGGTGGTGCGTCCGGGGCGGGGCGGCGCCACCGGGCGGGTGTCCAGTGAGGTGATGTAGCCGCCCGGCCACACCGAGGTCAGCGGCCATGGGGTGAGCGATTCCGGGCCCGGGAGCCGATCGGGTTCACCGCCCGCGACCGCGGCGGTGTCCTGGCTCTGCATGAACCAGGCGCGGGCGGTCACGGTGTCGCGGCCGCCGATGGTGACCGTCGCCTGCACCAGTTCGATGGTGCGGCCCGGCCGGATGGTCCGCACGGCGATGTCGAACTCCTCGACCGCGATCCGGCCCAGGATGTCGAAACCGATGCGGCTCATCACCAGCGGCGGACGTTGCTCGCTCGCCCGGAACCGTTCGATCTCATGCACGATGAGCCCGCCGAGCGGGCTGAAGTGCTGCTCGTCGTCTGCCCAGGCTCCACCGGTGTGCGGGGTGGGCGCGAAGCGGTGCTCGCCGACGCGCACGAAATAGCTGTCCTGGGGTCCGCTCGTCTCGCTCACCCGTCCCAACCTACGACCCGGGCTCGGGCTGCCGACCGGCGGCCGCGCCCCCCGGCCCGGATCAGGCCGCGCCGCTGACCGATTCGGTCGGCCCGGTGACCAGTACGGCGAACCGGTCGACCACCCGCTCGTGGAACACGACGAACAGAGCCTCGAACTGTTCGATCCGCGCGGGGGAGGGGCAGGTCCCCGTGTCCCAGACCCTGGCCAGCGCCCGCCACGTTCCGACGTGCAGTTCCGGCCCGGCCGCGAAGTACGCCGCGGCCGCCTCGGGCACCTCGGTGATCATCTCGCCGATGCTGTTGAGCACCGCGCGCTGCATCGTGTGTCCCAGCGCGCCGAGCAGGCGGCGGATCAGCGCGACTTCCGCGGCGAGCATCCGGACCGGATCCGGATTCGCTTCGCGCGCAAGTGATTCCAAGGTTTCGATATTGTGTTCGAGAATGGTGCGATCGATCCGCTGCCGGGCCGTGGTGTAGGACAGCAGCGCGTCGAACAGGATCTGCCGTTCCATCGCCACGATGTCGCCGAACATCGCGATCGCCAGATCGGGCGTGGGCATGGAGAGCCGGAACAGCCTGCGGTACACCTCGACTCCGCCCTCCTCGCGCACATCGCGGATGGTGAATCCCTTGCCGCGGCGCGCGTGTGCGAATCCGTACGATTCGAGGCGACCCAGAATCAGTTGTGCCGTAGCGCGATTCATGCCGAACTCCTCGGCCACCCCGCGCACCGAGGGCATCAGATCGCCGGGGGCGTACCGGCCCGAGGCCACTCGGCGCGCCAATTCGTCGGCGACATCGGCGACTACCGTCCGCGCTCCCATCGGCGCCCCAGCCCTTCCCCGCCACAACCATCCGTCTCGTGTCCGGGACAGTCTAAGTCGTCCGGGCCTCGATCGCCGGGCGGAATTTCCGGCGCCACCGGCCCGGCTGCCGCGATCGGGTGATGCCCAGAGTTCGCTGGTCCGGCGCCCGGGAGCGGGATTCCGGCTGGTCGACAAATTCGGCCCGTCCCGCCCGGCGTCCGCCGAGTCTCGGCTACGATTCGCCTGGAATGGCCTGGGCGAGTTCGCCGGATCGGTCTCGGTGTTCACGCTCTGGCGCGATGAGCTGACCACATCCGAGTTTGACGACTACAGGAGTGCCGGCCGTGTCCATTCGCACCATCGTGTCATCGTCCTCCGTTCTCGGCCGTCCGTCCGCGCCGCCGATCCGGCGCGGGTGCGGCATTCTGGCCGCCGCTATTGCCGTCGCGGCGGCGGCGTTGTCGG
>NZ_BDBQ01000081.1 GCF_001613065.1 Nocardia miyunensis NBRC 108239
GGGCGGCTCGCCAGCCGCCGCGCACGCCGCGTGCAAGGCCGCGATCGCCGAGGCCGGGCTGGCGCACACCTACCGCAAGCGCAGCGGGTACTCGGTGGGGATCGCGTTCGCGCCGGACTGGGGCGAGGGGCATCTGCTCTCCCTCGGCGAGAACGAGGTGAAACTGTTCGAGGCGGGGATGGTCGTGCACGTGGTGCCCACACTGCGGATCGGCGGTGTCGCGGGCATCGGCCTGTCGGCGACCGTGCTGCTCACCGAGACCGGCCACGAGGTGCTGACCTCGTGCGAGATCGGGCCGCAGCGGTGAGCGAGCCGTCAGCGTCCCGAAATATGGAGTCGAGCGTCAGTGCGGCCGGGTCCCCGGTCGCGGCGGGTGACTACGCGACCGCGCGGGTCGCGGGCGGGTTCGTGTTCACCGCCGGTATGACTCCGCGCACGGATGACGGCGTGCTCGAACCGGGTGTCGTCGGTGTCGACATGAGCGTCGAACGTGCCCGTGAGCTGGCCGGATACGCGGCTCGCCGGGCGGTTGCCGCGGCGAGGGACGCGGCCGGCGATTCGCTGGACGGCGTGGTCGGTCTCACCGTGTACCTGCGCACGGCGCCCGAGTTCACCGCGCACAGCGCCGTCGCCGACGGCGCGACCGAAGCGTTGCGGTCCGAGGTGGGCGGTGCCGCACCAGCGCGTGCCGCTGTCGGCGTGGCAAGCCTGCCTTCCGGCGCGGCCGTGGAGGTGTCAGCCGTATTCACCACGCGCCACTGAGTCCGCCGTGCGAACGTCGCGGCTGGATACGCGGATTCGGACAAGCGCGCCGGCGGGGGTTCCCGGGTACACGTGAACCCGTTGGACCCGACTCCGGGGAGGGAGCGGGATGGTTACCCGAAACCTGTTGAGCGCGAATTCTTTCGGCGCGTGGAGGCAGGGGCGGGCACGGTTCGTGACGCGCGGGGTCAGGAGACTGCGGCATGGGGGTAGCTCGCTGCCGAGGAGGAGTTGGCGCGGGCCGAGGCGATCGGCGCGGACGTCGGGCCGGGCACTGCCGAAGTACTCGGCTGCATTCGCCACCCCGGGGACAGCGCCTCCGTCAGATTCCGTTTGATCGTGCGCACGGTCCGGCTGTCGTCGATGCGGGGTAGCAGCTTGTCGCGGAGCGACTGGACGAATTGCCGCCGGGTGATACCGAAGGTCACCAGTAGTTCCTCGGCGCCTGCCCCGCCGAACGGCGCCCACTGGATCGCGAACCGGATCAGCGTCTTCCCGTCCGCGTCGATCGATCGCGCGGTAGCCAGGAGGTCGCACTGATGCAAGCACGACCGGACCCATGTCGGGTCGTAGGGCTTTTCCTGTGACGGTCCGGCCGCCGGTTTCGGCCGTTTCCGATCGTCCACGGACAGGCTCAGCGACCTGCCGGATCCGGCGGGAACTCTCGTCATCGGCGATGTGGATCGTGCATATCGGGAACTATCGGTGATGGTCGACGGATTGCTCGGGTTCATGGGCTAGTCCTGCACTGATTGCGTGGGCAAATGTCGAGTTACAGTCTTGCTTCGAGTGAGTGCCATCACATCGGTAGATCTACCCAGTGCATACCTATTCCTCTATCCGTGGCCCCTCTCCCTGTATCCGTGACCATCGAGACGTCGGCGCCGTGCGCCGGTCCGCTGGTAATGGGGTCCGGCCGCGATCACCGGGCCGCGGCCGCCGTGGTGACCCTGGGGAGCGGATCGGCGATGCCGAAGCGCGCCCGCACTGTGGCCTGCGGATATCGGTTGTCGAACGCTCCCGCGGCGCGCAGGAGGGGGATCACCTCGTCGACGAAGACGCGCAGATCGGCGGGGAGTACCGGCGGCTGCACGGTGTAACCGTCCACGATGCCCTCGCGCCACCAATCCAGGATCTGCGCGGCGACCTCGGCGGGAGTGCCGATCACCAGCCGATGGCCGCCCTCGGCGCGGCGGGCCAGTTGCCGCAGCGTCAACGATTCGGAGGCGGCCAGGTCGTGCACCGACTGAGTGAAACCGATCGGGGATTGTTGATCCTCGGATGCGGTGAACAGGTCCGGGTCCACGACGGTGTCCAACCCGACGCGCGCCGCCGAAACGCCCAGCCGCGCGGCGAAGGCGTGCACCAGCGCCGTCTCGTCGGCGTGACCGTTGAGTTGTTCGTGGCGGCGCAATGCCTGTTCGGTGCTGTCGGCGACGATCGGGACCAGGCCGGGCAGCAGCCGGATCGATTCCGGGTCGCGGTCGTGCGCGACAGCGCGGGCGCGCAGCCGATCGCCGAATTCGCGTGCGGCCTGTTTGCCCAGTAGCGAGGCGTAGACCAAGTCCGCGTGCCGTCCTGCCAGATCGATACCGGCCGGTGAACCGCCCGCCTGCGCGATCAGCGGATACCCCTGCGGTCCCGCCGGAACGTTGAGCGGGCCGCGGACATCGAAGAATTCGCCGTGATGGTCGATCGGCGTCGCGGTGTGACCGTCCCACAGCGGGTCACCGGGCCGGGCCGGATCGTCGATGGCGTGCAGATTCCAGCTGCCCCACAGCTGCCTGACCACCTCCACGAACTCGTCGGCGCGGCGATAACGTTCGGCGCGCGGCGGCAGCGGGGCCGCGCCGAAATTCGCCGCGATGTCGGGGTTGAAGCTCGAAACCACGTTCCAGATCACCCGCCCGCCGGAGATGTGGTCCAGACTCGCCAGCCGTCGGGCCAGGTTGTACGGGGAGTTGTAGGAACTGGACGCGGTGATCACGAAGCCGATATCGGGCACCCGGGCGGCCAGCGCGGTGAACAGCACGATGGGATCGAGCGAATGCAGCGGCCGGGCGGTGTTGACCGCTTGCAGGGCGGGATGATCGGAGAGGAATATCGCGTCGAACGTGCCCTGATGTGCCAGCCGCGCGATATCGAGATAGTGCTCGAAGGACAGGAAGCGGTCCCAACGCGCGTCGGGGTCGGACCACGATTGGCCACTGTAGCCGGTGCTGTTGACTCCCACATTCAGGAAGAGTCTGCGAAAACCCATGTCGTCCTACCTCTTTCGGCCCCTGCCATCACTGTGTGCCGATGACGCGCGGAGCCGCAATCTCCGGGATCACCGTGATCGCAAGGGTGTCTTCACGGCGGCCGGAACGATCCGGTTCCGATCGTTCAGATTCGCTTCATGGACGGTGTAGGAGATCTCGCCGATCGCAACTCTCGGAACGCTCCCGTCCACGGCCTAGCCTGACCGGAGTCTCACGAGCGCTGACCCGGCGAGCCACGGCTGTGCCGTCCGGTCCTCAATGAATCGAAATAGGATGTCACACAACAGAATTCATCGACGTATCGGCGCTCTTGCGCTCGCGCTGGTCACCGCCGCGACGCTGGCCGGATGCGCCGCCCCGGCGCGGCACGTCGCGGCCGCCGACGACAACGCCACCCCTGTCGCGGGCGGAACTCTGCGCTTCGGCGTCCTGGATGCCCCGGCGAATCTCGATCCGCATTCGGGGAGTTCGTATCCGGAATCGCTGATCACCAGCAACGTCACCGACAAGCTGGTCCATCAGAATGCGAAGACCGGGGCGCTCGAGCCGTGGCTGGCCACCTCATGGCAGTACAACGACAACCTCACCCAGTTCACCTTCCATCTTCGCAACGACGTGACCTTCAGTGACGGAACGAAATTCACCGCCGATTCGGTGAAGGAGAATTTCGATCTGCTCGGCCGCGGCGATCCGAAACTCGGCATCGTCCCGGTGACCGCCTACTGGGTGGGATATCAGGGCACCGAGGTGCTCGACCCGTTCACCGCGCGGGTGAGCTTCGACCGGCCCAGTGCCGGATTCCTGCAGGCGCTGTCGCTGTATTTCTCCGGGATCGTGGCACATTCGACGCTGATACTGCCCAAGCAACAGCGCAGTCTGGCACAGAACGTGATCGGGACCGGTCCGTTCACGATCGCCGAGCACATCTATCAGCAGAAGACCGTGCTGAAGAAACGGCCCGGATATCACTGGGCCCCGGCGAGCCTGAAACACAATGGCGACGCATATCTGGACGCCGTCGAAATCGACGTCATTCCCGAGGCCGGGGTGCGCACCGGCGCACTGCGCGCGGGCACGGTCGACGCCATCCTCGATGTGAACAACACCGACGAGGCCCCCTTGGCGGCACAGGGCTACCGGATCGCACCGCAGCTCATTCCCGGCCGCGACATCTCTCTGGACTTCAAGACCGACCGCTTCCCGACCGACGACAAGGCGGTACGCCAGGCCGTGCAATGGGGTTGGAGCCGCGATGCCCTGGTGAAGACGGTCCTGACCTCGAGTTACAAGGTCTCCACCTCGGTGGTGTCGCAGCGGGTGCCCGGATATGTCGATTTCTCGCACGACCTGCGCGAGGATCAGGCCAAGGCCGAACAGGCTCTGGAGGCCGACGGCTGGCACAAGGGTCCCGACGGAATCCGGGTAAAGGACGGCCGGCGTTTGCAGCTCGATCTGCTGGGCATCGACAATCTGGTCAACAACAAGCCCGCCTATCAGCTCATCCAGCAGGACCTGCGCAAGATCGGCATCGATCTGCAGCTCAACGTGCTGCCGATTCCGGACTACACCGCGGCCAGCACCCAGAAGGGGCGCTGGAACATCGTGGCGGCCAATCAGAGTCGCGCCGATATCGCCGTGCTCCAGCAGGTGTACTCGCCGCAGTACGGCAATATGTCCGCACTCGCTCCCGGTCCGGTAGCGGACGAGGCGGTGGCGAAACTCGGCGCGTTGAGCAGGACCCTCGATCCCGACGCGCGGGCGAAGGCCGCGCAGGAGGCGCAGCGGTTCCTGCTCGACGAGCAGGTGCTCACCGCACCGGTCTACAACCCGGCGCAGGTGACCGCCGCGAGTCCCAAGGTGCACAACATCGGCTACGAGGCGCAGTCGCGAAATGTCTTCTACGACACGTGGATCGAACCGAGGTAACGCCGTGCTGCGCTATGTGGCGGCGAAGATCGCACAGGCCGTATTCGTGGTGTGGGGCGCTTACACGGTGACCTTCGCGCTGTTGTACGTACTGCCCTACGACGCGGTCGACCTGCTGTTCGACCCGTCCGAAGGCGATCTGGTCACCGCCGGTGACAAGCAGCGGGCGCGGGTGTACTACGGGCTGGACCGCTCACTGCTGGGCCAGTACCTGCATCGGCTCGGCCAGGCCGTGCACGGCGATTTCGGGCGGTCCACTCGGACCGGGCAGAACGCCTGGTCGATGATCACCGACGTGCTGCCGCAGACCGCGGTGCTGGCGGTCACCGCGCTGATTCTGGCGCTCGTGCTGGCGGCCGTCGTGGCGATCGTGGCGGCCTACACCCGATGGCGATGGCTGGCGGAATTCTTCGCCACCTTGCCGGCGGCAGGGGTATCGGTACCGGTATTCCTGGTGGGATTGGCTGTGCTGCAAGTATTCTCGTTCCGGCTGGGCTGGTTCCCGCCGATCGGCAACGACGGCGTCGCCACGCTGGTACTGCCCGCGATCACCCTGGCGATCCCGGTGTCGGCGCCGATCGCGCGGCTGCTGCTGGAGAATCTCGACAGCGGCCTGCGCGCCGGATACGTGACGGTCTCGCTGGCCAAGGGGGCGACCCGGCTGTGGGTGCTGGTGCGCGAGGTGCTGCGCAATGCGGCAATGCCCGCGCTGACCATCGCCGGGGTGACCTTCGGCAATCTGCTCGCGGGCGCGGTGATCGTCGAAACCGTCTTCTCCCGTTCGGGTTTGGGCCGTCTGACCGAAACCGCGGTGCGCACCCAGGACATCGCGGTGGTCCAGGGCGTGGTCGTGCTGGCGGCGGTCGTCTTCGTGGTGGTGAATCTGGTGGTCGATCTGATCTATCCGCTGCTGGACCCGCGGTTGCGGGCCCGGCTCTACGCGGGGAGCGCGCGATGAGCCTGCTGAAAGCGCTCGATGTCGACGTCGCCGACCCCGGTGCGACCGCGCCGCGCACCCGCGTGTTGCGTGCGGTGCGCGCCGGGCTCGCCCGGCCCGGACTGGTACTGGCCTGGCTGATTGTCCTCGTGGTGATCGGGTGGGCGCTCGCGCCGTCCTGGTTCACCGGGAGCAGCCCGCTCGACGGCGATCCGGATTCGGGATTCCTGCCGCCGTCCTTCACGCATCCGTTCGGCACCGACCGGCTCGGGCGCGACCTGCTCGCGCGGGCGATCTACGGCACGTCGACGACGTTGGGCGCGACGCTGCTCGCGGTGGCCATCGGCTTCCTCATCGGCTCGGCGATCGGACTGCTCAGCGGGATCATCGGCGGTCGCCCCGACGCCGCGGTCATGCGTTGCGTGGATGTGCTGCTGTCGATTCCGGCGTTGCTGCTGGCCATGACCGTGGTGACCGCGCTGGGGTATGGAACGGTCAATATCGCTGTCGCGGTGGGCACTTCGGCGGTCGCCTCCTTCGCGCGAGTGATGCGCTCACAGGTACTGACCGTGGCCGGAAGCGATTTCGTCGCGGCCGCCTACGGTTCCGGGGCCGGTTTCGTCCGCGTGGTGCTGCGGCATGTGCTGCCGAATTCCATCCAGGCGGTGCTGTCCCTGGCCGCGCTGGAATGCGGTTCGGCGGTGCTGGCTGTCGCGGCGCTGGGCTTTCTCGGCTACGGCGCGCCGCCGCCGCAGCCGGAGTGGGGACTCGCGGTCGCCGAGGGCCGGGACTTCCTGGCCACCTACCCGTGGATCGCACTGTGCCCCGGCGTCCTGATCGCCGTGGCAGTGCTGTCGGTGAATCGAATCGGCCGGGCGTTGGGAGAACGACGTTGACGAATACCGGACCTCTGCTGCGGATCGATGATCTGCGCGT
Organism: Nocardia miyunensis NBRC 108239; assembly: GCF_001613065.1. GTDB lineage: Bacteria > Actinomycetota > Actinomycetes > Mycobacteriales > Mycobacteriaceae > Nocardia > Nocardia miyunensis. Next base: position 6,823 of record NZ_BDBQ01000081.1, read on the forward strand.
GCGCTATCGGGACACCGCCGCACCGGCGGTGGACGGGGTGTCGCTCGAGGTGGGGGCGGGTGAATTCGTCTCTGTCGTAGGCGAATCCGGCTCCGGCAAGAGCACCACCGTCCATGCCGCGCTCCGGCTGCTGCCACCCTCGGCGCAGGTGCGGGCGCGGGCGTTGGAGATCGGCGGGCAGGACGTCTCGACGTGGAGCGATCGGCGCCTGGCCCGGGTGCGGGGACCGGTGGTCGGGTTCGTCCCGCAGGATCCCGGGACGTCGCTCAATCCGGTGAAGCCGGTCGGTAGACAGGTACTCGAGGCGCTGCGCCTGCACCGGCGCGCCGACGCTGGGCGGCAGATCGCGGTCGAGAAATTGGCCGCGGCGGGATTGCCCGACCCGGAGCGGGTCTACGACCGCTATCCGCACGAGCTGTCCGGCGGGATGAAGCAGCGGGTGCTGATCGCGATCGCCCTGGCGAACGATCCGGCACTGCTGGTCGCCGACGAACCGACCTCCGCGCTGGATGTCACCGTGCAGAAGCGAATCCTGGACCGGCTCAACGTCTTACGTGACACGCTCGGTCTCGGCGTACTGCTGGTCACGCACGATCTCGGGGTGGCGGCCGAACGATCGGATCGACTGGTGGTGATGCGGCGCGGCCGCATCGTCGAGCAGGGCGCGGCGGGAGCACTGCTGAGCGCCCCCGCACACGAGTACACCCGCAGGCTGCTGGCCGCCGCACCCGCGGCGCATTCCGGCCGGTTGACCTCGTTGCGGGCGGTCGCGGTGCGCGCCCCGGCAGACGCGCCCGCGACCGTATTGCGGGTGACGGGGTTGTCGAAGAACTTCGGCGGGGGCGTGCGGGCGGTGGACGAGCTGTCGCTCGAGGTCCGCGCCGGAACCACCCATGCGATCGTCGGGGAATCGGGCGCGGGGAAATCGACGGTGGCCCGTCTGGTGGTCGGACTGATTCGGCCCGATGCCGGTGCGGTGTGGCTGGACGGTGAGCGCATCGACGGCCCGCGACGCCGGTCGCGGGCGCTGCGGCAGAAGATCCAGATGGTGTACCAGAATCCGTACACCTCGCTGGATCCCCGGTTCACGGTGGCCGACATCATCGCCGAGCCGCTGCTGGCATTCGGACTGATCCGCGATCGCGCCGCGCGCCGACGCCGGGTCGCCGAGCTGCTGGACGCGGTGGCGCTGGATCGCGGCCAGTCGCGGCGGCGGCCCGGTGAGCTGTCGGGCGGTCAGCGCCAGCGGGTCGCGATCGCGCGCGCTCTGGCGGCCGGGCCTCGGGTGGTGGTGTTGGACGAGGCGGTGTCGGCGCTGGACGTGTCGGTGCAGGCGCAGATCCTGCAACTGCTGACGGACCTACAGGCCGAACACGGATTGACCTACGTGTTCATCACACACGATCTGGGCGTGGTCCGGTTGATCGCCGACGACGTGACCGTGATGCGGAGTGGTAGCGTCGTCGAATCTGGTTCGGTGACAACGGTTTTCGAGACACCCACGACCGAATACACCCGGACGCTGCTGGCAGCGGTACCGGGTGCGGCCCTTGCGGTGCCGGTCTCGGCCTGAACGACAGTGTCTTCCGAGAGAAAGTGACAGCACAGCGCATGACATCCCGTTATCTCGGGCGGACCGGTGTTCTGGTCAGCCCACTCACCTTGGGCGCCATGAATTTCGGAGCCTGGGCCAATCAGGACAGTGACGACGCGATCCGGATCATCCACCGGGCGTTGGATTCCGGTATCACCGTGGTCGACACCGCCGATGTGTACTCCCAGGGGGAAAGCGAGCAGATCGTCGGCAAGGCTCTGGCCGACCGCCGTGACCAGGTGGTGCTGGCCACCAAATTCCACGCGCAGATCGGCAGCGACCCGAATTCCCGCGGCAATTCCCGTCGCTGGATCCTGCGCGCGGTCGAGGACAGTCTGCGCCGGCTGCGCACCGACTACATCGATCTGTATCAGATCCACCGCCCCGATCCCGAGGTCCCGCTGGAGGAAACCCTCTGGGCGCTGGACGATCTCGTCACCGCGGGCAAGATCCGCTACTACGGCACCACGACCTTCGAACCGCACCAGTTGGTGGAGGCGCAGTGGGTGGCGCAGGACCGGCAGCTGCGCGGTCCAGTCACCGAGCAGCCGCCGTATTCGATTCTGGCTCGCGGCGCCGAGCGCGCCACGCTGCCGATCGCGCAGCGGTACGGATTGGGCGTGCTGCCCTGGAGTCCCCTGGCCGGTGGCTGGTTGTCGGGCCGCTACCGCGGCGGCGCGGACGCGCCCGCCTCCTCCAGGCTCGAGCGTCAGCCGCATCGGCACGATCCCACGCTGACGGTCAATCAGCGCAAACGGCTCGTCGCCGAGGAACTCGGCGGACTGGCCGACGAGGCCGGTCTGTCTCTGGTGCAGCTGGCCTTGGCGTTCGTCTTGCAGCATCCTGCCGTCAGCTCGGTAATCATCGGGCCGCGCACCGCGGAACAGTTGGACGGTCAGCTGGGCGCGGTGGATGTGCGATTGAGTGCCGATGTCCTGGACCGCATCGATGAGATCGTCGCCCCCGGGGTGACGATCAGCCCCGCCGACGAAGGTTATCTACCGCCGTCGCTGGTCGATTCCGCCACCCGCCGCCACCTTTCCGGAGCTCACCGATGACCCTTTCCGACCTGCGTACCCTCGGCCGCACCGGGGTGCGGATCAGCCCATTCGTGTTGGGCGCCATGAACTTCGGGGCTCGGGGCAATACCGGCCACGACGAATCGATCGAGCTGATTCATCGCGCGCTCGACGCCGGAATCAACACCATCGATACCGCCGACACCTATTCCCGCGGCGAATCGGAGATCATCGTCGGCAAGGCGCTGGCCGGTCGCCGCGACGAGGTGATCCTGGCCAGTAAGTTCCACAATCCGGTCGACGACGATCCGGCGCACCGCGGCAATTCCCGGCGCTGGATCATCCGGGCGGTGGAGGATTCGCTGCGCCGCCTGGGCGTCGATCATCTGGATCTGTATCAGGTGCACCGTCCCGAATCGGTCACCGCCGTCGAGGAGACGGTGGGCACACTCGATGATCTGGTCCGGTCGGGCAAGATTCGCTACTACGGCACCTCGGTGTTCTCGCCCGCGGAATTGATCGAGGTGCAGTGGGCGGCCGATCGGCGGCGATTGCGCCGGGCGGTCAGCGAGCAGGTGCCGTATTCGCTGCTGGTGCGCGGCATCGAACGCGAAACCCTGCCCATCGCAAGGAAATACGGGCTCGGTGTGCTGACCTACGGTCCGCTGGCGGCAGGCTGGCTGACCGGCAACTACCGCCTCGGAGCCGCGCAGCCGCTCTCGCGCCGGGCCGACCTGATCCCGGGCCGCTTCGATATCGACGCCCCGGCCAACGCCCTCAAACTGGCCGCCGCCGACGCACTGGCCCGGCTGGCCGAGGAGGCCGGACTGAACCTTATCGACTTGGCGATCGGTTTCGCGGCTGCGCATCCGGACGTGTCGGGCATCATCATCGGCCCGCGCACCCGCGCCCATCTCGACACCTAGCTACGCGCCGCGGACGTGACACTCGAACCGGACGTGCTGGACCGCATCGACGAAATCGTCCCGCCCGGAACGTATTTCAACGAACGCGACACCGGCAAGATCCCCGACGCCCTCGCCGACCCGAAATTGCGTCGCTCGGCCTGAGCGCCGCGTCGGTCCGTCCGCTCCGGCAGCATCCGGAGCGGACGATCGAAGGGCAGACTCGGCGTGCCCGCACATCGTCATCAATATCAAAATCCCCGCATCGGCCACTGCGACCGCATACCCGTCTCGCGCCAATACGACCGGTCCGGAATCGGCGGAAAGACGCTGCACGGCAACGTCAACCGGTTCGCGGACCCCAATCACCGGCAGCGGCGGATCGAGGTGGTCGGTCACCGGATCGGCGTCGGGCGCGGCGGCGAGCCGCGACGCCGACACCGCGCCGAGGATCTCCGCGATCACCGCATGTCCGGCACTCTTGCGCGCCAGGCGGACCGGTAGTGCGGTGGCGTCGCCGAGCAGCTCGCGCGCCCGGCCCACCGACACATCCGACGGTATGAACATGTGGGCGGGCTCATCGGCCGGGAGCTGCGCGACCTCGCCCACGGTCGGTCCAGTCCGAGATTTTCCCCGCGCTGGGCGATCAAACGGTGGCGTCGCTCTGGCAACGCCGGTCGTCATCGCGTCAGGAGTGTTTGCCGCCAATCAGCGAATCGCCGACGCATTGCAGTGATGAGCTCGGCCGGGGTGTCGTACTCGGCGAATGCGTCGTCGGTGATCTGGGTGAGTGCGCCGAGTGCATCGGCGAACATTCGAAAATCGAAGCCGCTGTCAGCGCTCTGGGCATTTTGTTTGCGACGGCGTCGTCGGGGTGTAGGACCGGTCCGATGTCGAGTAGAACCGGTGGGTGTGCACGCCAGTCGGCCGACAGTTCCAGTTTGTCCGTGGTGGCATCGGGTTCGGCAGGGGCGGCGACCAATAGGCGGGCGAAGGTGTCGCCGCTCATCGTCGTGGTGACCACGTATCCGTGCTGTTCGAGGGCGGTGATGACGGCCTCGACCGCCCCGGTGAAGTCGGCTCGACGATGCCAGTCGGTGAACAGGTCTACGTCGCCGCTGGGGCGGTTCCCCATTCCGTGGGCGCGGATGGCGTAGCCGCCGGCGAGGGCGAATCCTTATGCCGAGGCCAGTCGGCTGAGCTGGGCGAGTTCGGGGAAACGGGATTCCCAGGCGCGCTTGATCTGTAGCGGAAGCCAGATGTAGGACCAGAGCCGTTTGAGGACTGCTTCGTCGAGGTACGTGTACAGGTCGGTCGGGCTGGCTGCTTCGTTGATAACTGTGCGGTAGAGGTCGACGATTCTGCCGGGCCGGTCGAGGTCGTACTCGGCGTGGCCGGACCAGTCGAGATGCGTCGGGAGGTTGACGATGCCACTGGTCGGGCCTGTGAGCAGGTGCAGATCGTCGGGTACCGCTACAGGCTTGTGGTACCCCGGCTTGTCGTGCGCGAGCTCCGGCATCATTCCCTCCTCGTGGGATGTTCTCTGGTAGTCAGCCTACCGTCGACGTAGGACGGTCTGAGACAAGCTCTCGGCACTGGGCGCGCACCGGACGGTGCAGTCACGCTTATCGAATCGTTTAGTTCAACTGAACCTTTTCATGCGCCAATCATCAACCGACGCTTAGGGTTTCGATCAGCGTGAGCGGACCCGTCGCTTTCCGGCAAAGCGAGTGGTGCACTGTGAGGACCACTCGACGAAAGATCCCCAAACGCAATGAGGAATATTCGATTCCGCACGCTCATGGCCGTCGCCGCGGTTGCCGCCGTACTCGCCGGATGCGGTGATTCATCCTCGTCCGGCGAGGAATCGGCCGGTCCGCCCGTCTACGGCGGGACGTTGCAGTTCTACGATCCGATTCAGTACAACGCCTGGACGCCCACCAATTCGATCTGGTCCAACAGTCAGGTCACCAATAATCTGGCCGACCGGCTGACCTGGCAGGACCCGAAAACCGGCGCCATCGAACCGTGGCTGGCGAGTTCGTGGCAGATCGGCCCGGACAAATTGAGCTATACCTTCCATCTGCGTCCGGGCGTCACCTTCAGCAACGGCGACCCGGTGGACGCTGCCATTGTGAAGGCCAATTACGATCAGCACGGTTTCGGTGACGCGAAACTCGGAATTCCGCCGGACACGTTCTTCTCCGACTATCAGGGCGCCGAGGTGCTCGACCCGCTCACGGTACGGATCTCGTTCACCAAGCCGAATGCCGGATTCTTGCAGGTCGCCTCCACTTATCGCGCCGGTTCCATTTTGGCCCGCCCCTTCCTGGACAAGGATCTCAACGGTCAGGGACAGGCCCGCAACTGGATCGGGTCCGGTCCGTTCGTGGTCGAATCCGTCGACGGCACAACGGGTATCACGCTCAAACGCCGCGACGACTACAACTGGGCGCCGACGGGTTCGCGTCATCAGGGCAAGGCGTATCTGGAGCGGATCGTGTTCAAGACCGTCCCCGAGGCGGGTACCCGGGTCGGTGCGCTGCAATCCGGTCAGGCGCAGATCGCCCGCAACATCGCGCCCTACGACGAGGACACCGTCACCTCCGGCGGCGGTCACATCGAGGCGTTCCCGGTGCAGGGAGAGACCAATAAACTTGCGGCCCAGCTGAATTCGGCGACGCCGATCACCGACGAGAATGTGCGCCTGGCGTTGCAGGCGGCCACGGACCGCGACGAGATCAACCGGACCGTACTCTCGCCCAGCTATCCGGTCCCGACCAGCCTGCTGGTCAAGGGCACCCCGGGCCGCGGTGACGCCACCGCATACCTGCGCTACGACCTGAAGAAGGCGGATGCCCTGCTCGACGCGGACGGCTGGAAGAAGGGTGCCGACGGTATCCGGACCAAGAACGGCGCCCGGCTGCACTTCGACATCTGGGTCGCGCCGTACTACCAGGTGTCGCAATCGGTGCTGGAACTGCTTCAGTCGCAATGGAAGAAGGCCGGTGTCGAGCTGACCATCCACAGTGCCTCCCAGACCGAATACGAGGCCGCCGAGGGCGCGCACCGGCCGGACTGGGGACTCGTGCAGGGACAGACCTCGCGCGCCGAACCCGATGTGCTGCGCACCGGATTCGACAGTTCCGCGGCCAACGAACTCGACGAGACGACACCGGACCAGAAATTGAACGATCTGGTGCGGGCGCAGGCATTCGAATTCGATCCCGCGGCGCGCGCGAAGGATGTGCGGGCGATCGAGGACTACGTGTTCTCGCAGGGGTATGTGATTCCGCTCTACGACGAGACCCAGGTGTTCGGCCTCGCGTCGAGCGTGCACGGCTTCGCGACCGAATCGACCGCTCGCAGCTGGCTTTACGACACCTGGCTGTCGAAGTAGGAGGGAATGCCGATGCGCGGCTATATCGTGAAACGGCTGGCCCAGGCCGTGCTGGTGTTGTGGGCCGCGTACACGCTGTCGTTCGTACTGCTCAGTGCGCTGCCCGGTGACGCGGTGACCAACCGCATCCAGAATCCGGACGCCCAGATCTCGCCGCAGGCGGGCCGGGTGATGCTGGCCTACTATGGCCTGGATCGTCCTGTGCCCCAACAGTATCTGCGTGACCTGGGCGGCGTGCTCACCGGAAATCTCGGCTACTCGCTCACCAACGGCAAGACCGTGAGCGAACTGATCGGCGCGGCGTTGCCGAAGACGTTGCAGCTCACCGGATCCGCGTTCGTCTTCGGTGTGCTGTTCGCGGCCGTCGTCGCGGTGGCGGGCAACTACGCGCCGTGGCGGTGGTCGCGAACCGCGCTGGGCACGGTTCCGGCGCTGTTCGCCTCGGTGCCGACATTCGTCATCGGCATTCTGGCATTGCAGCTGCTCTCGTTCCGTATGCATCTGATCCCCTCGGTCGACGACGGCAGCATCACCGCGCTGATCGCCCCGGCCGTGACGCTGGGTCTGCTGATCGCCGCGCCGATTTCGCAGGTGTTCGCGACCTCGATCCGGCAGACCCGCGCGCGTCCGTTCGTGCATGTGCTGCACGCCAAGGGCGCGGGGGAGGGGTTCATCTTCCGCAAGGACATCCTGCGCAACTCCTCACTGCCGGTGCTGACCCTGCTGGGATTGGCGCTGGGTGAACTCATCGCCGGTTCGGTGGTGACCGAAGCGGTCTACGCGCGCGACGGAATCGGGCAGCTCACCGTAAGCGCGGTCGGTACGCAGGATCTGCCGGTCGTCCAGGGGGTGGTGCTGCTGTCGACCCTGGTCTACGTGGTGGTGAATCTGGTCGTGGATCTGCTGTATCCGCTGCTCGACCCACGGGTGCTGCTCCGGGGCCGCGCTCGCCGCCCGGCGACCGGAACCGTCACCGCGGCAACCGATTCCGTCACCGCGCCCACCGAACGCCTGCCCGAGGCGGTGCGGTCATGACGGCGATCATCGAACCGACGCCGGTTGCGGACACCGGCCCGGAACCCCGTCCCGGCGTGCGGGCGACAGTGCGCTGGGCGGCAGGACACGTGGGTCTGGTGGCGGCCGTCGTGGTCGTTGCCACGGTCGCGTTGTGGGCCCTGATTCCAGAACTTTTCGTGCACTACGACCCCTATGCGGTCGATACCGCACACAAGCTGAAGCCGCCCTCGGGCGCGCACTGGTTCGGCACCGATCAGCTCGGCCGCGACCTCTACGCCCGCGTCGTCTACGGGGCGCGCGCCTCGCTGACCGGATCGGCGTTGGCGGTCGGAGTGGCCGTACTCGTCGGAACGCTGGTCGGTTCGGCGGCGGGATGGTTCGCCGGATTCACCGACGGCCTGCTGATGCGCGCGATCGACGTGGTGCTGTCTATTCCTGGCTTCCTGCTCGCGATCACCCTGGTCGTGCTGCTCGGCTTCGGGGTGTGGCAGGCGGGGATCGCGGTGGGGCTGACCTCCTCGGCCACCTTCGCCCGGCTGATTCGGTCCGAGGTGCTCGAGGCGCGAACCAGCGCCTACGTCGAGGCCGCGATCACCAGTGGCGCTTCGACTCTCGACATTCTGCGGCGGCATGTGATCCCGAATTCGATCGCGCCGACGATCGCGTTGATCACGGTGCAGTTCGGGATCGCGATCGTCTGGATCGCCTCGCTGAGTTTCCTCGGCCTGGGCGCCCAACCGCCGGAACCGGAATGGGGCCGGTTGGTCGCCGACGGCCGCAACTACATCGCGACCCGCGGCTGGCTCACGCTGTGGCCGGCGCTGACCGTCGTCGCGGTGGTATTGGCGACCAACCACATCTCCCGCCACGTCACCAGGAGGTCGTCGTGACCATCGCGCAGGAATCCGCTCGCACCGAGGTGCCGGTGGGCCTGGCACCCGTGCTGGCGGTAACCGACCTGACCGTTGGTTACCGGCGCGCGGGCCGTCTCGGACCCGTCGTGCACGACGTATCGTTCGAGGTTCCGCCCGGGCGGACGCTGGCGCTGGTCGGTGAATCCGGTTCGGGCAAAACGACTCTCGCGCATGCCGTGCTCGGGCTGCTGCCGGATAACGGCGCGGTGCTGGATGGCCGGATCACGTTCCGCGACCAGGTGCTCACCGACCTGACCGCCAAGGGCTGGCGCGATATCCGGGGACGTGCGGTAGCACTGGTCCCGCAGGACCCGGCGGTCTCGCTGGACCCGGTGCGGCGCGTGGGCCGCCAAGTCGAGGATGTGTTGCTCCTGCACACCGACCTGGATGCCACCGCGCGCCGCGAGCGGGTCCACGAGCTGTTCGACGCGGTCGGGCTCGACGACGTGCGCCGCCGTTTCCGGCAGTATCCCCACGAACTGTCCGGCGGGATGCGCCAGCGCGTGCTCATCGCGGCGGCGATCGCGGCCGAACCCGATCTGATCATCGCCGACGAGCCGACCTCCGCGCTCGACGCGACGGTGCAGAAACAGGTACTCGACCTGCTCGACGATATCCGAACCCGCAGCGGCACAGGCATATTGCTGGTGACCCACGACCTCGGCGTCGCCGCCGACCGTGCCGACCTCATCGGCGTGATGCGCGCGGGCAGGCTCGTCGAACTGGAACCAGCCGACCGGCTCGTGGGCAGCCCGCGCCACGACTACACCCGGCATCTGCTCGACAGCGTTCCCTCGCGACGTGCTCGCGCGTCGGCCCGTGCGCCGATCGCCGCCGATCGGCCGACGGTGATCGATGTGGCGGATCTGCGCAAGGATTACGGTGATTTCACCGCGTTGGACGGTATCTCCTTCCAGGTCCGCGCCGGGGAGACCTTCGCCGTCGTCGGCGAATCCGGCAGTGGCAAGTCCACCACCGCCCGCGTGCTCACCGGCCTGACCGCCGCGACCTCGGGCCGAGTGACGTTGCTGGGCAACGACATCACCCGTCTCGGCCGCCGCGAGTTCCGGCCGCTGCGGCGCGAGGTGCAGATCGTGTACCAGAATCCGTACGCCTCGTTCGATCCCCGCTTCGAGGTCTACGACGTCGTCGACGAGCCGCTGCGCTCGTTCCGGCGCAAGCGGGGCCGCCGTGCCGACGCCGACCGGGTGATCGCCGCGCTGGAGGCCACGGCACTGCCGCCCGATATCGCGCGGCGGCATCCACGCGAGCTCTCGGGCGGCCAGCGGCAACGAGTGGCCATCGCGCGCGCCCTGGTCCTCGAACCGAAGATCCTGATCCTGGACGAACCGATCTCCGCGCTCGACGTGTCGGTGGCGGCGCAGATCCTGGATCTGCTGCGCACCCTGCAACGCGAGCGGGGCCTGACCTACCTGTTCATCTCCCACGATCTGGCCGTGGTCCGGGCGATCTCGGATCGGGTCGCGGTGATGCAACACGGCCGGATCGTCGAACAGGGCCCGGTCGAACGCGTTTTCGACTCTCCCGCAACGGAATACACCAACCGGTTGATCAACGCGATCGCCGGCCGCCGCTCGGCTCCAGGAGGAACATCATGACCCCGTTACCGCAACCGGATTCGCTGACCGACGCGCTGGCTCGGATCCGGGAGGTACTGGTCGAATTCACCAAGGGCGTCGGCGAACGCGATCTCGCGTTCGAGCACCCCGACGAACTGATCCGGGCGCTGGGTGACGCCGGATTCGGCCGACTGCGGGTTCCGGCCGAATTCGGTGGTTTCGACGTCGACCTGCCGACGCTGTTCGATCTGCTCGCCGAGGCGGGCCGGGCCGACTCGAATATTCCGCAGATCTGGCGCGGGCATTTCACCACCACCGAAATCCTGCGCGCCGAAACCGATTCCGAGGTCAGAACCTACTGGCTGCGCCGGATCGGCGCGGGCGCGGTATTCGGCAACGCGCAATCCGAACCGTCGGCGGTGATCGCCGCCGCGGTGGCCGCGGGCACCGTGACCGGCGAATGGGGTTCGACCACAACGCGAGTGCGCACCGACGAGCACGGCCGCCGCCTCGTCTCGGGCACCAAGTTCTACTCCACGGGTTCGCGGTTCGCCGACTACATCCGCGCGGCCGTGGTCGACGAGGACGGCAAGCGCGGCTTCGTCGTCATCCCCGCACACCATCCCGGCGTCGCACACGCCGACGACTGGGACGGTATCGGACAACGCCAAACTGGCAGCGGCACAACGATTTTCAATGACGTACCGGTGGAGGAACACGGTGAGATCGGGCGCTATCGGGAGTCGCTGCGCGGGCTGGACTCGTTCGTGCAGATCGTGCATCTGGCGAATCTGACCGGTATCGCGCGCGGCATCGTCGCCGAAACCGTGGACCTGGTGCGCGCACGCACTCGCACCAGCCTGCACGCGCTGACCCAGAACGCCGCCGAGGATCCCGAGGTGCTCGGCGTCGTCGGCAGGCTCGAGATCCGCCGCCGCACCGCGGAAACCCTGCTGCGGCACGTCGCGGTGAGCCTGGAGGCCGCCCACACCAGCGGGGCGGAGGCCGATTTCGGGCATGCGTACCTGGAGACCTCCGCCGCCCAGGTCGCCATCGTCGAGGCGGTGCTGGACGCGGCGACCACGGCCTTCGACGCGCTGGGTTCCTCGGCGGTGCGCAACAGTGTGCACCTGGACCGGCACTGGCGCAACGCACGCACGCTGGCCTCGCACAACCCGGTGGTCTACAAGCCGCGCCTGGTGGGCGACTTCCTGGTCAACGGCACGACCCCGCAGCCCGGGTACTACCGGCACCGGCCCTCGGTCTCCGCCGCCGCGGCCGCGCCCGCCGAGGCGGTGAGCGAGCGGTGAGCGATCGACTGCACATCAACGTCAACATCCTCAACGCTGGGGTGTTCGGCGGATCGTGGCGCTTTCCCGGAACGGACGGCCTGGCGAGTTACGACATCGAGCACTACACCTCGATCGCGCGCAAGGCCGAGGCGGCGACCCTCGACGCGGTATTCCTCGCCGACGGGCCGTCCCTGGACCCGAGTATCGAACATCGCACCGGCAACAACCTGGAGCCGACCACGGTGCTGGCCCGGATCGCCGCGCGCACCGAGCGGATCGGGCTGATCGCCACGTTGTCCTCGTCCTACAACGATCCGGTCGAAATCGCCCGCCGCCTGGGCGATCTCGACCATCTCAGCGGTGGCCGCTTCGGCTGGAACGTGGTCACCACCGCCGGACCGGTGGCCGCGCGCAACTTCGGCCGTGACGCCGAACCCGACCACGCGCTGCGGTACCGGCGGGCGGCGGAGGTCGTCGAGCGGGTCGTGGCGAGCTGGGCCGGGCGCACCGAATTCCTTTCGCCGCAGGGACGTCCGGTCGTGGTGCAGGCCGGGGGCTCCACCGACGGCAAGCGACTGGCGTCCCGGGTGGGGGAGGTGATCTTCTCCGCCGAACAGGACCTCGGTAAGGCGCGCGCGTTCCGTACCGAATTACGCGAGGGCGCAAGAAAATTCGGCCGCGATCCGGACGAGATCGTGGTCCTGCCCGGTCTGTCCACCGTGCTGGGCAGCACCGAGGCCGAGGCAGCCCGGCGGCGTGAGCTGCTCGACGAACTACTGCCCGACGCCTATGCCCGCGCCCGTCTGGCCGGACAACTCGGCATCTCACTGGACGGCCTCGCCGACGACGAGCCCATCCCCGCCGAACTGTTACCCGAACCCGACGACGCCGGTGGCTCGCAGACCTTCTACCGCGTGGTCAAGGACATCATCGACCGGGAGAGCCCGACGCTGCGGCAGTTGCTGAAGAAGCTGTCCGGCGGCGGCGGGCACCGCATCGTGGTCGGAACTCCCGAGCGGATCGCCGACGACATCGAGCGCTGGTTCCGGGCCGGTGCGGCAGACGGATTCAATGTGATGCCCGACGTATTGCCTTCCGGTTTCGATGATTTCGCCGATCACGTAATCCCCGAACTGCGTCGGCGCGGGTTGTTCCGCACCGATTACGACGGAACGACGCTCCGCGAACACCTCGGTCTGGGACTACCCGAGGTTCCCGTCGGAGTGTGGGATCGCGGACCACTGGAGGCGGCTCGATGAGCAGGCCGAGTGGCGTCTCGAATGCCAGGACAGCACGATGAGTGCCATCCCGATCCTGATCGATGTCGCCGTGGGCGCGATCGGATCCGAATCTCTTGCGCCGGAACTGGTTCCGGTGACGGACCGGCTGCGCGTCGTCGCGGCCGTGGAACAGGCCGGTGTGGCTCGATGAGCGCGCCGGGCCGGTGTCCCGAATGGAGGACAGCATCATGAGCACGATCCCGGTCTTGATCGATGTCGCCGTGGGCGCGACCGCATCCGAAACCGTCGCGCCCGAACTGGTTCCGGTCGATGACGCGGTACGCATCGCCGCCGCCGCGAAGCGGGCCGGTGTCGTCGCACTGCGCATACTCGACGCGGTCGGCGACCGGCGGGCCCTCGATCCGAGTGTCGCCGCCGCGTACCTGGCCGGGCGAGTGGGTGATATCGGATACCTGCTCGATGTCACGACCACACACAACGCGCCCTACAACCTCGCGCGACGGATCCTGTCGTTCGATCGCGCCAACGGCGGCCGCGCGGGGGTGGTGCTGCACCCCGGGGAGGGGGATGAGGTGAGCGATGCGGTCACATCGCGGTCGGCGGCACCCAGCCCTCGGCAACGCTGGGAGGAGTACGCGGAAATCCTTACCCGCCTGTGGGAATCGTTCCCGCGCGCGGCACTGATCGGCGATCAGGAACGTGCCTTGGTGGCCGACCCGGCGCTGATCGGGGGGATCGATCACGACGGCCGCGGCTATCGCATCGCGGGCCCGCTGGACGGTCCGGCATCGGTGCAGGGGCGTCCGCTCGTGGTCGCCGCCGATCCCGATCTGCTCGGGTGGGACACCGCCGCCCGATCGGCGGATGCGGTGATCGTCGCGGACGCGGCGGCGGCTGATGCCGACCGTGCCCTGACCGCCGCCCTGGAACGCGTCGGCAGACGACGTACCGAGGTGGCGCTGATCGGCCGCGCCGCGGTGACGGTGACCGACGAGCGCGACGGACGCGCGGCGGTCGCCCGACTGGCCGACTGGGCACACGCCTACGAACTCGACGCGGTGGAACTGGCGCCCACGGGCGGCACCCGAGGCGTGCTGGCCGCCGCGGAGGCGGTGGCGACCCTGCCGGCCGCCCCGCCCGGTCCGACGTTGCGGGCCGCGCTCGGACTGCGGCCGGTCGCGGCGGTGCTGCGATGACCGCCATCCACCCGCATCGCACGCCGGAGACGGCCGGACCCACCGTCACGGAGATCCGCGCCGCCGCCGAGCCGATTCTGCGACGACTGGGCGAGACCGCCGCCGCTCGGGAGGCGGTCCGCGACTACGCCTTCGCCGAGGTGCGCGCCCTTGCCGCGACCCGGATCGCGCTGACCGGGATCGCCCGCGACGACGGCGGCGCGGGCGGCTCGCTGCGCACGGTCGCGGAACTGATCATCACGATCGCGCGCGCCGATTCCAATGTGGCCCAAGCACTTCGAGGCACCTTTCTGGTCGCGAACCGGGTGGCGAGCCGCCCGGATCTGCCGCAGCGGGACCTGACGTTGCAGCGACTGCGCAACGGCGATCTGTTCGCCGGAACCGCCAACGAGCGCACCGGTGGGGCGAGCGGGCAGGTCAATGCGACGGCCCGCCGCGCGGGTGCCGATTGGATCGTCGACGGCGAGAAGTACTACTCGACCGGCGGCCTGTACGCGGCCTGGTTCTCGACCCAGGCCCGCACCGAGGACGGTACGGTCATTCGCTTCACTGTGCCCTTCGATCGCGCGGGCGTCGAGCGACTCGACGATTTCGACGCCGTCGGACAGCGCCTGACCGCCAGTGGGACAACACGTTTCACCGAAGTGTGGGTGTACGGCCACGAGGTCACCGAGACCGAGGACGACGTGCCGGACAATCCGTGGCAGGGGTCGTTCGCTCAGCTGTACCTCGCCGCGGTCGAGGCGGGAGTGGCCGCGCGTGCGTTCGACGACGCGGTCGCCTTCGCGCGGGACAAGGCCCGGCCGATCAAACACAGTTCCGCGGCCGCGAGTGTCGAGGATCCGTATGTCCGGCAGACGGTGGGCCAGATCGCGGCCCGCGCCCAGGCGGCCCGCGCGGTGGTTCTGCTGGCCGCGGAAACCCTCGAGTCCGTACGGGTCCACACCGGACCGCAGGCTCGCTCCGCCGGCGCCGCGGCCGCCGTCGAGGTCGCACAGGCGGGTGTGATCGCCATCGAATCGGCCTTGGCCGCAGCGGAATTGCTGTTCGACGTGGGCGGCGGCTCGATCACGAACCGCGATCTGGGCTTCGACCGGCACTGGCGCAATGCCCGCACCGTCGCCAATCACAATCCGCGCCAATGGAAACAGGCGGTCGCGGGCGCCTATCACCTTACCGGCGCCGAACCGCCGACCACCGGATTGTTCTGATCCCGAGCATCTTTCATTCCGATCATGGTCACCATCGATGACCGACCCGAGAGGATCCGATGACCACCCACACCCCCTGCACCGCCGCATCCCATCGCTACCGGACGATCCGGTATCGCCCCAGCGGACGTTCCGGTCCGTATCAGCCGTCGATCCCGCTCGGCGGGTGAGATGTCCGGCTTCCACCTGAACCTGTCGCTGATGACGCCGGGACACTTCCGGCATGCCTGGCGGTTGTCGCATGCGGACCCCGTCGCCTATCTCGACATCGACTATTTCCAGCGGCTCGCGCGGGTCGCCGAGGCGGCGAAGATCGACGCGGTCTTCCTCGGCGACGGCCCGGCGCTGCGCGGTGAGATCGAGGAGGCGCCGGGAACGGGTATCGACCCGCTGGTCCTGCTCGGCAACGTCGCGGCGGTGACCGAGAACCTCGGTGTCGTGATCACGTCGTCGACCACCTACAACTCGCCCTACAACCTCGCCCGGCGATTCCAGGCGCTGGACCACGTGACCAAGGGGCGGGCCGCGGTCAATATAGTCACCACCGGAACTTCCGCTGCCGCAGCGAATTTCGGCGGATTCGCCCATCCCGATCGCGAAACCCGCTATCGGCGTGCGTGGGAGTTCCTCGATGTCGTCACCAAGCTCTGGGACAGTTGGGAATCCGACTGGCTGATCGCCGACAAGGCATCGGGCCGCTATGCCGATCCGGACCGCATCCACCGCATCGATCACGAGGGGGAGTTCTTCTCCGTGGCCGGTCCGCTGCCGGTGCCGCCGGGCCCGCAGGGGCGGCCGGTCGTGGTTCAGGCGGGCGGGTCCGAAGGGGGCCTGAGGCTCGCCGGGGATTTCGCGGACGTGGTGTTCACCGTCGCCCAGACCCGCGACCGGGCGGTCGCGTTCCGGGAGGAGATCCGCCGCCGTGCGGTCGCCTCCGGTCGCCGGGCGGACGAGGTGAAGGTGTCACTCGGTGTCGTGGTTCTGGTCGCGGACACCGAGGAACAGGCACGTCATCGCGTACACGAACTGCGCGATCTGCTGCCGATCGAGCGGCTCACCGCCAACCTCCTCGGCGGCCTCGGCCTGTCGGCGGGGTCGTTCGGTCCGGACGATCGGATCAGCCTGGCCGATCTGCCGGAAACGATTCCTGCGCAGGCATTCTCGACCGGATTCAGCGAATCCACCCGCGCGCTGATCGCCGCCGGGCCGCGCACGCCGCGCGAGCTGATCGAGCGCAGTGCCGGCGGCTCGGGCCATCGGTTGCTGGTCGGTACGCCCGAACAGGTCGCCGACGATCTACAGGAGTGGCACGAAGCCGGAGCCGCCGACGGATTCACGATCATGCCCGCCGAAACCGCCGTGGATCTGGAGAACTTCGCCACCGGTGTGGTGCCGATCCTGCAACGGCGCGGACTGTTCCAGCGGGAGTATCGAGACCGGACACTCCGTGCGCGCCTGGGTCTGCCGTTCCCGCACAGGCAGGCGCGCGTGACCGCTGAATCGGCCTGAAAACAACCGCAGGACAACGGCATTGCTGCGAAGGATGCGTATCGGCCGTGCGCCGCAGCGCATCCGCTCACCGCAGCAGTGGCAGCAACTGCTCGCCTTGGCGGTGGATCTCCTGCAGGTAGGGGGTGTCCGACAGGACGAAATGGGTGATGCCGAGGTCTTGGTATTTGCGCAGCGCCTTGCCGACGTCCTGAGCCGAGCCGACCAGCCAGGTGCTGCCCGCGCCGCCACCGCCGACTCGGCCCGGCGCGGTGTAGAGATTGTCGTCCAGCACGTCACCGCGCGCCGCGAGATCGTAGAGCCGTTGCTGCCCGACCGCAGCACGTCGAGGTGAATTCTGGCTCTTCGCTTGGCTTTTCGCCATTTCCGCGACTCGTTCCTGGGCATCGGCCCAGGCCTGCTCGGTGGTGTCGCGGACGACGGTGGTGACCCGAAGACCGAATTCCAACGGGGGAAGTTCGCGTCCGTGCCGTTCACTCAGGTCCCGGAGCCGCTCGATCCGCTCGCGGACGTCGGCGAGCGGTTCGCCCCAGAACAACTGCACGTCGGCAACGGTCGCCGCGACACGCTCGGCGGCGGCCGACGCCCCGCCGAAATACAGCGTGGGATGCGGCCTGTCCGCGCGCGCCGAGATGCGCGGCCGGACCGTGGAATCGCTGACCCGGTAATGGGTTCCGTGATGGGTGACGTTCTGCTCGGTCCAGAGTCGGCGGACCAGGCGGATGAACTCCTCGGTGCGCCCGTACCGGGTGGCCTGATCCTCCTCGGATTCGCCGTAGGCCGCGAGATCGTCCTTGCCCGACACGATGTTGATCCGCACCCGGCCGCCGGACAGGTGGTCCAGTGTTGCTGTGGCCGAGGCGAAATGGGCGGGCCGCCAGTATCCGGGCCGGATGGCGATGAGCGGCTCGAACGACCGGGTGCGTGCGGCCAGGGCCGTCGCGACGGTGAGTGTGTCCGGCCGTCCCCATCCGGTGCCGAGCAGCGCGCCCTTCCAGCCGTATTCCTCGAGTGCCAGCGCCTGCGCGGTGAGCGTTTCGAGGCTGTTGTGATCGGTGGTGACGGTATCGCCCCGGTGGCCCGGCGTCACCTGATTGGGGATGTACCAGAGGAATTCGGCGCTCATCGGTGTCCTGTTCGGTGGTCGCGATCCGCGGCGGATGGCTGGTTACCGCCGAGGAAGAATGTTCGGGAGTGACTCCGGTGGCCCACCTCCGAGGTGGGCCACCGACTCCTCACGAGACCTTGACGTGCGCCTCGGTCTTGAATTCCTCGCCCGCGATGATCTGCGAGACGAAGCCGTTCGGTCCCACCGGGCGGTCGCCGACCACCGTCACCCGGTGCAGGGTGCGGGTGACGTCCAGGTGGCCGAGGTCCTGGGGGCCGAGGTGGGCGGTGGCGCGGTTGTCCCAGACCGCGACGCTGTGCTCGTCCCAGCGGAACCGGACCGTGTAGCGCGGGCTGCTGAGGTGACCGAAGAACAACTCGAGGATCTTGGCGCTCTCGACGGGGGACACCCCGACGATGTGATCGGTGAAGCCGGGGTTGACGAACAGCGCCCGCTCACCGGTCTCGGGGTGCACCCGAACCACCGGATGCTCCGAGATCAGCAGATTATCGTTGATCCGGCGCGCGTACGCCTCGTTGTCGTCCAGCCTGCGGCCCGCCGAGAACCGGTGCACCGCGGTCAGCCCGTCGGCGAATGCGCGCAGCGGCTCGGACAGTCCCTCGTACGCCGCGACGAGATTCGTCCAGGTGGTGTCGCCGCCGAAATCGGGAACCACCTCCGAGCGCAGGATGGAGATGGCCGGCGGATTGACCGAGGCGGTGACATCGGTGTGCCAGCCGCTGTAGTAGGTGTACTGGCGCTCCTGGTAGTCCGGCCGCGGCGAGCCGTAGCGCCGCTCGTAGACCTGGGGGTCGATGGTGAGGATCTGCGGGGCATCGCTGGGCGGCGCGTCCTCGTGCGGGTGGGCGTGGGTGAGCTCGCCGAATCGGCGGCCGAACTCGATCTGCTCGGTGTGACCGAGGTGCTGGTCGCGGAAGAACAGCACCTTGTACTTCAGCAGTTTGCGGCGCAGGCGCGCGACGGTGTCGTCGTCGAGGGGCTGGCTCAGGTCGACACCGGAGATTTCCGCACCGATATGTCCGGCGACCCGCCGCACGGTGAGGGTATCGGTGCGTTCGATGGTTTCTGTCATGTCTCTGCGCTCCATCGGCTTTCGGAATGCACTCGGTCGATCGTCGCGACCGGTGCCGGAATGCCTTGGGGGTCAACTCGTTTGCTGCCCCGTGGCAGAACGGATATTAATTCCGCACGCCCGGAAACCGCACTCTTTGCCCGCGCGATGATTTCAATTGTCCGAGATATTTATTTTTCTCGGCGAAGAAATTCGGACCGGTTTTAGAATGGCGAACCTGCCCGGCGGGAGGCTGTCGTCCGGGCAATTTGCCGGGTTCGGATCACGCTGAGGCGGAACGGTCCCGAACGCCGCCCGCTCTCGTAGGCTCGGCCCGAGACGAATGTGGACCCGACGGAACCGAGGCCTATGAGACCGGCGAGAGGATGGCCGACGGCCGCGGGTGCGGTGCTGCGCGCACTGTTGACGTTGGGCAGCGCATCACGATCGGTGATCGCCGCGCACGCGGGCCTGTCGCCGGCGACGGTGACGAGCCAGACCCGGGCGCTGCTGGAAGCGGGCCTGCTGCGCGAATCACCCCCGGTGGACCGGTCGCAGCGGGTGGGCAGGCCGCATTCGCCGCTGGAGCTCGATCGGCGAAACGCGGTGGCGGCCATCCATTTCGCGGCCACCCAGACCCGGGTCGCGGTGGTCGACATCGCCGGGACGATCGTCGCCGACGCGCTGGTCCCGCACCGCACGCTCGAGGGCGTCGACCTGGTCGAGGACGCGGCCGCCGCGTTCACCGCGCTGCGCCGCGAACTCCCGGGGGACATCCGCCTGTTCGGGGTCGGGTTCGCGACCGGCGGCTGGGTCGATCCGGAGGCCGGTGTGGTGCTCACGCATCCGCTGCTGCGCCTGCGGGACACCCCGATCCGGGATCTGCTGACGCGACTGACCGGGCTGCCCGTCGAACTCGACAGCCATGCCCGCGCGATGGTGCACGCGGAACAACTGTTCGGCGCCTTGGACTTCGACTCGTCGGCCGCGGTGCTGTTCGTCGGCAATGTCATCGATGCCGCCTTCGCCGTCGACGGCCGGGTCCACTACGGCCCCGGCTCCTCGGCGGGTTCGCTGGCCGCTCTGGTTCCGTCCGGCATGGGACCGGACGGGCCCGGCCCGCTGGACACCTATTCCGATCGGTCGCTCGAAAGGCGCGCTGCCGCACTGGGACTCGCCGAACAGCCGACGATTCCCGGGCTGATCGCCGCTGCCGAGACCGATCCCCGGGTGCACGCGCTGTTCGAGGAACGCGCGCGCGGACTCGCCACGGTGGCCGCCGCCCTGCTCGATGTGCTGAATCCGGAACTGCTCATCATCACCGACCGGGCGCTGCACCCTCTGCCCGCGATCCGCGCCGCCTATCTCGACGCCATCGCCGCACGGGCGCAGGTGAGTTCGTCCGCGCGCCAACGCGTCATCGGTACCTCGTTCCCGGGCCGATCACTCGAGACCTCGGCCGCCGCGGTGCTGCTGCACCGCCTCTACGCCGACCCGCTCGCCGTCCTCGCGGACGGCTTCGGCGCGCCGCGGAAGGAGGCGGCAGCACCGCAGTTCGAGTCTCGGTAATTTTAAGTCGACCGAATATTGTGGGCTGCAACATAATTCGCGACGATCGACAAATGAGAAAGCTCATCGAAACGCGACCGAGCGCGCGTAGGATGCGCCTCACCCGTAGGGTCGGCGCGGCGTCGTTCGTGGTGTTGATCGCCGCCTGTGCCACCTCGGCCTGTGCGACCTCCGGGGGGTCCGCCGACTTCAGCAAGCCACTACCGACCAGTGTTCCGCCGGGCACGTCGCTCAAAATCTCGGCGACCGATATGCAGGTCGCGCTGACCAGCAGCGGGCAGATCGGCAAATTGCCGTTCACCGTGCCCGACTGGCCCAACGTCTCCGCCGGACCGGATGTGATCCAGGCGTTCAAGGGCGGTTCGGTCGAGTTGGCCAGTAATGCCGGAATTCCGTCCATCCAGGCGCACGCACAGGGTTTGGACACCCGCATCGTCGCCGTGCTGTCGCGCAGTACCCCCAACTACGGCCTGGCCACCGCCCCGGGCAGTGATATCCACACGCTGGGGGATCTGCGCGGCAAGAAGATCGCCTTCTCGCCCGGGCAGGCCCAGGGCGGTGTGGTGCTGCGGACTCTCCAGCAGGCCGGGCTCAGTACCAAGGACGTCACGCTCGTTCAGCTCAACAGCCCGCAGTTCCTCACCGCGTTGCAGGGCAAACAGGTTGATCTGGCCCCGCTGGCCGAACCGTCGCTGACGAAGTACCTCGCGCAGTATCGGTCCGCGGGGGCGACCACGGTGAAGTCCGACGCGGTCGACGCGTTGGGCGTTCTGTGGGCGCCGACCTCGGTGCTGGGCGATGACCGCAAGCTCGCGGCCATCGCGGAATTCGTCAAGTTCTGGGCGCGCGCGAAGGTCTGGGAATGGGAGAACCAGGACCGGTGGATCGCCGATTACTACGTCAAGAATCAGGGTGTGAGCGAGGCCAACGGCCGTCGCATCATGGCCACGACCGAACGCCCGTATTTCCCGGAGAACTGGGACCGATCGATCGACTGGGAGCAGAAGACGATCGACCTGATCACCAGCTCGGGTGCGTTCGGGAAATCCTTCGACGCCCACCAGCTCTTCGACCGGCGATTCGAGAAGATCGCCGCCGACGCGGTGGCTCCGCAATATCGCACCGAAGCACAAGGGTGACCCGATGACCGTCGTTTCCGCACATCTTCCCGCCCTCACCGCGCCACGGGCCGCGGCCGGTTTCACCGCACGCCCGGCTCGCCGTCGACTCGGTCTGCGCAGGCAGCTTCCGTTCGCCCGGCTGCTCGGCGTGGTGCTGCTGCTCGGCGTCTGGTCGGCGGGGGCGTACCTCGGATTGCTGGACCGGCGCAAACTGTCCGCACCCTGGACCGTCGTGTCGACCGCCTGGCAATTGCTCACCGATGGTCAGTTGCTGACCAATATCGAGGTGTCCATGACGCGCGTGGCCACCGGGGTGCTCCTGGGAATTCTGATCGGCACCGCGCTCGCGCTCATCGCCGGGCTCTCCCGAATCGGGGAATCCCTGGTGGACGGCGTGGTCCAGGTCAAACGCTCGATTCCCACCCTGGGCCTGGTCCCGTTGATGATCCTGTGGCTGGGTATCGGCAACAGCTTCAAGGTCGTGCTGATCATGCTCGCGGCCGCGGTAACCCTCTATGTGCCAACGCATTCCGCGCTGATCGGTATCGATCGGCGGCTGGTCGAATTATCGGAGATCCAGAGCGTCTCCCGTTTCGAATTCATCCGGCAGGTGGTGATTCCCGGATCGCTGCCGGGATTCTTCCTCGGATTGCGGCTGGCGGTGAACACGTCCTGGCTGGTGCTGGTGGTGGTCGAATCGGTCAACGCGACCGACGGCCTCGGCAAGATGATGCAGGACGCCCAGAACTATGGCCAGGCCGATGTCATCCTCGTCGCGCTCGCCGTCTACGGAATCTTCGGTCTGCTGTGCGATTCCGGCATTCGAATCCTGGAGCGAAAGGTGCTGTCGTGGCGACGAACCCTGGCGGACTGACCTCGGCCGAACAATCCGCCGAAGCCGGGCCGGGTGTGCAGTTGGAGCGGTTGACCCGCAAATTCGGTGGCCGGGCCGTCCTCGACGACGTCGATCTGACGATTCCCGAAGGCCAGTTCGTGGCGCTGCTGGGTAAGAGCGGGTCCGGTAAGTCCACGCTGTTGCGGGCGCTGGCCGGTATCGACCACGGTGTGGCGGGCGCGGGCCTGCTGCGGGTGCCGGGGCGGACATCGATGGTGTTCCAGGACTCGCGGCTGCTGCCCTGGAAACGTGTCCTGCCCAACGTCCTGTACGGCCAGCCGCGCTCGCGCCGGGCCGTCGCCACGGCACTGCTGGCCGAGGTGGGCCTGGCCGGACGTGAAAAGGCTTGGCCCGGTGAGCTTTCCGGCGGCGAGCAGCAGCGCGCCGCACTCGCGCGCGCCCTGGTGGGCGAGCCGGAACTGCTGCTGGCCGACGAACCGTTCGGCGCCCTGGACGCGCTGACCCGCATACGCATGCACGCCCTGCTGCGCCGCCTGGTCGAGGCGCATCGCCCGACCGTGCTGCTGGTGACCCACGACGTCGACGAGGCCATCACGCTCGCTCAGCGGGTGCTGATCCTGGATCACGGTCGCATCGAGGTCGACATCGACATCGATTTCGACGGCCCGCGCGATCCGGCGCAGCCGCAGTTCCAGCAGATCCGGCGGTCGCTGCTGAGCGCGCTGGGCGCCGATCCGATCGCGGCCTGAGCACCGATTCCTCCACTACCGGAAAGATTCTCACTCCCGATGAGCAGAACCCTGCACTTGAACGCGTTCCTGATGTCCACCGGCCACCACGAGGCATCGTGGCGACTGCCGGGATCGGATCCGTTGGCGCACTTGGATATCGAGCACTACATCCGGTTGGCGCAGACGGCCGAGCGGGGCAAGTTCGATTCCATCTTCTTCGCGGATTCGCCGGTGATACAGGGAGATCCGGGCCGCCGTCCGGTGGGCAAACTGGAGCCGACCGTGCTGCTGACCGCCATCGCGCTGCGCACCAGCCGTCTCGGCCTGATCGCCACCGCCTCGACCAGCTACAACGATCCCTACAACCTGGCCCGCCGCTTCGCCTCGGTCGACTGGGTGTCCGGTGGCCGGGTGGGCTGGAACATCGTCACCACCGCCGGGGCCGACGCGGCCCGCAACTTCGGGCTCGACGACGTCCCCGATCACCGGTTGCGTTACGAGAAGGCCGCCGAATTCGTCGACGTGGCAACCAAACTCTGGGACAGCTGGGACGACGACGCCTATATCGGCGACAAGGAACTCGGCATCCACTCCGATCCGGACAAGGTTCGCGAGATCAACCACGTCGGTGAGTTCTTCCGGGTGGCCGGGCCGCTCAACGTGCCGCGCTCCCCGCAGGGGTATCCCGTTCTGGTGCAGGCGGGTTCGTCCGAGGACGGCAAGGGCTTCGCGGCCCGCTACGCCGAGGCGGTGTTCACCGCGCAGCAGACCCTCGCGGACGGCAAACAGTTCTACGCCGATCTGAAGGACCGGGCTCGCCGCCTCGGCCGCGATCCCGGCACGGTCAAGATTCTGCCGGGCATCGTCCCCGTCATCGGCGACACCGAGGCGCACGCGAGGGAACTCGACGACGAGCTCACCAACCTGATCCAGCCGGAGTATCAGCGTCGCACCCTCGCCGAGCGGTTCAACCTGCCCGTCGAGGCGCTGGACCTGGACAGCGAACTGCCCGCCGAATTGCCCACCGAGGACGAGGTCCAGGGGGCGAAGAGCCGGTTCACGCTGATCGTGAATCTCGCTCGGCGCGAACGGCTCACGGTGCGTCAGCTGATCGCCCGCCTCGGCGGCGGACGCGGCCACCGGACCTTCGCGGGCACGGCGGAACAGGTCGCGGACACCATCGAGGAATGGTTCACCGAGGGCGCGGCCGACGGATTCAACGTGATGCCCGCCGCGCTGCCCTCGGGACTGGACGTCTTCGTGGACCGGGTGGTGCCGATTCTGCAGGAGCGCGGGCTGTTCCGGACCGAATACACCGACTCCACCCTGCGTGGGCACTACGGGCTGGCACGACCGGAGAATCAGTTCAGCGTGGCGGCCGACGCGGCGATTGCCCAGTGAGCCAGTCGAATTCGGCTGCGGATCGGAGTTGGTGGCGGTACCTGCTGCGCCGATGTCTGGCGCATCCGCGGGCTGTCACGGGTGCGGCGGTCGGCGCCGCGGGCAGTGCCGCGCTGACCGCCGCACTGCCTCTGGTGGTGCGGCACGTGGTCGATTCGCTCGGCGATTCCCGGGTGCCGCTGGCCGCCGCCGTGACCGTGCTGATCGTGATCGGTGTGGTCCGGTTCGGCATGTCGATGCTGCGGCGGGTCTGCTCGTCCACGCTCTCGCTGGGAGTCCAGTTCGACCTGCGCTCGGATCTGTTCGCCGCGCTGGTGCACATGCCCGGACGCGAACAGATGACGGTGACGACCGGACAGGTGGTCAGCCGCGCGATCAGCGACATCACGCTGATTCAGATGTTCCTGCAACTGATTCCGGTCGTCACCGGCAATGTGGCGCTGCTGCTCGGCGCGCTGGTGCTGATGGCGACGATGTCACTGCCGCTGGCGGTGGTAGCCCTGGTCCTGCTTCCGGCGCTGTGGATCGTCACCCGGCGCTCGCAGCGAGAGTTGTTCCCCGCCAACTGGGATGCGCAGGCCCAGGCGGCGGAGGTGGCGATGCGGGTGGAGTCGGCGGTCGCCGGGGTGCGCGTGGTCAAGGGGTTCGGCCAGGAGCGCAGGGAGACAGGCGAGTTGGAACAGCGCGCCCGCGATCTGTTCCGGTCCCGGTTGCGCGTCGTGCGGATCACCAGCCGGTTCACTCCCGCGATGGCGGCGCTGCCCGCACTGGGGCAGGTGTTCATTCTCGTGCTGGGTGGTCTGCTGGCTCTGCACCAATCCATCAGTCTCGGAACGTTTCTCGCGTTCATGACCTACCTGGGCTCGTTCGTGAGCCCGGTGCGGCAGTTCTCCACCCTGCTCACCGTCAGCCAGCAGGGTAAAGCGTCACTGGATCGGGTGCGCGAGGTCATCGACGCCGGGCCTCGCCGTGAGCCGACTGTGCACACGCCGCCCGTGGCGGCTGCCGCGACGCCGCGGATCGACCTGTTGGATGTGACCGTACGGATCGGCGACACCGCGGTCCTCGACCATCTGGACCTGACGATTCCCGCCGGTAGGACCGTGGCGTTGGCGGGCGGTGCGGGTTCGGGCAAGTCGACGCTCACCGCACTGCTGCCGCGGCTGATCGATCCGGATGCCGGTGTGGTGCGCCTGGACGGCGTGGACGTGCGGGAGCTGCCGCAGGTTCGGGGCCGGGTGGCGATCGTCTTCGAGGACACCCACCTGATGGCCGACACCATCCGCGCGAACGTGGCCTACGGACGGCCGGAGGCCACCGACGAACAGGTATGGCACGCACTGTATCTCGCGGCCGCGGACGAATTCGTCCGGCGGCTGCCCGATGGGCTCGACACCCCGATCGGCGAACGGGGACAGCGGCTTTCCGGTGGTCAGCGGCAACGTCTGGCGCTGGCTCGCGCGTTGATCACCGATGCGCCGGTACTGGTGCTCGACGACGCGACGTCCGCGATCGATGCGAAGGTCGAGCAGACCATCTTCGAACGCATCGCCGCAGAGGTGCGACGTCGCACCACGGTGGTTGTGGCGCACCGCATTTCGACCCTCGCGCTGGCCGACGAAGTGGTGATCCTGGATCGCGGCCGCGTCGCCGAATCTGGCACCCTGGCCGAACTCCAGGAGTCCGGTGTGCTGTTCGCGACGCTGTTCACTCCGCCGGATGCGGCGGAAATCGGTGCGGCACTGCGTACCACGACCGATGCCGTGCCGACCGAGATGCTGTGGGCGGAACCCACGGAGTACGGCGACGAGACCCGAACCCTGGAGCAGATGGCGCGGGCGTTCTCCCATCATGCGGCCGGTGCGGGTGGCTTCGGACGCGGCGGCGGCATGATGATCTCCGCACCGCCCAGTGGCGACGTGCAGCAACTCATCGACGCGCTGGCGCCAGTGTCCGGCGAACCCGACGTGCCCGAAAGCTTCACCCGCACAGCCGATCCGGAATTCAGCCTGCGCAGGTTGCTGCGCCCGTTCGCGAGGCCGCTGCTGGCGGGCCTGGCCCTGGTCGCACTCGATGCGATAGCACAGATTCTGATCCCGGTGCTGGTGCGATCCGGCATCGACCAGGGCGTACTGGTCGGCGCGCGGGACGTCCTGCTCGGCGCGGCGGCACTGGCGGCGGCGGTGGTGCTCGTGGACTGGGGGATCAGTGTCGCGCAGGTGCGGGTGACCGGACGGGCCGGGGAGCGGCTGCTTTTCGGCCTGCGGGTCAAGACGTTCGCCCAGCTGCAACGCCTCGGGTTGCAGTACTACGAACGCGAACTCGGCGGGCGGATCATGACCCGCATGACGACCGATGTCGACGGTCTGTCGACCTTCTTGCAGACCGGCCTGTCCACGGCGCTGACCTCCTCGCTGACCATCGGCGGCGTGGTGGTCGCACTGCTGGTGATCGACGCGAAACTGGCCCTGGTGGTGCTCGCGCTGATGCCGATCCTGATCGCCGCCACGATATGGTTCCGGCGATCGTCGGTGCCCGCCTACAACACCGCGCGGGACAAGGTCAGCGTGGTCAACGCCTATCTGCAGGAGAATGTCGACAATATCAAGGTCACCCAGGCGTACCGCCGAGAAGCGTTGAACCAGAACAGGTTCGACCGACTCTCGTGGGAGTACCGCGACGCGCGGCTGCGCAGTCAGACCCTGATGGCCGTGTTCTTCCCGTTCATCGAATTCCTGTCGGTGGTCGCGACGGCCGCGGTGCTCGCGGTGGGGGTGCATCAGGTTCGCGCCGGTGACCTCAGCGCCGGAACGCTGATCGCGTTCCTGCTCTACATCGATCTGCTGTTCTCGCCGATTCAGCAGCTCTCACAGGTGTTCGACAGTTATCAGCAGGCAGTGGTGGGCGTCGATCGGCTCGGCCGGTTGTTCGCGGTGGAGGTGTCCACCCCGCAGGCGGAGCGGCCGCGAGCGGTACGGCGGGTCGACGGCGCGATCGAGATCCGGGATGTCGGTTTCCGGTACCGGCCCGAGGACGCCGATGTGCTGCGGGGCGTCACGCTGCGGATCGAACCCGGGCAGCGGGTCGCGCTGGTGGGTGAGACCGGGGCCGGGAAATCCACGCTGGTCAAACTCCTGGCCCGTTACTACGACCCGACCGACGGACGAATCCTGGTTGACGGCGACGATATTCGGGAGTTTCAGCTCGAGGACTACCGTAAGCGTCTCGGTGTGGTGCCGCAGGAGCCGTATCTGTTCGGGGACACCGTCCGCGACGCCATCGCCTACGGTAGGCCGGATGCCGATCCGGCCGAGATCGAGTGGGCGGCAAGGGCAGTCGGCGCGCACGAGATGATCGCCGCGCTCGACCACGGCTACCACCACCCGATCGGCCCGCAGGGACGCCTGCTGTCCGCCGGACAGCGGCAACTGCTCGCGCTGGCCCGGGCCCAGCTCGTCGAACCGGACATCCTCATCCTCGACGAGGCCACCGCCTCCCTCGACCTCGCCACCGAGGCCCGGGTCCGCGCGGCCATCGATGTGCTCACCGCGGGCCGCACCACGATCGTGGTGGCCCACCGCCTCGCGACCGCCGCGGACTCCGACATCGTCGCGGTGATGGTGGGCGGTCGCCTGGCCGAGGTGGGCCCGCACGCGGAGCTGCTGCGCGCGGACGGCGCCTATGCCGCACTGTGGCAGGCATACGTCGGGGCGACGCGAACCGATGTCGATCGAGAATCGGTGGCTGGACAGCGCTAGATCGTCGGCTGTTCCAGGCCGAACGAGCGGATGAGGGCGTTCACCTCGTTCCGGTAGAGCTTTTCGGGGTTGATCGTCTGTGCTCCGAGGCTGCCGCGAATCTCCAGCGAAACCAGGCCGTGCAGGTGGCCCCAGATGCGCAGGGCGACAGCGATCGCCGCCGGCGGGAGATTCGGGAACTCCGCGCGGACCTCCTTCACCAGGGCCGGGTCGAAGTCCGACCATTCGAAGTCGTAGTCGGCGTACAGCGATTGCGCCGAAGGCCAGGCGCCCGCGGCCAATTCGGTGAGCCCCGCGCACACCCGGTGCTCGGCCTCCGGCGCCGCACCGCCCTCCGGCGGCTGGTAGCCCGGCACCGGGTCACCGTAGATGAGCCGGAACCCGTCGGGATTCGCCAGTGACCATTCACGAAATGCGCAAGCCCACGCCATGATTCGCCCGGCCGCGTCGTCGGGCTCACGGATGTCGCGGGCGGCGATCACCGTATCGGCCAGCTCGCCGTAGACATCTTGGATCAGGATCGTCACCAGGTCGTCACGGGTGCTGAAGTAGCTGTAGACGGCATTGGCCGTCATCCGCATCTCTCGCGCGATGGCGCGCAGTGTGATCGCTCCGGGCCCGCCCTCGGCCATGAGCCGCAGAGCGACCTCTTTGATTTCCGCCGTCGTCTCGGTGCGGCGGCGTTCGCGCCTGGTCGGTGTCGCAGTGGCCACCGCAACATCGTACATCTCCGTGAGAAAAATTTACGTTGCGCATAAACTGCACGCCGTAAAGTTTGTGCGTAGCGTCTCTCAACGCTTTCCGACACCTCAGGAGAAATCATGTTCATCGGAGTCATCGGCGCGACCGGCAATATCGGGCAACGCGTGGTCGCCGAGGCCCTGTCTCGCGGTCACCACGTCCGGGCCTTCACCCGAGCCGCCGCCGCTGTCGATGCCGCACACGAGAATCTGACCTGGGCTGATCTCGACATCTTCGACAGCGACGCCGTCGCCGCCCAGCTTCCGGGCCTGGATGTGCTCGTCAGCTGCTACCAGCCCGGCAACGCCGCCAAGGATTTCGAGGACACCGTCACCCGGTCCATCGCCGATCCGACCGTCTACGCGAATGCTGCTCGCTCCCTGCTGAAAGCCCTGGAAACCCATCCCCGTACCAGGCTCATCGTGGTGGGGGGCGCAGGCAGCCTGGAACTCGAACCCGGCCGAGTGGGCGCGGACGACGACCACCAGCTCCGCCGGGACCTCGAAAGCCTCGGCCTACCAGCCGATTACGCGGTCGCGGTGCGTGGACACCGGGACGCCCTGAATGTGCTGCGCGTCTCGAATCGCCGCTGGACCTACTTCAGCCCGGCCGAACTGATCGCGCCCGGCGAGCGCACCGGCCGCTTCCGCATCGGCGAGGACCGGCGAATAGTCGACGCCGACGGCCACAGCCGCATCTCCATCGAGGACGCCGCGGTGGCCCTGATCGACGAAGCCGAACTTCCCCGTTTCGTACAACGCCGATTCACGATCGGCTACTAGCCGGGGCGCGGCCGGGCGCGGATTCGGCGCTGTAACACTATGTGCACGAGTGGGTTTCGGCCCCGCTGGGCCTCGAGCACGGGCCTTGCGCGAGGCTGGGCTGATCGGTCTCCGCTGAGGATGACGCGGCTGGTCACGCTCAGCTCGACCTGCCCGTAGTACGCGACCACGTCGACCGTTCGATCAGAAGTACGTGCCGGAGAACGGGGCCGATCCGGTGGCGAACAGGTCTTCTGCGTGTTCCAGTGCCCCACTGCGTATTTCGGTCACCCGACCGGCGAGGGACAGGGCCTGCCAGGTGGATCCGCCCAGGTATACCGCGGCGAGTGCGGAGACGTCGGTTGCGAGGTCGGCCGGGGCGTCGACACGATCGGCTCCCTCGGCGGAGATCCGGTAGTTGCCGGTGTTGGCGGGTAGGAGGGGATCGGTGACGGACAGGACCAGGGGGTCGCTGTCGCGGTAGCCGCGCCGGGCCAGGGCTGCGCGAACGTCCACCAGACGCAGCCAGGTCTCGTCGTGGACGCCGGTCACCTCGACCACTCGCTCATCGGCGAACAGGTGGCGGATCGGGGTGTCCAGGGGCATGAAGGGAAAGACGATGCGGTCGACGATGTCGAGCGAGAGCAGGTGCCGCAGCAGACCGAGGTAAGCGGTCGTGCTGGTGGCCACCCAGTCGTCGACGACGATGGCGCGCTGTGGATTTCGCGGCCAGCCCGTGGAGTCGGCCGCGTGGTAGCGCACGAAGCCGTCCTCGTCTCCCAGCTCGCCGTGCACCACGGTCCAGCCCGTATCGCCAGTGGCCAATTCGTGGAACCGCCACCAGTACGACGGCCGGTCGATCGCGCCGGTCCACGATATCCGTTCGGGCGCATAGATTTTCGCCAATTCCTGCCACCGGTCGATGGGATCGAGGTAGCGCACCGGACCTGCCTGGGGCACGGTGTCCCGCAGGCCAGCACGTCGGCGATCCAATGCCACACCGGCGTACGAGCTCGCCACCCCGTAGCCGAAGCGTTCGTAGATCCCGCCCTGGGTCGCGCGCAGCGTCGCGACGATCTCCCCGCGAGCGGCGATATCGGACAGTTGGCGGCGCAGCAGCGCGCTCACCACGCCGCGGCGCGTGTGGGTCGGCAGGACGCCCACGTGGGTGACCGCGGCGTGCGGCACCCGCTGCCCGCCCGGCACCACCAGCCAGCTGGTGTAGGCGTCGACGGCGCCGACCAACTGTCCGTCGAGCCGCGCGCCCAACGTACGGCCCGGTTCGACCAGCCCGTCGGCGTCCGGCGACAACGGCGACAGGCCGACCATCGCGGTGCGGAATATCGCTCCGGCGGCGCGCACGTCGTCCGCACTCGTCAGCGTTTCCAGTTCGAGGCGGGCCGGGTCGGTCGTCACTGTGTCTCCTTCGGGTGTCGGGTGATCGGAGCCTGCACGCACCGAGTTGGGCCGTTGGGGGCGGCCAGCCGGTCCCGACATCACGCGGCGTCGCCCAGTCGAACTCGAGGCTTCCGCCTCTGGACAGTGTGGTGTTCATCCGGAACGCGACACCGCCCGGGTCGGCGATCCGACATTACCGATGCTCAATAGGTGATGGCAGGATGGTCGGCGGGTGCGCCGCCTTCCCGCAGGATGGCGTCGCCGATCGCGGACGCGGTGACGCGCGCCAGATCGGCGAGAAACGGAATCCGTTCGGGGATCATCAATTCGGTGGTGCCGCGCAGCGCGAGGGCGAAGCGGGCATGACCGTCCGGACCGAGAACGGGCACCGCGATGATCCGGAAGCCCCACTCGGTCTGCTCGTCATTGATGGCATAGCCGGTCCGGCGGGCGAGTTCGAGTTCCGCGGCCAGCTCGTCGGGGTTCTGCGGCGTACGTTCGGTTCCGCGGTCGTAGGACAGCTGCGCCAGATCCTCGCGCGTCGTCGGCGACCAGGCGAGCAGAGCCTTGCCGAGGGCACTGGCGTGCAGCGGGAACCGCACCTCGGACAGGTTGTGGCCGTGTGCCTCTCGCCACCTGGTGAATGCCAGATTGATGGCGTCGCTGCCGTGCCGCACGGCGATGGAGACCGCCGTGCCGGTTTCGATCCCGAGCTGTTCGAGGTGTGGTTCGGCCAGATAGATGCGGTGCCGCCGGTAAGCCAGATGCCCGTACTCCGCGAGTGCCACACCCAGGCGGTACCGCCCGGTTCCGGTGTCCTGCTCGACGAATTGCGAGTCCAGCAGCGCCCGCAGCAGCCGGTGTGTGGTGCTCATCGGCAGATCCTGCATCCGGGCGATATCGGTGACGCCGAGTTCGCTATCGCCTTGGAAGCAACGCAATACGGCGAGCGCGCGTGCGACCGTCTGCAGGCCCGAGCCGTCCACCGCCACCTGTAGTCCTTTCCCGCCTTCGGCACGATCATCGGGGCGACGCTCCGCTACGACGCAGTAGGTTCCGGATATCGGAATCACATCGTGGCACAGGTTCGCATGACACACAATGAGATCGGCGATAAGTGCATTCCAGATGGATTCGACCGGCCGAAGCATATCGATGGCCGTGTGTCAATTATTCCGTGCATCGGAATGACATGTGTTGTCTGAGGATGTGCTGATCCATACGCTCGGCGATGTTCGTCCTCGGAGTCCGTTCCGACCCACCGGTCGATCCGGAATCAACGTGAAAGAAGCCGATGTCCGCACCTGCCGCCGCGTCCTCTCCCGCTGTCACAGCGGGGCGCCCACCGTCGAAAACCGTGCTCCACGAGGGCTATCGCACCGTCGGGCGGTCCGGTCTGGTGGTCTCCGAGGTGGGTATCGGGGCGAGCACCTTCGGTCGCAGCGGGATGGTGGCCGATACTCAGACGGCGGTGGACCGCATCGTCGGGCGGGCGCTGGATCTCGGGATCACCTACTTCGATGTCGCCGACGTCTACGGTGACCAACCGGGGCAGAGCGAGACCATGCTCGGCAAAGCGCTTGGGCCACACCGTGATCGGGTCGTCATCGGCTCGAAGTTCGGAATCGGTGTGAACGGGCTCAACGGGCCGGACTGGGGCGTTCGCGGGTCGCGGCGATACGTGCGGCTCGCGGTGGAGTCCTCGCTGCGCCGACTCGGCACGGACTGGATCGACCTGTACCAGATCCACACTCCCGACGAGATCACCCCGGTCGAGGAAACCCTCTCGGTGCTCGACGATCTCGTGCGGGAGGGGAAGATCCGATACGCGGGGACTTCCAATTTCGCCGCCTGGCAGATCGCCGACGCGGAGTACGTGGCCAGGATCAACGGCCTGACCCGGTTCGTCTCTGCCACAAACGAATACAATCTGCTCTGGCGTGAACCGGAAAAGGAGTTGCTGCCCGCGCTGGCCGCGTACGGACTGGGATTCTTCCCCTACTTCCCACTGCAGAACGGGCTGCTGACCGGAAAATACCGCCGGGACTTCGCTCCGGCCGAGGCGAAGATCACCAATCTCAAGAAGCATCTGCTCCTCGCCGCGCCGTGGGATGCCATCGATCGCTACCTCGAATTCGCAAGGGAGCGTGAGCTTTCCCCTACGGCTCTGGCATTCGGCTGGCTTCTGGCGCACGATCCGGTGTCCAGCGTGATCGCGGGGGTGACCCGGCCGGAGCAGTTGGACGAGAACCTCGGCGCGGCGCGGTGGCGGCCGACGCCCGCGGAATTCGCGGAACTGTCCGCGCTGTTCCGCGGCGACCTCAGCGGCGCACCGGGACAGGTCACGGGGGCCGTCACCACCGCCTGAGCATTGCCGCGCCTGTCCACAGCATTCGTCTCCACTTCCCAAAGGTGTTCACATGACCGCAGATTCGGGCGCGCCCCGGAGCCTTCATCTGGGCTACATGTATTGGTCGAACGGTACGCATCCGGCCGGCTGGCGGCTTCCGGAGGCGGTGCACGACCGCGGCTTCGACGCCCGGTACATCACCGAGCTGGCGCAGATCGCGGAGCGCGGGAAGTTCGATTTCTTCTTCTTCGGTGACCGGCTCGCGACGGGACCGGAGTACCAGCTCAGCAACACCTCGGTGCTCTCGCGCATCGAACCGTTCACCGCCGCAGGCTATATCGCGACACTGACCAGACGAATCGGCATCGTCGTCACCGCGAACCCCACCTATTACGAGCCGTTCAACCTGGCCCGGCTGACCGCCTCGCTGGACCACATCTGCGCGGGCCGGGCGTCCTGGAACATCGTGACCGGCGCCGACGGCCGCGCGGCGGGCAACTACAGCCGATCCGAACACGGTGACGCGACAGCACGTTACGACCGAGCCGACGAATTCGTGAGCGTCGTGCGCCGCCTCTGGGACAGCTGGGAGGACGACGCGTTCATCCGCGACGCGGCAACCGGTGAATTCGTGGACGGCGACAAGATCCACCCGGTGAACCACGTCGGCGCGGCCTTCCGGATTCGGGGCCCGCTGAACGTCGCCCGGCCGCCGCAGGGACATCCCGTGGTACTGCATGCCGGAACCTCCGATCGCTCACGCGATCTCGGGGCCCGCGAGGCCGATGTGCTGTTCGCGGCCGCCACCACCATCGAGCATGGCAGGGATTACTCCGCGGATATCCGCCGCCGCGCAGCGGAATTCGGCCGTGATCCGTCCCGCATCGCCATCCTGCCCGGCCTCACCCCGATCGTGGCGGCCACCCGGCAGCAGGCTCGCGTGCTGTACGACAGGCTCAACGCGCTGATCATTCTGGACGACGACATCCGTTTCGGCGGAAGGGATCCCGGACACTGGACGCCGGGACCGGCCACGGCCGGTCGGCAAGCGCAGGGGGAGGGCTACCGGAATCTGGGCGCATTGTCCCAGCGAGTGCGCGTGGACCTCACCGGAGCCGAACTGGCCGACCCCATCGGGCCGGACACGGCCGCGGCGCTGAATCCGGTGGGCCGCGCGCTGCTGGACACCGTCGCGGCGCGGACGGGACGATCGGTGGGCGGGCAGGACCCGCTGACGATCCGGGATCTGCTGTACGCGCACATCGTCGGAGGCCACGTGGTCGTCGGCGACCCGAACGATATCGCCGACTACATCCAGGCCTGGTTCGAAGCGGGCGCCTCGGACGGCTTCAACATCCAATCCGCTTTTCTCACAGAGCAATTGGAGACATTCGTCGAGCTGGTCGTCCCGGAGCTCCAGCGCAGGGGACTGTTCCGCCGCGAGTACACCGGCCGCACCCTGCGCGAACATCTGGGGCTGGAGCGTCCGGTGAACCACTGGGCGCAGGCCGACACATCTGCCGAAGGACGGTGACCGGTGTCCGAACCACGACGTGAACTGCATCTGGGGCTGATGTTCTGGGCGACCGGAACGCATACCGCGGGGTGGCGATATCCCGGTGCGAAGTCCGACGGGGCCTTCGACATCGCATTCATCCAGGAGGTGACCCGGCTCGTCGAGCGGGCGAAGTTCGATTTCCTGTTCCTGGGCGACCGCCTGGCGACCGATCCCGCACTGGCGAAGACGAATCCGGCGCAGATGTCGCGGATGGAGCCGTTCACCGTGGCGTCGGCGATCGCGGCCGCGACCACGCACATCGGCATCGCCGTCACCGCGAACCCGACCTATTACGATCCCTACACCGTCGCGCGGCTGATGGCATCACTGGATCACCTCAGCGGCGGCAGGGCGGCGTGGAACCTGGTGACCGGCGCGGACGGCGCGGCGGCCTACAACTTCAGCCGAGATGTCCACTGGGACACCGATACTCGCTACGATTGGGCGGAGGAATTCGTCGATGTCGTGCGCGCGCTGTGGGACAGCACCGAGGACGACGCCTTCCTGCGGGACAAATCCACCGGTCGCTACCTCGACGAAGCCAAACTCCACCCGATCGACCATGTCGGCAAGCATTTCTCGGTGCGCGGCCCGCTGAATGTCGCACGGCCGCCACAGGGGCAGGTCGTCCTGCTGCACGCGGGCACCTCGGACCGCTCGCGGGAACTGGGTGCGCGCGAGGCCGACGTGATCTTCGCCGGTCAGCCGAATCTCGAAGCGGCCAAGGAGTATTACGCCGATGTGAAGGCGCGGGCGGCCCGGTACGGACGCACCGACCACGACATCCAGATACTGCCCGGACTCAGTGTCGTGGTGGCTGAAACCACCGCCGAGGCCGTGCGGGTGTACGACCGGCTCAACTCGCTGCTGCCGCTGGATCCCGAAGGGCAGGTGGTGGATTCGGTGCGGTACGG
Source organism: Nocardia miyunensis NBRC 108239 (assembly GCF_001613065.1). GTDB lineage: Bacteria > Actinomycetota > Actinomycetes > Mycobacteriales > Mycobacteriaceae > Nocardia > Nocardia miyunensis. The sequence goes on from NZ_BDBQ01000081.1 coordinate 43,039, forward strand.
CGGGCTCGGGCAGGGCCTGAAACGCAATCTGGCCTCGGTGTCCCAGGTGCTCGGTGTCGACGTGACCGGCTACGGCTATCACGACGCGGTGCCGCGCGAGGTCTTCGACCGGAGCAGCGCCGCGGGGCGCAAGGTGTTCCGCGAGATCACCGAGACCACCCGGCGCACTGTGGCCGGTGCCGCGCCGATCACCTTCTTCGACCTGATCAACGGCATCACCGTGGGCTCGAGGACGGTGGTGGGTGATGCGGTCGAGGTGGCCGATCACATCCAGCACTGGTTCGAGGAGCGGGCCGCGGACGGCTTCAACATCTTTCCCGATTTCGTCCCCGGATCGGTCCGGGCCTTCACCGAATTGGTGGTGCCCGAGTTGCAGCGCCGCGGGCTCTATCGCACGGAATACACCGGTCCGACCTTCCGGGACCATTTGAGCCTGCCGCGACCTGCCAACCGGCACAACGGATTCGGTGGCTGAGCCGATGCGAACCAAGACAGGAGTGTCAGCATGAGTCTCGACCAGGCGGAGATCGCCGCCGGACAGGTCGTCCGGACGCCTCGCACGCCGGCGGCGGCCCGGCCGAAGCGGCGGCTGCGCGCCGTGCTGTCGCCGAAGAACCTGGCAATTCTGACGGGCCAGCTCGGCGTCGTGGCCGCGGTGCTCGCCCTGTTGCAGTGGCTCGTCGACTCGGGGCGGATCGGCACGATCTACCTCGCCTCGCCCACCCAGATTCTGGGCGTGTTCCCGCAGCTGATCACCCAGGAACATCTGTTCGGCAATCTGCTGATCACCCTGTACGAGGCGGTCGTCGGTACGGCATTGGCCTTCGTATTCGGTGTCGGCACAGGCGTTTACATGGGCTTGTCGCGAACGGGAGAGCGCTTTCTCAATCCGTTCGTCAGTGCGGCGATGGCCGTGCCGAAGGTGACGATCATCCCGCTGCTGACGTTGTATCTGGGCGTCGGCGTCAATCACAAGATCGTCATCGTCTTCCTGTTCGGCTACTTCCTGTTCGTCTTCAACACGATCGCGGGCATCAAGCAGGTACAGGAAAGTCATCTGAAGGTGGCGCGGGCCAACGGAGCATCGCAGATCCAGACGATCGTCAAGGTGATCCTGCCGTCCGCCGCGCCGAATATCGTTGCCGCACTGCGCATCGAGTCGGCCACGGCATTGGTGGCGGCGTTGTTCGCCGAGATCGTCGCGTCCAAGGCCGGACTCGGGAATCTGCTCAATCGCGCGATCGGCGTCTACGACACCGCGAAACTTTTCGCGTTGGTGCTCTCGATCACGATCTTCTCGGTCCTCATCGTCTCGGCCGTCAATCTGCTGGAGAAGAAGGTCCTGCTCCGATGGAAATACGCCTGACCGAGCACGGCGCACGCGAGCAGACACAGCACAGCATCGAAGGAAAAACGTTGTTCAAGAAGAAAATTCCGGTGGTTCTCGCCGTCGCGGTCGCGCTGGTGTCGGCCGTGAGCGGCTGCTCGGGAACCGTCGATTCGCTCGCCGGAAACAGCTCCGGCACCGATGGTCACAGCACTCTGATTCTCCAGGACAGCACGCAGTACACGCAGCTGCCGATTCGTTTCGGAGTGGAGAAGGGCATCTTCGCCAAGGAGGGCCTCGATGTGAAGTTCACCCAGGTCGAGGACGCGGTGACCGGGGTCGCGACGGGGGAGCTGACCTTCGCGTTCGGCCCGACCAGCACCTACCTGCGGGCGGCGGCCAAGGGCGCGCCCATCAAGATCGTCAGTTCCGCGTTCCGGAGCAAGGGGCCGTTCTTCCTCGTCGCTCGCCCCGGCATCAATTCGATCGCCGATCTGAAGGGCAAGACGATCGGAATCGCCCAGTCCGGCAGCGGAATGGAAACCTATACGCGAAAGATACTCAGCGCCAACGGTGTCGATCCCAACAAGGATGTCAAGTTCGTCGCGGACGGTGTGAACCAGCAGGCGTACGGCGCGCTCACCACCGGCCAGGTCGACGCGACGATCATTCACCAGCCGTTCCCCGCTCTGGGACAGCTCCAAGGCAAATCGGTGACGCTCGCTCGCGGATGGGACTACCTGCCGACCTACCACACGGGGGTGCTGATCGCGGGCAACGACGTGATCAACAAGAACCCGGAACTGCTGCGCAAGGGCCTGCGGGCCTACTTCACGGCCTACACCTACGCCAAGGAGCATTACGCCGAGTACCTGCCCTGGCTCCAGGCGAAGCTGAGCACCATCGACCCCCGTGCGGTCGATCTGGCCTTGAAACAGGAGGACGACATCTGGGACGACAATCCGGCCGTCGACCCCCGTGCCATCGATGACACCCAGGAGACGGAGATCTCCGTCGGCTTCCAGAATTCGAAGTACGACGCCGCGAAGTACATCGATACCCGGTTCATCCCGCAGGAGTTCGTCAAACCCTTCTCGTATCCGAAGCCGGTCCGCTGAGCCCCGAAAGCACAGCGGCGCAACGACATCAGTGAGGTGATTGCTCGTGGCAACATTCGAGGTGCGGGGCCTGGGCAAACAATTTCCGACCGATCCGCCGGTGCAGGCGCTGGCGGGCATCGATCTGACCATCCAGGACGGGGAATTCGTCGTCCTGCTCGGCCCGAGCGGGTGCGGTAAGAGCACTCTGCTGGAGATTCTGGCCGGGTTGCAGGACAAGTCCGAGGGACAGGTGCTGCTCGACGGCGAGCCGGTGCACCGAACCAGCGACCGCGTCGGGGTGGTGTTCCAGGACGCGTCCCTGTATCCGTGGCGTTCGGTGCAGCGGAACATCGAGATCGGGCTGGAATTTCGCGGCGTGCGCAAGGCCGAGCGCCGGGCTACGGCTGCGAAATATCTTGCCCAGGTGGGTCTTTCGGGATTCGAGAAGAAGTATCCGCACCAGCTGTCGGGCGGGATGCGCCAGCGCGCCGGGATCGCGCGGACATTGGCGACCGAGCCGGAGGTCCTGCTGATGGACGAACCCTTCGGCGCCGTCGATCACCTGACTCGGATTCAGTTGCAGCGGGACCTGTTGGCGCTGTGGGAGGCTCGCCGCCGGACGGTCGTGTTCGTCACGCACGATGTGGGCGAGGCCGTGTACCTGGCCGACCGGGTGATTCTGTTGTCGCCGCGGCCGGGGCGAGTGGCCCGCGAGTTCGTCATCGATGAGCCCCGGCCGCGCCGCCGGGGAGATATCGGCCTGCTCGCGCGGGAAAGCGAGATCTACGAGGCGCTGATCCGGATCGAAGACCAACCAGAGAGGACCCGATGACCGTCCACACCCCCGACTCGCCCTACGCCGCGGCTTCCGATCGCTACGAGACGATCCCGTATCGCCGCAGCGGACGTTCCGGTCTGGATCTGCCGTCGATCTCGTTCGGCCTGTGGCAGAAGTTCGGCGTCGACTACCCCTTCGACACCCAGCGCCGAATCATCCTGCGCGCCTTCGATCTCGGCATCACCCACTTCGACAACGCAGATCGGTACGGGCCGCCGCATCGGACCGCGCAGCAGAACTTCGGTGCGGTGCTGGCCAAGGATCTGGCGCCCTATCGCGACGAGCTGATCCTGTCGACGAAGGCGGGCAACCCGATCGGTGCGAGCCCCTACCTGCGGGGCGGCTCGCGCAAGTCGCTGCTGACCTCGTTGGAGCACAGCCTGCGCGATCTGGGCACCGACCATGTCGACATCTTCTATCACCACAGCCCCGACCTGGACACTCCGCTGGAGGAGTCGGTCGGCGCGCTGGTAGACGCGGTGCGCCACGGCAAGGCCCTGTACGTGGGCATCTCCAACTACCAGCCCGACCGGGCGCACGAGGCCGCGGAGCTGCTGCGGCGCGAGGGTGTGCCGCTGCTCATCCATCAGACCCGGTATTCGATCTACGACCGCGGGCCCGAGCGCAGCGGGCTGCTCGACACCGCGACCGCCGACGGTTTCGGTGTGATCGTCTATTCGCCACTGGCACAAGGACTTCTGACCGACAAGTATCTAGAGACGATTCCCGACGGCGCGCGGGCGCGCAACAGCGCCTTCCTGTCGCCGGAGGTCATCGACGACACGTATCGGCAGCGCACCTCGGCACTGAACAAGATCGCCGAATCGCGGGGCCAGTCACTGGCGCAGCTGGCGCTGCAATGGGTGTTGCGTCGGCCCGAAGTCACCTCGGCGCTGATCGGCGCCAGCTCCACCGAACAACTCGACCACAACCTCGCGGCATTGTCCTTTCCCGCACTGACCGACGAGGAACTGGCGCTCATCGACGAGCATGGTGTGCACGGAACTGGTTCGAGGCGTTGAGCTTTCGGCGCTCACCCCAGCTTTCGCCGACGTCGTCCGGGCACCGCTGACCGCGCGGCGGGAACCGGGCGCGGGCCGGAATCCCGGACACCGCCGCCCGCGCGAACCTTCCCGCGCCACAAGGTGGACACGCGGCGACGCCCAGCTCGAGTCTTCCGCCCCGGGCGGCGTTGTGTTCGCCTGCAACGCAACGTCGCCCGAGTCGGGACACCATCGACACGCGACAGGCGATGGCGGGATGGTCTCCGAGTATGCCGCTGTCCCAGCGGATCTCGTCGATGATCCCGTTGTCTACGGCATCGAGACGGGAGTGCGCGCGCCGGCTCGACCGATGGCGATGCGGCTGACCAGACCGTTCCGGGTGGTGATGTCGAGAACGGCGAATACGTGGCCGCCGGGGGCGATGACGTGGGTCTGCCGACCGGCGACCACCATCGGTGTGGCGGCGCGGATTCGGTCGGCGAACAGCCTCGTCTCCTCGGCAACCGGGCGTGCCCCGGTGACGACGGACGGCGTGCCCGCGGGAATGAGGGCGGGGTCGGCGGTGCGCACGCAGTCGTCGGTCATCAGAGCGAGCATCCGGTCGATGTCGCCACCGGCCGCTGCGGCGAGGAAGGCATCGACGACCGCGCTGTCGACCGTGGTGTCGAATGCCGGGGTGGTCTGTTCGATTCGTCGGCGTGCCCGGCTGGCGTGCTTCTTCGCGTTGTCGGAGGTGGTGTCTAGGGTCCGGGCCACCTCCCGGAACGGGACGTCGAACAGGTCGTGCAGGACATAGGCGACACGTTGGGGCGGGGTCAGGCGGTCCAGGACCACCAGCAGAGCCCGGGATACGTTCTCGCGCCGCAGATAATGTTCGTCCGCCGCGAGTTCCTCGGCGGGGATCATGTCCGCGAGCAAGGGCTCCTCGCGGCGGCGGTGCCGCGCTCGCAACTGGTCGAGGCAGACCCGGGTGAGCACCGTGGTCAACCATGCCGCCGGGTTGCGCACATCCGCCGCGTCGGCGGTCGATGCCTTTATCCAGGTGGTCTGCACGGCGTCCTCGGCGTCGTGCACGGATCCGAGCAAACGGAATGCCACCGCGGTCAGCTGCGGCCGGGCCGCTTCGAATTCCACAACCGGTACCACCAGGTGTCACCTTTCCGAGGCGGGGGACGTCGGGATGGACGAGACGACCACATCTCGTTCCGAAGTTCACCAATACTCGAGGAAGCAACCTGCTGATGAGCGTACAGAGGGTCCGGTTCCGGACCACATCCCCACAGATCCGCACGGCCACCGACCGAGGCGGGTGCGAGGCATGATCGCGCTGCTCATCGCCACGATCGTGTGCATCGTGGCGAACGCCTCCATCGCGGTCGCCGACTACGCCCACGCCGGGTTCGTGCTGAAGAATTCCGCCGAGGTGCACGTTCCCGCCCGAACTCTGCCCTACCTCGCGACGCTGAAGCTGGCCGGGGCGGCCGGGCTCGTCATCGGATTGATCCGGGTGCCCTGGCTCGGCGTCGCGGCAGGGATCGGACTGATCCTGTTCTTCGTCGGCGCGATCGTCGCTCACATCCGAGCGCGCGTTGTGTACAACATCGCCTTTCCGGGCCTCTACCTGCTCCTCGCACTGGCGTCTGCCGTGTACCTGGCCCACGTTGCGGTCGGTGCGTGAACCAGGCGAGACGGATCATCGGGAGTTGTTGGGGGAGTGCGGATTCGGCGTTCCATACGCGACCGAAGAACTGCGAGCTGTGCGTAGGAGCCGCACGCCGAGGGCGCGGACTCAGCCTGCCGCGATGACCGGGGCGAGGCCGCCCGGGGTCATGAGGGCGTTGCTGTCGGTGACCTGTTTGCCGTTGACGGTGACCGTGGGGGTGGAGTCCACGCCGCCGGCGAGTACCGCCCGGGTCTTCGCGCGCAGGTACGTGTCATAGCTGCGGTTGATAATGCATTGCGCCACAGTGCTTTCGGTGTATCCCGCCGATTGTGCGATGTGGATCAGCCGATCGTCGGTGAGGCCGTCGCCGCCCTCCTCGGGCTGCTGGGCGAACATCGCCGCCAGCCACGACTGGTAGTGCTCGAGCCCCGAGTTCGCGACACAGAACGAGGCGTTGCCCGCGCGTGAGGAGTACTGCGTGGTGCTCGCGCGGTCGAGAAAGGTGATGACGCTGTACTCGACCGCGGCGCTGTGGTCGCGCACCGCACTCTCCAGCGTCGCCCCGTTGTTCGCCTCGAACATCTTGCAGTACGGACACTGCAGATCCATCACGACCCGCACGGTCACCTTGGCATGCGGATCGCCGATCCGAACCGCACCGTCGGCCAGCACATTCCGCGCCGACGACGCCCCGGCCACCGCGATCGCGTTCCCCGGAATCTCCTTCGCGAACGCGTTCCGGGACACCAGCACGACACCGGCCGCGATGACCACCGCCAACACCACCACGATCGGAACCACGACCAGATACTTGCGATTCGTTTGCGGCGGCGGACCGCCAGGATTGAAACTCATCTCAGCCTCCCCCGTTCACCGGACGTTCGGGGCCTCAGCTTAAGCGGCCTTTCCCACCCGAGGCGACCCAACTCCACCATCCACCGACCCCGGATCCCCATCCCGCCGTTTTCGATTTATTCGAAAGTGAGGCCGAATGGCTGTCGGAGGAGGTGTTATGAGCGAGACGTTGAATGAGCGCACGCTGCTGCCGGAGCATCCGGATCAGCTCGCGGAGGTACGCCGGTTCCTGTCTTCCGCCCCCGTGTCCTCCGGCGCGGCGGTCCTTCGCTCGGCCGAGGGCGAGGCGGTCACCCTGCCGGCCGAGGTATTCGAGGGCCTTCGTCTGGTGGCGCTGGCACTGTCCGAGGGCAAGGCGGTCACGGTTGCACCCCTGCACACCACATTGACGACGCAGGAGGCCGCCGAGCTGTTGGGTATGAGCCGACCTACCTTCGTGAAACTGCTCGAAGCGGGCGAGATTCCGTTCACCCGACCAGGACGGCATCGTCGCGTCCGCCTGACCGACGTGCTGGCATTCCGCGAGTATCGTCGTGCCGAGCGCACGGCCGGTTTGTCGGAGTTGACGAGAATCTCCGAAGGCCTCGGCCTCTACGACGACATCCCCGTCGAACCGTTGAGGCGACAGGACTGATGCAGCGAGTTTTCCTCGACACCTGCGTTCTGTATCCGGCCCATTTTCGTGACACCATCCCGCGTCTGGCCGAGGCCGATCTGATCCAGCCGTTGTGGTCGAGGGAGATCCTGGCCGAACTGCGGCGCAACTTGTCCGCTCGACAGCCGGGCGACGACTCGGTGCTGGCCAAGGTCGACCGTTTGATCAGCACGCTGAACGGGTTCTTCTCCGATGCGCTGGTCGACTTCGAGGTCAGACCCATCGGCGAGGGTCTTCCCGAGCTGTTGCACCCGGACACGTTCCTGCTGGACATGTTGGACCTGGCGCCTGGCCAGGTGATCAGGTTGCTGTACAGGCAAGTGGCTGAACACAAGCGTCCGCCGCAGCACATCCAGGGGCTGCTCGATGTGCTCGACCGATCTGGCGTGCCGGGCTTCGCAGCCGAGGTCCGCAGGCGTCTCGACTGAATGGCTCGGGATCGAGCTTGTCGGGGCCGCGCTCAGGCGACGGCGTCGGTCAGGACGAGGATTCCGCCGACCAGCAGGGCGATCGTCTTGATGACCTCCAAGGCGATGTATACGTAGTGGGCCTTCGAGCGGGGAGCGTCGTCACCGGCGAGGACGGCGTCGCTGCGGCGGGTCAGACCGGGGCGGACGAACAGGAGTTGGACCGCGAGCATCGCCACGGCGATCACCGCCGCGACCGAGCCGCCGCCGACCGGTGCGAACAGCAGAGCCACCACCGTGGCCATGGCGAAGCCGACCTCGATGCTGTTGAGCGCGCGAAACACCAAGCGGCCGATGCCGAGTCCGATCGGCAGGGTGACCTGTGGCGCGCGGAATTTCAGGGGCGCCTCCACGAAGGAGATCGCCAGCACCATCCCGAGCCAGATGAACAGGATGGCGGTGACGACGGCCTGGGATGAACTCATACGGTGTGTCCTGTCCCGCCTCCGCTCATGCGCTATTTATACAAGCTGATATTGGATGAAACCTGAGGGGGTTCGGCTGCGAACGCACGGCTGATTCGATGTTCCAGCTGGTCGTAGCGATGACCGGCGAAACTGGTGGATGGACGTGATGGAGACGCAGAATGCCGAAGCCTCCCTCCGCCGCTGGGCCGAGGGAGGCTTCCATCGTTTTCGCAGGCCCTCCGACTTCGCCTGCGCTCGTGTGGGATTCGGCTGTTCAGTTGGTGTTGAGGGCAGAGGACGCAGCGGCGCGTTTGGGTGCGAGGCGGCGGGCCTCATAGTGGGGACGGCGGACGGCGACGAAGTCCATCCGGCCTTCGCCGACGATCTCGTGCGAATCACGCACTGTCACTTGCCAACTGCTGAAACGGCCGCGGGCGCGGACGCATCGGGTGGTGAGGGTGATCTCAGCGCCGACCGTGATCGGGCCGAGATGACCGAGGTACTGGCGGGTGCCGATCGGCATTGGGCGAATGCTGCCCGGGAGTTTGCCCGCGGTTCATCGCGCTCTGCTCTCGACCGGATCGCGCTCCGAATTCGGATGGCGGCCACACAGTGGGCGCGCGACCGTTCGGTCGGATTCGACGACTGGCGGTGCACACGCCGATCATGCATTGCTAAGAGTTAGCTGTTAGTCGAATGTGTATTCGCTGGATGGTGCTGTGTGAGGGTTCGGTCAGTGCGAGCCGCGCGGTGGGAGCGTCGGGTGAGTGGCGTGTGAGGCCGCATCGGTCACCTCGCGGATACGGGCCGCCGCACCCCGGAGCTGATCGCCCAGATGGGTGGTGCTTATGGAACCTACGAAGTAGTCGACCTGCACGTCATCGGCAAAACGGACATCGCAGACGAACCAGCAGCGGCCCGTGGGCGAGGTCGGTTCCAGGGCGCAGCGAACAGCCAGTTCGACCAGCGCGGCAGCGGCTTGCGCGGGGCTGCCCGCATTGCCGACCCGCCACCACGTCTCGCCGTAGTTGTCGGGCCGCGAGATCGTCACCTGGTAGGTGAGCAACTCTCTAGCATCCGCCACCCTTCAGAACATACCGGAAGTTCGAGAATTAGTCACTAGTCAGCAACTGCTTCTGTGCAGATCGGCGATTTCCGGATCGTGTCGTGACTGTCCGCACTTTCCATGATGTGTGTCTGTGACCGCGGCGGCCTTCGGTGGGTACCGCCCGGTACGTGTAGTGGTGCACGGGTGCGCTCAGGCGGCGGGCGGTGCTCAGATGTCGCCGTGCAGGGCCGCGAGCTCGGCTCGGGAGCGGATGCCGAGCTTGGTGTAGATCCGAGTCAGGTGGTACTGAACGGTTTTCGCGGTGATGAACAGTTCGGCCGCGACCTCCCGATTGGGCATGCCGCGGGCGACCAGCGTGGCGACGGCCTCCTCCTGCGGGGTCAACTGGTCGCCGGTCCGGCCCGCGCGCTGGGCTCGAACGCCGCCCGCCTTGAGTTCCCGGTCGCAGCGGATCACGTAGGTGTGTGCGCCGAGAGTGGCGAAAAGGTCACGGGCAGTGGAGAGTTCGGCGTCGGCGTCGCGGCGTTTACCGGCGCGGCGGAGCATCTGCCCGTAGCTCAGGCTCACCCGGGCGCGGTCGTATCGCAGCGGCATGCCCTCGAGCTGTTCAAGTGCCGCCGCGAAGGCCGCGCGGGCGCGTTCGAGATCGCCGCGTGCCCCGAACAGTTGACCCCGCACGGCCTGCAACCGCGCCTGCGCGCTGGGACGTCCGAGTTCGGCGGCATGGTGTTCGTGCCGGGTGAGCAGTGTTTCGGCCTCGTCGTATCGGCCCTCGGTGATCAGCGCGTGCGCGTACATGTCTGCCCACGGCCACTGGCCGGGATCGTCCAGGCCGTCGACCGCCCACGCCTGCGTCATCGGATGCAGGGCGCGCAGCACTCCGGCCGCATCCGCGCGTGCCTCGGCCCACTGGGCGCGCGCCAGATAGGAAGGCACCCGCATGATTTCGTAATCCTGCGGCCCGGTCGCCGCATGCTGTAGCGCGGCCTGCGCCGCGGCCCAGTCGCCGCGCAGGCAGTGCACGGCTGTCGCGGTCCAGTGCAGCAGCGGGGCCGAGAGCACGATGCCGGTGCGTTCGACCAGTTCGGCGGCCTCCGCGACGGTGTTCAGCGCGTCGTCCCAATCGCCGGTGAGGAACTGGACGCGGGCCAGCCATGCTCTGGCCCACAGCGAGATTCGGGTGGATCCGCCGAGATATGTTGTCGGGACCGCACTTTCCAGATCCGCACGGGCATCGTCGAATTCGTCGGTGATGAGCTCGAGCCAGCCGCGTCCCATGATGATGCGCTGCACCTGGGCTCCGGTCCGGACCTGTCGGGACAGTTCGGCATACGATTGCCGGGCCTCGTCGGCGCGGCCGTGGATCAGGCCGAGTCCGCGAATCGCCGCCGCCTCGACCGCCGCCGGATCGCCCGACCCGACCAGTGCGATGGATCGGTCCGCCCAGTCCACCAGATCCGCGGGGCGACAACGGCACAGCGCATGAAGTACATAGCGTTGGCAGATCAGCGCCGCCACATCGGGTTCCCGTTCGGCGTTCACCAGATCCCAGGCGCGGGCCAGGCGCATCTCCGCTTCGGCGGGCCGCCCCCGGACCATCGCGAGATAGCCCAGAACCGCGTTGCGCAGCGGCGTCTCGCGCAGACTTTCCACCTCGGGAATCAGGGCCGCGGCGGCGAAGATGTCACCGGCCCCGATCAGCGCGTCCACCGCGCGGGTCAATCGCCCTTCGCGGGTGAGCCGATCGGCGGTGAGGCGTCCGGCGTCGCGCAGCAGCGAGGCCGCGGTTCCCCACGCGCCCTGCGCCGCCTGTTCACCCGCCAGCATGTCGAGTCGTTCGGCCAGTCCGGCATCCGGGACCGGTGTGGCGGCGACCAGCAGCCGGAGCCGACGGACCGGATCCTCGGTGGATTCGGCTGCGCGACAACGCAATGCGGCCGTCGCGGCCGGACCCATATCCGCCAGCACCGCAGCGCGCGGCATCGGGCCGGCCGGACCGATCTCGGTGAGCCCTTGCGGTCCCGATCGCACCAGCCCGGTCCGGGCCGCCTCGTCCAGGACGGTGAGCAGATCGTCATCGATACCGGCCAACGTCGCCGCATCGTGCACCGGGGTCCCGGGTCCGAGAACGGCCGTCGCCTCGATCAGGCGACGTGCCGCAGGTGTGCAATCACTCAGTGCCGCACGTACTTTCGCCCTGACAGTGGCCGGAGCCGGAAGATCCGGATCGAAGCCCGCCCACACCCGCGCCGGAACCTCGGCCAGCAACTGCTCGACGTCGCGAACCAGCCCGCCAGTGTGCGCGCACAGTCGTTCGGCCATCGACGGATGCAACGCGATCCCGTGCCGCGCGGCGAGCTGCCCGACCTCGGCCGTACCGAGTGGGCCGATTCGGACGGTGTCCGTGGCGATCCGCGGCAACAACTCGACCGTGTCCGGCGCGACATTCGTATCCGCGACGACCGTCGCGGCCACGATCAGCAGCCGAGCTCCGCGATGGTGCCGCACCGTCGACGAAAGTGCCTGCAACGAGGCAATATCCGCCCACTGTGCGTCATCCACCAGGGCCAGTACCGTGCCCCTGGCACCGATCTGCCGCGCAATCGCCGCCGCAACCTCCACGGGCCCCGGCTCATTGCCCAGATTCGTGGTCGTTGCGTCCATCTCTTCGGAGTCCGGCTCTGGATCGGATGCTGTGCCGGGGATCGCAGCCTCGGCGGATGTCACGGAATCGCTGGGGCCGGTAGTTGATGTTGAGCGTGTGGCCCCTCCGAGCGTCGCGGCCGCTGTGGCCTCGATCTGGTCGCGGGCGACAGTGCGATCCGGGGCAGGAGCATCGACTCGGCCGGGATCGGCGGCGGTGGCGAGTCCGGGGAACAGTTGGCGGATTACGCCGAAGGGGTAGTGCGTCTCCCACGACGCGGCGGTGGACCAGAGGACCGGGCCGTCGTGCTGGGCGGCCAGTTCGCGGAGCAACGTGGTTCTGCCGTCGCCGTGGCGGCCGGTCAGCAGGATGAGGCCGGGGCCGTAGTTCGTGACCGCGTGCAGGTGTGTGATCAGGGCCGCGAGGGCGGCCGGATGTACCGCGCTCGACGGGCTCGTTCCAGTCACACCCTCACGGTAATCCCCGCGACCGGCGCGGGAACGCGATCGCGGGGTGCACGGTGGTCGGCTCAGCCCAGATCCCCGCCCGCCACCGGCAGGACCGTCCCGGTGATGTAGGACGCCTCGTCGGAGGCGAGGAACGTGATCGCGGCCGCCTGCTCGTCCAGGGTTCCGTAGCGCTTCATCGGACTGGAATCGATCGTCTGGTCGATGTGCGCCTGGAACCACGCCTGCTCCTGCGCGCTGTGCCGGGCCGATCCGCCGCGGGAGATCCGGCGGGGCGGGGCGTCGGTGCCGCCGGGCGCGGTGGCGACGACGCGGATTCCGGCGTTGGCGTATTCCATTGCGAGAGAAGCGGTCAGCGCGTTGATGCCGCCCTTGGCCGCCGAATACGGGATGCGGTGGATGCCGCGCGTGGCCGCGGAGGACACGTTCACGATGACGCCCCGGCCGCGCTCGGTCATGGACGGCAGGGCCGCGCGACAGGCCAGCAGCGTCGTCATCAGTGAGCGGGTGATCTCGGCCTGGATCTGCGCGGCGGTGAATTCGGTGAACGGTTGGAACCAGATGGCCCCGCCGACATTGTTGATCAGCACGTCGATCCGCCCGTGCCGGTCCAGTGCCCGGGTGATCATCCGCTCGGCGCCGGTCCAGGTCTCCAGATCGGCGGTCACCGCACTCGATCGGGGCAGCTCACCGGCCAGCTGATGCACCAGCTCGGATCGATCGACCAGGACGACCGCACCACCCTCGGCACTGATCCGCCGAGCGGTTCGCTCCCCGATACCCTGTGCCGCACCGGTCACCACGACGACCTTGCCGTCGAACCGGCCGGGGGAGATGAATGCCGGACGCTGTTCGGCCGCCTTGTCGGTCATCGCCCGCCGCATCGTGGTCTTCGACCGTTCGGCGTGCTCGACGATCAGCTGTCGCGCGGTCTGCCGGTCACCGGCCTCGAACGCGGCGACGATGTCGACGTGGTCCCGCGCACACCGTGGATGACACCACGTCGCATGGCGCAGCGTCTCCTCCATGCGGCCCTGCACGCCCAGCGCGCGGTAGGCCTGCAACAGGTGCTCGTTGCCGGTGAGGGTGAACAGGTAATCATGGAATGCGGCATTAGCCTCGGTGTAGGCCGCGGCATCGACGAATCGGTCCCCGTCCACGTACGGCAGCGTGGACTCGGCCAGCAGCCGGTATCCGGCCAGCTGCCCGATGTCCAGGCGGCCGATGGTCAGTTCCAGTGCACCGAGTTCGAGGGCCTCGCGCGCCTCGAAGACCGCGTCGGACTCGTGGATCGAGGGATGCTCCTCACCGATCTCGTATCCGCCGGTGGACTCGGCCGGTACGAGCAGTGGCACGAGGGATTCGAGCGTGGGAAACATCGGCTGCCCGGCGATGTCGCGCGCCGCCCAGCTCGGCCGCATCGGATCGACGGGGTCCAGCTCGGGGGCAGTGCCCTCGCCCGGTCGGTCGGCTCGGCTCGCGATCGACCGGATTTCGGTCGAATCCTGTAGCGGCGCAGCAGAATTCAACGCGGTCAATGAGGTGGCGAGGGAGAGCTTCCGGGACGTGGTCGTGCGACCGCCGTTGTCCGATACGGTTCCCACGTCTGGTGCGGGTGCTGCTGCGGCGTCAGGTGTCCGGGTCGTTTCGAGCGCGGCGATGGATGTGGGAGCGAAGATCTCTTGACCCGCGACAGCGCGACCGCCGTTGTCCCGTACGGTGTCCGCGTCTGGTGCGGCGTCGGGTGTCCGGGTCGTTTCGAGTGCGGCGATAGACATGGCGGCGAAGATTTCCTGGCCCGCGATGGCGCGACCACCGAAAGTCGCGGTGGCGGAGACATTTTCGTCATGCAGCGTGGAGATCATCGAATCCACTTGCGGTGGAGAAGCTTCCGCATCGGACATCGGCGTGACGGTGGGCTCGCGCTCGGCTGCGGCCGCGTCATCGGTCCCGCGGTCCGGCTTCGCATCGCCACGGCTCACCGGTGACGCTGTGCCCGACAATGCGAACTTCTCGTAGTAGAACCCGGTGGGTTCGATTCCACGCGAGGCGAATTCCTTGCGCACCGACTCAACCATCGCGGGTGGTCCGCACAGATACACCGCGACGTCGCCGTCGTACAGGTGCTCGTCGCGGATAAGACTCGTCACGTAGCCCTTGTTCGGTGCGGCGCTCCCCGGCGCGGAAACGCAGTAGTCCCAGGTGAATCCGTCGAGTCCGGCGGCCAACTCGGCGAGTGCGTCCAGCTCCACCACGTCGTCGTCGGTGCTGACGCCGTAGATCAGATGGGCCGGGCGGCTGGTCCCCGATGCGCGCATGGCCCGCAGGATCGACAGCACCGGGGCCAGTCCCGTGCCACCGGCCAGCAGCAGCACCGGACGTTCGGTCTCCCGCAGAAAGAAGCTGCCGTTCGGGCCGAGGAAGGTGAGCTCGTCCGAGACCGCCGCGCGTTCGGTGAGGTACCGCGACATCACCCCGCCCGGGGTGAGCTTGATCAGGAAGGTCAGGCTCTTGTCGGCCGGGCCGTTGCTGAACGAGTACGAGCGGCTCTGGTCCGTCCCGGGCACCGCGATATTCACGTACTGGCCGGGCAGGAAGGCCAGTTTGTCGCGGTCTTCGATCTCCGCGGTCAGCGCGATCGTGGTGGGGGAGAGCCGATCCAGTGCGGTGATCGTCGCGGCGTACCGCGTCGGCTGGGTCTTGGCCACCGCCGAGGAACTCCGAATCTGCAGTACCAGATCGGATTTCGGCTTCATACTGCATGGCAGCACATAACCGTTCGCGGCCTCGTCGGAACTGAGCGCGTCGTCGATATAGGCCCCGCCGTCGTAGTCACCGGACTCGCAGAACGCCTTGCAGGTGCCGCACGCACCGTCGCGGCAGTCCAGGGGGATGTTGATGCGCGCCCGATACGAGGCGTCGGCCACGGTCTGGTCCGTGGCGCAGGTGATGAAGCGCGTGACGCCGTCCTCGAACGACAGCGCGATCCGGTGGTTCATGACGGGCTCTCTCGCGGCTCAGAAGTGGTACACGTCGACGACGTGGTGGATGTAGTCGTTCTTGAGCACCACGGTCTTGCGCCGGATCAGCGGTGCGGCGCCGGAGAAGTCGATCGTGTAGAACGAGGTCCCGTAGTACGGATCGATGGTCTTGTACCGGAAATACATGGTGTGCCAGTTGAATCGGACGTCCACCAGATCACCGCGACGTTCGATCACCTCCACATTGCTGATGTTGTGGCTGGTGCGCGGCTCGGGAAGTGATGTGGCCGAGGACCTTTCGGTGCGGATGCGGAAGACCCGGTCCTCCAGTCCGCCCTTGTTCGGATAGTAGATCAGCGATATCTGGGTCTGCGGATCCTCCGTGAGCAGATCGTCGTCGCCCCAGGCGGGCATCCAATAGACGACGTCGTCGGCATAGCAGTCCAGCCACTTCTCGAATTCCCGGTCGTCGAGATAGCGGGCCTCGCGGTACAGGAACTGCTCGATGTCGTTGTGGGTGACCAGTTTCGAGCCAGCGGTGGTGTCGGCGGTGACGGTCATCGAATTCTCCTCAAGCCTCGACGGAGTCGGCCGCGGATTCCCGAGCCGGTCGGAATTCCTCGCGGGACAGGCTTTCTCGCATCCGGGCCAGCCAATAGCCGTGCTGGATCGGGAACAGGCCCTCGTCCTCGTTCTTCACCCCGGCCGAGAGCACGCCGTGCATGCCGAGCGATTCGGCGACCGGATCGGGTCCGCCGAGCCAGTGCTCCGCACCGCGGCTCATATCGTTCCAGGGGGCCGCGGCGGCGCGGAAAGTCAGTTGGCAGGAACGGAATTCCTCGAGATCGTCCGGGGTGGCCATGCCGGAGGCGTTGAAGAAGTCCTCGTACTGCCGGATCCGCCACGCCCGCGCCTCGGGGCTCTCGCCCTTGGGGGCGATGCAGTAGATGGTGACCTCGGTCCGGTCCGGCGCGATCGGGCGGAAGTGCCGGATCTGCGTGCTGAACTGGTCCATCAGGTACACGTTCGGATACAGGCACAGATTGCGCGAGCCCTTGACCATGAATTCGCCTCGGGCCTCGCCGAATTCGCGTTTGAGCTCCTCGATGCGCGGCCACAGCGGACGGTCCTGCGGGTTGGCCGCCCACGTCCACAGGCACAGGTGCCCGTGCGGGAAGGACCAGTAGCCGCCGCCCGCCTTACCCCATTTGCCCGCGTCCAGGGTCTTGGTCTCGTTCTTGGACGCGCCCGTGTCGCGGCGGGAGGTGGTGGCCGCGTAGTTCCAGTGCGTCGCGGTGACGTGGTAGCCGTCCGCGCCGTTCTCCGCCTGCACCTTCCAGTTGCCGTCGTAGGTGTAGGTCGAGGATCCGCGTAGCACCTCGAGGCCGTCGGGGGACTGGTCGACGAGCATATCGATCACGGCGGTGGTGTCGCCGAGATGTTCGCGCAGGCTCAGCACGTCCGGGTTCAGGCTGCCGAACAGGAATCCGCGGTAGCTCTCGAAACGGGCGACGCGGGTCATGTTGTGCGAGCCGTTCGAATCGAACGTGTCCGGGTAGCCCGCGCCGTCAGGGTCCTTGACCTTGAGCAGGGTGCCGTCGTTGCGGAACGTCCAGCCGTGGAACGGACAGGTCAGGGTCGTGCGATTGTCGGTCTTGCGGCGGCAGATCATCGCCCCGCGATGCGCGCAGGCATTGATCAGGCAGTGCAGTTCGCCGTCTCGGTCGCGGGTGATCACCACAGGTTGACGGCCGATGTAGGTGGTGAAGTAGTCGCCCGGATTCGGGATCTGGCTCTCGTGCGCCAGATAGAGCCAGTTGCCCTCGAACAGATATTTCATCTCCAGTTCGAAGATCTCCTCGTCGGTGAAGATCCGGCGATTGGCGCGGAAGACCCCGGCCTCCCGATCGTCGACGATCGCGTCGGCGAGCACCCGCGTCAGGTGATCGAACGTACTGGTCATGGGTCCTCCAACCGGGTCGGGAACGGCCTGCGGCGGAGTCCTCGGGCCGGGGACGGCGGGACAGCGCGGTGGCCTGTGCCTCGATCGTGACAGCGTGTGATGCCAATCACCCCGGGTGAATGCCCAGTCCTGACCCAGGGGGTTATTGATTGCTCACGCATATCAATCAGGCCGAAAATAGTATTTGTCCTGACTCAATATTCATATCTACGGTGACTCGATACACGCCAGTGCCCGTCGGCGTATCGAAAGGAGGCCCGGAGATGGAACTTCGGCGGATCCGGTCCCACCACGAGCCCGCGGAGGCCGGACGATGAAAATTACAGGCGTGGAGGCGATTCCGTTCGCCATTCCCTATCGCAAACCGCTGACGTTCGCCTCCGGCGAGGTGCGCGTCGCCGAACATGTCCTGGTGCGGGTGCACACCGACGACGGCGTGATCGGCATCGCCGAGGCCCCGCCGCGCCCGTTCACCTACGGCGAGACGCAGGACAGCGTGGTGGCGGTGATCCAGAAGATCTTCGCCCCGCAGGTGATCGGCCTGAATCTGTTGCAGCGCGAGACAATTCACGCCCGGCTGAACCGCACGGTCGGCAATCCGGTGGCCAAGGCCGCGATCGACATGGCCGTGTGGGACGCGCTGGGCCGCACCCTGGACATCCAGGTCACCGAACTGCTCGGCGGCTACACCGACCGCATGCGCGTGTCGCACATGCTCGGCTTCGACGACCCCGCCGCGATGGTGGCCGAGGCGCAGAGGATGCGAGATCTGCACGGCATCACCACCTTCAAGGTGAAGGTCGGACGGCGTCCGGTCGAGCTGGACGTCGCGGTGGTGCGGGCCCTGCGCGAGGCGCTCGGCGAGAGTGCGGAACTCTACATCGACGGCAATCGCGGCTGGACCGCCTCGGAATCCGCGGCGGCCATGAAGCAGATGGCCGATCTGAATCTGCTGTTCGCCGAGGAACTCTGCCCCGCCGACGACGTGCTGGGCCGTCGTTGGCTGGTCTCCCGCATCGATGTGCCGTTCATCGCCGACGAATCGGTCCCCACCCCGGCCGATGTGACCCGGGAGGTGCTGGGCGGTTCGGCCACCGCGGTCAGCATCAAGACCGCGCGCACCGGATTCACCGGTTCGCAGCGCGTGCACCACCTCGCCGAGGGGCTGGGTCTGGAAGTCGTGATGGGCAATCAGATCGACGGCCAACTCGGTTCGATGTGTTCGGTGGTCTTCGGTTCGGCCTACCGGCTCACCTCGCGGCGGGCGGGGGAGCTGTCCAACTTCCTGGACATGAGTGACGACCTGCTCACCGAACCCCTGCGGATCTGCGGCGGTGAGCTCACCATCCGGCCCGGTGCCGGACTGGGCGTCGACCTGGATCCCGACAAACTCGCCCGATATCGCCAGGACACCTGAAATCGACAGCCCGACAACCGAATACAGGTCAGTTATCAAGGAGGATGCGATGACCACCATCAACCCGGCCCCGACCGCCGCCGACTCGGGAGCCCGCGCGACCGAACGTTTCGCCTCGGACAAGATCAATGTCGCGGACACCCCGCCCGAGCGGGTGGATCTGCTCGCCCGCGAGCTGCTCGGCGCGGTCGGTGACATCATCCGGCGGCACAAGCTCACCTATGCCGAGTACAACGCGCTCAAGGCGTGGCTGATCAGCGTCGGGCAGGACGGGGAGTGGCCGCTGTTCCTGGACGTCTGGGTGGAGCACGTGGTGGAGGAGGTCGCCACCGAGCACCGCCATGGCAACAAGGGCACCATCGAGGGGCCGTATTACGTTCCGGGCGCTCCCGAACGCGGCGTCGGGGAATCGGTTCCCATGCGCGACAACGAATCCGGCAGTCCGCTGGTGTGGACCGGCCGGGTCGCCTCCACCGACGGCTCGGCATTGGGCGACGCCACGATCGAGCTGTGGCACGCCGACTCCGACGGCCTGTACTCGCAGTTCGCGCCCGGTATTCCGGAGTGGAATCTGCGGGCGACGTTCCGCACCGATGCCGACGGCCGTTTCGAGATCCACACCATGCGTCCTGCGCCGTATCAGATTCCGACCGACGGTGCGTGCGGTAAACTCATCGCCGCGGCGGGCTGGCACGCCTGGCGTCCGGCTCACCTGCACGTGAAGGTTTCCGCACCGGGACACGAATTGCTCACCGCGCAGCTGTATTTCCCGAAAGACGAGCACAACGACGACGACATCGCCTCGGCGGTCAAGCCCGAGTTGATGCTCGACCCGCGGCCGCGTCCGGGCGGCGGCGATGCCGTGGCCTACGACTTCGTCCTGGACCGCGCCTGAATCGGCACGGCCCGAACCCTTTCCAGGAGAACGACATGCTGTTCCACGTACGGATGGATGTCCAACTGCCCCGCGATCTTCCGGCGCAGGCCCGCGCGGAGATCGTGTCCCGCGAGAAGGCGTACAGCCAGGAGTTGCAGCGGGCGGGCAAGTGGCCGCAGCTGTGGCGGATCGCCGGCGAGTACGCCAACTTCTCGGTCCTCGATGTGGAGTCCACCGACGAGCTACACGAAATACTTTCCGGGCTACCGCTTTTCGATTATATGAGCATCGCGGTGACACCGCTGGCCACCCATCCGTCCAAGATCTGAACGGGGCATCGTGTCCATACTCGCCACCGACTTCGGTCCCGTCGGATACACCGATCACGGGAGCGGTCCCGCGCTGGTCCTCGTCCACGGCTTCCTGTTCGACAAGCGCATGTGGCAGCCGCAGATCGACTCCTTCACCACGATCGGTTACCGGGTGATCTGCGTGGACATGGTCGGATTCGGTGGCAGCGCGGTGACTTCCAGCGCCGTCGAGATGGCCGTGCAGTCCCGGGCGGTGCTGGAGGTCATGGCCGATCGCGGAGTCGGCGAGGCGACGCTGATCGGATATTCGATGGGCGGGCAGGTCGTACTCGATCTGCTCGGCCGTCATCCCGAAAGAGCAAGTGCCGTAGTATTTTCCGACACCTTCGCCAGTGTGGACACCCCGGAGGCCGGGACCGCGCGCCTGACGCTGGCCGATCGGCTCGAGGCCGAGGGAGTGCGCGACTACGCGGAGGAGTTCCTGCCGCTGGTACTGAGCGAACGCAGCGTGCGCGAACGCCCGGCGGTCGCCGCGCGCGCCCGGGAGATGATGCTCGCCGCCCATCCGATGACCGCCGCGGCCGCGCTGCGCGGGCGCGCGGCACGGCCGGACTACACCGAAACCGCACGGGGACTGGGCATTCCGGCTCTCGTGGTGGCCGGCGCCGAGGACGCGTTCGACCGCGGCGTCCTCGCCGCCGAACTGGCCGAGCTGATTCCGAACGCCGAGCTGGCCATCATCCCCGAGGCCGGTCACACACCGAGCATGGAGACGCCCGACGCGTTCGACGCCGTCGTGCGGGATTTTCTCCAGTCGATCTCCCGGGGAGCGCGGCACCGAGACCGTGATCGCGTCCTGAAGGACTCATCCACCTGAGCTCGGCCGGGCAGGACTCATCCGGCAGCGTCGACGCGATCCGACCCTGACCCGGATGACCCCCGCTGTCGTCTAGGCCTGCGGCGCGCCCTGTTCCGGCTGTTCCTGCCCCTGCGGCGCGACCACGAAGGTGCTCTGACCGTCGGAATCCACACCCGTGTCGAGGATCTTGTCGTCCAGGAATGCGGCGGCCTTCTCGTCCAGGAAGATGCGGGATCCGTCGGCGCTGAGTATCTGGTCCTGTTCGGCAGGGGCCGCGGCCACCGCGAGTTGCAGGGCCTGGTTGCTTTCGGTCGCGGAGAAGATCCGCAGTCCCGCCTCCGCGGGCGTGCCGTCACCGGAGGTGATGGTCCGTACGGCCTCGATGGCTGTGGGGGTGAGCATGAGCATGTGTCTGGTTCCTTCCGCTGTCGGGACGGACGGCCACGGCTGTGGCCGGTCTTCGATTGCGTGGGCCAGTCTTCGAACCCGATCATCGACGCCGACGACTACGTCGACGTTCCCCTCCGAGTAACCGTGCGTCCGGCCGCGAAACATCTTTCCTGGCATTTGCGCCCTCACCTGGGCGGATGGTTCCGGCTCGCGGAACTCGCGAGTCAGGACGCGTCGTCCGCGGCCGCGGCGCGCCCCTGCTGGCGATCGCGGAAGATCCAGTACACCACCGTGGCCGCCAATGCCCACCCGCCCAGCACCAGGAATGGCGAAATATGCTGGTACGAACGGAAATACACGGCAGTGTGCTGCGCCGACACCGAGGCGCCGGGCGGCAGCCAGCGGCCGATGAGGCCCAGCAGCCTCGGCAACATCGGCCAGGCCACCGCCCCGCCGGAGGACGGATTGCCCACCAGAACCATGACCACCCAGGTCGGCACCATGGCCCAGCGGCCGAACAGCGCGGTGAACATCGAGCACACCATGCCCGAGGTGAACATTGTCAGGGCCAGGATGAGCCAGGACTCGACGAACGGCAACCGGATCGCGTCCAGGATCCAGTCCACGGTCACGGCGATGCCGAACCCGCCGAGCAGCGCGTACGCGGCGGTGAACAGGATGCGTTCGACATGTCGCAGGGCCGCGGCGTTGACGTGGAGCTGGATCGCGCCGACGAATCCGACGATCACCGCGGCCAGCGTGATGTAGAACAGGCCCAGGCCGCGCGGGTCGCCGTGCTGTAGCGGTACCAGGTCGGTGGTGGTCACCGGCACGTGGGTCGAGGCGGCCACGGCCGTCGCGGTCTCGGTGATGGTCTGGGCGAGGGTCTCGCCGGCGGCGCCCGCGGTATCGACCGCCACATGGTCCTGCTGTGTGGAGATGGTCGCGAAAGTCCGCTGCTGCAACAGGGATTCGCGCGCATGCGCCGCGTCGGTGCGCCGGACCGCGAGCGTGTTCCCGAGCTTCTGATTCATCGCGGCCAGGACGGCCTCGGTGCGCTGATCGGAGCCGGGATCGACCACCGCCACCGGAATGTGGTGCGCGGTCGGCGCGGCCAGCACGTAGGTGTACGACCCGGCGAACAGCGAGGCCGCGATCGCCAGAATGAACAGCAGTGCGGTAGCTGGGAGGAAGCGGGAGGCTCGAATTCGGTGCCGTAGTCTGTGAATCTTCTTCGAATCGGGCGCCGACAGTGTTAGCACTGCTTCTCCTCGCTCCTGGAAATATTCGCCTCAGGTTAGCTGTAGGTCGGTGCGGGGTGCGGATGGTCGATCCGCGGCGTGGTCGCCGAATGTCACGACGCCCAGGGATCGACCGGGACGACGCCGTCGGCGTGTCCGTATTCGTCGAGCAGACGACCCCAGGACTTGACCGCGCGCAGCACGAGCCGGTGGTCGAGGACCTCGGCCTCGGGCGTGCCGGATCGGATCCGGTCGAACAGGCCGGTGAGGTCGCTCGTGTGATGGACCTGTGCCATGAGCAGGAGGTTCGCCGGACCGGTTGTGGCGGCGCAGATGCGGGTCTGCGGCCATCGGCCGATCTCGGAGCCGACATCGGCGAGGGCGTGCCGCGGCACCGAGATCCGCAGCGCGTATTCGGTGGGCCAGCCGCCCTCCGAACGGGTGAAATCGGTGCGAAAGCCCAGGACGCCGCGTCGCACGAGTGCGTCCAGACGCCGCCGCACCTGCTGTTCGGTCATGCCCAGCTGGGCCGCGAGGTCGCGATACCGGGCGCGGCCGTCGTACTGCAGGGCCAGGAACAATGCGCGGTCCGCGGGATCGAGCGTCCGATTCCGGAAGGCGAGCCGCCCGCCCACCGAGGGCGGCCGATCGCCGGGCCCGTCGGTGACCGAACGTTGCTGGGTCGTATCGATCGCTCCGAGACGCCAGCGGG
Organism: Nocardia miyunensis NBRC 108239; assembly: GCF_001613065.1. Classification (GTDB taxonomy): domain Bacteria; phylum Actinomycetota; class Actinomycetes; order Mycobacteriales; family Mycobacteriaceae; genus Nocardia; species Nocardia miyunensis. Next base: position 66,286 of record NZ_BDBQ01000081.1, read on the forward strand.
TGCCGCTGTACCACTCGAGGCACACATGGCTCTGCGCGGTCGCGATCCCGGAGATGCCGGGGAGTTGTTCGAGCAACAGGTGGCTCAGCGACGTCACGGTGTCGGTGATCACCAGGGCTTGCAGATCGAACGCGCCGTCGGTGGCGTAGACGCTCATCACCTGCGGGACCGTCGCCAGCGCGCGGGCGACCTCGAGAGTGCGTCCGGGCTGTGCCCGGATCTCGACCGATGCCCCGGCCAGCGCCAGGTGCGGGCCGGGCACCGAGGACACCCAGGCGCGCCCGGATTCGGTCAGTCGCTGCCAGCGCCGGGCCGCGGTGACCGCGGAGATGCCCAGCACCGGGCCGAGTCGCTCGAAACTGGCCCGAGGATTGGCGTGCAGGGCATCGAGCAGTTCGATGTCGGTCTCGTCGAACGCGCGCGAGGCGGGGCTGTCCGGGCGCATGGTCTCCTGCTCGATGAGTATCGGGTGCTACGAATATCTGCAGTGTGTGGGATCAACTCGACGAATTCCCACGATCTTGTTCGGTTGTGATGATATTTCCGACGAATTCGGAGAGTCGCACCGGGCCGGGCGTTCACTGAGACGCATGACGGAATCGACGACATCGGGCGTAACCGTTCCGCTGGTCCGCTGGGTCGAACAGCTGACCCCGGAACAGATCCCCGACGCGGTGCGCTCCCGGGCCCGGCATCTGCTGCTCGACGGCGTGGCCTGCGGACTGGTCGGCGCGCAACTGCCCTGGTCCCGGGTCGCCACCCGCGCTGTGCTCGATCTGGAGGGTGCCGGGGACGTGGCGGTGATCGGCAGCGGAGTCACCACCAGCGGTCCCGCGGCGGTGCTGCTCAACAGCACGTTCGTGCAGGGTTTCGAACTCGACGACTTCCATCCGCTGGCCCCGCTGCACAGCAATTCGCTGGTGCTGCCGGTGCTGCTGGCCACGGCGCATCATCTCGGCGGCGCTTCCGGCCGCGACGCGCTGACGGCCGCGGTCGCCGGATTCGAGGTCGGCCCGCGGGTCGGCCTCGCGCTGCACGGTGCGCAGATGCTCTCGCGCGGCTGGCACAGCGGCCCGGTCTTCGGGACGCACACCGCCGCGGTGGTCGCCGGGAAACTGCGCGGTCTGGACGCCGGGCGGCTCGAGGACGCGGTCGGCATGGCGGGCACCCAATCGGCCGGATTGATGGCCGCCCAGCACGAGGCGATGTCCAAGCGCATGCAACACGGATTCGCCGCCCGCAACGGCTATTACGCCGCGGGTCTGGCCGCGGCCGGGTACATCGGTATCAAGCAGGTTTTCGATCGCCCGTACGGCGGCTATCTCGCGGTGTTCGGCGAGGGGCACGATCCGGACCCGGCGCAGGTGGTCGCCGGGTTGGGCCGGGACTGGCACACCGAGGTGATCATGGTGAAGTCCTATGCCGCCCAGGGCGGGCTGCACGGAACCGTCCAGGCCGCGCTGGAACTGCGCGAAGAATACGCGATCGACCCGAAGACGGTGTCCCACATCGAGATTCGGGTGGGTCACGCGATCTACCACCATGGCTGGTGGACGCCCGAACGTCCGCTGACGAGCATCGGCGCGCAGATGAATCTCGGCTACGCCGCCGCGGTCGCACTGGCGGACGGGCAGGTGCTGCCGCCGCAGTTCACCCCCGAACGCCTGGACGCGGACGATGTGTGGGATCTGCTCGGCCGGGTCGAGGTCCTCCTGGACGAGAGCATCGAGAACGGTCCCGCGCGTGAGCGATTCGCGACCGAACTCACCCTGACTCTGGACGACGGCACCGTACTGCACCGGCGCGTCACCGAGCCGCACGGCGGTCCCTCGGACCCGGTCACCGATGACGAACTCGTCGCCAAGTTTCGCTCCCTGACCGGGCCGCTGATGCCCGCCGCCCGGCTCGACGCGATCCAGCGGGCCGTCCTGGGCATCGACGAGCTGACCGATATTCGCGAGCTGACCGAACTGCTGGCCGCGCCCGTGGCCGGTGCGCTGGATGGAAAGGAGATCGGCCGATGACCGCACAGGAGGCCCGTCGCAGGCTCCGCGCCGCGCTCGATGCGGGCGAATTCATCACTGCTCCAGGGGTTTTCGATGGCCTCTCGGCATCGCTGGTGGCGCGCCTGGGATTCTCCGCCGCCTACCTGACCGGCGCGGGCGTCGCGGCCTCGGGGTTCGGGCTGCCCGATATCGGACTGGTCACCCAGACCGAGATGGCCGAGCGTGCCCGCATGACGACCCGCGTGCTCGGCGACATCCCGCTGATCGCCGACGCCGACACCGGATACGGCGCGACGCTCAACGTGATTCGCACCGTGCGCGAATACGAAGCCGCCGGGGTGGCCGCAATTCAGTTGGAGGACCAGGCTTTTCCCAAGAAGTGCGGGCATCTGCCGGACAAGGAGCTCATCGACTCCGGTGAGTTCGCCGCCCGGCTGGGCGCGGCGCTGGCGGCCCGTACCGATCCCGGGCTGGTGATCATCGCGCGGACCGACGCACGGGGACCGCTGGGTCTGGACGTCGCGATCGAGCGTGCCAACGCCTACGCGGATGCGGGTGCGGACGTGATCTTCGTGGAGGCCCCGCAGAGCATCGAGGAGATCGAGCGCATCGGCGCGGAGGTCTCCGCTCCGCTGCTGATCAACCAGGTGATCGGCGGCCTGACCCCGATCGAGTCCGCCGCGCGGCTGCGCGAACTCGGGTACGCGATCGCGATCCAGCCCTCGCTGGCGCTGGGCGCGGCCGCCTACGCGATGCTCACCAGCCTCGGCGAGGCGGCCGGACGGGACGTGACGGACCTGCTGCCCACCGGCCCGGCCGGGCTCTTCGAACTCGTCGGCCTGGCCGAATGGTAGCCCCTGGACTGCGGTTGGCCCTTGTAGTCGATACCGATACCACCTTTACCGCACGGATGGGCCGGGATCTCTCGGCGCACCACGAACGAGGCGTACCAGTGGCCCAGGCTGTCGCGGTAGACACGGACCGACGTCGGCGGCGAAGGCAGTTCCCGCGACCACACCACCGGGACCGTGACGCCTTTCGGCAACACCAACCGGCCATCACGGACCGAGAACCCACGCGTCGTATATTCCAGCGACAGCAGGGAAGTCTTGCGGGACTTGGTCTTCGGGCGACCGCGCCCTATCACCTTGAACGAGTGATCCAGCGCCTGGGCATAGTCGCGCAGCATCTGCTGTTGGACGACCTGCGACCCCTTACGTAACCACGGCAGTTTCGCTCGCGTCTGAGTGAGCAGCTTTCCGAGCTTTGCGAACGTCGGTTTCTGCCCCGATTTCTGCTGGTGCACCGCCTCGTTCCACAGCCAGCGGCAGCGGCCCCACTCCGCCGACAACGCCGCCTCGGCGGTACGGCCGGGCCGCAACCGGTACGTGTACCGCACCACCTCATCCATTCGAACATGCTATCGAAAGGGGCTGTCATGCAGGACGAACAACACTCCCGCTTTCACCTCCCCGCCGGAAACGACAGGGTATCCAAGGGGGAATTCCCGATGACCATGATCGAGAACCTGCTCGCCCGCAAGGGCGGTGTCGAGCGGGTCCGGCCCGGTGACATCGTCACCGTCGAGGTCGACATGTGCGTCATGATCGACCTGCAGTTCGCCACGCAGTGGATGACACCGAACCGGATCCACGACCCGGACAAGATCGCCGTCGTCATGGACCACGCGGTGCCCGCGCCCACGCTGAAGGATGCCGCGGGCGGTCCGCGGGCGCGAAAGTTCGTGGCCGACTTCGGGATCGAGAAGTTCTTCGATGTCGGACGGCACGGCATCTGTCATCAGGTGATCGCCGAGAACGGCCTGTCCCGGCCCGGAGAAGTGCTGGCCTGCACCGATTCTCACACCTGCGCGGGCGGTGCCTACAACACCGCCGCGCGCGGCTTGGGGCCGGCGGAGGTCTACTCCATCATGTGCACCGGCACGACGTGGTATCAGCTCGCGCCGACCGTCCGCTACGAGCTGATCGGCACCCTGCCGCGCGAAATCAGCGGTAAGGACGTCTTTCTCGCGCTCGCCGCCACCTACGGCGACGCCACGAACCAGAATCTCGAATTCGGTGGTCCGGGTCTGGCCAGTGTGCCGCTCAACGACCGCCGTACCATCGCCACGCAGGCCGCCGAGATCTCCGCGGACTTCGCCACATTCGCGGCGGACGATGTCCTCGCGGACTTCCTCGCCGAACGCGGCGTGCGCGACTACGAACCCGCCGTCGCCGATCCGGACGCCGAGTACGCGCAGGTGCGCACGATCGATCTCGACACGCTCGAACCGTATGTCGCTCGGCCGGGAACGGTGAGCCGCAACGGAATTCCCGTCTCGCGGATCGAGCAGCGCCGGATCGATCAGGCGTTCATCGGCTCCTGCGCCAACGGGCAGCTCGAGGACCTGCGCATCGCGGCGGACATCCTGCGCGGACGCAGCGTCGCGGCGGGCGTGCGGCTGCTGGTCACCCCCGCCTCACAGCAGGTCTACCGGGACGCGATGCGCCTGGGTTATCTGCAGGACATCGCCGATTCCGGTGCGGTGGTGACGAATTCGACCTGCGGCGCGTGTTTCGGCTACCACATGGGCGTCCTCGGGCCGGGCGAGGTCTGCCTGACCTCGAGTACCCGCAACTTCACCGGCCGCATGGGCAGCACCGAGGCCGAGATCTACATGGCTTCCCCGGCCACGGTCGCCGCCTCCGCGATCACCGGCCGCATCACCGATCCCCGGAGCGTGACAGCATGACCGAGCGATCCACCGTCATCTCCGGCCGCGTCTGGGTGTTCGGCGACTCGATCGACACCGACGCGATGTATCCGGCGTTCGCCATGAAGATGGACGTCCCCGAGGCCGCCCGGCACGTGTTCCACCAGCTCCGGCCGGGGTGGACCGATGAGGTCCGGCCCGGTGACATCGTCGTCGCGGGAAGGAATTTCGGCGTCGGGTCCTCCCGTCCGGTCGCCACCCTGTTCCGCGCGCTCGGCGTCGCCGCGCTGCTGGCCGAGGATTTCAATTCGCTGTTCTTCCGCAACGCCGTCAACGCCGGACTGCCCGCACTCACCGTGCCCGGCGCCCGGACCGTCTTCCGTGACGGCGACGAGGTCACCGTCGACATCGCCACAGGCGACTACCGCAACGACACCACGGCCACGACCGGCCGCACCGCCCCGCTCCCGCCGCTGATCCTGGAGATCCTCGCCAGCGGAGGGGTTCTGGCGCGGCTGGCCGAACAGGGATATCTGCCGATCGAACTGCTCGAGGTGCTGCGCTCGGGGGCCGTGCCCGTCGAGAGTGGTTCCGGGGCATAGTCGCTCGGTTCCGGGCGCGCACGGCTGGTCACAGGAAACCGGGAGGAGTTCCGGATGTCAGGGGTCGGCGCAGGTCCTCGGGCCGCGGAGTCGCGTCGTGCGGTCCGGAACCGGTCACGGCCGATGCCGACCCGGTTATTGCGCCTGTGGAGTTCACATTTCGCTGTCAGACTGGCCGCATGTACGACTACGACGTTCTGGTTCTCGGATCAGGTCCCGGCGGTCAGAAGGCGGCGATCGCCACCGCGAAACTGGGTAAACGAGCCGCCGTGGTGGAACGGCGGGACATGATCGGCGGGGTGTGCATCAACACCGGCACGATCCCGTCCAAGACGTTGCGCGAGGCGGTGCTGTATCTGACCGGCCTGAGCCAGCGCGAGATGTACGGGCAGAGTTATCGGGTGAAGGAGGACATCACCGTCACCGATCTGCTCTCCCGCGCGCAGCACGTGATCGGCCGCGAGGTCGATGTGATTCGGAATCAGTTGTCCCGCAACCATGTTTCGCTGTTGCCGGGGATGGGGTCGTTCCTCGATGAGCACACGATCGAGGTGGCGGACGGCACCGGCCGGGAAACCCGGGTGACCGCCGAGAACATCGTCGTCGCCACCGGGACCCAGCCCGCGCGACCGGAAACCGTCGACTTCGACGGCAGGACCATCATCGATTCGGACGGAATCCTGGAGCTCGAGCGGGTGCCGCAGTCGATGATCGTGGTCGGTGCGGGCGTCATCGGCATCGAGTACGCGTCCATGTTCGCCGCGCTGGGATGCAAGGTGACGGTCGTGGAGTCGCGCGAGCGGATGCTGGACTTCTGCGATATCGAAGTGGTGGAGGCGCTCAAGTACCATCTGCGCGATCTCGCGGTGACCTTCCGCTTCCGGGAGACGGTCGCGGCGGTCGAGCGGCATCCGCGCGGTGCGATCGCGATCATGGAGAGCGGCAAGCGAATTCCCGCGGAGGTGGTGATGTATTCGGCCGGGCGGCAGGGCATGACCGAGAGCCTGCGTCTGGAGAAGGCCGGGCTGAGCGCGGACAAGCGCGGCCGCGTCTCGGTGGACGAGTACTTCCGCACCGAGGTGCCGAACATCTACGCGGTCGGCGACGTCATCGGGTTCCCGGCACTGGCCGCGACGTCGATGGAACAGGGCCGCCTGGCCGCCCATCACGCCTGCGGCGAACCGGTGCAGGCGCTGTCCGCGTTGCAGCCGATCGGCATCTACACCATCCCGGAGATCAGTTTCATCGGCCAGACCGAGGACCAGCTGACCGCCGCCCGCAAACCCTACGAGGTGGGCGTGTCCCGCTACCGCGAACTGGCCCGCGGCCAGATCATCGGCGACTCCTACGGCGTCCTGAAGCTCTTGGTCTGCAGCGAAACCCGCGAACTGCTCGGCGTCCACGTATTCGGCACCGGCGCAACCGAACTCGTCCACATCGGCCAGGCCGTCATGGGCTGCGGCGGCACCGTCGACTACCTGGTCGACGCCGTCTTCAACTACCCCACCCTCGCCGAGTCCTACAAGGTCGCCGCCCTCGACGCCATGAACAAGATCCGCCAGATCGAACACATGGACTGACCGCTGTCGATTCGACGATCAGTTCTCGACACCTCGCACGACGCGTCAGCGCGGCAGAGGAGGTGGCGTGAAACCCGTCGGCCATTGCGTCCGGGGGTCGGACCGCACGTTGGTCAGATTAGCGTTGATCAGGGTGGCGCCAGTCAGGTTCGCACCAAGCAGGTATGCGCTTTGCAGGTTGGTGCCGGTCAGTCTGGTGTCGGTCAAGTTCGCGTAGTCTAGGACCACGCGGGTCAGGTTCGCGCTGGTCAGGAACGCGCCGTTCAGGTTCGCGCCGGTCAGGCCCGCGCCGGTCAGGGTCGCGTAGGCCAGATCCACGTCGGACAGGTCCGCTTTGTTCAGGGTCGCGTTTGCCAGGTTCGTGCTGGTCAGGTTTGCGTGGGCAAGGTTCGCGTCAGTCAGGTTCGTACCGAACAGGTTTGCGTTGCCCAGGTCGATACCGGCGAGGCAGGTTCTGTTGAGATCCGGTTTGTCCGCCGACTGTTCCCGAGAGGTATCTCGTCGGCCGATCACGGTCATCGCGACCTGGATGTCGACAGGCCCCACTCCGGGTTCTTTCGGTGGGGGACAGTTGGTCGCGGGGGCCTGGGTGCGGACGAATGCCGCGAGGACCGAGTACACGGTCGCGTGATCCGCCGGGGAATCTTCGGCCAGGCGTTCGAACAGGTAGATGCCGGAGATCCTGACAGCGATTTTGTCCGAGGACAGTTGTTCGGCGGCCAGGCGGAAGCGGTCGGTGAGGTGCAACACCCGGTCCGGGCCGGGTTCGTGTGGTGACGCGTCTCGGAAGACGGCGGCGTTGTCCGCCCGTCCGGTGCAGGTGCCGATCTGCTGGGCCGATCGGCTGCCTGCCCTGTGACCTGTTCAGCGCCCGCGACGCCGCCCGGCACCGGCACGAACGCTAGGCTGACGGGCATGAGTGAGGCCGTCGATTGGTCGTTTCTGCGTACGACGATTCCGATTGTGGATATGGCCATGTATCTGGACATGCCCGAGGACATCGCCCGCACGGTGGAGATTCGCGACGGCATGATCGTGCACTGCGAATCACCCTCGCCCAATCATGTTGCGGTCAGCGACAATATCAAAGTGGCCCCTACGCGAAGCGGTCTCCAAGCGCTCCGGTGATGCACCTCGCCCGCGGGCCAGCGGCGAACTGGACATGCTCGTGTCCGAGGTGCCGTTCCATTACAAGCGTCCCGACGCCATCGTCTACCGCTGTATCGAACAGCCGCGGGGCAGATGGAAAACCAAACCGACCGCTGCTGACACGCTGCTGGTAGTCGAGGTCGTATCGCCGAACACCGTGACGGCCGATCTCGTCGAGAAGCGTGCGGAATATGCGCGGCTGGGTATTCCGTACTACTGGATCGTGCGGATGGTCCAGGACGATGGACCCGCGGCGTCGATCGAGATGCTGAGGCTCACGACCGACGGCAGCTATGTTCGTGAGAATATGTCGCTGCGCGCCCGTGGTGATGTGGTCGCCATCGACGTCGCTGATCCGCTGGACGTCACCGTCAGCTGGAATCAGCTCGATATGGGCTTGGACTGATCCCGCCGGTCGGTGTCCGGCGGACATCGACCGGCGGGGTGAGATCAGGCTTGGCGTAGGGCCGTGGCGGCGGTGACCATGTTGCGGAGTGAGGCGATCACCTCGTCGGTGCCGCGGGTTTTCAGGCCGCAGTCGGGGTTAACCCAGAGACGTTGGGCGGGAACGGCTTTCAGGGCTCGGTTCAGGGAGTCGGTGATCTCCTCGGTGGCGGGGACGCGGGGGGAGTGGATGTCGTAGACGCCGGGGCCCACGCCGAGGTCGAAGCCCGCGGCGTTGAGGTCGTCCAGGATCTCCATGTGCGAGCGGGCGGCCTCGACGGAGGTGACGTCGGCGTCGAGTTCGGCTATGGCGCCGATGATTTCGCCGAATTCCGAATAGCACAGGTGGGTGTGCACCTGGGTCGTATCGGCGACGCCCGAGGTCGCCAGGCGGAACGCCGCCACCGCCCAGGCCAGGTATTCGGCCTGATCGGCCCGGCGCAGGGGGAGCAGTTCGCGCAGGGCGGGCTCGTCCACCTGGATGATCGCGGTGCCCGCGGCCTCCAGATCGATCGTCTCGTCCCGGATGGCCAGGGCGATCTGCCGCGCGGTGTCGGATTCCGGCTGATCGTCGCGTACGAAAGACCAGGCCAGGATGGTCACCGGGCCGGTCAGCATGCCCTTGACCGGTTTGGCGGTCAGGGATTGCGCGTACGAGATCCACTCGACGGTCATCGTGGCGGGCCGGGCGACGTCGCCGTAGATGATCGGCGGCCGTACGCAGCGGGTGCCGTAGGACTGCACCCAGCCGTTGATCGTCGCGGCGAATCCGTCCAGTTGTTCGGCGAAATACTGCACCATGTCGTTGCGTTCGGGCTCACCGTGCACGAGCACGTCAAGGCCGATATCCTCTTGCAGCGCAATGACTTCGGCGATCTCCGCGCGCATCCGGGTGTCGTATTCGGCCGCGTCGATTTCGCCGCGGCGCAGCGCGGCGCGGGCTCGGCGGATCCGGCCGGTCTGCGGATACGAGCCGATGGTGGTGGTCGGCAGCTGCGGCAGGCCCAGCCGGGCCTGCTGGAGTTCGCGACGCCGATCGGCCGGCGCGCGGTGGACGTCGGCGGCGTCCAGTGCGGCCAGCCGGGAACGGACCAGTTCGACGTGCAGCCGCGGGTCGGCGCGACGGTCCCGCAGGGCGGTGCGGGCGATCTCGAGCTCGTCGGCCACCGCGGCGGGCCCCCGGTGGACGGCAGCGGCCAGGGTGACGATCTCCGCGACCTTCTCCGCACCGAACGCCAGCCACGAGGCCAGTCGCGGTTCGAGATCGGTCTCCGCGTCGAGCGAATACGGCACGTGCAGCAGCGAGCAGGAACTCGACACCGCCACCGACGCGCCGCCGTCGCGCAGCTCGGCGAGGGTGGCCAGGGCCGCGTCCGGATCGGTGCGCCACACGTTGTGCCCGTCGACCACACCGGCCACGATCAACGTGTCGCTCAGCGTGCGGGCGACCGGCAGATCGGCCGTCCCACCGGCGACCAGATCGATGGCGATGCCGTCAACGCCGGTGTGCGCCAACGGTTCCAGCGCCGCGCCGAGACGGCCGAAATAGCTGGCGACCAGGATCCTCGGCCGCGAGGACGTCGTGGCCAACCGGCGATACACCGTCTCGACAGCGGTCAGTTCCGCCCGGGTCAGGTCGGTGACCAGCACCGGCTCGTCGAGCTGCACCCAGTCCGCGCGCGCCTCGGCGAACAGTGCGAGCAGCTGTTCGTACAGCGGAACCAGATCGTCCAGCCGATCCAGCGGATCGGTGCCGTCGATCGACTTGGCCAGCTTCAGGAAGGTGACCGGGCCGACCACCACCGGGCGGGCCGGAATTCCCAGCGCCCGCGCCTCGCGCAATTCGGCCAGCGGCTTGTCCGGGTGCAGCGAAAACCGTGTCGCCGCACCGATTTCCGGCACCAGATAGTGATAGTTGGTGTCGAACCACTTGGTCATCTCGAGCGGCGCGACGGTATCGGTGCCGCGGGCCGCCGCGAAATACCGGTCCAGCTCGTCCTCGATGCCCTGCACGCGTTCGGGCAGTGCGCCCAGCAGCACCGCGGTGTCCAGAACATGGTCGTAGTAGGAGAAGGTGCCCACCGGCACCGAGTCCAGCCCGGCCGCGTGCATGGCGTTCAGCTGCGCGGTGCGCAGTTCGGCGGCGGCGCGATGCAGTTCGGCGGCGTCGATCCGCCCGGCCCAATAGGATTCGACGGCCCGTTTCAGCTCCCGGTTCGGGCCGATGCGCGGTGCGCCCAGCACCGTCGCGGTGAAAGAAGTATCGATATTCGGCACGTTGTGCTCCTGATCGGCAGTGGACGGCCGCCACCCATCGAACGTGCGCTGACGGAGCCCTCACAGCATGACACCGTGCCCGGTTCCACTCGGCGCACACCCTCTCCGCGGGGCGACGACCGCCGGATACGGCGTATCCGGCACAGACGGCAGGTCTTCGGACTCACGGGCGCCGATTCGTACGAATCGACCGCGGCAGCCAGTGCTGCCGGGCTGGTCCTACCGGCCGTCGCTTCCCAGGTTTCGCACCCAGTGCCTGAGACGGCGCTCGTTCCCGTTCACCGCTGCGGGACAGTCCCGGATTCCCACCGGGTTCCCTCTCACCCGGAGCCGGGGCACTTGACCTTCGGCGGCCGGGCTTCGACGCCGGAGGGTGAGTTCGGGGCTCCTCAGCTTCACCACGGCGAACCAGCTGCACCGTCCAGCATACGATGCCGCGTCGAGGAGCGGTGAGTCTCGGTCCTCACACGAGAGGAGCGGATCGTAGAATCCGCCGATCCGGCTGCCGCGTACCCCGTCGATGATAGTTGCCGGGGCCTGTCCGATCCGGAGCGATTGCGCGGTGCGCTATATCCGCGTCGGTATTCGAGCATTGTGGCGCAACAGATTCGGAGCGGATGGAGACAATGCGGAATCACCGTGGGAAAGCTGGGTGGACAAGTGGCTACCCACAACCCGGCCGGGGCAACACCCACATGGGGGGATCCGGGTTCAGTGGGGAGGCGCCTGCGGCGGGTGGGGTGCGCCGTAGGGAGCTGAGTACGGGTGCTGGGGCGGCGGATACGGCGTGCCGTGGGGGTTCGGATTCGGGTATTGGGCAGGTCCCTGTGCTGGGTACGGCGTGGCGTAGGGGTTCGGATTCGGGTATTGGGCAGGTCCCTGCGATGGGTACGGGGTGCCGTAGGGAATCGGGTGGACCGGGGGTTTGGCCGAGGCAATTCCGCCCACGGCGCTGACGATCAGCGCGACGAGCAGGAACGGTACCGGCGCCAGATATGCCAAGCGGAAACTGACCGCGTCCGAAATCAGTTGACCGACAACGGGTGCGGTCACCGCCGCCAGGACACCGAGCGCTGCTATCACCGCCGCCGCGATACCTCGCCGACCGTTGAGCCGGAGCACCAGTGCCGCGATCACGCCGGCGGCCGCACCCGTGCCGAGCCCGTCGAGCACGCGCCCCACCAACAGCATGGCGCTGCCTGCGGCGAACGCGGTCAGTACGGTGCCGACGAGCATGAGGCCGATCGCGGCCAGAATCACCCCTGTCGGGAATCGTGCACCGAGCGGAAGTCCGAGTCCGACAGCGAGTATCGCCGCGACTACGTACGCGACGACGCAGTTCAGTAGCACCGCTTGGCTGGACATGTGGAATTCGAGCTGGATCAGTGACTTTCCGTCGGTCCGGTAGACCGCGGTCAGCATGGCCAGGCCGATGATCGCGGCAAACCCAGGCCCGATCAGCATCCGCCCTGCGCGGTCGCTATTCGGCCATGCCTCGGCCCGCTGCGGTGGCACTACGTACATCGACATACCGTAACTTTCGTTCGATCGGCGGTGGGCGATGTTGTGGCCCAACAGATAATGCGCCAACAGCAGGTCTCCCGCGCGCCCGGTGATTTGTTCGATGCCACCCGAACCTGCTGCGGAACGTCCAATGTTCCTGCACCGGTGAGAGATTCGGCGCACGTCCACGCGATGCTGTCAGTGAGCAATGCGCCGAGCGCGGGGGCCTCGGCCGCTTCGGGAAAGTGGAAGCGGGGGCCGCGAACATCGGGGCCGGGTGGTGTCCGAGTGATCAGGGCATCGATTGCCCGCGTCGCCTCCGAGAGCATGTCCGCAGGCACGGCGTTGCGGACCACCACATAGCCACGAGCGGCGAACTCGAGCAATTGATCGTGAGCGAGCACGTTGACGACGCTAGGTCATCTTGCTGGCCGATCGCCATCGGATTTCGGCCGATGGGCCGGGCCACCGAAGACCGTGCCGTCCACTGCGCTTGCGGCGCCGACTTACCCGGCCTCATCCGTCGCTGAGTTTCAGCACGTGTGCGGTCCAGCGGAGTGGTCTGGATCGATTCACAGCGGCTGGGCTGTGCCACGGACGGTCCAGGCATTGCCGCGGAAATGCAGGGTGGTTGTGCTGAGTGGCGGAATGTCCAAGCGCCAGAAGGAGGTCGGGGGAGCGGCGAGGGCGAGCAGGATGCAGGCTCGTACGACGCCCGGGTGGGTGAAGGCCACCACACGGCATTGCCGGGTTGCGACGGCGGCCATCCACGTTCGCGTGCGGGACAGTAGATCGGTGACGGATTCGCCTCCGTGCGAACGGAATTCGGGATCGGTCAGCCAATCCATGAGCTGGTCGCCGGGGATCGCGTCCATGCTCGAACCGGCCCAGGAGCCGGAATTCAGATCCGCGAGTGCGGGTTCGGTGACGCCGTCCAGTCCGAACAGGGACGCGGTCTGGGCCGCGCGCGCCTCCGGGCCGACCTGCACCAGATCGGCCCGGAGGGGGTCGGGCAGCTCGCCGCCGCGCTCGACCTCGCGGATGTCGAGCGGTTCGTCGAGCGGGAAGCGCGCCGCCCGCACGGCATCGGTGATCGCATGCGTCACCAGGGTCAGCCGCGTGACCGGACTCATCCGGCCGGTGCGATGGTCGTGGCGTCCGAACTCGCGGCCTCGGTGTCCCGGCCGAACAGGCGCGGGGCCAGCGCGGCGAAGCCGACGCCGATCACCGTCCACAACAACAGTTGTGCCGCAAAGGAATACAGCCGGAACAGATACAGGTCGTCGGCGGGGAACCCAGGGAAGACGATATGTCCGCCGGGATCTTTCAGCGGTTGCGGTGTCTCGGTGGCATTGTCGCCGTAGGCATGATTCACCGACAGATGCCCCAGCGAGGGCAGCAGGACGATCGCCACGGCCACGACGATGACGAAGGCCAGCGCCGAGACCAGTACGGCGTTCCAATTACCCAGGCGCGCTTGGACTTTGCGACCCAGCCAGATCGCGGCTACCAGCGCGACCGCGCTGATCGCCACCATCAGCAGATACAGCCCGGTGCGCTCTCCGATCGACTCGGGATGACCGATCGAGGGCGGATTCGCCGGATACTTCAGGAACGGCACCCCGTACAGGACCAGGAACATGCCCCCGGCCACCAGCAGTGCGAGATTCCGGGGCGTGACCCGGCCGACCCGGCCCACGCACAGGCAGTACGCGACCGCGAACAGCGCCCCCATCGCGATACCGAAAACGATCATGCCGAATCCGATACCGACGGTGGACTGCACCGATCGGCTGAACAGTTCCGGTCCGTCCGTGGCGAGCGGAAGTCCCGCGGCCTTGTCCAGCGCTTGCTGGGCCTCGTCGCGGCCGCTCTCGTAATCGATGGCCCGGCCGATGACGGGCTCGGACAGCAGACGCGCGAACAGGAACGCCACCAAACCGCCGAGTGCGCCGACCAGCGCACCTCGGCCGATGATTCGCTTTTCCATTGTGCTGCTCGATTCCCTGGCCTAGTGGCAGGGGAATCCGAGGAAATGCCGGGCGTCGTGCACGAATTCGTGCACATGCATATCGCTGCCGAAGATCGACACCGCACCCTGGTCGACGCCGATGAAGTAGTAGGCGAGCAGCGCGAGCATCGTCGTGCCGACCAGCCACAGGGCGGTAGTGGGAATGGAAAGAGGAATCGCACCGGTTTCGGCGCGCGGAGCGTAGGACGTAGCCACGGCAACTCCCTGTTCGGGGGATTTCGCGTCCCCATCGACGATGGAAATCAGCGGCGCCCGGGGTCTGACTCACATCCAGCTGGATGCTCACAGTGGCGCGACCGTCCCGGAGTTACACCGGATTCCTCGAATCGCCGCTCGCACAACCATACGAGACCCGTCACAGAACGGTCAATCACCCCCCGGTTTCAACCGCTGGTCGCCCGGGGCCGTCGGCCGGGCGGGACGGCGTCGAGGTGGACTTGCTTTGATACGAAGTCACGATTCGGTTCGCGGTCCGGAGGTAGTTCGCATCGGTGGTAGGGATGCGAGAAGATCCGTTGCACGACCAAACCGCCGGGTGGTGCTGCGCGAAGCCCATTGCGTCCGATTCGGCCGTGAGACCCACGGCCGCTGCTGCGAAAACCGAACTACTCCAATGTTGTTCGGAGGAATGTTGCAGGTGGGAGCGTAATGAAGACAGAAAAACCGGTACTCGGACCGCGATTGCGGACGTACGACGAATACGCGCCTGTGAGCCCACCGGGTGCGTCGCGTCCGGGGCAGGACGCCGAGCGGCGTCACCTCGTCGAACTCCTGCACGCGGTGGGCGTCGGCGACCGCCGGGCGTTCACCGCGTTCTACCGGCAGACCAACCATCGAGTGTCCGGGTATGCCCTGTGGATACTGCGCAATCGCGCGATGGGCGAGGAGATCACCCAGGAGGTGTACCTACAGGTGTGGCTGCTCGCGAACCGGTACGACGAACGAATGTCGAGTCCGATGAACTGGCTCAAGACGCTCACCCATCGCCGCGCCGTCGACCGGATCCGCGCCGAAACCGCTGCCATCGGGCGTGATTCGGACTTCGGCAGGCTCAATCGTCCCCGCGACCACGACGTGGTCTCCGAGGCGGTCGAGCAGACGCTGGACGAACGGGCGGTCGTTCGCGGCCTGCACGAGCTGACGCCGCTACAGCGCGAAACCATCGTCCTGGCCTACTACGGCGGACTCACCTATCCCGAGGTCGCCGAGCGGCTGGGCAAACCGGTGGGAACGGTGAAATCCCGTATCCGGGACGGCCTGCGGCATCTGGCGGTCTGCCTGGAGGACGGCACCCGATGAGTGCTACGCGTTCCGGCTGATCCGGCGTACTCGCCTGTGCGCCTCAGGCGAGCATGCCGCGGCCGTACCAGTCGTCCTTGTCCGCGACGCCGGGCAGGGCGAAGAAGTAGCCGCCGCCGAAGGGCTGCACGTAGTCGGTGAGCGGCTCGTCGATCAGCCGGGTCTGGATGGCCTCGAACTGGCGCTTCACATCCTGCTGGTAGCAGGAGAAGATGTGGCCCGCCGAGAGGTTGCCGTTCGGGTCCACGCCGAGGTCGTAGTTGTAGGACCGGCGGATCAACTGCTGGCGCGCGGTGTCGGGGGTACGCGGATTGGCAAGGCGGATATGCGAATCCAACGGAATGACCGAACCTTTGGGATCCGCGGCGTAGTTCGGGGTGTCGAATTCCTGGTTGCCGTCCAGCGGTGCGCCCGAATCGCGGCGGCGGCCGAACATGTTCTCCTGCTCGGTGATCGAGACACGATCCCAGAACTCCACCAGCATGCGGATCAGACGCACCACGTGGTAGGTGCCGCCGCGGGTCCAGGCGGGTTCGTCCGCGCCGTCGGTCCAGATCAGCGATTCGGCCTCGGAGCCGGTCGGATTGGCGGTGCCGTCCTTGAAGCCAAGCAGATTCCGCCCGGTGCCCGACGGGCGCGGCGGGGAGTTGTAGCCCTCGATCTTCCAGCGCAGTTGCAGCGCGCCCCGGGTCTGGCGGGTGATGTCGCGGATCGTGTGGTGGACCGTATCGGGATTGTTCGCGCACAGCTGCACCAGCAGATCGCCGTGCGTCCAGGCCGGATCGGGGGCGTCGTTGGGGAAGATACGCATCGGGGTCAGCTTGGCGGGCTTGAGTTTCGCCAGCCCGAACCGGTCGTCGAACAGGCTCGCGCCGACGCCGGTGGTGACGGTGAGCCCGTCGGCGGGAATGTCGGCGCCCAGTACCGCGCTGTCCGAAGGCGGTTGTCCCACACCGAGATCCGGCGCGGTGCCACCGGCGGTCAGGAAGCGCGCGCGGCCGGTGAGCGTTTTGAACAGCTCGGCCAGCTCGGATCGGTTCGCGACGGTGACGTCGAACGCCGCGAAGCAGGCGGCGTTCTGCTTGGCCGAGGGACCCGGGGTCAGGATCCCGGCCTGATGGGCGCCGTGGAACGGATGCGACGAGGCCGCCGCGCTCTGTCCGGTACCGGCAGCGGCGGCGTCCACGCGCGCGCCCTCCGCGAGTACGCCCGCGGTCAGCGCGGTCCCGGCCGCACCCGCCACGGCGCCGGAGAAGAATCGGCGGCGACTGACATCCATCGTGAGGTCCTACTTACTGTGTCGAGGGTGGGGTGTTGGGGCCGAAGCTCAGTGCGCGAGTGGAACTTCGAGCAACCGTGGCACCCGGGCGAGGTCTTCCAGCGCCGCGCCGAGCGCGGCTCGCACGGCCTGCTGCTGGGCCTGCGGAGTCTGTGCGGGAGCACGCCATTGGCCGTTGACCTGAGTGGCCAGCAGCGCGGCGTGCAGGGTGTCCAGGCGGGCGGACAGTTCGGTGCGCAGGGCGGGGGCGCGGGCGTCCAGCAGGGCGCCGAGTTCGTCGAGCACCGCGCGGGTGACGTCGATATCGGCATCGGTGAGCGGATAGGCCGATCCCGAGCCCTGATCGTCGTTGCCGAACAGGTGGTCGCGCAGGGCGTCCTCGAGGATCTCGTGCGCGCGGAGCGGCAGATTCGTCGGATCGCCCGCCAGATCGTCGCTGCTCAGATTCTTCTGGATATCGGCGATCTGGCCGCCGAGCTGGTCGATCACGGGCAGCAGCTGATCGGGGCCCTGGCCGTGCCACAGGCCGTATTCGATCCGGTGCAGGCCGGTGAAACCGTCGTCGGAGACGCCGCCGGGCAGGCCGTTCGGCAGCCCGTCGACGGCCGTGCCCGCGTCGCCGAAGCTGTTGTAGGACGCGCCGACGCGTTCCCACTCCATCTGCGCGTTGAGCCAATCCGCTTGTGCGGCAGGGATGTTGTTCGCCCGCACATCGTTGCCGATCGAGGTGATCGCGCCCGCGAGCCTGGTCAGCACATCGTTGGCGTAGGCCTGGTAGGCGTCGTTTGCCGGGGTCAGATCCTCGGCGGTGACCTGCTTCACCGCGGGCGGGGTATCCCCGGACGCGCCGCTGACCTGCACTGTCGGCGAGGTGATCTTGGGCTTGCCGGACATCAGGCAGGTGATGGTGTAGCTGCCGTTGCCCAGCGTCGCGGTCATGTCCGCGGTGGTGGCCGGGCCGATGGTCTCGATCTCGCCGACGATCGCGCCGCCCGCGTTCAGCAGATTGATCTCGCCCGCCTTGCTCGTCTTGTTCTGGATCGCGAAGGTCTGGGTGCCGGACTTGCCGGACTTCCACTCCGGTGCGCAGGAGCTTTCGCTGATCGTCACGGCCTGGACCGAACCGCTGCTGCTGGAGGGCAGCAGCGCGATCGCGATGGCCGCGGCCACGATGGGGACCAGGACCAGCGCCGTGGCCACGAGCGGCAGGCGCGGACCGGCGACGCGCTCCCACCAGTCGGGCGCG
>NZ_BDBQ01000082.1 GCF_001613065.1 Nocardia miyunensis NBRC 108239
CTCGTCGACGCGCTGCCGCGGAGCGCGGCGGGCAAGGTGCTGCGCGCGGCTGCGCGAACTCTAGACCAACCGAGCCGCTCGCTGCGAAACGTAGGCTGCCAGATGCGCGGGCGATTCAAACAGGTCCGCCCGTATCTCCGTGTCGGGGATGCTGACCTCGAATCGCTCCTCGAGGAAATGCACCAGTTTCACCAGACTGATCGAATCCAGCAGGCCGATCTCCAGCAGAGCGGTCCCGCGATCGACCGGCCCTCCGCCGATTTCAGCCACCATAGCGGAGATATACTCGATTATCGGTTGTTCGATATCGTTCATGGTTCGGCCCCTTGTGCAGTCAGCATATCAGCCAATTTCATCGCGACCTGAAATGAAATTCGACAACACGGGAGGACGACGTGGGCGAAACGCGTCCGCTGGGCGAACGGGAACAACTGCTCAACCATTTGCATGTCCGTCGAGGGCTGATCACCATGCAGGTGCTGCATGTGCGCGGCCACCTCGATCCGGCGCTGGTGCGGCGCGCGCTCGACTGGCTACAGGCCCAGCACACCATTCTTCGCGCGCATATCCGCTACGGCAAGATCATCTGGCGACCGCTGCCGCCCTTCGCCTATCGCCGGCGCTGGTTCGACACCGAGGGCACCACACAGATCCCGTTGACGGTGCTCGACGACGCCGACCCGGACGCCTGGCGCAAGGTTCTCGCCGACGACATGCGCGCACCGATCCGGAAGGGCAACCATCCGCGCCTGCGGACGACGCTGGTGCGGCAGTCGCCCGACGCCCACCTCAATCACATCCTCATCTGCGCCGATCACGCGACGCTCGACGCCCGGTCCGCCAACATGTTCGCTCGCCAGCTTCTGGAATTCCTCGCCGACCCGGCCACGGCGGAACTGAAACCGCCGATCGACACGGCCCTGCCCCCGCCGATCGAGGCCGGTCTGCCCGATAAATCCGGCAGCGGCAAGAAGACCGGCGCTGGAAACAGGACCGCCTATAAGCCGGCCATTCGGCTGCCGAAGCAGAAGATACGCAATCCGAAGAAGGAAACGCGAGTACTGGCGCGTCACCTCGAGCCCACCGTGACGGCAACACTCGCGGATGCCGTCAAAACCAACCGAACGACACTGCACGGTGCGCTGACGGCCGCCTTCCTGCTCGCGATACACGAGCAGTACGGGCTCGACGTCATGACCGTGTTGACCACGGTCGACCTCCGCCGCCTCAGTACCCTCTCGCTGCCGCAGGAGACCTACGGCTGCTACGCCGACATCGTGCGCACCGAGCACTCCGTAACCGACGACTTCTGGGCAACCGCCCGCGACGCCTCGTTCAAGATGATCGCCACGCTGGCCAAGGACCCGGAATCCGCCTCGATCCTGAAGTTTCCCGATTGGGAGGTGTATCGGCACGAAGCCGTGCCAACGCTCCGGAACAGACGACGCCTCGATGGACTCGCGGTCACCACGGCAGACGAGTCCGGCCTCCGAACCGGCTACGGCGCCTACACACTCGAGGACATCACCAGGGCGGTTTCACTCGACGTGTTCGGCTCGTCGCTGTTCGTGATCGCCAACGAGCGGCTCGGTGGCCTCGACCTCGACGTCGTGTACACGGCAATCGCGATGAACGAGGAAGACGTGCGATTGCTCACCGACAAAGCGGTGGCCCGGCTCGAAAGCGCTGGATGAGAACGCACTGATACCAGACCCCGCGAGAACGTGAGCAGCCGCGACGGATATGCGGCGGTCGGCGCGGCAACCTCCTCGTGGCACAGCGGGCACAATGAACCGGGTGAGAGCCTTGCAGCCGACCCCCGGCGCCCACGACCACTCCCCCGGCAACCAGGACCGGGTCTCCATCGACGACGTCCGCGCGCTCCGCGAGCAGTTCTTCGACTTCATGCTCGGCTACAAATTCGCCATCGACGAGATCACGACCAAGATCAATATCTTGCGCGAGGACTTCAACAACACGCACGAGTACAACCCCATCGAGCACGTGGGATCGCGGCTCAAGTCACCCGAGAGCGTGCTGGAGAAGGTTCAGCGCAAGAACTATCCGATGAACCTGGCCTCCATCCGGGAGAACGTGCTCGATATCGCCGGGGTCCGGGTGGTCTGCAGCTTCATCTCCGATATCGCCCTGATCCGGGACATGCTGGTCGGGCAGGAAGACATCACGCTCCTCGAGGAGCGCGACTACATCACCCACCGCAAACCGAACGGCTACCAGAGTCTGCACCTGATCGTCTCGATCCCGGTGTTCCGCTCCAACCGCACCGACCGCATGCCGGTCGAAATCCAGATCCGCACCATCGCGATGGACTTCTGGGCGAGCCTCGAGCACAAGATCTACTACAAGTACAGCGGCGAGGTCCCCTCGAACCTGCAGAGCGACCTGGCCCAGGCCGCCGAGGTCGCCGCCCAGCTGGACGAGAAGATGGAAGCCCTGCACAGCCAGGTCGACCGCACCGCGGACACCCAGCACAGCCCGCTCGACTCACTCGACCTCAGCAAGCTGTACGGCCTCACCGCGGACCCCGCCGACACCCCGCCCGGCCCGCGGATAAGCCGGCCCCGGCCGCGGTGAGTGGCTAGCTTCCCAGCGGAAGCTGTCGCCACTGTTGGAGTATCTGATCGATGGTGTGTCCGGACCAGGTCATCACCACCACGAACCGGGAGTAGGCGGGGTCCGGGAAGAACGTCCATACCGGGGGATGGTTGATGTCACGGCTGTAATCGGTGCCGGCGCAGGTGACGACCAGGGCAGGTTGGGCCTGCTCCGGATGGGGCAGAGTCTGGGAACGCCGCTCGCACAGCCCGAGATCGAAGAACTTCGAGACCAGTGCATCGAGACCGAGAGCCGCGTGCGCCGATCCGGCGCGGTCCATGACATCGACCTTCAGCGGGTTGACGCTCTGGTCCCCCATCGGGACCAGACATGAGATGCGGGCGTAGTCGTGGTCGGGCGGCTGTTCCGTGGAGCCCGGGTCGTTCTGTGTGCAGGTCGTCCCGTGCCAGCCGGTATTGGCGTTCATACCGCCGATGAGTCCGGGGAATGCCACCGCGGCGGGGGCGTGCCGGGTGTCCCATCCCGATGCGGTGCCGGGCGGCGGGACCGGGGCGGCCGCATCGGTTTCGCGCGAGGCATCGAACAGATCGGTCCCCAGGACCAGGTAGGCGACCACCGCGAGAATCACCACCACGGCCCCGGCGGCCACCGGCAGCGCGCGGCGCGCCGAAACTCGAATACCTCGTGAACTACGCTGGGGTGTTCGGCTTTTCGACGCTTCCGGTACGGCTGGGACATCGCTTTCCACCGGTCGGGCCCGCTGCACCGCGGCGATGAACTCGCCACAACTCGGGAAGCGATCCGCCGGTTCCTTGGCCAGCGCCCTGGCGAACACGGGATCCAGCGCCGCCAGCTCCGGCAGTAGATCCCCCGGCAGCAGCGGCGGTGTGTGCACGTGCGCGTAGGCCAGGGCGATCGGACCGGTCACCGGGAACGGCGGCTGCCCGGTCAGCAATACGAACAGACTGCATGCCAGGGAGTACTGGTCGGACCGGTGATCGACGGCCCCGCCGGAGACCTGTTCCGGCGAGATATAGGCGACCGTCCCGGTCATCGAACCGGTTCTGGTCAGACCGGTGGTCGCGTCGCGCAGCCGGGCGACACCGAAATCGGTCAGCAGCACCCGTTCCGGGCGGCCCGGCTCGGGGACGGTGATGAGAAAATTCGAGGGCTTCACATCCCGGTGCAGCACTCCGGCCTGATGCGCGTAGTCGAGGGCATCCGCGATCTGCGTGCCGATCCGGAGCACCCGGTCGGGATCGGCGTCGGTGATCGCGCCGGCATCGGTCCCGTGCACGAATTGCATTGCGATCCAGTGGATATCGCTGGTAATCCCGCGATCGAAGATGGTCACGATATTCGGATGGTCCAGCCGGGCGGTGAAATCGGCTTCGTGTTCGAACCGCTGCCGAGCCTCCGGATCGGCCTTGGTCGGATCGAGCAGTTTCAGTGCCACCGCCCTGGGCAACCTGGGGTCCTGCGCCAGATAGACGATGCCCCAACCGCCCGCACCGAGTTCGCGGTCGATGATGTAGCCGGCGAACGACTCACCGGCCTCGAGCTCGATCATCGTTCCCTTCCGGTCATCTCGGGCGCCCCTGTCCACATCCGACCGGCCTCGACGCCTGCGCCGACCCTACCGCAGGCCGGTCGGCAGCGCGTCCGACGGTTCGTCGAACTCGATTGACGACGAACGAGTTTCGCCGGACTCCGCGCTCGTTCGGTGCCGCGTTGAACCGACGTTGAACCGACGTGAAACACACCCGGACAGGATGGACACCGACCCACCATCAACCCGGTGGGAAGTCCAGACCTGTTCGGAGCAACAGGTTTTCGGGAGGAGAAACACATGATGAAGTCCACGATCGGCCGCGCGGGGGTGCTGTGCAGCGGGCTCGCGGTGGCAGCGGCGACGGTTGCGGTCTCGACGGGCACGGCGTCGGCCGCCGACAATGGCGGCTGCGGTGGGCCCGGTTACGCCTACGTGTGCATCAGCAGGAACGGCGGCACCGTCGACTACACCGGGCACACCGATTTCGCCAACGGCGCCACCGGCACGATTCACCTGTGGCTGTGGGATTACACCGAGAAACCCGGCGGCGTAAGGGTTTTCACGACCGATTTCCCGGCCGCGACCGGTCCGCAGGACTACCGTCCCGGCGGCCTGGCCAACCCGGCTCCCGGACACGACTACAAGGCGGAGATGCGAGTGGACTGGGGCGGCAAGAAGGTCGACGTCTACCTGAGCCCCGATATGTTCGCCTGATCCCGCCGTACCCGGTCACCCGCCGCCTGCCCGGTGGCCGGGGTGCCGCGTCCGATCGGAAGAAGTGGACGGCATCGTCGGCATATCGGTCGGCCCGCTCGCCCGAGTATCCCGCGTCTGCGGCAGGGTGGTCGAGGTGAGTTCCGATCGGATGCGCGGCCGCGGGCCGGTCGGCGGAACACTGTCCGATCCCGCCGTGTGCAGCGCCCGTTCGATCGCTGCGACGAATTCGGTACAACTGTCGAATCGATCGTGCGGCTGTTTCGAGAGCGCTCTGGCGAACACCGGATCGAGCGCGCCCAGATCCGGACGGACGTCGCTGATGGTTCGAGGTGGTTGCTGCACGTGCGCGGCCATCAGCGCCAGGGCGTCCCGCATCGGGAATACCTGATGGCCGGTCAACAACTGAAACAGTGTGCAGGCCAACGAGTATTGATCCGAGCGATGGCCGATCGGCGCCCCGGACACCTGCTCGGGCGAGACGAAGGCTCCGGTGCCGATGACGGCTCCGGTCTTGGTGAGGTGCGCGGTGTCCTGATACAGCCGGGCGACACCGAAATCGGTGAGCACCACTTGCTCGGGACCTCCGTGTCCGGGAGCGAGCAGGATATTGGAGGGTTTGACGTCGCGGTGCAGGATGCCCTCGTCGTGTGCGTAGTCCAGGGCGGCGGCGATCTCGGCGCCGATCCAGGTCGCCCGCTCGACGACCAGCGGGACGATCACCGCGGATGCGTCGGTGCCCGGGACGTACTGCATGGATATCCACATGACACCGTCCTCGACGCCGCGGTCGTGAATGGTGACGATGTTGGGATGCACCAGGCGGGAAGCCAGGTCGCCTTCCCGGATGAATCGCTGACGCGACTCCTCGCCGCCGGCATTGTGGGTCAGCAGCTTGAGTGCCACGAATCGAGGCAGCAGCGGATCCTTCGCCAGGTACACCGTCCCCCAGCCACCGGCGCCGAGACGGCGTTCGATGGTGTACCCGGCGAATACCGCGTCGGGCCGCAGATCGGTCAGCATCCCGGTGTTCCCGGCTTTCCGGCCGAACGCTCTTCGATCCTCGTGAAACTCATTGTCGTGGAGCCGATCTGGATGGTGTCCGCGTCCTCGAGCACCCTGGCCTGATCGATGCGCTCGCCGTTGACGGCGACGCCGTTCGTGGAATCGAGATCACGGATGACGAGTCCGACCGGGTTCTGCGAGATTTTGGCGTGGTAACGGCTGACCTCGACGTCGTCGAGCGCGAGATCGTTGTCGGCCATGCGTCCGATCTTCAGGCTGGTCGGGCCGATGTCGACGAGCCGGCCGTCATCGAGCCGGAGTCGTCCGGTGAGCCGCTGCGGATCGCGGGCCACGGTGGGCGCCACCCGAAGCGGGTCGGCCGGTGGCTGCGGTCGCGGGCTCACCGGCTCCTGGTTGAGGATCTTGCGTTCGAGTTCGATCAATGCCGGGCCGAGGGAAACCCCCAGCTCGTCGGCGAGGATTCGGCGTACTCGCCGAAGCGTTTCCAGCGCGTCGGCCTGCCGGTCCCGCCGGTACTGCGCGGTGGCCAACTGCGCCCACAGGGGCTCGCGCAACCGGAGCGCTCTGTCGTGTGTGAGGGCGGTGAGTTCACCGATGAGGTCCGCACTCGATCCGCACGCCAGATCGGCATCGATCCGGGCCTCCAGGCAATTCCAGCGCCCCTCGTCCAGGACCAGGCTCGCGCTGTCGGCGAAGTCGAACCCACGCAGGTTCGACAGTGGGGCTCCGCGCCATTCGGCGAGCGCCACGCGATACAGCCGCGCGGCCTCGGCATGATCACCGGCCGCGGATGCGGCGGCGGCAGCGGACCTGGCCGATTCGAAACGCCCCAGATCGCAGTGGGCGTCATCGAGAGCGAGCCGGTAGCCTGCCGCGTCCGAGGCAATCACGGCGGCGTCGTCCACGGATTGGCCGCGCAACTGGCTGCGCAGTTTCGAGACCAGCACGTGCAATCGTGCCGGCGGAGCCTGCGCCGCGTCGCTGCCCCAGATCTGGTGGATGAGCTCATCGGACCGCACGACCCGATCGCGATTCAACATGAGCAGGGCCAGCATGGCCGATGGATTACGACCCCCGATCGCAACGGTGGCATCACCCAGCCGCAGCTCGACCGGGCCCAGCACTCGAAGGTCGACCCGAGCCTCCCCGCTCAACGGTGCACCTCCTCGACCACGCCGTAATCGTACAGCGGTCGAAACAATGAAAGGAAGCCGCGGGAGCTGCCGCCCATGACCTGTTGCGGGACAGCGTGGTCCGGCGACGAGCACTGCGGCGGACACCGGAACGTACCGATTCCGAACGGATTCCACCGAACCGGTGAGAGGGCCGGGCCGCGGGTCCGAGCGGGCCACCAGTGAATTGCGTTATGGGACAGGAGGTCCCGCATCCCGTCGTTTGCGATAGACCGTTCGGGCTCGAACTCCGTTGTGCGATGCGCCGAGGGGTTCGCTTCGCACGACGGCCGCCCCGATACGCGGGCACGCGCGGTGCACCCGAGCCGAGTCCAGCGGCCGCGACGACGCTCGAGTGCGCTCGGGGACCGCCTCGGCCGACAGTTCGAAAGCGAACAGCCGCAGCAGATCATGGTATCGATAGCGGCCCGGCGCAGGCGACTGCAACAGCCCGAGATCGACCAGTTGCTCGCAGATCTGTTCGGCCACATGCGGTTCCCGCTCGAGTACCTCCGCCGCCGCTGCGGCCGACAGCTCCGTGACCGCCGGAATCGCCAGCAACACGAACGCCCGTGCCGCCTCGGGCGCGAGCTGACGATAGCTGTTCCGGAAAGTCGATTCGATCCGCACGTCACCGACGACCAGCTCGCCGAGCCTGCGACGCTCATCGGCCAGGCGCTGTGCGACCGCGGCCATCGACCAGCCGGGCCGAGCGGCCAGGCGTGCGCCCATGATTCGCACCGCGAGCGGGAGATGTCCGCAGGCCGCGACGATCCGGCGAGCGGCGGGCGGTTCCGCGGCGAGCCGACGCGCGTCCACCATGCTGCCCAGCAGTTCCAGCGACTCCCCCGGTGTGAACGCCGCCAACGGCACCAGGCGCGCGCCGAGCAGCCCGACCATGGCGGCTCGGCTCGTGACGAGCACGGTGGCGGTGGCAGTGCCGGGCAGCAGCGGCCGGACCTGCTCGGCGTCCAGGGCGTCATCCAGTACCAGCAGCAACCGCTTGTCGGCGAGCAGGCTGCGCCACAAGGCCGCTCGCGCACCGCCGTTCGACGGAATCTCGTCCTCGGCGACCCCGATCGTCCGCAGCAGCGAGCCGAGCACGGCGTCCGGTTCGACCGGACGGCCGGCACTACCGCCGAGCTCGACGAACAACTGCCCGTCCGGGTGACTCTCGCGCGCCCGATGCGCCAAATGTACTGCGAGCGTGGTCTTTCCGATCCCTGCCATACCTGTTATCGTCAGCAGCCCCGGGCGGTCCGCGCGGTCGTCCAGATGCCTTTCGAGTCCCGCGACCAGCGTGTGCCTGCCGACGAAATCGACCACGTCGACGGGCAATTGGGCAGGCGGCGGCTGGGGCCCGCGCCGGACCTGCGCGCGATCCGGCAGGGCCGGTGCCGGTGCGCCCGGGAGATCCGCGCGGAGGATCTGTCGTTGTGCCGCATGCAGATCCGGGCCGGGCTCAACCCCCAGTTCGTCATCGAGCAGGCGGCGGATCCGGGTGTAGACCTCCAGCGCTTCCGACTGCCGCCCGCAGTGGTAGAGGGCCAGCATGCGCAGCGCGTGCGGACGTTCGCGCAGTGGGTGGGCATGACAGTGCGCGGTCAACTCGTCGATCATCTCGCCGGGCCGGCCGACGGTCAGCAGCGCTTCGAACCGATCCTCCCGCACGGCGAGCAGCCGTTCGGTCAGCCGCGCACGCGCGGCGACGACGCCGGGACTGCCCAGTCCCAGCAGCGGCTGCGCTCGGCACAGCGAAAGCGCCCGATCCCACAACCCCACGGCCGCAAGACAATCGCCCGCAGCGCGGGCCTGTCCGGCGCTCGCGACGGCCTCCTCGAATGCCGTCAGGTCCAGTTGTCCGGGCGCGAGATCCAGGCGATAACCGCGATTGAGCGAGATCAGCGCATCGGCGTCACCGAAGGCCCGACGCAACCGGGCAGCGTAGACCCACAACGACCGTTCCGGAGCCTTCGGCACGTCCACACCCCAGACCGCGTCGATCAGCTGATCGATACTCAGCGGCCGGCCACCGGCCAGCAGCAGCGCCGCCAGCATCTCCCGCTGCTTGGGCGTGCCCAGATCCAGCTCGGTCGGCCCGCGCCAGCCGCGAACGGGCCCCAATACCTCGAATCTCATCGCTGCCCGACTTCCCTGTGCCACGGTTCGAGGCTCGCGCAACTCCCTTGCCGGACCCCTTTCCGACGACTTACCAGCATCCGGGCCACCGATACGCCGGAACGGCCACCACCACGGACGACGACGAGACCCTGCCGCGCTGTCGATACCGAGCGGATACGGCGGCCGGGTCAGCTGCCTGTTGCTCGGGCGAAGCGTTCGCTCCAGTCGGTCAGCAATGCGGACAGTTCGGGTGGTGAGCGGACGGTGAAATCGGCTCCGACCATGCCCAGCGCATGTGCGGGCCATTCGAGTTGATCGACTTGCATGCGCATCACGCAGCGGTCGGGGGCGACGGGCTCCAGTTCGGCCCAGCGGCCGATCACCGAACGTGCGGTGTCGACGCCGGTGTGCAACAGGACTTCGACACGGTAGGGCGTGGGGAGGTTGTCGATGCGGGACCGCAGGAAGGTGGCGGCGTCCGCGGCCGGGAGTTCACGGGGGCGGAACCGGGCTCCGGTGGTCCGGGGGTGGCTCAGTCGGTCGAGCCGGAAGCTGCGCCAGTCGTGCCGATCCAGGTCGTAGCAGATCAGATACCACCGACGGCGGGCGGAGACCAGCCGCAGCGGTTCGACGTGGCGGGCCGATGCCTTGCCGTCCGCGGCGAGGTAGTCGAATTCGAGGCGTTCGGTGTCCCGGCATGCCTGGGCCAGGACGACCAGCGCGTCGGGGTCGATGACCGGAACCCGTTCGGGCACAGGCTCTTCGGTGGATTCGGTCATCGCGCGCACGGCGTCGACCCGGCGGCGCAACCGCGGCGGCATCACCTGGACGAGCTTGGTCAACGCGCGCACGGACGATTCGGCGATACCGGAGACCGCCGAGTGCGCGGCGGATTGCAGTCCGAGCGCCAGTGCGATGGCTTCCTCGTCCTCGAGCACCAGCGGCGGTAACGCCGCGCCCGCGATGAGCTGGTACCCGCCGTCCACGCCGCGCTGCGCGCGAACCGGGTAGCCGAGCTCCCGCAGCCGGTCGATATCGCGACGCAGGGTGCGGATCGAGACATCCAGCCGATCCGCCAATTCGTCGCCCGGCCAGAAGCGGTGCGTCTGCAACAACGAGAGCAGCCGCAGCATCCGCAAACTGGTGTCTGCCATCTTTTTCTCGGCTCCGGTTGATTCAGGACAGAAACTGACACTAATTACTCATAGCGTAGGGGACACAGCAACGAAAGACGATGAGAGGAACGCCATGACCAGCACCGCACCCGCCTCGACCACACTCACCGGTGAGCGTGCCGAACTGCTCGAAACCTTGCGGACCCACCGCGACTTCCTGCGCTTCACGACCCGCGAACTCACCGACGAGCAGGCGGCGCGGCGCACCACGGCGAGCGAACTGTGCCTGGGCGGGTTGATCAAGCATGTGACGGCCGTCGAGCACGGTTGGGCCGAGTTCATCCTGCACGGTCCCGCCGCACTGACCGGCGGCAAGGACTTCATCGACTGGACCGAAGAGGATTACGCCGTGCGCGCCGCCGAGTTCCGCATGTTGCCGGGCGAAACACTGGCCGGTCTGCTCGCCGAGTACGACCGGGTGGCCGAGCGCACCGATGAACTCGTGGCCACACTGCCCGACCTCGACGTTTCGCACCCCTTGCCGCGGGCTCCGTGGTTCCAGTCGGACGCCGGCCGCTCCGCACGCCGCGTTCTGCTGCACATCATCGCCGAAACCGCCCAGCACGCGGGCCACGCCGACATCCTCCGCGAATCCCTCGACGGCGCCAAGACCATGGGGTAGCGCGACGACCCCGGCCAGATCCTTCGAACCCCTTGCACGACAGCCTATTCGGAGCGATCTGACGCGGCAACGGCGACCGGGTACGGGTGATGACATCCGAACCACCTACGGGTAGCCGAGCAGATCGGGTTGTTCACTGCGACCGGTGCGCAGGCCGGACTGGCCGTCACCGGTCGCTGAATCGAATCAGCCTCCGGCGGAAGGCAATTCGGCGGAAGAAACGTTCGCCTCCGGTTCGTCTCGATCCACGGATTCGAGGAATCGAGTCAGCATGGCGGTCACTGCCTCGGGTTGTTCCAGTGTGCTGGTGTGGCCGCAGTCGGGGATCAGGTGATACCGGGCGCCGGGGATCAGGGCGACGATGCGCTGGGAGCGGTCGGGCGGGGTGGCGTGGTCGTCCGCACCGACCGCGACCAGGGTGGGGACCGTGATCGCGGATATCTCGTTCTCGACCGAGACCCGATCGGCCACGCCGAGGACGGCGCGGCGGATACCGGAGCGGTCGCAGCGGGACAGCCGCGCGGCCCACTCATCGATCACGGGCCGGCGCGAGCGGTCGGCGCGTATCGATGGACCGAACAGGTGCGGTGCGATCAATCCGCGGATCGGCCGCACACCGAGCCATAGCAGAGCGCGGGCCAGGCGCTTGTATTCGCCGATCTTCGCGGGTACTTCGGGGCCGGCACTGGTGTCCAGGAGGGTCAGCGAGCGCAGCAGCGCGCCATGGCGGGCGGCGAGGCGCAGGCCGACGAAACCGCCCATCGACAACCCGACCCAATGCACCGGACGCGGGTCCAGTGCGCGGATCAGCGCCAGCGCGTCATCGGCCAGGGTGTCCATGTCGTAGCCGTCGGGGGTGGCGGGGGTGCCGCCCTGGCCTCGCCAGTCGATGCTCACGCATCGGTAATGCTCGCGCAGGGCCTGGATCTGCGGCCCGAACATCCAGCCGCCGAACAGCAATCCGTGCCCGAACACGATGGTGGCGGCGTCCGGACGGCCGGGCGGGACACCGGTGTCGGTGTACGCGATGGGCACGCCGTCGATGGCGATGGTTGGCATGATCTCCTCGTTTCCGGCCGCGATGTCGCGGCGCTCACACCGTCACCGACAGCAGCGCCGGTCCGCGCACATTGATCCGGCCGTTCCAGCGCACCTCGTCCACTTCGGCGGACGGGAAGCGGGACACGAAGCGCGGGAACGTGATTCGCGCTTGCGTCCGGACCAGGGCGGCGCCGAGACAGCGGTGGATGCCCGCGCCGAAGGTCACGTTGCGGGCGGCGTCGGGCCGGTCCAGCCGGAGCCGGTCCGCGTCCGCGCCCCAGAACCCGGGATCGCGATTGGCCGCCGCCAGACCGGCCACCACCCAGGAGCCTGCCGGAATCTCGTTGTCGCACACGCGAACCGGCGTCACGGTCACCCGCCGCATGAGATGTACCGGGGTGTCGTAGCGCAGCAGTTCCTCCACCGCGTTACCGGCCAGCTCCGGCTCCTCGCGCAGCAGCCGCGCCTGGCCGGGGTTGCGCAGCAGGGCCAGGATGCCGGTGGCGAGGTGGTTCACCGTCGTCTCGTGCCCGGCGATGTAGAGCAGCATGATCTGCGCCACCAGTTCCTCCTCGCAGAGCACATCGCCCTCGTGCTCGGCGGCGATGAGCCGGGTGAGCAGGTCGTCACCGGGATTGTCGCGTTTCCAGCGGACCAGATCGGCCACCATCGTGCGCAGTTCCGCGTCGGCCGCCCGGATCCTGGTCTGCAGGGCCGGATCCGCGAGTGGTTCGAGGGCGAGCACCAGGACGGCGGTCAGTTCGCGCAGGCGGGTGCTCTCCAGCACCGGGATGCCCAGCATCTCGGAGATGATCGTGAACGGCAGCGGAAATGCCAGTTCCGCAACGATATCCGCCCGCCCGGCCGCCGCGATCCGGTCCAGGGCCTCGTCCACGTGTGCGTGCACCCGCGGTTGCAGGACATCAACGGCCCGGGGCGTGAACGCCTTCGAGACCAACCGCCGCAGCCGCGTGTGATCGGGCGGATCCTGATCCAGCATCGACAGCCCGCCCATGATGCGGTTCCCCCTGCCGAGCCGGGCACTGTCGCTCTTCCAGGCGGGCAGTCGGGTCAGATGCCGTTCGTCCACCGACTGGATCGAGGAACGTTGCAGCGCAGTCACATCCGCGTATCTCGAC
This sequence comes from Nocardia miyunensis NBRC 108239, assembly GCF_001613065.1. Lineage (GTDB taxonomy): Bacteria > Actinomycetota > Actinomycetes > Mycobacteriales > Mycobacteriaceae > Nocardia > Nocardia miyunensis. The sequence goes on from NZ_BDBQ01000082.1 coordinate 13,140, forward strand.
ACCAGCCAGAAACCGAGCGGATGTTCGTGCGCGGGGGCCTCGTCGCGCAGCCGGGCGTAGTGCGGATAGGGGTCGGCGCCGAAGTCCGCGGCGAACGGATCGAATACGAATGTCTCGGTCATGGCGGCTCCCGTTCAGGATTTGGCCAGTTTCACGTTGCGCATGGTGACCAGTGCTGTGGCACAGAGGATTTCGCCCCCCGGATCGACGGAGAAGACATCCGCCGCCGCGACCGTCAGCAGTGCGCCGGGATTGACCACCCGGCCGCGAGCCAGCACCGTCGCGCCCTTGGCCGGTGCGAGGATCTTCACGGTGTAGTCGATGGTCATGTTCACCCAGCCCGGCTGGAGCAGCGTCCCGGCCGCCGAACCGGCCGCGAAATCCGCGAGCGAACCGAGCACCCCGCCCTGCAGGAATCCGTTGTGCTGGGTCAGTTCCGGGCGATGCGGTTGCACGATCTCGACGTGCCCCGGCGTGATCGCGCCGAAGCCGAATCCCAGATGCCGGGCGGCGGGCATGCTGAGCACCGCCTCTCGCACCGTCCGCGCGAAGTCCGGATTGGTCGCTTCCCAGGTCTGCACGCGTCAGCTCCTCCGCTGCGGTTCGGTGGCTTGCCGCGGCGAGGGCTGCTGCGGCCAGGTCTCGAATTCGGCCGCCAGATAGTGCCTGCGCGCCGCCGCGCGCATGATCTTCCCACTGCTGGTCTTGGGCAACCGGCTCGGCAGCGTCAGCAGCAGATCGCCGAGGGACAGCTCGTGTTCGCGCAGGACCGCTGCCCGGATCGCGCCGAGCACATCGGCGGCATCGGCGGTGTCGATGTGCTCACGCCGCATCTCCTGCACCACCACCAGCCGATCGGTCTCGGCGCCGGGCACCGCGAAGGCGGCGCATCCGCCGGTCCGCAGGGCGGGGTGCGCGGCCTGCACGGTGAGTTCGATGTCCTGCGGATAGATGTTGCGCCCGCGAATGATCACGATGTCCTTGCGCCGCCCCACCACGTACAGCTCGTCCTCCAGCACCAGCCCGAGATCTCCGGTGCGCAGGAACTCGCGTCCGGGATCATCGGCGCAACGGGCGTGGAAGGTTTCGGCGGTAGCCAGGTCGTGCTCCCAATAGCCTTGTGCGACATGGTCTCCGGACAACCAGATCTCGCCCACTCGATCCGGCGGGCAGATCCGTCCGGTCTCCGGATCCACGATGCGCAGCACCTCGCCGCGCGGCGGCCGACCCGAGGCGACCAGTGTGCGGGAGCGGTCCCGCGCCGGAGCGTAGCGCCGTTGCGCCAGAGCGTCGGGATCGACCTCGATGGTGTGCGCTCCGGCCCCCTTCACACTCCCGGCGGCCAGCAGGGTGGCCTCCGCCAGCCCATAGCAGGGATACAGGGCCTGGGCTCGAAATCCGTACGGGGCGAAGGCTTCCGCGAATCGGCTCAGGGTATCCGCGCGGATCGGCTCGGCCCCGTTGAAGGCGACCTGCCAGCTGCTCAGATCCAGGCCGGGTTCCGGTTCGGCCCCCGCCGCCAGGCGCGCGACGCAGGCGTCGAAGGCGAAATTCGGTCCGCCGCTGGTATGTCCGCGATACCGGGAGATCGCCGAGAGCCACAGCAGCGGGCGACGGATGAACGTGGCCGGCGCCATCTGCACACCGGTCGCCCCCACGTACAGCGGTTGCAGCGCATTGCCGATCAGGCCCTGATCGTGGAAGAACGGGGCCCAGCCGACCAGCGTGGAATCGCGGTCGTGCCCGAAGGAGCGCCGGATCATCTCCTCGTTGGCGACCAGATTGCGATGCGTGACCATGACGCCCTTGGGCGCGGCGGTCGATCCGGAGGTGTATTGCAGGAACGCCGTCGAATCCGGTTGCGCCGCAACGACCGGACCGCTGTCGATGCCCGGCAGCAGGTCCACCCCGATCCAGTGCTCCGCCGGACACCACGGCTCCGGCAGTGCGCGCAGCAGTTCGACTCCGGCCCCGAGGGCGAGCACCGCGGCCGGTCGGCAGTCCCGCACGATGGATCGGGTCGCCTCCGGAATTCCGGTGTGACGCGGCGGATTCAGCGGCACCGCAACGATTCCCGCGTACAGGCAGCCGAAGTAGGCGACGAGGAATTCGGGACAGTTCGGGAAGATCAGTAGTGCGCGATCACCGGGTGCGCAGCTCGCGACAAGTTCGGCGGCCACCGCGAGCGCGCGGCGATGCAGCACCCGGTAGCTCAGAACGGTACTCTCCGTACCGTTCTCGTCCAGGAATACATAGGCGGTGCGGTCGGGCTCCGCCGCGGCGCGACGCGCCAGGATGTCGGGGAGCAGCTCACGGTCGGCGCTCACGATGCCCTCCGCACCGTCACCGGCAGCTCGGTCAGCCCGCGCAGGATGAAACTGTCTTCCTGCCAAAGCAATTCGTCCGTCAGCAGGGTCATGCTCGCCGAATGCCGGTACAGGAATTCGAACACCACCCGCGCCTGTAGTTCGGCCAGCAGACCGCCCAGGCAACCGTGCATGCCGTGGCCGAATGCCAGATGGCCCGTCGCATCGCGGGTGAGGTCGAATTCGTCAGGGCGTTCGAATGATTCGGGATCTCGGTTGGCCGCGCCCAGGCATACCAGCACCTGATCACCCGCGTGCAGCGGCTGTCCGCCGATCTCGACGTCGCGTGTGGCCAGCCGTTTGGTCAGCTGTAAGGGGCAGTCGTAGCGCAACGCCTCGGTGACCGCGGCATCCACCAGATCCGGGTGCGACCGCAGCAGCGCGTCCTGATCGGGATGCCGCAGCAGGGCGAGCACGCCGTTGCCGATCAGCGATTTCGTGGTCTCGTTACCGGCGACGAAGCACATGATGCAGACGAAGATCAGCTCCTCGTCGCCGAGCCGGTCACCGCCCGCGGTACCGGCGTCGAGCAGTCGGCTGATCAGGTCGTCGCCGGGACGCAGCCGACGCTCGGCGATCACCTCCGACAGCGCGGCGGCGAACAACTCCACCACCTCGCGCACCCGGGCGAAGTCGGCCGCTTTCATCATGCCCGGCTCCAGCAGGAACCGGATGTCGTGCGTCCAGGACCCGACCTGCGCACGCAGTTCCGGCGGCAGCGCCATCCACTCGCACAACACCGTGATCGGCAGCGGCGCGGCAAGATCCGCGATCACGTCCAGCTGTCCGCCGGCCCAGGCCGGTTCCATCAGGCGTGCGGTGACCGCGCCGACCAGGGGCCGCAGTTCGGCCACCGCGCGGCCGGTGAACACCCGGTTGACCAGTCCGCGCAGCCGCGCATGGTCCGGATTGTCGGTGAAGACCAGGGATTTGCGGCCCAACCGCCCGATCCGGTCCACCCCGTCCTGTCCCAGCCGCGCGGCCTGCTCGTCCACCAGCCGCGGGATCAGGCCCGCGCTGAACGTCCGGTCGTGCAGCACCGCGCGCACGTCGGCGTGCCTGGTCAGCACCCACATTCCCAGCGTCCGGTGCACCGGATGCGTCTCGCGCAGTTGGCGATACATCGGATACGGGTCGCGGCGGAACTCGGCCCCGAAGGGATTGAACCGGACCCGGCCGGACGAGACGGTCATTCCGGCCGCCCCGCGCGATCGGCGAAATACTTCCCCGAATAGGGTCGCAGCACAATCCGGTACAGCCCGATCTTGCCCATCCGGAAGCCCAGCGCCGACTGCGCCAGATAGCGCCGATACCGATCCACGGTCTCGATGCCGACCAGTTCCGTTGCGCGCGTGCGGTTCTCCCGCAATCGCGCGGCCCACTGCGCGCAGGTCCAGGCGTAGTCGAGACGCTCGCTGGTCATCGATCGGATCTCGAATATGCCCTCGGCGGCAGCGGTGATCTCCGCCGGTGTCGGCAGATCGGCGTCCGGGAAGATCTCCTGCTGAATGAAACCGCTGGCCTGCTCGCGAGACATGTTGCCGTAGGCGATGGTCTGCAACGACAACGTCCCGGAATCGGTCAGCCAGTCCCGGCAGCGGGTGAAGAAGTCCCGGTAGATCCGGATCTTCGCGGCACTCGAGTCGTCCGGACGGGCGAAGTGCTCGAAGGCCCCGATCGAGATGATCCCGTCGAAACGAGTGTCCGGCTGGTAGTGCAGCCAGTTCTCGGTGCGCACCTCGACACCCGGAAGACCCTGCGCGCGAACGTGATCCGCCTGTTCTGGGCTCAGCGTGAGACCGACCGAGCGGGGTACCCGATACCGTTGCGACGCCTCGCGCAGGATCGCTCCCCAGCCGCACCCGATATCGAGTACGGCCTGGGCCCGGTCGGCGTCGACCGCGTCGAGGTGGTACCGGAGTTTGCGCTGCTGCGCGGTCTCGAGGGTGTCGTCGGGATGCTCGCGCAGCGCGCAGGAGTAGCTGAGCGTGGGATCCAGCCAGAGCCGGTAGAAGTCGTTGCCGACGTCGTAGTGGTGCCGGATCGCGGCCGCCGCGGCGGCGTCCCGGTCGGTGCCGGTCGGTGCGACCATGGTCAGGCCACGCTCGGTGTGCTCTGCTCGTGCAGATAGGTGGCGACGGCGTCGAGGTTGGGGTGCTCGTAGAGGTCCTCGGGCGACAGGTCGATGCCGTAGCGATCCTCGACCTCGATCAGCAGCGCGACGGCCAGTGCCGAGTCGACGCCCAGCCGGTCGAAGTCGGCGGTCGGGTCGATGCTCCGGGCGGGCACCTCGAGCAGATCGGCCAGGTACTCCTGGCACCAGGCGACGATGGCGTCCTTACTGGTATCCACGATGGTATTTCCTTACGCTGCTGCCGCGTTGCCTGCGGCGGTGGTTTTTCCGGAAATTCGTTTGGCCGCCATGCGTTCACCGGACGGCAGTTCGAGATCCCATGCGAGCCCGAACAATTCGAAGGCCTTGATGAGCCAGTAGCCCGGATCGAGGCGGTACCAATTCAGTCCGAAGGACGGCGAGGTCGGGAAGGCGTGGTGATTGTTGTGCCACGATTCACCGAAGGTCAGCAGGGCGAAGATGCCGCCGTTGTGGCTGTTCTCCCGCGATTCGTAAGCGCGGGTGCCGAACATGTGCAGGAAGGAATTGATCGCCCAGACGGTGTGCTCGAGCAGGAACATTCGCGCGAATCCGCCCCACAGCAGTCCGGCCACCGCGCCGGTCCAGCTCATCGTGAGCAGTCCGCCCAGCACGGTGGGGATCAGCAGCCCCAGCCCCACCCACCAGTAGTAGAGCCGGGCCACCCGGACCAGCGGCCGGTCCTTGATCAGGTCGGGCGCGTAGTGCACGACGTTGGGATACGCGTGTCGGCGCATCCACAGGAAATGCGAGTGCATCAGCCCGCGCAGCCGCCCCGGCCAGCCCGTACCAGAAAGGTTGGGCGAGTGCGGATCTCCCGCGCGATCGCTGTACTCGTGATGCCGCCGATGCAGCGCCACCCACGACACCACCGCCCCCTGCCCGGCCATCGAGCCCGCGATCGCCAGCCCCGAGGCCACCCACGGCGCGGCCTTGAACGTGCGGTGCGTGAACAACCGGTGGTAACCGACCGTCACGCCCAGTCCGGTCACCATCCACATCACGAACAGCAGTGCGAATTCGACGATCCCGAACGGCCGCACCAGCAGGAAAGCCAGAGCGCCGACCGTCCCGAATATCGGCATCACATCGAACAGCAGAAAATGCCTGCGCTGCAACCGGTGAATATACGGACTGTCGATCGTCTTCCGACGCGGCGCACGCTTCCCGGCCTCGTCCCCGGAACCCGGGGAACCGTCCGGATCATGGTCTGTGGTCATCTGCATCCAACACCTTCACGAATACCGGAACCGGTTCTCGCCCGGTCGATTTCGACGGTAACGCCGATCGGGCCCGGTCCCGGCTCCGTACGCGTCTGCCGATCGGCGGATCGGAATTCCTTATCTACCGTCCGGATGACACCGAGCAGGGTCTCGTGATGGCGCTAACCGAACTTCCCCGCACCTACCGGCGCGTTCATCGCCCGGCCACTTTCAGCAGGATCTTGCCGCCACGAAGGAGATGCCGCACCGCGTCCTGGATGTGCTCCAGGGGGTACACGCCCGCCACGGGGACGACAAGGGTGCCGTCGGCCACCAGCGGTGCCGCCTCACGAATGACAGGCACCACCTTGTCGCGGTAGTCGAAGTCGCCGACAAAGAATCCGCGAACGGTGAGGTGCTTGCCGACCAGTGTCGAGGTGTCGACCCACATGGGCTCGTCCCTGGCCCAGGCATAGCTGACCAACCATCCACCGTCGGAAAGCAATTCGAGCAGCCGCCGCACCACTGGACCACCGACGGCTTCCACTGCCAGCGCCACTCGCGCGTCGCCGATCACTGCTCGAACATCGCCGACCGCATCGCGGTCGTCGACGTGGACCACGTCGGCCCCGGCTGCGGTGAGCTCTGCGAACGTCGCGTCGTCACGGGCCAGGTTGATCGTCTTCAGCCCACGAAGTTTTGCCAACGCAATCAATGACCGTCCCACACCGGAGTTCGCGGCGTTCTGAACCACCCAGTCACCGGGCTGCAGGGGGGTGCATTCACTGAGCATCAAACCTGCCGCCGGGGGGTTGCTGCCCAGCATCGAGTACTGCTCGACGTTGCCGCCGGCGGGGAGTGCGAACAGGCCGTCGGCGGGCACGACGAGCCGCTCACGCCACGCACCGGCATACAGGGGTAGCACGACCAGATCGCCGACTCGAAGTCCATCGACCTCGGCGCCAGTGGCAAGAACGCGCGCGACGCCCTCCGCGCCCGGTATGTGCGGCAGGGATGGCCGCGCCAGCATGCCGGCGACAACCAGCAGGTCGTGCTTGTTCAACGGCGAGACCTCGACGCTCAACAGAACCTCATGCGGGCCCGGTGGCGGCGGCTCCTCGATGTCGACGACGCGGAGTACCTGCGCGGGGTCGCCGAACTGTTCAATCTGGATGGCGCGCATATTGATCCCTCTCCATCGAAGGCTGGGCCGCCGCGTGAGCCTGCCTGACGGATGCGCTCTCCACTGCCGGAGGAGAGACCGCCCCTTTGTGAGAGTTGGGGCAGCGTTGAAGAGGTTGATCATGCCCCCGCCGAACGACCGGCGGCCGAGCGTTACAATTAATTAGAGATGGGGAATCTCGAAATCACGGCGGATTGGCCGCGATTCGCCGCGTCGCCACCGAACGTTCCGAGATTCCCTACCAGAGGCCGAGTTCCTAAGCGGGCCGGTGGAAAGCGCCGTTCTGCACTCCAGCCGTGAAGGCGTCCCACTCCGACGGCGAGAAGACCAGTACCGGACCGACAGGATTCTTCGAGTCACGCACTCCGACCATCCCACCATCCAAGTGGGCGACTTCGACGCAGTACCGGCTGCTCATGCTGCGGCTGCTCTTGAACCACTTGGCTGCGGACACGTCAATACTCATACTCAACACTCCTTCGCAATCGCCTCGATGAAACTTCGGTGTCCTGCCCGAAAAACGCTACTCGCTCGATCTTGGCACCGCCAGTCCGCTCGAAGCGTGGAGCATTCCTTTATGCGTCCCCATTCCGTGACCTTTATGCAGCACCGTTTCGAGACCTTTATCTTCGTCAGCTCTCGACATGCGTGGAGACATTCGAGGTGATTCGATACATAAATTTCCGACACGAACAAGAATGGCCGATTTTCGGCCCGACAGTCCGTTCCCGGACATCGACCGGGTCGAATTCGGCCAGCCGCTCCGGATCGACACGGACTTATCGAGCTTCGGGGTCCGAGGCCAGCACCGAACGACCACCAGCGACCGGAACGGTTGCGCCGTTGATGAACCCGCCGTTCGTGGACAGCAGGAACTCGGCCGCGGCGGCCACCTCATCGCTCGTCGCGACGCGGCCCAACGGATGAAGTGCGGCCATGTCGCGTTCGACGGCCGCCGCGGACTCCGGTGTCAGTGATGACAGATATCCGGCATAGCGCTCGGTGGCGACCGAGCCCGGCGCCACCGCGTTCACCCGGATTCGGTGCCGGCCGTATTCCACCGCAAGCGCCCTGGTCAGTCCTTCGATCGCCGCCTTGGCGGTGCTGTAGGGCAGCGCACCGGGGACCGCTCGACGTGCCTGGTGAGAACTGATGTTGACGATCGAGCCCTGGCTAGCGGAGGCCAGGAACCGGCGAACCGCGGTACCACACCCGACCACGACCGGGCGCAGGTTGGCATCGATGAGGTCCAACACCCGATCCGGGCCGGAGTCGTGCAGGGACGCGTCCCCGAAGATGGCGGCGTTGTTGACCCAGCCGGTAAGGGTGCCGACCTGCTGGGCGCGATCGGCCGCCTGCTCTGTGATCTGTTCAGCGCCCGCGTCTCCGGCCACCACCATTACCGATCCCGCAGTCCAGGAAAGGTTTTCGGTGTCACGCTCGACCACCACGACCGGGTGCCCACGCCGAAGCATCCGCTCCGTGATCGCACGGCCGATTCCTCGTCCACCACCGGTTGCCACGTAGGACTGCGTCATACAATCCTATGCTGGACAAGCGATCTCGCAGAGCCCGCGCACAGGGTCCAGCGCGTTCGCCGATTGGTTCTGTGGCCGGTACGCGGGTAGCGGCTGTGGACGCGTCTGTCGATGAAAATCCGTGGTACGGGTCGCACGTGCACGGATATGGTCACCCGGTGCCTGATGCGATCTTCGCTCACTCTCGTTTGGCGCTGGTCTATGACGAGTTCGAAGGCGACCGCGAGGACTTGCTCGCCTACATCGACATCGCCGACCAGCTCGAGGCTGATATGGTCATCGATATCGGTTGCGGGACAGGCACTCTCGCTGTTCTGCTGGCGCGGTCCGGGCGCACGGTGCTGGCCATCGATCCAGCCGAGGCATCCCTGGAGATCGCGAAGACGAAAGACGCACCGCCAGCTGTCACCTGGCTGCACGGCGATGCCACGGACGCACCCGAGACCGGTGCCGACCTGGCAATCATGAGCGGAAATGTCGCGCAGGTGTTCGTGACCGACGAAGAGTGGTCCGACGCGTTGACTGCCATCGGTCGAGCCCTGCGACTCGGCGGCCACCTCGTTTTCGAGACCAGACGCCCGGAGCGGCGCATCTGGGAGGACTGGTCGAGGCGAGCGGAGCCTGTGGTCCGCGACGTCCCCGGCGTCGGACATGTGGAGCAACGTCTCGATGTCACTGCCGTTCAACTCCCGCTTGTATCGTTCCGGCACATCTACACCTTCGCCACGGATAGCGCTGTCGTCGTGTCGGATTCGACGCTGCGATTCCGCGACCGAGCGGAAGTCGAAGCGGATCTGTCAGCTCACGGCTACCAGGTTCGCGACGTCCGGGACGCACCCGATCGTCCCGGACGGGAGTTCGTCTTCATCGCCGAGAAGACGTCCTGAACCAGCTCCGAGGACGCACGGGGTTCGGCATGAACGCGTTCTGGGCCACCTGAGGAACCGCCCTCGAGGGCAGCGGGGAACGAGCAGTTCTCCCGGACGGTGGTCGACTGATCTTCTCGGCGAACGACTTGTCGAGACCGTTACCGGAAGCGATTCACGTGGGCATTCGGACGGGAAGCGCTTTCGGGCCGCGCATCGAAACCGTATTCCGGAAGGCCGGTGTGTGGTCGAGTAGTTCGAAATCGGGTGCGCGGCGCACGAGTTCGGTGAACAGGATTTCGCCTTGCAGTCTAGCCAGAGGGGCGCCGACGCAGAAGTGCGGGCCGTGGCTGAAGGCGAGATGGCGCGAGGTTGGGCGATTGCCCGCGAATCTGAGCACATCCAGTGCGTCGGGGTCGGGGAACGCCTCCGGGTCTCGGTTCGCCGAGCCGACGAGCAGGATCAGGCCTGTGCCACGCGGCAGTGTCTGCCCGGCGAATTCGACGTCGCGCATGGTTACGCGGGTCGGGAACGGCACGGGCGTGTCGAATCGGAGGAACTCCTCCACCGCGTGTCGGCTCGATTGCGGGTCGGCTCGGAGGATGGCGCGTTGGTCGGGATTGCGGGCGAGGGCCAGCAGGCCGGTCGCGATGAGGTTCATCGTGGTCTCGTGGCCCGCGATGAGCAGGAGCACCGCCATGTCGACGAGTTCGGTCAGCTCGAGCGAGCCTCGTGTCGCGAGCTCGGAGAGCAGGTCCGTGCCGGGGTCGGCGCGGCGGCGTTCGATGAGGTCGGCGAAGTATTCGCCGAACGCACCCACGGCGTCCACGCGAGCGCGTTTTTCCTCGTCCGACAGCAGGGCGTCGGGGTCCAGGCCCCGGCTGATCGCGGCGGTCCACACGCCGAACCGCGCGTGGTCGGCGGCGGGGACGCCGAGCATCGTGCAGATCGTGTTGAGCGGCAACGGGTATGCGACCTCGGAGACGAAGTCGACTTCGCCCGCGGCGGCGGCGCGGTCCAGCAGGGCGACGGCCGTGCGGGTGATCTGCGCACGCAACGCGGCGGTCGCTCGGGCGGTGAAGGACGGCGCGACCATCGAGCGCAGCCGGGTGTGCTCGGGCGGGTCCATCAGCAGGAACGAACCGGGCAGCGTCCGAGGATCGACGCCGGGTCGGAACGGGTTGATGCCGGAGAAGTAACCGTGTCCGAAGGCCGGATCGCCGAATACCGCGTCGCAGTCGGCATAGTGCGACACGAGATGGATGCCGGGCCGGAATTCGTGCAGTCGCCCCGCCGCCCGCAGCGATCGGTAGGCCGGAGCCGGGTCGGCACGCAGTTCCGGGGAGAACGGGTCCAGTGTGCCGGTCATCGCTCAGCCCCTTCCACGGGCTGCGAGCGCGTCGGCAGGGGCGCGAGACGAGTCCGCATCGCCCAGCGGCCCGGCGCGTATGGGCGGCAGTCGCCACGGACGACGAGAGTCGGCGTCGACGGCAGCGTGCCTGTCGGCGGCTTCGGAACGGCGTTCCGACATATGCCCAGCAGAATCTCCGGCGACGCCGGACGCCCGTTGTGGGGTGAGAACAACCGCGCCGACGAGCGCGACGTAACCTCCGGCGCTTGTGCAGAATTCATGTTCGAAGCTCAACAGCAGACGGTGGCGAAATCGTGAACGAAACGCGAATTATGCTCGGTGACAGCAGTTTTCGATGAAACCATAGTCGGCGCCGATACACCCCATTCAGATCGGCCGATAGGAACGGCCGATATGGTTTGTCCGGCCTACGCCGCCGGTCGACGATTCGGTGGGTGAATTCCGATTCCCCGCACGCCGTCGTTCTGGGCGCAGGCATCGCAGGATTGCTGGCCGCCATCGTGCTCGCCGAACATTTCCCGCGCGTCACCGTGCTCGAGCGCGACACCTTCGCAGGCAGCGAGCCGCGCCGAGGAGTCCCCCAGGCCAGGCATCTGCACGGTTTGATGGAGGGTGGCCGCGCCATCATCGAAACGCTCTGTCCCGGACTGACCGACGAGATCGTGGCCGACGGTGCGCCGACCACCGAAGTGCTGGCGGGCTCCCGGTGGTACCTGAGCGGGCTGCGGGCGGCACCGACCGAGACGGGCCTGGTCACCCTGCTCGCCAGCCGACCTCTGCTCGAGTGGGGATTGCGACGGCGCGCGGCGGCGCTCGACGGGCTGACCATGTGGGAAAGCGTTGCCGCACAGGGCCTCGTCGCCGAGGCGGGCCGGATCACCGGAGTCCTGGTGAGCGAGTCTGGCGGCCCCGCCCAGACCATCGCCGCCGACCTCGTGCTCGACTGCACCGGACGGGCGTCGCGCGCACCCGAGTGGCTGCGGGCCGTCGGTGCGCGAGCGCCCGAACAGGACAGCGTGGTCATCGACCTGGGCTACTCGTCCCGCACCTACCGGCACCGGCCCGAGCACCTGGAAGGCCAACTCGGAGTGGTCGTTTCGACCATGGCCGGTCGTCGCGGCGGCGGCGCGATCGTCGTCGAGGGCGACAAGTGGCATGTCACGCTGGGCGGGATGCTGGGCGATCACCCGCCGACCGATCACGAAGGCTTCACCGCGTTCGCCGCGACGCTGCCCGTTCCCGACATCCATCGCATCGTGACCGATGCCGAACCATTGAGTGATCCGGTGCCGCACAGATTCCGCGGTTCGGTCCGCAGGTACTTCGAACGTCTCACGACGCATCCGGAAGGCTTTCTCGCGCTGGGCGATTCACTGTGCAGCTTCAATCCGCTCTACGCGCAGGGCATGACCGTGGCGGCCCAGCAGGCGCTCGCCCTCCGCGCGTGCCTGCGGGAAGGTACCGCGCGATTGCCTGCCCGGTTCTATACCCGCGCCGCGCACCATGTCGAGGTCGCATGGCGAATGTCCACCGGCGCGGATCTGAATCACCCCGGCGTGGTCGGGCGACGGACACCTCGAATCCGGCTCATGAACTCCTATGTGGGACAGGCACATCGCGCGGCACACGTCGACCCGGCAGTCGCCCGCGCGTTCATGCGGGTCGCCAATCTCGTCGACCCGCCCGAGACTCTGCTGAGGCCCGGGACCGTCGCGCGGATCCTGTGGCACGGTCGCGGCTGAACGATCGGCCGGACGCGCGGAATTCCGGTGCCGCCACGGCAGCGGAGCGGTGGAGCAAGAGCGCGGACCGCGGCGTCATACCGCGGTCCGGCTCACCTCTTCATTCGCGATGGCCGCCCGTGCCAGCCGAGCAGAACGGCTCGGCCGGGCAGAGCAACTCCAGCCGGACAGGGCAGCGCTGGCCGGACAGCCCAACTCCAGCCAGGCACAACAACTCCAGCCAGGCAGAGCGGTTCCACCAGGCAGGACAGCTCCAACCGAGCAGGACAGCTCCCACCAGGCAGAACAACTGCCGCCAGACAGAACAACTCCAGCCGGGCAGAACAGCTCCAGCGAGGCAAGACAGCCCCAGCCGAACAGGACAGCTCCCACCAGACAGAAACAACTCCAGCTGGACAGGACAGCTCCAGCCAGGCAAGACAGCCCCGGCCGGGCGGGTTGGCTCGACTGGGCAACTCAGGCCGCGGTGAAGCGGACCGGCAGCGACTCCAGCCCGCGGATCACCACATTCGGCTTGTACGAAGGGGTTTCGGTGAGCACCTCGAGGTGCTTGACCCGGCGCACGAGCACATCCAGCAGCACCTCCATCTCCAGCAGCGCCAGCGGTGCGCCGAGGCAGTAGTGGATGCCGAGGCTGAAGCCCAGATGCTTCTTCGCCGGACGCATCGGATCGGAGTACCGCGCCACATCGACCTTGTCCGGGTCGGCGTACGCGGCGTCGTCGCGATTGGCCGAATTGATCAGCACCACGACACCCTCGCCGGTCTCGAAGTCGTGGCCCGCCACCGTGATCGGCCGGGTCGCGGCGCGGGTGGTGACCTGCACCGACGGCTCGAGGCGCAGCAGTTCGTCGGGCGCGTACTCGGTCAACTCCGGGCGCTGACGCAGCAGCTCGAGCTGATCCGGATTGCGCATCAACTGCAACATGCCGGTGCCGACCAGGTTCGCGGTCGTCTCGTGACCGGCGACGAAGGTGGTGATGCAGGTGGCCAGCAGTTCCTGTTCGGTGAGCACGTCGCCGCGATCCTCCACCTGCGACAACACGCTCAGCAGATCGTCGGTCGGGCAGCGGCGGCGCTCGTCCAGCAGCTCGCGGAAGAAAGCCATGAAGCCGCGCGAGGCGGCGCTGCGGGCGCGCAGCGCCTCCGGCGGCAGCGTGTAGTCGTGGTCGAAACCGCGCGCCAGATCCTGCGCCCAGCGATGCACCTGGCCGTACGCCTCCTTCGGCACCCCGATCAGCTCGGCGGCGATGGTCAGCGGCAGCGGGTAGGCGATCATGTCGATCAGATCGAATTCGCCTGCGGCCAAGGCATTGTCGACGAGCTGTTCGGTCAGCTCGGTGATCCGGGGACGCAGCCTGGTCACCATGCGCGGGGTGAAGCCCTTGGTGACCAGGTTGCGCAGCCGGGTGTGGTCCGGCGGCTCCATCCACAGGAACGAGGTCGGCAATTCCTCCGGCGCGTCCTGCGCGGCGATGGTGGGATGCATCATCCCGGCCTCCTCGGCATGACTCCACGCCGTGGTGGACAACACCGCGGTGCAGTCGTCGTAGCGGGTGATCACCTTGTGGCCCAGCGGCGTATCGTGCAGCGGGCCCGCCTCGCGCAGCACCCGGCCCGGGGTGTACGGGTCGGCGCGACCGGCCGGGCCGAAGAGGTGCTCGATTGCGGTGGCGATCGCCGGATCGGCGGTCGGTGCTGTCAGGTCCATCTCGGACTACCTCCTGATCAGTGCGAGACCGGCTCCGATGCCGAATCTGCGGTTCATACGTTGCCGTGCAATAGGATTCGTCGCGCGATACGCGGATTGAGCAGGGCCGCAGGCGGTTCCACGAGATTCGCGACGCGCAGGAAGGTGCGCGCCACCTGCGGATCGAGATGCGCGGCGCGCTGCGCCCGCGCCACATAGGCATTGGTGATCTTGGTGCGCAGGCCGCGCTGACCGACGACGCCGGCGTGCGCCAGATCCGCCGAGGTGGCCAGCTGCCAGGCGGCCGCCACCGCCGCCCCGGCGGCGGCATAGAACCGGGCCGGTAGTTCGCGATCGGGTACGTGCAGGCAGTCGCGCAATGCCAGCGCCTGCTGTGCGGCCACCGTCATCCCCTGCGCGTACAGCGGGTTGAAGCTGCACAGCGCATCACCCAGGACCAGAAACCCCTGCGGGACAGTGGGTTGCCGGTCGAAACGCCGCCGCACCGAATGGCGGAACCGGTGCGGCACCGGATCGCCGAGCGGTTCACAGCCGGTGACGATGTCATGGATATCGGGTCCGGCCAGGCCCGCGGCGAAGGCCGCGAACCCGGCCGGATCGGTAGGCGGATGATCACCGAGCATGCCCGCCAAGGTGACGTGCCAGCGGTCGTCCTCGACCCGGATCGCGCCGCCGCCGTGCCCGTTCGCACCGGTGGAGATGATGATCGAGGCGGGCCCTTCGGCCTGGCCCGGGCCGCGCCGGTAGAACTGGGAGCTGTAACCGAGATCGACCTCGAGCCGTTCCTCCTGCGGCGCCCGCGCGCCCAGCCGGGTGAGCCATTCCGGGGCCCGCGATCCGCGGCCGGTCGCATCAACCACCAGATCGCCTGTGAGCGTGAGTGTTTCGTCATCAGCGGCGGCGACGACGCCGGTCACCCGGTGCGCGGCTCCGAGCAGTCCGCGCGCGGTCGTGCGCGTCTGCAACCGCACGCCCGGCATGGCCAGCGTGCGCTCGCGCAGCACCGCCTCGAGCAGCGGCCGGGTGGCCATCACCGAGGTCAGCCCGGTCTCGGCCGCCGCGACTCGCAGATCGGCCACGTACCAGCGGGTTCCGATCAAGACCTCGGCGGTGGTGGCCCCGCGCCGCGCCATCTCGCTGGTGAAGCCCGGATACAGCTGCTCGATGGCGGTGCGGCCGCGATCGAGCAGCCCGTGCAGATGCCGGGCCTGCGGAATGCCGCGCCGAGGCCCGCTCGGCTCCTGCCCGTCGCCGTCTCCGGTGAATTCGTCCCGCTCGACCAGCGTCACCCGCGCGAACCGATCGGCCAGCACCCGGGCCGCCAGCAGTCCGGCGATCCCCGCGCCGAGCACGATCGCGTGCCCCTCGCCCGTTGGAACGTCATCGGTAGCGCGCGGATGTCGCGCCGAGTCGGCCCGAGCCGGGGCCGTCCGCGCCGTCGTGGTCTCGTCTGAACTCACCTGGGCAACTCCTCGAGGATGAACGTGCACCGAGGAAACGGCCACGTCGTCCCGCGGCGGCGAGGCGCGAACCGTGTCGGCGACCATCCTGGTCCCGGCTTGCCGCGTGCCCCGCGGCGATCACCGGCTCCTATCGCCCGATAGTCCAATGTCCATACCCGGCAACGCAATTGGACGATAGAAGAGATTTATCACCGGACGCATTTCACAACCCGTTCAGGGCCCGGAAACCCGGCGCTGCTGGGCTGGCCGCATGACGATGTCCGCAGCGACCCTGCCGGAGCAGCTGGCCGCGATCGCCGCCCGCCACCCCGAGGTACCGGCAACGTTCTGGTCGCTGTCGCAGCAGACCCTGGACTACGCCGCACTGCACCGGGAGGCGACCGGCGCGGCAGCGGCGCTGGTGCGGCGTGGCGTGCGCCGCGGCGAACCGGTGGGCATTCTGTGTCCCAACGCACCGGAATTCCTCATCGGCCTGTTCGCGGTCACGGCCGCCGGGGCCGCCGCGACCCCGCTGCCGCTGCCCGCCGGAGCCCGGCAATTGCAGACCTATCCGGAGAAACTGGCGGCAATCGCCGCCGCGTCGGGTATGCGGACCGTCCTGGTCTCCCCCCAGTTCGCGACCATGACCGCCGCGTTGTCCGATGTGCCCGTCGAATTCATCGGCACCGCGATACTTTTCGCCGAATCCGCGGACGTCGAGCTGCCGCCGGTTAGTCCGGAGGATCCGGCGGTGGTGCAGTTCACCTCGGGCAGTACCGCCGCCCCGAAGGGCGTGCGGCTGACCCACCGCAATGTGCTGGCCGGTCTGGCCGCCATCCGCACCGGTATCGACCTCGGCCTGTCCGATCAGGGCGGATTCTGGCTGCCGCTGTTCCACGACATGGGCCTGTTCGGCACGTTGTCGGCCATCCTGCGCGGCATTCCCGCCCACATCTGGTCGCCCACCGCCTTCGTCAAGGATCCGGCGCGCTGGCTGAGCCAATTCGCCTCCAGCGGAACGACTATCACGGCCATGCCGAACTTCGGTTACGAGGCGCTGCTGGCCGCGGTGCCGCCCGAGCGGGCGGCCGATTACGACCTGCGGCACTGGCGCATCGCCTTCAACGGCGCCGAACCCATCTCCCGCGAGGTGGTGACCGCGTTCTGTGAACGGTTCGGCCCGGCCGGATTCTCCCCCGCCGCGATGTTCGGTGTGTACGGCATGGCCGAGGCCACACTCGCGGTCGCCTTCCCGCCGCTGGGCCGGGAGCCGTTGTTCGACTGGGTGGATCGCGCCACGCTGTCGGATTCCGGTTGGGCGCATCGGGTTTCGCCGGATGCTCCGGGCGCTCGCGCGGTCGCCGGGGTGGGCGGGCCGGTGGCCGGGCTGCGACTGCGAGTGGTCGATCCCGACTCGGGGATCGCGATACCCGACGGGGAGGTCGGGGAAATCCTGATTCGCGGCGATTCGGTGACCGACGGCTATCTGACCGCCGACCCGGCGCGCACGGCCGAATTGTTCACCGACGGCTGGCTGCGCACCGGTGATCTCGGCTACCTGCGCGCCGGGGAGCTTTTCGTCACCGGTCGCAGCAAGGACATGATCACCGTGCGCGGCGTCAACTACTACGCGCAGGACGTGGAGGCCGCCGTCGGCGACCTCGACGGCATCCACCGGGGCCGGTGCACCGCCACCACCGATCCGGTCGATGCGGACATCATCGCTCTCATCGTGGAGACCGACCACACCGATACGGCCGCCGCAGACCTCGTCACCGCCGTCGAGGACCGCGTCGCCGCCCGACTGGGCCTGACCGCGGTGCGGGTGTACCTGGCCGCGCCGCGCAGCATCCCGCGCACCAGCAGCGGCAAACTCCAGCGGCCGGCCGCCCGTGAACTGATCGTCAACGGTATTGCCGCGCAACACCGTCCGTAGAGAAACCGGAGCCACCGTGCACAGCTACGACGTCTTCCGCCATTACGAGCGCCTGCACTGGAAGCTGGGCGACCTGAACCTCGACAGCATCGATCCGACGCTGGTCCGGCCCGAATACGTGACCCTCGCCAAGAGCGCCACCATGGGCGAGTCCAATGTCATCGCCGCGGTGCACGGCTTCCTCGACGAATTCGTCGACGACTACGACTTCTCCACCTTCGCGGTGGTGTGGGGTTTCCAGGAAGTGCAGCACCACTACGCTTTTCGCGCCTGGCTGGCCGCCATCGGGGAAAGTGTCGACGACGCCGCGGTACACGCCATGCGCGCGCCCTACGCGCCGGGCACCACCCCGTCGGCGACCCTGGCCACGAACATCATCTCCGAACTCACCGTGAACCACGTCTACCGCACGGTCTCGCGGTGGGTGACCGAGCCGGTGTTGCAGCGCCTGCTGATGGCGGCCAGCCGCGACGAGGCCGGGCACGCAAGGGAATTCATCCACTACACCAACCAGCGCCTGGCCCGCCGTCCCGAGGAACTGCCGTCGGTGCTGGAGACGCTGTACGTCTACAGCTCCGAGGCGAAGATCAAACATCCGGTGAGCACCTTCAAGTCCGGTATCGCCGAACTCGGCGACCACGAGACGATCGACACCGGATTCGAACTGTTCCTGGAGCAGATCGCCGAGGACGGCGAGCTCGAGGTGTTGCAGGACAAGGTGCGCCGCATCTTCGCGGGTATCACCGGGCTGGATCTGTCCTCCAATGCCAAGGTGCGGCGGGCCCTGGCCGATGCGATCGCCTGACCCCATGACCGACCGCGCCGCCGCGCCCCCTGCCGACACCATCAGCGTGCCCTGGTCGGTGGTGCCGGACTATCACTGTTTCGGCTGCTCACCGCATAATTCGTCGGGTCTGGGACTGCGCTTCACCCGGCACGCGGACGGATTGCAGGCCCGATTCCGGCTGGATCACCGCTTCGAGTCCTATCCGGGGGTGGTGCACGGCGGGCTGATCGGAGTGATCTGCGACGAGGTGATGGGCAATCTGATCGTACTGGCCCGGCAGGTACCGGCCTTCACCGTCTCGCAGCGCACTCGCTTCCTCACCCCGCTGCTGATAGGTCGCGACTACCGCTGTGTCGCAACACTTTCCACCGACAAGGCGGGGACGATCGGCGCGGCCGCGGACATCCTGGACCAGGACGACGGGCTGTGCGCCTCGTCCAGCGCCGTCTACCGGCCGTTCGCCCTCACCGACGTCCGGCACCAACTCACCCTCGGCGACGCCGACGTCGCCCGCCTCGAACACGCCCTGTCGATCCCCGACGCGCACTTCGCACCGGACGCCCCGCCCGGCTCGAATCCACTGCACCGGAACGGAGTTCACCCATGACCGAGCCCACCAGCGAGCAGATCCTGCACACCGTCACCGAGATCGCGGTCGCCGAGACCGGCATCGCGGCCACCGAACTGCGCCCCGACGTCGACCTGCGCGGAATGGCCGGAGTCGATTCGGTGCGCGTGCTGCGGATGGTGGCCCGCATCGAGCGGACCTACGACATCGAACTCGAGGACTCCGACGTCTTCGGCATGTCCACCCTCACCGACGTGGTGACCGTGGTGGACAAGGCGCTGCGAGCGGAGGCGGCATGACCGGTCAAGGCCCGGAGGCGGTAGCGGAGCGTAACCACGTAGGGCCTCCGGACATGCCCAGTGGATACAGCATGACCGGCACCGCCGACACCAATCAGCACTACGATCTCGATCCGGAGATCTTCGGCGAATTCCTGGATCCGTTGCGCAAGTACAGTTCCGCGCGGTACCTCGGCGCGGACGACACCCTGGAGCAGGCGCAGCGGCACAAATTGCGGTTCGTCGCGGACCGGCTGGGCCTCAGCGGCGGCGAGCGGCTGCTCGATGTCGGTTGCGGCTGGGGCGCGCTGATCCTGTTCATGGCCGAGGAATTGGGCTGCCACACAACGGGAGTCAGCCCCGCGCCGCGCCAGCACGAGTACATCGCCGCGCAGGCTGCCGCCCGCGGCCTGACCGACCGGGTGCACACCCGGGTCGGGCACTTCGAGCGACTCGACCTGCCCGCCAAGAGTTTCGACGCGGTGACGCTGCTCGGTTCGATCGTGCACATGCCCGATCTGGACGCGGTATTCGCCCGGGCCCGCGGTGTGTTGCGTCGCGGCGGCACGCTCTACGTATCGGAGAGCTGTTTCCGGAACGAATTGGCGCGCAATGCCTTCGATGATCGAGAGGGAACCCGTTTCGTCAGGTCGGATATCTTCGGCTTCGGCGAGCTGCGCCCGCTGTCGGAGCTGGTGGCCGGTGCGGAGAACGCCGGTTTCTCGGTGATCGCGGTGGACGACCTGACCGCGGACTACCGGCGCACCATCGAGGCGTGGATCGCCAATGTGGACGCCGCCGCCGACCGGATCGATGCGCACGGTCCGGGCCTGGCCGCGACGTTGCGGCGCTATCTCGAAATCGCCAATGCCGGATGGGGTTACACCACCAAGCATTACGCGCTGACCTGCCGCAACGCCCGCTAGCCCGAGGAATTTTCGATGACCCGAGACATACCCGAGGCGGCGCTGCCCACAGCGGCGGTACTGCTGCCCGCCGACGAGGTGACCGCGGCGGTGGACGGCTTCCTGGCCGCCTCGCCCGCCGCCCGCGCCTGGGACGTGGAGACCGCGTTCGATTGGGAGTCGGCCGATGCCGGTCGGCTCACCGAGGGACAGCGTTCGGCGGTGCAGTTCGTCACCTATATCGAGGATCACCTGCCCGGCTATTTCGATGTGTATCAACAATATTTCCCGGTGGACGACCGCGTCGACCTTGACACCTTCGTGCACAATCGCGAGCTGTACCACTTCACCGTGCGCTGGGCGGTCGAAGAGGACACCCACGCTCGCGCATTGACGCGCTATCAGCAGGCTGCCGGAATGGCCGAAAGATCCACGCTGCGTATCGAACTCGCGATAGAGGGCCGCAAACCCTTCGATCTGCCCTACCGGCATCCGGTCCAGTTCTTCGCCTACGCGCTGGTGCAGGAGAAGGCGACGCAGATGTATTACCAACAGCTGCGCGAGGTTTCGGGCGATCCGGTGCTCGGCGCGGTGCTGACCCGGCTCGCCCGCGACGAGGCCCGGCACTTCAGTTTCATGGCCGATGTGGTGGGACGTTATCTGCGGACCCAGGGCGATGCGGTGGTGGAGCCGATCCGCGAGGTGATCGCCGGATTCCGGATGCCGTTGGCGGACACCATGCGTGGTTACTGGCGGTGGGCGCTGCGGATCGCCGACGTCGCCGACTACGACCACACCGCCGCTTATACGCATCTGGTGAAGATCATCGATCGGGCGGTCGACACCCGCACCGAACCCCTGGATGAGCTGGTTCGGTTCCTGGACAGCACTCGCTCGCTGCCCTGATCCGGATCGGCCCGGTCGCCCCGCGGCGATCGGGCCGACCCGCGCGGAACTACTGCGGTTGCAACACCAGGATGGTGGTGGAGCCGTGTGCGATCAATTTGCCCGCGGCGTCGGTGATCCGACCCTCGGCGGTCGCGGTCCGGCGGCCCACGTGCACGGCCGTGGCTTCACAGGTCAGACGGCTGCCGTCCAGGGCGACCGAACGGATGAAGTTCACCTTCAACTCCAGCGTCGTGTACGCCACGCCGTCGGCGAGGGTGGTGAAGACCGCACTGCCCATCGCGGTGTCCATCAGCGTCGCGAGCACCCCGCCGTGCACGGTGAACATGGCGTTGATCGTCGCCGGGTTCGGGTCCAGGTAGTACCGGGTGAAGCCGGGACCGGCACTCTCGAGCCGGATGCCGAGCGACGCGCCGACCCCGAGCTTCTCCCGCAGGCCACGCTCGAAGACCTCGGTGAGTTCGCCGACCCGGCTCGCGGCCGTATCGGCCTGAATATCGGTGCTGGTCATAGGTTCTTCCTCCCTGCCGAACGATACGCAGCCATTCGAACAGCGCTCGGTGAACTGCGCATGGCCTGCGCCCAGGCGATATCCAACTCCGATCGGGTGATCGGAACACGATGCACGGCCGTCGCCGGACGCGCCCGGTCGGTAGCGTCGCGGCCGTGGCCGAGACGCTGGGCGCCGATTTCTTCGCCGATCCGCAGTCCTACTACCGGCGCTGGCGCGCCCGGGGGCCGGTGCACCGGGTGCGATTCCCGGACGGGACCGATCGCTGGGTGGTGATCGGTTATCCGGAAGCCCGTGTGGCACTGGTCGATTCGCGGTTGCGCAAGGATATCTTCGGCCTGGACGCGGTGGTCGGCGCCAAGCGCCCCGGCGCCCGCTCCGATCCGCGCACCCTGGCGCTGCTCTCGCACATGCTCAACAGCGACCCGCCCGAGCACACCCGCCTGCGCAGACTGGTCACCAAGGCGTTCACCGCCCGGCGGATCGCGCAGTTGCGGCCGCGGATCGAGCGGATCGCCGATGACCTGCTCGATGACCTGCGGGAGCGCGAACGGGCGGACCTGCTGACGGAATTCGCTGTGCCGCTGCCGATTACGGTGATCTGCGAGATGCTGGGAGTTGCCGTCACGGACCGGGACTCCTTCCGACGCTGGACCACCGATCTGGTCGGTGTGGTCGGCCGGGAGGAGCAGCGCCGCGAATCCACGGTGGCGATGACGTCGTTCCTGGGAGATCTGGTGCGGGACAAGATCACTCACCCCGAGGACGACCTGCTGTCCGCGCTCGCGCACACCACCGACGACGGCGATCGCCTCACCCCCGCCGAACTGGTGTCCATGTCCTTCCTGCTGCTGGTGGCGGGCTACGAGACGACCGTCAACCTGATCGGCAACGGCGCCTCGGCGCTGCTGCGCAATCCCGAGCGCATGGCCGAACTGCGTGCCGACCCCACCCTGGTCCCGGCCGCCGTCGAGGAGTTCCTGCGCTTCGACGGCCCGATCGATCTGTCCATGGCCCGCTACACCGCCGCGCCGATCACTCTGGGCGACACCGAGATTCCGGCCGGTGAGGTGGTCTACATCGCCCTGGCCGCCGCCAATCACGACCCGTCCCGATTCGCCCACCCGGACGTCCTGGACCCCGCCGCCGACCGCACCGGCCATCTCGCCTTCGGTCACGGCATCCACTTCTGCCTCGGCGCCCCGCTGGCCCGCCTGGAGGCCGCCACCGCCTTCACCGCACTGCTGCGGCGTTTCCCGGGATTGCGCCCCGATCCCGACGCCGCTCCCCCGCGCTGGCACGAGAGCACGCTGATCCGAGGACTCGTGGAACTGCCGGTCTTGTTGCACGACAGGCATATACGAGCCTGAGCTGCTCGCTGTCGAACGTACGAACGCGTCGCCGGGCGGCTGGTAATCGGCGATCATCGACGCACCTTCGACGGCACGCGCGGGACCGCGATCACTCGCCGGACTACCCGAGCGCACGACCCGGCGCACATGAGCTCACACCGAGAACCCCGCCCGGAATTTCCGGGCGGGGCCTGGTGTCCCCCCGGCGTTCCCGCCGGGGCGTTTATCTACTTGGCCGGGGTGAACGGCTGGTTGATCGTGGTGAAGTACTGGGCCGCGGCCGCGATCGCGACCGGGGCCGTCACCAGCAGCTGACCGGCCAGAGTGCCCAGCGCACCGACAGCGATGATGCCGCCCAGGCAACCGACTGCGGCGGCCGGGATGAAGGCGCCGAACAGGCCGACGATGGCAGCGGCGGCCACGGTGGCGCCCGCGATACCGCCGAGCAGGCAGCCCACCGCGCCGCCGGTCAGGCCACCGACCAGGGTGCCGATCGTGGCGCCGGCCGAGATGGTGGTCACCATGCGGTTCCAGGCCGCCTGCTCACGGTCGTAGGGGGTCTTCCACGGCGCGCTGTTCTCGTAGGGCAGCGCGACGGGCTTGTAGACCGCGTGCGCCAGGTCGAACTGCGGGGTCAGCGTCGCGGTGTGGTCGTGGATGTCGGCCGCGATCGGGAAGACGAAATCGTCCACGCGGAAAGACAATTCGGTGCCGGCCAGCACCGTGCCGTTGGCTGCCTTGATCTTGAAGACACCGTCCTGAGCGGTCATCGAGCCCGCGTCGGTGGAGATGATCGTCGCCTTCTGGGTGGTGGTGGCCTTGTAGTCGACCACATCGCTGTTTGCGGGCGTCGCGCCGGCCACGCCGGTCGTGACGGCCAGCGCCGAGACCAGAAGCGTCGCCGCCGCTGCGAATTTCCTCATCTTTTGTTGCTTTCTTCTCATCGGTGTTCGGGTGGGTTCGGCGCGCGATTGCGCGCACGTCTGTGACGTCGGCGAACAGCCGATTGACGCGCTCGGGGATAGAGCGCTGTTACAGGTCGAGGGTGAGAACCCGCGAGCGCGCCCGGGAGACGCACAGCATCATGGTGTCGCCGCGCTCGCGCTCGTCCTCGCTCAGCACGCTGTCGCGATGTTCGATATCGCCGGACAGCACCGGGGTTTCGCAACTGCCGCAGGTGCCTTCGCGGCAGGAGGTGACGATCGGGATCCCGGCGGCCTCGAGCACGTCGGCGATCGACTGCCCGGGACCGACCCGGTAGGTGCCGCCGCTACCCGCGAGCCGCACCTCGAAGGCGCGATTCTCGCTGTGCGCCAACGCTTTCGGCGCGAAACGCTCCAGATGCACCGGGACGTCCGAGGCCGTGCCCGCGTTCTCCACCGCCGTCAGCAGCGGTTCCGGGCCGCAGCAGTACACCGCGGCATCCCCGGCGTCGCCGAGGATGCGCTCGATCGGCAGCAGACCGTCCTCGTCCTGCGGCACCAGCATCACCCGGCCGCCGTAGCGGGCCAATTCGGCGGTGAAGGCCAGGTGCGCCCGGCTGCGCGCACCGTAGTACAGCGTCCACTCCGCACCCGCGGCCGCCGCGGCGGCGGCCATCGGCAACAGCGGAGTGATGCCGATACCGCCCGCGACGAAGACGTACTTCGCCCCCTCGACGAGTTCGAAGTTGTTGCGCGGCAACGATACCCGCAGTTCCGAACCGGGCAGTGCGGTGTGGAACAGATGCTCCGAACCGCCACGACCCGCCGGATCGCGCAGGATCCCGACTCGCCAGCACCGCGAGTCGGCGGGATCCCCGCACAGTGAGTACTGCCGCACGCCGTGCGGACCAACGCCGACGTCGATGTGCGCACCCGGCGACCAAACCGGGAGCCGCGCTCCATCGACGGCGGCGAGTTCGAGGCCGAACACGCCTTCGGCCTCGTCCGTGCGGGTCTGGACCCGCACTGCGAACTCCGTCATCCTTGTCCCCTCAGACCTGTCGTTCGTCGCCACTACCGTGGCCGAGACGGGCACCGGATGCACGATCGTTGCGCGGACTCTTCTAGACCGATCGGCGTTGACTATCGCCCCGCGTTGTCGAGACGAACCCGACCGACACTGAGCGCATGACCCCTGTGACGGAATTGGTCGACAAGACCAGGGAGTTCGTTCGAGAGCATGTCATACCGATCGAGCGCGAAGTCGTGGTCGACGGCCGCGTGATGGACGACGCGCTGCGCCTGGACCTGCAGAAGAAGGCCAAGGCCGCGGGCGTCTTCGGGCCGCTGTCGGATATCCGGTACGGCGGTCTGGGGCTGGACACCCGGGCGCAGGCCGAGCTGCTGGAGGCCGCGGGCGCCAGTCTGATCGGCCCGCTCGCGGTGAACGCCTGGGCTCCCGACGACGGCAACATCCATCTACTCGCCCACGTCGCCGACCCCGAGCAGCGGGAACGTTATCTCGCGCCGCTGGCCTCGGGTGAGGTTCGCTCGGCGATCGCCATGACCGAACCGGCCCCCGGCGCCGGATCGGACCCGCGCATGCTGCGCACGGCGGCGGAGGAGACCGACGGCGGCTGGATCATCAACGGCGCCAAGCATTTCACCACGGGCGCCCAGGGCGCGGCGTTCGTCATCTGCGTGGCCACGACTCCGGACGGGCCGACCATGTTCCTGGTCGACCAGGACAATCCCGGACTGCGGGTGGGCCGCCGGATGCCGACGCTGGACCACAGCAGCGCCCCCGGCGGGCATTGCGAGGTGGAATTCGTCGACTGCGAGGTGCCCGACTCGGCGGTGCTCGGCACGGTCGGCCACGGGCTGGAACTGGCCGCGGTGCGCCTCGCGCCCTCCCGGCTGACGTTCTGCATGAACTGGCTCGGCCTGGCGGTGCGGGCCCAGCAGCTGACTCTGGATCACGTGGTGCGCCGCACCTCCTTCGGCGCGCCGATCGCCGAACACGGTCTGGCCCAGGGCCTGATCGCGGACAGCGAGATCGATATCGCCGCCGCGCGCGGCCTGATCCGAACCGCCGCCGCCACCATCGACGCCGAGGGCGCGGTGTCCGCGCAGGCCCGGCACGAGACCTCGATCGCGAAGACGTTCGTCTCCGAGGCGGTCTGGCGCGTGCTGGACCGGGCCGTGCAGCTGCACGGCGGGCTCGGCGTCTGCGAGGACCACCTGGTTGCCCGATTCCTGGTGGAGGCCAGGGCATTCCGCATCTACGAAGGCCCGTCCGAAGTGCTGCGGTGGTCGATCGCCCGCCGTGCCCTGCGCGGACCGCGCTGACCCGAAGGAGGACATCATGACCGCACGTGTGACCGGCGGATTCGCCGCCGCCTATCCCGAACTCGACCCGGCCGCAATCGATTACGAATATCTGCGCGCGGTATCGCAGGACATGGTGCCGTTCGGACGGCACGTGGGCACCCTGATCACCGAGGTCGGCCCGGAGCAGGCGGTGGTGGAGATCCCCGCCGTCGACCACGCCCGCAACCACATGGGCACCGTGCACGCCGGTGCGTTGTTCACCGCCGCCGATATCGCGGGTGCGGCGGCCTTCGTCGGCGCGGCCGCCGCCCGGCTGCACACCGTGGAGCGGCTGGTGCTGCGCGGCGGCGCCGCCTCCTACCGCAAACCGGCCGTGGGCCGCATCCGCGCGATCGCGACGGTGGATCAGCGCGAGCTCGCCAACATCCTGGCCGCCGAGCGGTCCGAACGTTTCGAACTCGGCGGCAAGGCGCTGCTGCGTGACGACAACGACGTGGTGGTCGCCAAATTCACCTTCGACTACGTCTGCGACGTCGTGCTGGGCGAGGACCGGTCATGACCACCGCCACCCCCGAATCCCGTTCCGGCTTCGGCACATTGGAGTCCAGCACGGTGACCACCTCGGACGGGGTGGAGTTCACGCTGCGCTGGCTGCCCGCCGAACGCGCCGACGCGCCCGTGGTGCTGCTGCTGCCCGCCATGGCGATGAAGGCCAAGGCGTACTTCTTCTTCGCGAAAGCGCTTCACGCACAGGGCCTTTCGGTGGCGACCTGCGATCTGCGGGCGCAGGGCGAGGCCCGGCCGACACTCGGTGAGCACACCGACTTCGGCTATCGGGAGATGCTCGAGATCGACATGCCCGCCATCGTGGCCGCGGTGCAGGAGCGTTTCCCGGGCGGGCCGCTGCGGCTGTTCGGGCACAGCCTGGGCGGTCAGGTGGCGCTGCTGTTCGCCGCCGCCGAACCGGAGCGGGTCGCCGGGGTGGCCGTGATCGGCACCGGCACCGTGTTCTGGTGGGCGTTCGGGATGCGGCGCTGGTTCGAGGCGCTGAGCCGGATCCAGTGGATCGGATTGGTGGCGCGGGTCAAGGGCCACTGGCCCGGCGGCGTGCTGATCCCGGCCCCGATGCCCGGCGGGGTCATGCGGGACTGGTCGCTGCACTCGCTGACCAGCTACTACCGCCCGCGCGGCACCCGCCGCCGGTACAACACCCTGCTGGCCGCGATGCGGCTGCCGGTGCTGGCGATCTCGCTGTCGGAGGATCCGCTCGGCCCGAAATCCAATGTGGACTTCCTGGTTTCGCGGATGCCCTCGGCGCGGGTCACCCGGTGGCATCTGGACGAGCGTTCCGCCGTCGTGCACCGCGACCATTTCGCCTGGATCAAGGATTCCCCCGCGATCGCCGCCGGTGTGGCGCAGTGGATTTCGGCGGGCTCCGTGCCCGAGCCCGAGGAGCGGTAGGTGGCCGGACTACGCCTCGAGGCGGTTTCCAAACGGTTCGGCGGAACACACGCCGTGCACGAGGTGAGCCTCGATATCGCCGACGGTGAATTCCTGGTGCTGCTGGGTCCCAGCGGCTGCGGCAAGTCGACGCTGCTGCGCATGATCGCGGGACTGGAGGAACCCAGCTCCGGGCGAATCCTGCTGGACGGCAACGACATCACCGACGCTCCCGCGCAACGCCGGGATCTGGCGATGGTGTTCCAGAGCTACGCGCTGTACCCGCATCTGACGGTGGCGCAGAACATCGCCTTCCCGCTGCGGGCGCGTCGCCGACGACGCGCGCGGATCCGCGAACAGGTCGCCGCGGTCGCCGCGACGTTGCAACTGGACGAGTTGCTGGGCCGCCGCCCGGCCGCGCTGTCCGGCGGCCAGCGACAGCGAGTCGCGTTGGCGCGAGCCATGGTTCGCGATCCGGGCGCGTTCCTGATGGACGAGCCGCTGTCGAATCTGGACGCCAAACTGCGCAGCGCCACCCGCGCCGAGCTGATAGCGCTGCATCGGCGCCTCGGCGCGACGTTCCTCTACGTCACCCACGATCAGGTGGAGGCGATGACGATGGCCACCCGGATCGCGCTGCTCAACGCGGGCCGGGTGGAACAGGTTGGCGCGCCCGAGGAGCTCTACGACCGGCCCCGATCGGTTTTCGTGGCCGGTTTCCTGGGTTCGCCGCCGATGAATCTGTTCCCCGCCGTGGTGCGCGAACGCGACGGCCGACTGCGAGTGATCGCCGAGGGAATAGACGCCGCTCTCGATATCGTCGCCGACCATTCGGAACGCGACGCCGGTTATATCGCAGAACACGAGGTCCTCGCCGGTATCCGCCCGGAACATCTGCGTCTGGAACCCGGCAGCGCCGATATCCGCGGAACAGTCAGCATGGTCGAGAATCTGGGCAGCGAAGAGCTGGTCCATTTCTCGATCGGCGAGCAGTCCCTGTGCGTACGGGTGCCACGCCCGGCCGGTGTCTCGGTCGGCGACCGCATCGGCGCGACCGTCGCGCCCGAGCGGGTGCACCTGTTCGATCCCGAGTCCGGGTTGCGGCTGCGTTGGCAGGAGCCGCAGCCGACGATCCACGCCGCGCACGACGATCGACCCGTCGTGCCGGTCCCCTGAGCTCCGCCACTCGATGAGGAGAAAACCGTGAAACGCACCATGCCCCTGCTGGGCCTGGTACTCGCCTGCACCATGGCGCTGAGCGCCTGCGGTGGTATCGGCGGCACCAGCGAATCCGCCACCGCGACGAACGTCGCGCAGATCCCGGAACTGAAACCGGATCAGCAGGTGTCGATCGTTTTCGAGTCCTACAATTACGGCCTCGCCGGATCGTGGACCAATACCTTCAACGCGCTGATCGCCGAATTCTCCAAGCAGCACCCGAATATCAAGGTCACCGCCCAGAAGCCGCAGGGCAACAGCCCCAACCCGGCCACCGACACCATCTCCAGCATCCAGAACCAGATGGCCGCCGGTACACCGCCTGACGTCGCCCAATTAGGTTTCAGCGACCTGGATTTCACCATCCACAAGCTGGGCGCCGAACCACTGGACAAGTTGGTCGGCAAGCAGGCGGTACAGGCCGAATTCGACGGGCCGAAGTACCCGTACGCGCCGCGCGCCCGGACCCTGGACGACTGGGACGGCCACACCTACGGCGTGCCGTTCGTGTTCTCTACCCCGGTGCTGTACTACAACGCCTCGCTGTTCCAGCAGGCCGGCCTGGATCCGGCCAAGCCGCCGACCACCTGGCAGCAGGTCGCCGACGCCGCCCGCGCCATCGTGGACAAGACCGGCAAGGGCGGTGTCTACATCGACTGCCTGACCAAGACCGCGAAGGACTGGTGCTTCCAGTCCATGGTGCGTTCCAACGGCGGCCGGGTGATCTCCCAGGACCGCAAGAAGCTGACCTACGCCGACGCTCCCGCCGTCCAGGTGGCCCAGCTGGGGCAGCAGCTGGTGAGCAGCGGCGAGATGCCCAAACTGGATCAGAAGCAGGGTTACGAGGGCTTCGCGCGCGGTGACGTCGGGATGATCCTGGAGACCAGTTCGGTCCAGGGCGTGTTCGAGAGCGGCGCGAAGAACAAGTGGTCGTTGCAGTCCGCGGCGATGCCCAGCTTCGACGGCAAGCCGACCGTGCCCACCAATTCCGGTGCGGGACTGCACATCCTGTCCAAAGACCCGGCCAAGCAGCGCGCTTCCTGGGAGCTGCTCGAGTTCCTCACCAGCCCGCAGGCGTACGCCCTGATCGCCAAGGGCATCGGTTACCTGCCGCTGCGCACCGGCCTGCTCGACGACCCCGACGGCCTGAAGACCTGGGCACAGCAGAAGCCGCTGCTCGCCCCGAACGTCGCCCAGCTGGACCGGATGGAGCCGTGGGTGTCCATGCCCGGCAACAGTTATCTCCAGGTCCGCGACGGCATGATGGACGCCGTCGAATCGATCGTCTTCCAGGGCAAGGATGCCCAGTCCACCCTCACCGCCGCCCAGAACGCGGGCGCCCAGCTGCTGGCCGCCTCATGAACAATCTCACCGTCATCCAGCTGACCGATACCCACATCCGCGCCGCCGGGGAACTGCTGCACGGTTGCGTGGACACGATGGCCAATCTGACCGTCGTGTTGCAGGGGCTGTGCAACGGCTCGCGGATCGATGCGCTGGTGCTGTCCGGCGACCTCACCGACAACGGCGCGCCCGAGGCGTACCGCCGATTGCGCGCGGCCGTCGAACCGGTGGCCGCCGAACTCGGCGCGACGGTCGTCTACGCGATGGGCAATCACGACGAGCGCGTCGCGTTCGGGGCCGAACTGCTCGGCCTGGACGCGGACGGCATCGATCCGCGGCAGCCGCACGATTCGGTCGTCAGCGTTTACGGACTGCGGATCATCACGCTGGACAGTTCCACCCCGGGCCAACACCCGGGATACCTCGAAGCGGACCAGTTGGCTTGGCTCGCCGAGCAATTGGACGCTTCCGCGCCGCGCGGCACGTTGCTGGTGCTGCACCATCCGCCGGTTTCGTCGGCGAATCCGGCGGCGGAGGTGCTCAAACTCCAGAATGCCGAGGAGCTGGCGGCGGTCGTCGCGGGCAGTGACGTGCGGATGATCGTCTGCGGGCACAACCATTTCACCGCCGCCGCGGCCCTGGCCGGGATCCCGGTGTGGCTGGGCCCCGCGGTGGCCTACCGGCTCGACCCGATGGCGCCCGTGGGGCGGCACCGGGGCATCAGCGGATTCGGTTACAGTCGAATCGATGTCGTGGGCGACACCTTCGTAGCCACCGCCGTGGAGGCCACCCCCGCGCCGGAGGTCTACAGCCGGCCGCAGTCCGAAATGCTCGAGCAACTGGCGGCCGCGGCCGCCGAGGCACAATGACGTTCGTCGTCGACACCACTGCCGAGCAGCAGCACAGTTCCGTTGCGGCAGAGCCGGTTCCGGTGCGTCGTCCCGCCCTTCGCCGGGCGGGACGGCGCGCCGTCCCGTATCTGTACCTGACCCCGGCGCTGGTACTGCTGGTGGTGTGGACCTATCGGCCGTTGGTTCAGGCGCTGGAGCTGTCCACCTACTCCTGGAATCTGCTGCCCACATCACCGGCGACATCGGTGGGTTCGGCGAATTACCTTCGGCTGCTGGATCTTCCGGCGTTCAGCGACTCGATCGTCCGCACATTGGTGCTGATCGCCGGTTTGCTGCCGTTCACCGTGCTGCTGCCGCTGCTGCTGGCCCTGGCCGCCCGGCGCGTGTCCGATCGGGCGCGCACGGTCTACCAGGCATTCGTCTTCGCGCCCTTCCTGGTCGCGCCGGTCGCCGCCGCCGCGGTGTGGCGCTGGCTGCTCACCCCGCGCAGCGGTGTGGTGGATCGGGTGCTGGGCTCGGACCGCAACTGGGTGTACGAGCCGTCCAGCGCGCCGTGGGTGATCATCGTGATCACCGGCTGGCAACTGCTGGGTTTCGCGGTGCTGGTGGTGTGGGCCGGATTGGCCGGTATCAGTGGCGATTACGACGAGGCGGCCCGGGTGGACGGGGCCCGGCCCGGTCAGATCCTGCGCTGGATCACGCTGCCGATGCTCTCGCCGACGCTGCTGTTCCTGGTGCTGACCACGGTGCTGCTCAGCCCGGTGCTGACCTTCCCCCTGATCGACACCCTCACCCAGGGCGGGCCGACGCAGTCCACCACGAATATCTATTACCTGTTGTGGGACTACGCCTTCCACAGTTTCGACGCCGGATTGAGCGCGGCCGCGGGCGTGCTGCTGTTCCTCGGCTTCGGGGCGATCGCCGGAGTGCTGGTCTGGATCTCGGAAAAGGTTTCCTTCCATGACGATTGACCGATTGCGCACCGCCGGCAGCCATCTGCTGCTGGCGGTCACGGCGCTGCTGTGCGCCTTCCCGATCTACTGGCTGTTCGCCACGGCGCTGCGGCGGCCGCAGGACATCTGGTCGCTGTCACCGATCCCGTGGCCGCTCTCGACGGCCAACTACCTCGACGCCGCCCGCCAGGTCGACGTGCTCGGCCTGATCGGGAACACGTTCTTCATCGCCGCCCTGTCGGCCGCCGGGCAGCTGCTGGTCGCGCTGCTGGCCTCGTACGCCTTCACCATGTACACCTTCCCGCTGCAACGGGTGCTGTATCTGGCGTTCGTCGGTACCTGGCTGGTGCCCTTCCAGGTCACCATGCTGCCCAACTACATCCTGCTCAATCAGCTGGGACTGCTCAACACCCTGATCGGCGTGGTCCTGCCGACGCTGTGTTCGGCGATGGCCGTACTGCTGCTGCGTCAGCACATGGCGGCGTTCCCGAAGGAGCTGGTGGCGGCGGCCAAGATCGACGGGCGCTCGTCCTGGTCGATCCTGTGGACGGTGGTGGTGCCGAATCTGCGGCCCGCCCTGGCCGCCCTGGCGATCCTGCTGTTCATCAACGAGTGGAACGAGTACTTCTGGCCCGCGGTCGTGCTCCGCAAATCCAATGGTGTGCTGCAACTCGGATTGCGCAGCTTCCTGTCCAGCGCCGAGCGGGATCAGTGGGGCCCGATGATGGCGGTGGCCAGCCTGGCGTGCCTGCCGGTGCTGCTGCTGTATCTGGTGTTGCAGCGGCAGATCGTCAACGCGTTCGTGCGGTCCGGGTTGAAATAAGCTTGGTAACAACGACTTCGGGGCCGGTCCAGGAGATTTCCCGGACCGGCCCCGAACTGTGTCGTGCTCAGCGCGCAGGTACCGCCGTAGTGAGCGAACCGATCAGCGCGGTGTCGTGCTCACCGGCCCGGAAGCGCGGATGATCCAGGATGTCGTGCAGGAATTCCGCGGTGGTGACGACGCCGAGGCCCGCGATCCTGGTCTCCGCCAACGCCCGCCGCATCCGCGCGATGGCCGCGGCCCGGTCCGGCGCCCACACCACGATCTTCGCCAGCAGCGAATCATAATGCGGCGGGATCGAATACCCGGTCTCGATATGGGTGTCCACCCGCACGAACGGCCCGCCGGGCAGCACGCATTCGGCGAGAGTGCCCGGCGCGGGGGCGAATTCGCGGCCGGGATCCTCGGCGTTGATGCGGCATTCGGTCGCCACGCCAGGCACTCGCCGCGGCGGGACGGGTCTCGAGGATGGTCATCGTTCCTCCAGAGGTCGAGGCACGTACCGGGTACAGCCCGCGGGCAACCGGGCCCCGGCCGCCCGCAGTTGCGCGACGCGCGTGAGATAGGCCGCGCCGTACATCAATTCGTCGGCGACATCCGCCACGTAACGATTGCTCGGGGCCGCCAGATAACTGCCCGCCGCCCAGGTGTTGAACGCGCCCATCGCGGGGCCGCACCAGATCTGATAGTCCGCGGCACGGTCGGCCTCGCCCCGGATGCTCCACCCCGACGACAACCCGAGATACCACCGGAACACCAGGGCCATCCGATGTTTCGGGTCCTCGGCGGCGCCGGCCAACTGCGCGGGATCACGCTCGGAGAAGAAGTCGACGCAGTCACGCCAGATCTCGTCCACCGGCCGCCGCAACACCGTCCGCTCGAGTTCCAGACGCTGGTCGGCCGGGATGTCGTCGAGTCCGTCGTGAGCCCGGTAGAACTCGTAGAGCCGCTGCGCCCGCGAGGCGAACATGGTCCCCCGGCGCAGCACCTGCACCTGCACACCGAGTTCGAACATATCCGAGGACGGAGCCATGGTGCAGTCCGCGAATTCCGCTGTGGCCAAGAGCTTCTTGGTGTGCTCGCACTGCGCTGCCTCGCGGCAGGACTGATTCACCGATCCGGTCACCACATAGGCCGCGCCCATCGCGAAGGCCGCCGCGACCGCGTCCGGGGTGCCGATCCCTCCGGCGACACCGATCCGCACCCGCGCGGTCGCCGCCAGATCGCGGGCGATCCGGTCGCGGGCGGCGACGATCTCCGGAAACAGCACGGTCAGCGGGCGCCGGTCGGTGTGCCCGCCGGAATCCGCCTCGGCGGTGATGTCGTCCGCCATCGGGACCTGCGCTGCCAGCCGGGCCTGTTCGGCGGAGATCTCGCCGCGTTCGGTCAGCGCCGCGAGCAACCGGGCGGGAGCGGGCCGCAGGAACAATTCGGCGACCTCCACCCGAGATACCTTGGCGATCAACCGATGTCGGCATTCGATGTTGCCCTGCCGGTCCACCGCCAGTCCGGCCGCGCGGTACCGCACCACCTCGGCGGTGAGATCCATGAACGCCGATGCCTCCACACATTCCACCCCGTGTCGCAGGCAGGCGTCGACGATGGCGCGCTCCAGCGCCGGTTCGGACGGACTGTGAATCAGGTTGCAGGCGAACGGATGTCCGGACAAGATGCGGGCGAGTTCACCGAGCGCCGCGTCCACCACCGCGGGCGACACACCGGCAGCCCCGTAGGAGGCCAGATATCCCGCCCGCGACATGGCCGTCACCAGGCCGGGCGAGGCGATCCCGTTGGCCATCGCGCCCGCCGCGTAGGCGGCACGCACACCGTGCGCCGACCGAAACGCGCTGTCGCCCAGCCGCTCCGGCGGCAGCGGACCCACCGCGGTGAGGATCTCCGAGCGGGCCGCCAGCGCCTGCGAAGCGGTCACCCCGACCCGGCCCTCGTGCCGGACCACCCAGCAGGGCGCCCCGACGTCCAGCAGAATCGCCGAGATGTCCGCCTCATCATGGACGAGCGCGGGAACACCGAAGGTCGTCATCGGAGAACCGCCCGGAGATCGAGTCGTTCACAGCGAGTCGGATCGAGGGTGTGTTGTTGTTTCGATTGCACGACAACGGCTTTCGATAGGAGGGTCACGGCAGCACCGCCCGGTCGGCGAGTTCGATTGCCAGATCGATGAGTTCGTAGATGCGCAGACCCGGCTTCCACAGCGATCCGTCCACGACCACGGTGACGGTGTGCGCGTCGCGCCGCACCTGTTTGATGTGCGCCTCCAGCTCGACGGTGCCGTCGCTGGGCAGGAACTGTCCGCGATAGCGCCAGGAGAATTCGATATCGCACGGGATGCGGAACACCGGATCGGTCATCCCGTCGGCGAATCCCGCGTCGAGCATCCACTCCTGCACCGCATGGATCACCGATTCGACTCCGAGCGAGCCCGGAATCACCGGGTCGAGGTGGAAGTGCCGATCGAAATACCAATCGGTGCTGTCGATTTCACGCAGTGAGTGCAGGTAGCCCGCCTCGTGTTCGCCGCCGCCGTCGACCACCTCGATGCGGTCGATCAGCGCCAGCGTCCGGCGCGCGCACAGCGGTGCGGCCGGATCGGCGCGGCGGGCGGCCACGTCGATCACCCGGGCCGGTTCCCGCGGATGCTCGGCCCGCCAGCTGGGTACCGAGCGGCCCGCGTCGAGTCCGGTCTGATTGGCCAGCGCCTGGTCGCTGAAATAGCCGAACATGGTCTCGCCCGTGTAGAACGGCTCCCCCTCGACCGACAGCGTGTAATCGAAGGTCTGCAACGAGGATCCGGGCAACAATGTGGTCGACAACAGTCGCGACGACTGTTGAATCGTGCTGTCCCGCAGATCGATTCGACGCAGCACACGTGCGCTGCCGCCGAGGTTGCGCAGACTCAACGTGGTGCCCGGCTCGGTCAGCGTCGGCCCGGCGTAGTAGCCCATCAGCAGCGCCGCCTGCAAGGAGGTCTCCATGTAGACGAAGTGCGGCATCGATTCGTTGGCGGTGTCGCCGTAGTACCAGGAATCGCCCGGCGAATCGTATTCGCTCGTGTACGAGGCGCCGTCCAGGACGCCGCGCGCGCCGTCGAAGGTGAGCACCCGATCCACCAGCAGCAGCCCGCCGGTCGGCAACCGCGTCGCGCGAACCCCGGTGTACCGCGCGAATTCCGGCCCCATCGCGATGGCTTGATCGCCGCGCGAGAGGTGGACCATGTGGAATTCGTTGAGCAGCGATCCGGATTCCGCCGCGCCCGGCCCGACCCCGGCACCCGCGGCTTCGACCACCGTGACCGTAACCGCCAGCACCCCGGCCGCGGTGTGTGCGACCGCGGCCACGTGCGGCCGGGGGATCAGATCGATATCACCGACCACCAGCTCGATCCGCCCCGCGCCGCCACCGTCGACACCGTCCACCGCGGCGGTCAGCGTGCTGCCCGACAGGCACAGGTGAATACCCGCGAAGATCGCGAACACCTCGGCGGCCTGGATGGCCGCCGCGCGCACATCACCCTCGAATTCGGCTGCCACCCGGCCTTTTCCGTCGCCGCCGCGCAACTCCAGCGCCTCGACCCGAGTCAGGACCAGCGGCTGTGCGGCACCGACGCGCACCGCCGACACCACGCCCGCCCGCCGATAGGCCGGGCCGAACACGTCGGTCACCTCGCCACGGGTCAGCTGTTCCAGCGCCGCGCGATCGAGTGTTGTGCGCCCGGATCGGGCGAGCGGCTTGAAGGCATCCTCCGCCGCGATTGCGGTGGCCGCCGCAGGATTCGTCGCCACCGTGGCAAGCGTGGCCGCCGCTGGGCCGGCGATACCGGTTCCGGCTGCCCCGGCAGGCTGCCGAAGGGTGCGCTGCGCGTCCGACGCCACCCGATCGAGGGTGGTGCGTCCGGATCGGGTGAACGGCTCGACGGCGGCGGCCGAATAGGCTCCGCCCTCACGAGCCCGCTCCCACAGCGCGCGTTGTACCGCGACCTGTGCGCCCAGCGCCGCCCGATGGGCAGCCACCACCCCGGCGCGGATCTCCGCCAGCACATCAGCCCCGTCGGAATACGTTGCTGACGAATCCTTCTCACCCGAACTCGCCGGAGCAGAGGAATTCGGCGCGGTCGGCCGCACTCCAGCCGAATATGTCGCGGTCGCGCTCTTCTCGACCGCAGTCACCGCGAAATGCGGCGCGCGCGATTGCATTGCAGCGGGATACGTTGCGGCCGTGGCCTCCTCGACCTCGGTCGCCGGAGCGGCGGCGGGATGCGATGCCGATGGCGGGCCTGGCACGGGATACGTGGCGGCCGTGACCCTCTCACCCTCAGGCGCCGGGGCCGCAACGGAATACAGTGCGGCTGACTGCCCCGCAACGGGAGATGTTGTGGCCGTTGCCCTCACCTCGGCGGCCATCGGGTCAGCGGGCGGCGCGAGAGTGCGGTCGGACATCCCGGCCGGTCCCAGGCCGCTGGTTTCGGCCACCCCCGACCCGGGACGCGGCGCGCCCGTCGGGTCGAAGGCGATACCGTCGAACTCCAGAATTGTCATTGCCACTGCCTTACCGAGGTCTGGAACTTCTCCGTCAGGTCCGGGGTGGTCACCACGGTGACGCCCGAGAACCGTTGCAGCACAGTGCCGTCCAGGTCGGTCGCGGTCGCATCGATGCAGACCTCGAACGACGACCCGCCGCGTGGATTGTCGACCACCACCAGGAAGGGCTCGCTCACCGGCAGCCGCCGGTAGTACTCGGCCCGGCCGATTCCCAGTGGCAGGCATGCCGCGCCGACCAAACGGTGTCCCAGCACCGGCGGGCATTGCAGGATCAGATCCGCGCAGACCGGATCGTGCAATCGCCCGCCGTACGCGCCCGCGCCGACTCGCGTTGCGGGCAGGGCACATTCGAAGACCATCGCGATGTCCGAAGCGCTGCGCACCCGGCGCAGCCCCTGTAGCGCCGGGCCGTGGAACTGCACCCCGTCCTGGTAGATCCACTCCGCAGCGGACCCGGGGCCGGCGGGCACCGTGATGCGCGGCGGTTCGCCCGGCGCGCGGGTGCACACCAGGGTGGCCCGGTAGTGCGTGGTGCGGCCGTCCAGCATGCGGACCGACACCGTGACCTGGTCGTCGGCCGTATCGGCGGGGTCCGCCACGATGTCGACCTCGTCCACCGGGCGGTCGAAGACGATGCCCTTGACGACCTCGAAATCGTGCACATCGGTGACGGTCAGTCCGGGCAATCTGCGTTCGGTGACATTGATCAGCGCACCGAGCGCGAACGTCGCGGGCAGCACGATGTGCTCGCCGATGCGATGCGCCGCGATCACCGGCTCATCGGTGAGCCCGGCGAGGCCGCGTCGCACCCGCGCCGGTGCGGGAGACGGCGTCGCGCTGGACAGGGCCACCGCCTCGCCCACCAGCACCACGGTGTCGGCGCGGCATGCCGGAGTGAACTGTTCGGCGAAGGCCGCGACACCGGTTTCCGGTGCCAGCAAGGGAATTCCGCGATCCCGGAACAAGCGGCGCAGTTCGGGCGTGACCATGCCACCATCCCAGGCGCCCCAGTCGATCGCCACGGCGTGGCAATCCGGATGCCGGGTGCGCCAACTCGTCGCGAACCGGCACAGCGCCTCGTTGGCGGCCGCGTAATCGGCCTGCCCGGCATTGCCGAACAGTCCGGCGACCGAGGTGAACAGCACCAGATGTCGTGGCCGCTGCACCGCCGCGAGCGCCGCGGCCAGTCCCGCGAGCTTCGGGCGCAGCACCCGCGTCACCGATTCCGCGGTCTTGTCCGCGATCATCGAATCGGCGAGAACTCCCGCACCGTGCACGATCCCGGTCAGGGTGTCCCGCCAGGGCTCGACCGCCGCCCGGACCGCTTCGGCATCGGTGACGTCGGCCGCTGCGTACACCGCGCGGTCGCCGAGTTCGGCCAGGGTGGAACGGATCTCGCGAACCGCGCGCACCGAGGCGCAACTCCGGTCGATCTCGCGCGGGGTCACGCCGGTACCGGCGAGGGCCCGCACCGCGGCACTCTTGAGATCCGGATCCGCGACGCCCGCAGCCCATTCCGGCTCCGGTGCGAGTTCGGTCCGGCCCAGCAGGACGAACCGCGCAGGACTGCGCCGGGCCAGAGCCAGCACACACAGCGCGGTGACGCCACGCGCGCCACCGGTGACCAGCAGGACATCGTCGGCCGACAGCGTCGTCGGGTCCGGAGCGCGGTCCGGATCCACCCACGTCACCGTTGACGCGGATGCGTGCCTGCTGGGCACCGGCGCGCGGCGCACCCCCGCCGCGTCGATGCCGATCTCGGCGGTATCGGTGGCGGCGTCGAACAGTTCGGTGACCACCCGGGCCGCGGCGGAGGCCGCATCCAACCCCGGGTCGATATCGAGCGCACGGCAGAACAGCGTGGGCTCCTCGGCCGCGACCGTCTTGACCATGCCCCCGATCCCGCCGATCAGGGCGGACACCGGATCCCGGTCGCCGCGATAGCCCAGTTCCCCGTCGAGCCGGGTCACGGTGCAGAAGGCCGCCCGCTGACCGGCCTGCCGCAGCACCCGCACCGCACGACCGGCCGCGAGGATGGCCTCGGTCAGAATATCCTGTGCCGCTCGCCATTCCGTGGCCACGCCGACGACCACCAGCACCGCGTCCACCGGATCGGCGGCCAGTGCGGCCGGATCGGTGGTGTGCCGGGCGGTCCAGCCCAGCTCACGCAGAGCGTCGGTGATCGCGGCGCAGTCGGCCCCGGTGTCGTCGCCGATCCCGAGCACCACCGCGAAAGCGTCGCTGGGATACGGGTCGACGAGGGTGTCCACCGGCGCGACGGTGATCAGATCGATGGCGTACCGCGGCGCACCGGCCGCGGCCTCAGCTTTTGGGTCCGCATCACCACCGGCGGTCTCCGCGAGCCGGGCGGCGATGAGGTCCAGGGTGCGCAAGGTCCCGAGTTGCTCGGGGCCGAGGCTGGGTAGATCCGGGAACCTCTCCTGCAATGCCCCGATCACCTGGACGCGCTTGATGGAGTCGACACCCAGATCCGCTTCGAGATCCATTGCGGGATCGACCATCTCGACCGGATAACCCGTCTTCTCGGCGACCAGTTCCTTCAGCGCGGAACGCAATTCGTCGGCCGAGGCGGCGGAAGCCGAGGGGGCCGAAGCCGCCGCAGAAGTAGCCGAGGACGATGCGGTGAGCGCGTCGGCCACCTGGTCCAGGGTGCGCAGGGTGCCCAACTGCTCGGGGCCCAGGCTGGGCAGTTGCGGGAACCGCTCCTGCAGGGCTCCGATCACCTGCACCCGCTTGATCGAATCCACCCCCAGATCCGCCTCGAGATCCATTGCCGGATCCACCATCTCGACCGGATAACCAGTCTTGTCGGCGACGACTTCCTGCAGGGCACGGCGCAATTCGTCAGCGGTCGCGCCGGGCGCAGAAGCCGGAGCGGGGACAGGAGCCGAAGTCGCGGCGGCGGAACCGGCCAGCAGTGTCGCCACCTGATCCAGAGTCCGCAGGGTGCCCAACTGCTCGGGGCCCAGGCTCGGCAGATCCGGGAACCGTTCCTGCAACGTCCCGATGACCTGCACCCGCTTGATGGAATCGACGCCGAGATCCGCTTCGAGATCCATTGCGGGATCGACCATCTCGACCGGATAGCCGGTCTTGTCGGAGACCACCTCTTGCAGCGCACGACGCAACGTCGCCACATCGACCGCAGGTGCCGCGGCACCGTTCGACGCGGCACCGTTGGAAACGGCGTTGTTCGATGCGGCATCGGCCGCAGCGGTGCCGTTGACGGTGGAAGCTGCCGGACGAGCCGGTTCCTGCACGAAGGCGGAGGGAGCCGGAACAGCCTGCGGCACCGAACTTTCCGCCACCGGCGAAGCGACCGGAGCTTGCAGCGCGGGCCGCCGCACCGGCACCGGAGCGACCCGGTGCACCGGTGCCACCTCGACACCATTCTCCAGCCCGGCCAGCTGAGCGAGCACCTCGCTGGCGCGAGAATGACTGTCGCTGACGGCGATTCCGTGATCCTTCACCGCCTCGATGGCCCGGACGGTACCTTCGTCCAGGCCACCCTGTGCGAGTGCACCGGCCAGACTCCGTGCCAGATCCAACTGACCGTCGAGGTATTGGCGGTGGGTGTCCAGATGCTGAACCAGCGCGGTGTCCAGAGCGGTGTAGTCCGGAACGGCGGTGGCCCCGGCGTCGCGGTAGGACGGTTGGGATGACACGAAATTCTCCGGAAGGTCGGTCGAGCGGACGACGTCCGGCTCGGCGGCGATAGCTGTAATAGTCTGCGAAACAGCGTCATTCGAGGACGACACCGGCAGCGCCGCCACCGGCTGCGGCGCGGCGGCGGTCACCCGGTAGCCGTCGCCGAGGGCGGCGGCATGGGCGGCCCGGCGGGTCTCGGGCACATATTCCGGCGCGGACAGGGTCACGGTCATACCCCGCTGCTTCGGCGGCGCGGCGGGTGCGGGCGCGGCATAGCGGTTGATCCCGCGAATGTCGAAGCCCAGCACCGCGAGTCGCACGGCTGCCCGCTTCAGGGTGAGGTCGCCGTCGCCGATCGGCCCGGAGTCGGTGGCGATCGCGATCACCTCGTCGCCGAGGGTGCGCCGGACCAGTGAGGTGAGAATCTGCTTGGGCCCGAATTCGACGAAGACGTTGCATCCCGCCGCACGCATCGCGCTCAGCGCGTCCGCGAACTCCACCGGCTTGCTGAGCTGTCCGGTGAGTATGTCCCGGTTGGCCGCGACATCGTCGCTGTATTCCGCGCCGGCGGAATTCGCGTAGACCGGAACCGCGGGCGCGCCGATCGACACCTCGGCCACCGCCGCGGCGAAGCGATCCACCGCGTGCGCCACGTACGGGGTGTGGAAGGCTCCCGAGACCGGCAGCTCCCGGGTAGCGATCTCGCGCTGCGCGGCGCGGGCGGCCACCTCGGCGATTCCGGCCGCACCACCGCCGATCACCACCTGATCGGGCGCGTTGTGGTTGCAGATCCACACATCGCCGACCCCGTCGATCAGCTCGGACACCACCTCGCGGGTGGCGCCGACCGCGGTCATGGTGCCCGCGTCCTCGCCCTCGGGCACCACCATGGCCGCGCCACGCGCCCGCGCCAGGGCGAAATAGTCGTCGGTGGACACCGCGCCGGACGCCCACAGCGCGGTGAGCTCACCGAAGCTGTGGCCCAGCAGCCCGTCCGGCCGGAAGCCGAATTCGTTCAGTACCCGGAACTGGCCGACCGCCAGCGCACCGATCGCCGGTTGCGCGAAATCGGTGCGGCGCAACAACTTTTCCTGCTCGGCCTGTTCGTCCTCGTCGAACGCCGGGGCCGGGAACACCACGCTCGCCAGCCGCCGCGACGCCTCGGCGAAGGCCGCGTTGGCCGCGTCGAAGGCCGCACCGACGGGCGGATTGTTCAGTGCCGCGGTCGATCCCATATCGACGTACTGGCTGCCCTGTCCGGCGAAGAGCGCACCGGCCACGCGCCGCGGCAGCGCCGCCGCGCGGAAGTGGATGCCCTCGGGATGATCCCAGGCCGTGGCGTCCGGATTGCGCAGCAGTTCCTCCGCCGCCAGATCGCGCAGGTGGTCGGCGTGCTCGTCATCGATGGCGACGAACCCGATCCGGGCGTGCGCCTCCGGAATGTCGCCGCCGTCACCGGGTTCGGTGGTGCGCATCGCTTCGGCCAGGCTCGCCACATCCGGCGCGTGCCACAGCTGGGCGCGCGGCACCCGGTGCAGCACCCGCTGCGCGGACCGATCGGCGTCGGCCTCCTCCAGAATCAGGTGAAAGTTGGTGCCGCCGAACCCCATTGCGGAGGCGGCCGCGCGACGCACCGGACGTCGCGGATCGCGAATCCACGGCCGGGTGCGAGTGTTCACATAGAACGGCGCTGTCTCCCAATCGAAGTCGGTATTGGGCGCCTCCACGTTGATCGTGCCCGGCAGCACCTTCTGATGCAGCGCGAGCGCCAGCTTCATCACGCTGGCGGTGCCGGCCGCGCCCTTGGTGTGACCGATCTGCGATTTGACGCTGCCCAGCGCCGCGAACCGGGATTCCTCGGTCGCCTCGGTCAGCAGCCCGTTCAGCGCGGTCAGCTCGGTCCGGTCACCGACCGCGGTGCCGGTGGCGTGCGCCTCGATGAGTTCCACGTCGGCGGGCGAACATTCGGCGTCGCGGTAGGCGCGGTCCAGCGCGACCCGCTGGCCCTCGGCGCGCGGCGCGTAGATGCTCTTGGACCGCCCGTCGCTGGAGGATCCCAGGCCGCGGATCACCGCGTAGATCCGGTTCCCGTCGCGGCGCGCGTCGGCCAGCCGGCGCAGCGCGAGCATGGTGATGCCCTCACCGAGCAGGGTGCCGTTGGCCTGATCGGAGAACGGGCTGATCCGCCCGGTCGGCGAGAGCGCACCGACCTTGCTGAAGCACATGTAGATGAAG
The DNA here is from genome assembly GCF_001613065.1 of Nocardia miyunensis NBRC 108239. Classification (GTDB taxonomy): domain Bacteria; phylum Actinomycetota; class Actinomycetes; order Mycobacteriales; family Mycobacteriaceae; genus Nocardia; species Nocardia miyunensis. The sequence continues at coordinate 56,299 of NZ_BDBQ01000082.1, forward strand.
ATGGTGTTCTCGGTGTCGACGCCGCCGGTGATCATCATGTCGGCGCGGCCGTCCTGCAACTCCGCGATCGCGGTGCGGATCGCCGCCAGCGAGGCCGCGCAGGCCGCGTCGACCGTGCAGTTCATCCCACCCAGGCCGAGCCGGTTCGCGACCCGTCCGGCGACCACATTGGCCAGCAGGCCGGGGAACGAATTCTCTTCCCACGGTGCGAAAGCCGTGACGAACCGGTCGGCGATCGCGTCGGCGTCCTTCGCGCTCAGACCTACCGAAAGCGCGGCCTCCTTGAGCACCGGCGTGGACAGCCGCGCGGCCAGCGGATGCATCAGCGGTACCGGGCCGGTGGTGCCCAGCACGACACCCGTGCTCGCGGCGTCGTACCAGTCCGAGCCGACCGCCCCCGCGTCGACCAGCAGATCCCGTGCCACGCCCAGGCTCAGGGTCTGCATGGTGCTGGTGACCTCCAGCTGATTCGGCGGCAGGCCGAACTCCAGCGGATCGAAATCGACGTCGGGCAGGAACGCGCCGCGCCGGGAGTAGGTCTTGTCCGCCGCCGCGGGGTCGGCGTCGTAATAGTCGTCGAGGTTCCACCGCGACGACGGGACCTCCTCGATGCAATCGACACCGTCGACGATGTTCTGCCAGAACTGAACATGATTGTGGGCTCTGGGCAAGAGCCCCGACATCCCGACGATGGCGATCGGGTCGCGCGCCAGGCGTCTGTCGTCCGTCACAGGTAATCCTCTCGAACCTGGTAGGCCGCGTCAGGCGGCCACGGTGGTGGCGGTGGTCGACGAGATCGCGTCGGCCGCAGCGGCCGCGAAGACGCGATGTCCCAGCGAACTGGGGTGCAGCCCGTCCTCGGTCCACATCTCCGGCCGGGCCCACTCCGAGCGGGCCGCGATATCGATCAGCAGGGTTCCGGTCCGGTCGGTCACCTCGGCCAGCGCGGAGTTGGCGTAGGCGAACCGCTCGCGCAGCAGGTCCCGGAATCGGTCCGGAACCGGCAGCCGCGCCGGAATATCCGGGTAGGTGGCGGTGAAAACTGTTGCGCCGCTGCGATTCAGCGTGCTGAAGACGGTGGCGAGGTTGTCCGCGAAGCGATTCCGGTCGTAGTCGCTGACCAGATCGTTCACCCCGACGACCACGCCGTACACCGTCGCCCGCGCGGACACCGCGGCGGGCAGCTGCCGCTCCACCACGGTCGAGGTGGTAGCGCCGTGGACGCCCAGATTGCGGATGGCCCCGCCCCGCAGGCCGAGCTGACTGCCCAGCCGCGGCACCCAACCACGAAAAGCGCCGTCCGGCCGCACATCTCCGCGACCCTCGACGAAGCTGTCACCGATCGCGGTGAACGCCACCCCGGTCATGCCGGTACTCCCGCGTCGCGGGTCAGGTGCCGGCGATCCGAGGGGAAGCCGACCTTCTCGTACAGCTCCGCCAGCTCGGCCTCGCCGAAGAACTTGTCCGGCGAGTACAGGCCCGCGATCAGGCCGAAGAACTTGGTGGAGTAGTCCGGGCTCATGCTGGTCGCGCGGAACACCGAGTCGTAGTACGGGGTCAGCGACAGCTCCGAAATGCTCTGTGTCAGTTCGTAAGTGCTGGCGCTCTGCGCGTCGCGCTCGCGCTGGTACTCGGGCAGGGTCTGCTCGAACGGCCGCACCCCGGACAGGCTCTCGTCCACCAGATCCGACAGCAGCTGGGCGTACTTGAAGGCGTCGGTGATGCCCCAGCCGGTGAACGGGTCCTTGTGGTATCCGGCGTCGCCGACCAGCGCCCAGCCCGGTCCGAAGGACTGGCGGCGGTAGTTGTCCGGGTACAGCATCGGCCGGAACGGCTCCACCCGCTTGCCCGTATCCCGCAGTCGCGCACCGATTTCCGGATCGACCTGATCCACGATCTCCTGCACACCGGCGTCCGGGTCGGCCCGGAACTCCCGGAACCGGTCGCGCTTGCGCATGACCGCCACCAGGGCCTGGCCGTCGTGGGTGGGCCAGGAGGCGAACTGCTGCTCACCGAAACCGGTGCGGTGCTGCATCCCCCAGTCGACGCCCTCGTAGTAGGAGTAGAACACGAAGCACGCCGCGGGCGAGCCCTCGTAGACCTGCGCGCCGACCTGCTTGGCGACCGTCGAGTTGGCGCCGTCCGCGCCGATCACCAGCTTCGCCTCGAACTTCCGCTCGGGGCCCTCGCCGCCGCGGCCGCGCAGGCCGGTGACCCGGTCGCCGTCGAATTCCAGTCCGGTGACGGTGAATCCCTCGATCACCTCGGCCCCCGCGCCGCGCGCGGCGTCCACCAGCAGCCTGTCCAGCACGGTGCGGCGCGGGCAGTAGACGGCGTCGATGCCGTCGGCCGACGTGTCGGCGAAACCGCTGATCACGATGTCGGTGTAGGTGAAGTTCAGGTGCCGCACGGGCGGGCAGCCGGTGGCGACCAGCTGGTCCAGCAGCCCCCACGACTTCAGCAGGCTCAGGCCCGCCTGGTGGATGTAGTGAGTGGAGACGGTGTCGCTCGGGAAGGTGGCGCGGTCCACGGCGAGCACGCGGTATCCCTTACGCGCCAGCAGCATGGCAAGCGGTGCCCCCGCGACGCGAGTTCCGACCACGATGACGTCGTACATGTGCCCATCACTTTCGGTAGAAGAATTCCGATTTCGAGTTTGTTCGCAACGTCGTCCGAGAACTACCGGCGGCCACTGCAATTCATCGGCCGATCGGTCCCGGCTATCGCACCGGAGAAATTTCTCGACGATTTTCGGCAGGTTCACTCACGCGCAACATAAAGTTGTCGGATATCGTCGGCATACGCCTCGGCGATGGCGGCGCGACGCAGTTTCAACGACGAGGTCAGCAATCCGTTCGCGATCGTGAAATCACCCGCGACGATCCGGAACGCGCGAATCGATTCCGCCCGGGAGACCAGTTCGTTGGCCTCGTCCACCGCCGCCTGCACGGCAGTGGCCGGATCGGCGTCCGGATGTTCGGCGCGCCACTGCTCGGCGCGCTCGGCGTCCAGGGTGACCAGCGCGGTGACGTAGGCGCGGCCGTCACCCAGCACGATGCAGTTGCTGACCAGCGGGTGCAGGCGCACCCGGTCCTCCAGCGGGGTCGGGGCGACGTTCTTACCCCCCGAGGTCACCAGAATCTCCTTCTTGCGCCCGGTGATTCGCAGATACCCGTCGTCGAGTTCGCCGATGTCGCCGGTGTGCAGCCAGCCGTCGGCATCGACGGGCCGCTGCTCCTGCGCCGCCCCCCAGTAGCCGGGCGTCACGTGCGGGCCGCGCACGAGCACCTCCCCGTCCTCGGGGGCGATGCCGACCGCGGTGCCGGGAATGGGGCGGCCCACGGTGCCCAGCCGGTTGGTCTCCGGCGCGCTGACGGTGACCGCGGTGGCCGCCTCGGTGAGGCCGTAGCAGTTCAGGATCACCACCCCGACACCGGCGTAGAAACCGGCCGTCGAATCGTCCAGCGACGCACCGCCGCAGATCACGTACCGCAACCGTCCGCCCAGGGCCGCCGCCACCGGTTCCACCGGCGGCGCCGGATCGCGCCTGCGCAGCAGTTCCAGACCGCGCGTCACGGCGTCGCGCTCCGCATCCTCGGCGAGCAGCGTCCGGCAGTGTTTGCGAATCTTCTCCAGCCCGTAGGGAATCAGCGGCAGGAAGGTGGGCCGCAGCCGGGCCAGCGCCGGGACCAGATCCGGAATCCCCGGCAGCAGATAGGTTTCGGTGCCGCCGAACAGGCACGCGAACAGCATGGTCTGGCCGAAGACGTGCGAGAGCGGCAGCGCCAGCACGGTCGTCCCGCCGAACACCGACCCGGTCTGGCGCACGGTATTGGCCGCCGAGGTGTACATGTTGCGGTGAGTGATCATGCAGCCCTTGGACAATCCCGTGGTGCCGCTGGTGTACACGATCATGGCCAGGTCGTCGGCCCGGATCTCCGCGAGCGGCTCGTCCGCCGGGGTGGCGATCGCAGGCTCCCTGACGGCCCAGTCGGCGATCCGGGTGAACGTCCACACCGCACGCGCGCCGACGGCCAGCAGGCGCGCCACGTCGTCCTCGGTCTCGGCCGCGAAGAAGGTACTGCCGCTGTCGGTCAGGATGTGCTCGATCTGGCTGGGCGAGGAGGTCGGGTAGATCGGGACGACGATCGCGCCCAGCGCCAGCACCGCGCAATCCAGCAGCGCCCATTCCACACTCGTGCGGCCCAGGATCGCGACCCGATCCCCTTGCCGCACACCACGTTCGGCCAGCGCCGAGGCCAGGGCCCGGACCCTGCTGTCGACCTCCGCCCGGGTCAGCACCGTCCCGTCCGGGTAACCGAGCGACAGCCGGTGCGGATCCCGCCGGGCGCCGTCGGAAACGATCGAGTACAAACTTTCGAAATTCGCGGGCGCGATGCCGCCCTCGGTGACCGATATCTCGATGCCAGAGACTGTATTCACGGCTTCGAATTCTTCTCGGCGACGACATATCCTGTCCCGGCCGCGAGTGCGGTTTCTACCGCGCGAATGTCAGGGGCTATCGAAGTGGTCAGGCCGAAATCGGCGGGGCAGTATCGATCTCCGGTACATCGGGGAAATCCACACAATCCAGAAACAGCGAGACGGCCGGATTCGTCTCCTCCGCACTCCACACCGCGTACAGATCGAGAGTAGGTACGGGATCCAGCAGTTTCACCGCCACCGAGGCGTTACCCGGCACGACCATCCCCATCGAGATGGCACGCGGCAGCGAGGCGAACCCGACCAGCGGGCGCACCGAGACCATGTGCGCGGTCGCCCCCGGATCGTCGGCCACCTGGGCGACGGTCAGCGAGATGCCGTTGTCGGCCGCGGCCCGCAGGATCGAGTCGTACATCGCCGGACACTGATCCCGCGCGAACAGCACGCACTGCTGGCTCGCCAACTCGGCGAACCGGACCCCGCGGCGGTCCGCCCAGCGATGCCGCCGGCCCACCACCGCCACCAGGGGCACCCGGTGCAGCAGTCGCCGGTAACGGAACTCGGCGGTACTGGGGTGTCCGTACACGAGCGCGATGTCCAGTGAACCGTCCGAGAGTCCGGCCATTTGCGGACCGGTTCGCTTCTCCCACAACGACACAACGATGTCGGGATGCTCGTCGGTCATCCGGGCCAGCGCCTCCGGCAGCACATGGCGGCTGGCCGGCAGGTTGTACCCGATGTTGAGGGTGCCCGCCCGGCCCGCCGCGGTGGCCCGCGCCGAACGTGCCGCCCGCTCCAGCTGGGCGACGATCTGACGGGCCTGGCTCTCGAATTCCAGTCCGGCCGCGGTCAACCGGACCTCGTGCGAGTTGCGTGCGACCAGCTGCACGCCGAGTGATTTCTCCAGCTTCTGAAGCTGCGCACTCAGACTGGGCTGAGTCAGGTGAAGGCGCTGGGCTGCGCGGCCGAAGTGCAATTCTTCGGCGATGGCGATGAACGAGATGAGATGTCGGATCTCCACAGCCGGCTCCCTCCGTGTACCCAGCACGGTAGCCCGGACAGGTAACTGAGGATGAATCACACTTTCCCGGCAGGCTGCGTCTGCGTTGCCAACCCGTGAACCACCCGCCGCACCGGCCCCGCCCCGCTGCACAGACCCCCGGGAGCGCGGCAGTCAATACAATCACAGATCTCCCGCCGCCGCGACCCCGGCGACCGCCCGAACCTCGTGTGACACGGGCGATTCGAGGTCGTACTCGAACTGGTCGAACGCACAGTTGTGGCACGGATGCCGTGATCAAAGGTTCAAGTCAGCTCCCGCACACCGGAGGGTGATTCGCGTCACTCCCCTCGAGGACAGTCAGCGCGCCCTCGAGTGTGGCGCGAGCCGTGTGGTCGGTTGCGCGCAGTTCGTCCGGCGAGGTTCCGCCGCAATGCATCACGGCCAGCGACTGGTTCACCGCCACGAGCAAGCGCGCGAGGTGATCGGCGTCCGGCGCATCGGCCGCGGCCAGTACCTCATGCATCCGCTGGTGCCGCAGTTGCAGCAGCGCGCGGACTCTCATCGATCGACCCGTTCGGCGAATCGAGCCGGAAGCGCCACGAGACTCGTACTGAGAATATTATTCTCAGTAATTGGAAACCTAATTGCCGCTACGAGGAGAGGGCCGAAGTGACCAGCGCGGAGAACGAGACGGGTGTGGCCACCGGGGACGAGCGGATGCTCATCGATGGGGAGCTGCAGGTCGCGGCCGGTGGCGGCAGGTTCGATGTGGTTCATCCCGCGACCGAGAAGGTCGTCGGGCAGGCCGCCGACGGGACCGTGGGCGATATGGAGCGGGCGGTGGGGGCGGCTCGGCGGGCGTTCGACACCACCGACTGGGCGCGGGACGTGGAGTTCCGGTACCACTGCTTGATCCAATTGGCCGACGCGCTGGAGCGGCACAAGGAGCAGCTGCGGCGGATCGTGGTGACCGAGGTCGGGTGTCCGGTCAGCGTCTCGCGCAGTCAGGTCGATGAGCCGATCGACGAGGTGCGGCACTGGGCCGAGCACGGGCGCGCCTTCGAATACGTGGCCGACAACGGCGTGCACGACACGCCGATGGGTCCGGCGCTGCGCAAGATCTTCTACGAGCCCGCGGGCGTGGTGGGCGCCATCACGCCGTGGAATGTGCCGTTCTACCTGAACATCGCCGAGACGGTGCCCGCGTTGATGGCCGGTAACACCGTCGTGCTCAAGCCCGCCCAGCTCACGCCGTGGTCGGGCAGCGAGCTGGGCCGCATCGTCGCCGAGGAGACCGACATTCCGGCGGGCGTGTTCAACGTCGTGACCTCCAACGCGAACGAGGTCGGTGCGGCGCTGAGCGCGGACCCGCGAGTGGACATGATCACCTTCACCGGCTCCACCGCGACCGGCAGGGCGATCCTGGCGGCCGCCGCGGCGACGGTGAAGAAGACGCTGCTCGAACTGGGCGGCAAATCCGCGCATATCGTGCTCGACGACGCCGACCTGTCCGCATCGCTGCCGTTGGCGGCGATGATGGCATGCGTCATGAGCGGCCAGTCCTGCATTCTGCCCTCGCGAATCCTGTTGCCCCGCAAACGCTATGACGAAGGTCTGGCAATCCTCGAGACGAGTATGGCGAACTTCCCGGTCGGCGACCCGTGGACGCCGGGCGTCATGCAGGGCCCGCAGATCAGCCAGACGCAGCGCGAGAAGGTCTTCGGCCTGATCCAGTCCGGGATCGATTCGGGCGCAAGGGTTGTCACCGGCGGCAGCGTGCCGGAGAACCTGCCCGTCGGCTACTACGTACAGCCCACGCTGCTCGCCGACGTGGACCCGAATTCCCGTGTGGCACAGGAGGAGATCTTCGGCCCCGTCCTGACCGTGACGCCCTACGACACCGAGGACGAGGCCGTCGCGATCGCGAACAACTCCATCTACGGACTGTCCGGCGAGGTGTCCGGCGCCGATGTGGACCGTGCGCTATCGGTGGCGCGGCGCATGCGCACCGGCAACGTCACGGTCAACGGCAGGAGCCACTTCGGCATCCGCAGCCCGTTCGGTGGCATCAAACAATCCGGGCTCGGGCGGCGCAACGGCGACGAGGGTTTCAAGGAATACCTGGAATCCAAGACCGTCGGCATGCCCGCCTGAGCCGATAGGCACCGTGGTGAAATTCTGGACCGGCACCGCGTTCACACCGACCGCGGACGCGATCGCGTTGGCGCGCATACTCGATGAGGCCGGATTCGACGGGATCGTCGTCTCCGATCACCTGATCTATCCGCGCGAGCTGACCTCGCCGTATCCCTCCCCCACCGGCAAGCCGATGTGGACGCCCGATACCGCCTGGCCCGACTCCTGGGTGCTCATCGGCGCGATGGCCGCTGTGACACAACGGATCCGGTTCACCAACGCCGTCTACGTCGCACCGGCCCGCCCGCTGCTCGAGGTGGCGAAACAGGTGGCGACAGCCGCGGTGATCGCCGACGGCCGAGTGGCGCTGAGCGTCGGCGCGGGCTGGATGCGCGAAGAGTTCGAGCTGATGGGTCAGGAGTTCACCACGCGCGGCAAACGCCTCGACGAGATGATCGAGGCGCTCCCGGAACTGTGGCGCGGCGGCTGGGTGTCCTGGACCGGAAAGCATTACCGCATACCGGAATTGATGATCGAACCGCATCCGCCGGGACCGGTTCCGATCATGTGCGGCGGTGAGTCGGAGGCCGCGTTGCGGCGCGCGGCGCGATTGTGCGACGGGTGGGTCGGCAGCGCCTACACCTGGGACGAGGCCGTGGAAAAGGTCGGGCGGCTCACCGCGCTGCGACGCGAATACGGCCGCGAGAGTGACCCTTTCGAGATCATGTTCGCATTCCGCGAGGCACAGTCGGTCGATCTGTTCAAACGCGCCGAGGACCTCGGCGTGACGGCGGTGATGTGCAGCCCCTGGGCGAGAACGGCACAGCCGCCCGATGAGACCGGCGGCTCGGCCGACGACCGCTACCGCCCGCAGATCGAACGATTCGCCGAGAACATCCTGTCCAGGATGTCCTAGTTATCCACGAAGGAGATCCGATGACGGAAACCCTTACTGCACAACAGGACCCGAGACCACCGGAGGGTGATTGGCTGGGCACGCCGTATCTGCGGTTCACCCGGGAGGGCCCGTTCGGGGTCTGCACACTCGATCGGCCCGAGGCGCGCAATGCGATGACCCCGGCGATGTATTTCGGCATCAAGTACGCGGTCAATCACGTCGGCTCGGATCCGGATCTGGCCGGGCTGCTGATCACCGGCACGGGCGACGTCTTCGCTCCCGGCGGCGATATGGGCGGCGGCGGCCGGGACAACTGGATGACGTTCGGCGCTGCGCTGGGCATGGACGCACTGCCGTTCGAGACCTTGCGCCAGTCCGCGAAACCGGTGGTGGCGGCCGTGAACGGACTGTGCCAGGGCGGCGGGTTGCAGATCGCGCTGTGCGCCGACATGGCCGTGGTCAGCGAACGCGCCACCTTCCGGGTGCCCGAGCTCTATCGCGGGATCGCCGACACGTACTACAGCCAGATGCTGGCCCGCCTGATCGGGCCGGTGCGCACCCGCGACCTGATGTTGACCGGCCGCACCCTGACCGCGCACGAGGCGCTGGACTGGGGCATGATCGCCCGCGTCGTCCCGCACGAGGAGCTGATCGGGACCGCCCGGGAGGTTCTCGCGCAGTGCTGTCGCACCGCTCCGAACGCGCGGGCGGCGGTCAAATCGAGTCTGGACAACTATCTGGGCCTCTACGACCGCATCGGCATGCAGGCGAGTCTGCGCAAACCCGAAGCGGCCGAAGGCTTCCGGGCATTCAAGGAACGCCGCTCACCGGACTGGGTACACCCCGCTCTGCGGCTGGACGGGCGGCTGTGAATCGCCCGAAACGCCTGCGGCCCGGTGCGGGCGTCCGCACCGGGCCTTCCCGCGCGGTGTCCGGCATCGGGTCGCTCCCGCGAGCGACGCGCACCGGATCACCCACGCGGGCAACGAATTCGGCTCAGCCGTTGGCCGGACCCGCGGGCACGGGCGGGGCGTGATGCTGGGCCTGCAATTCGTTGAACTTCTGCGCTCCCGCGGCGATGCCGACCGGAATGGCCAGCGCGACACCGCCGACCAGCGCGCCAACACCGCCGACCGCGACCGCGCCCACCAGGCAGGTGGCGGCGAACGCCGGGAGGGTCATGGTCCCGGCCGTCGCCAGCGACAGGAGCGTTCCGCCGGTCGCGACGCCGAACGGACAGCCGAGGGCGGCGCCGACGATGGAACCGGCCAGTGAGCCCACGCCCATCGCCATGCCCATGTGCGGATTGGCCGCTTCCACAGCCTGATTCAGGTCGGACATCGTGTCGGGCGGCTGCTGCGCCGGAGCTGGTTGCGTCGCGGCCGGTTGGGCCGGTGCGGCGACCTGCGTGACGGGCGCGGCGGCCGATTGCGCCGCCGGAGCGGCCGCCGGAATCGCTGCCCCGGCCAGGGTGTGACCGGTCGCGTCCTGGATACCGAACTGCCCGCCCTGGACGGCCACCGTCCCGAACGGGGTGCGCAGTAGTGCCAGACCGGTGGCCAGATCGTCGCTGTATCGAACGCCGGGCGCGACGTCGGTGGCGACGGTGGGAGTTTTCGCCGGGCCCGCGGGCACGCCGGCATCGGCGTTCGCGACACCGGCGGCCGCGACCACTGCCATGGCGGTCAACGCGGTTACCGCCGCTCCCCGATTTTTGAATGTCATTTTTTACTCACATTGTGACTAGTTCGGCAAATCTGACGAAAAATGAAAATCTACTGTGCCGCATTCTGCATCGGGACCGGCGCAGCGATGAGCCCTTTGGAGTGCAGCGATTGATATTGCTGATTCAATGCGTTCACGGTCGCGGGCGATCCGGAAATCATACTGCCGACCGTCCCGCCGACGAATCCCAGCGCGGCGGCGCCGATGACGCATCCACCGACGACACCCACGGGCGTGAGCGCGGCGGTGACTATGAACAGCGACCCTCCGGTTACGCCGCCGACCACGCATCCGACCACTACACCGGCCGTGGTGCCGACGACGCGTCCCACGGTGGAATCGTTCGAGAAAGCGCCCGCGACACCGTCGAAGGCCTTCATGTACTCGGCTCCCGGATCGACCGGCGCCGCCGGTGCGGTCTGCGGTGAATTACCGAGGGAAACCGAGGGATTCGATTCCGGCGTGGATTGTGCCGGGTTCACCGCATCGGCATTCGCTGCGCCTGCGGAGATCACCGTCGCCGCAAATATCATTGCGGCCATAGCCGTGGTTCGAGAAATGTGATACATCGTCGCAGATCCTCATCGTGCGTGCGAGCAAATATTCGGAAATTCGATTCTCCTACACGGAGAATAATGAGCGATGAGGCCTGGTGTTGAAAAATGAAAAATTGCTATGCACCCATACGAGATCGGCATGCCCGCACCCGGGTGCTCCGCTCGGGCGATCATCTCACCCCTGGCGCGGACGCGTCGACTGCACCGCGTCGGGATCGCCGCACCATTGCGCCGAGAGCCACCTGCCCTCGCAGACGGCCTCGCGCGTCGCGCGAACGAGCTCCTGCGAGACGATGTCGACCGCGGCGGGCATCCGCCCGGTTCGCGGGATGCCCAGCACGATCAATCGCCGAATCTCGGGCTGCCGCAACGGCGCAGCGCTCAATCTGCCCGCGGCCACGTCGTCGACGATGCCCGCCGCGGGCAGGATCGTCCAGCCGCGCCCGTCGATGACCAGCGACTTCTGCAGATGCATCGAATTGGTCTGCACCCCGATATCGAAGATGACGTCCGCCTTCGCCGCCGCCGCATCGATCAGCACCCGCAGCGCGTGTCCGGACGCGGGCATCACCACCGGATGCGCCGCGACCTCGGCCAGTGCCACCGGCCGATTCGCACACAGTCCCGCATCCGCGGTAGCCACGGCCCACAGCTGCTCGCTGACCAGCGGCGCGACATTCAGCGAGGGCGAGTCGGACAGGTTGTAGAGCAGGCTCAGATCGAGATCGCCGTCGTCCATCCAGCGTTGCAGATGGCCGGAATACGCTGTGAGAATACGCAATTCGATCCCGGGATAACCGTCCAGCACCGCCGCGGCCAACCTGCTCGCGATCAGATCGACCGAACTCTCGAGCAGGCCGACGGTTACCAGACCGCCCACCACACCCGGCGGCGGCGTGATCTCCGCGCGAGCCCGGCCCAACTCGCGAAGCGCGCGTCCGGCCCGCTCCACCATCACCGCGCCCGCATCGGTCAACCGCATACCGGTGTGGCTGCGCTCGAACAACTCGACGCCCAGTTCGTGTTCCAACGTGCGAATCTGGCGCGTCACCGCGGGCTGGACCAGGTGCAACAGTTCGGCCGCGCGGGTCACGCTCCCCACCTCCGCCACGGTGACCAGCGCCTTGAGCTGTTTGAGATCCATGCGCTGCTCCTGATCAGACATCCAGAGAATTATATTCTCTCTATACCGCATGGATGTTCTACAAAAGTCGCGGACGGCGAATCGCCTTGCGGCACAAGTTCAGCGCATGTCCACCCGGGCGAGCTCATGCTCGAGCGCGCGGGCGTAACTGTGGAACACCTCGTCCAACGAGACCGAGGGATCCAGCAGCCAGATGGTCTCCATGCCGCTCAGGAACGCGGCCACCTCGACGGCCTTCACGGCCGGATCGATATCGGTGCGGAAGCGTCCGGCACGCTGACCTCGCCGAATACCCTCGGCGATGAAGTCGAGGGCGCCGCGGTGACGATCGAGCAGACGACCGCGCAGCGGCGCGTCGGGATCGAGATTCTCGGCCAGCAGCACGGTGTACATGCCGATCAGATCGGGCGAGCGGCGAAAGCGTTCGACGACGTTCTCGATTCCGGCGATGACGTCACCGCCCAGGTCGGCATGCCGCTCGTCGTCGTCATCACGGGCATCGAGCACCGCGCGCAACAACTGGTCCTTCGATTCGAAGTGATGCAGCAGTCCCGCGCGGGTGACGCCCGCCTTCTCCGCGATCTGCGCGAGCGTGGTGTTGCGCCACCCGTAGCGCGTGAGCAGTCGCTGCGCGACCACCAGGATCCGCGAACGCCGCTGCTCCCCTTTGGCGAGCAGCGCCTGGTAGGGCCGGGACGGCTCGCGTTCGGGCACCGAACTCCTTCACTAGGCGAACTTACCGACTCAACAGTAGGTCTACGGCATCGACGTCACAAGACGGACGCTCCCACGCAGTCGAGAAGAAAACATCTTGCCGGAGAGAACCATATTCTCGGTATGATAGAACCGAAATATCGGGAAGGGAGCCGGTCATGGGTGAGCACCGCACGGACCGCATCGCGTTCATCGGCCTGGGCACCATGGGCTCGCGCATGTCCCAGCGCCTGGTGGCCGCAGGATCCGAGGTGATCGGCTTCGATCCGGTCGAGGCGGCCCGGGCGGATCTGGTCGAGGCGGGGGGACGTGCCGCCGCCACGGCGGCCGAAGCGGCCGACGGCGTCGACTACCTCATCCTCATGCTGCCCGGTTCCCGGGTCGTGGAGTCCGTACTCGGCGATACGGCGCTGCTCGACGCCCTGAAGCCCGGCACCCCGGTGATCGATATGAGCTCGTCGGAACCGGAGTCGACCCGAAAGCTGGCCGCCGCCTTGGCCGAACGCGCACTGCCACTGCTGGACGCACCGGTTTCCGGTGGCGTGCGGGGTGCGCGGGCCGGGACGTTGACGATCATGGCCGGCGGCCCGGATGACGTGATCGCCGCGGTCCGGCCGGTCATCGCACCCCTGGGCACGGTCCGGCACGTCGGCGCGACCGGCGCGGGACACGCGGTGAAGGCGATCAACAATCTGCTCGCCGCCACGAATCTGCTGGCCGCGGCCGAAGGGGTCGCCGCGGGTCGCCGATTCGGCGTCGACCCGGGCGTCATCATCGAGACGATCAACGCCGCGAGCGGCCGCAGCGCCGCCACCCAGCTCAAATTCCCGCAGAACATCCTGCCCGAGACCTACGACTCCGGCTTCGCCCTGGCCCTCATGCTCAAGGACATGCGGATCGCGACGGATCTGGCCAGATCGGTCGGCGCGCCCGCGGCACTGGGCGAGCGAGCGGTCGAGCTGTGGAGCCACGCGGCCGCGGACCTGGATCCCGCCGCCGACCAGACCGACATCGCCCGCTGGGTGAACCGCCCCCGCACCCCCTGACCGTCGAAACATATGTCACCCCAACGCATTTACTACATTCTGGAGTTCTCATGACAACCGTCGAAATCAGCTCGTCCCCCACCCGCCTGGGCCACCGCACCGACCCCGGCTCGCCGATCCACTCCTCGGTCACCGAGATCCTCGACTACTTCGGCAAATGCCCGCGGTGCGGATATCCCGCCACCGCGGCTCACCTCGCGCACACCTACCAGGACGGCAGCACTGGCTCGGAGAACATCGCCACCTGCGGGCAGCCCTGCGGCTGGAGCGGCCCGGTGACCGTCACCCCGATGACCCGCCCGCAACCGACGATGAGCCGAAGGAGCCCGAAAACCCATCTCCCCCAGCATCGTTCGAATATCGCGGCCGCGACCGCGTAGCGGATCGCCGGCATCCGCGGCATCCGGCCCACGGGATCCACGGACCCCGTGGGTCTTTTCGCGCACGGAGCGAGAGTAAGGTTTCCAGGCTCAGCCCGTCCGAAAGGCAGGTCCGCCGTGGTCCCACCGGATTCTCCGGTCTCGCGCGACACACCGGCGTGGGCCGATCGCGCCGCGGCACGGTCACGGTCGGTGCAGCGCTCGCGCCTGCGCAGCATCGAGCAGGCGCAGGCGATCGTCGGCGCGGCTCGGCGGCTGCTCGAGACCGAGGGGTCCGGTTTCACCACACAGCAGCTGTCCAAGGAAGCGGGCATCGCCCTGCAAACCTTCTACCGGCATTTCGAGAGCAAGGACCAACTACTGCTGGCCGTCTTCGAGGACATCCAGATCGAGGCGGTGGCCAGGATCTCCGAGGCCGCGCGGGAACTGCCGGATCCGGTGTCCCGCTTGCACTTCTACATCGTCTCCGCCCTGCGCTCGCTGGACGACGCCGGTACCGCACCGCGATTCATCACCGCCGAACACTGGCGGCTGTATCAGTTGTTCCCCGCCGAGATGGCCCGCGCCAACCAACTCTTCGCGGACCTCCTCGAGCAGGAACTGCGCAACGCGGCGCAGGAGAATCTGCTGCACCCCGCCGACCCCGCCGCCGACGCGTGGCTGGCGGCCGAACTCCTGATGTCGGTGTTCCACCACTACGCGTTCGCGCCCGCCACCGCCGACACCGGCGATATCGCCGAACGCCTGTGGTCGTTCTGCCTGGCCGCGTTCGGGGGTCACCGCACCGAGCGGTGACCCCGCGCGATATCGATGATCACGGCGTCACCGCCGCGATTCGGCTCGACGTCCGAGCCGATCCGATCGAGCGCCCGGCCCGCACGCCGCGGCCACGAACTCAACTGGACCAGCTCGGCCACACACCCGCTCAGCGGACCGCGGCGATGGAAGATCTCGACGCTCGGCACCGACTCTGGCGACTCCCCGGCCAGTACCAGCGCTCGGGCTTTGAACGCTCTGGCCGCAGCGGACAACCGATGCTCCACACCGCGCACGCGGCCGTCGGATTCGTCCGCGCCGTCACCCCAGAACATGATCTCGTCGGCGTGTGCCTCGAGATTGGCCGTCACGCTGTCGCGTATCCGGGCATCGGATTCCAATACCGTTGCGGCGACGACGAGTTCGTCCGGCCAGATCCGGATGGCGTCCGCTGGGGAGCCGAGCGCGTCCTCGAGATTCAGCACGATCGCGCCCAGGATCTGCAGCGGAGCCGGATCCCCGAGGTCCGGCACCATGACGGTGACCTCCCAGCCCGCCATGACCCGATCGAGAATCCAGCCCCCCGCGCTGCGCACGGCGTCGACGACGGTCGGGGCGACGATCGCCACCCGGTACCGCAGCCGGTGCTTGCAGGCATGGGCTCGCGCATCGGCGGCCGAGCGGATCGCGCTTACACCCGGGTCGATGACATCGAGGGATCGAGCAACCATATGAATTCCATCCGGTTGATGAGTGACACTGCGCCGCCTCGACGGTCGGCGTTACGTCCCGACCAGGCCGGGAAGGCGGGGGAACCTGACGGTGGGCTGGACCGCATTCCTCCTCCGAGCAAACCTACTAACTCTCAAGTAGGTTGGTCACCACCATAGAACGCATACGGGCAGTGTGACAAGGCTCTCAACGAAGAACTTCGAACCTGTCACACAACAGCTTCGAACGGCCATCTCGCCGGACCACTTTGGTAATATAATTCTCCGAATGGGAGAATATGAGTCTCTGTGATGGAGATCAACTGTGGCAGGATTGCAGCGAGTCGACATCACATTCTCCGGTACAGTGCAGCAATGTTCTGCACAAGCGAGAAGGAACAGGTTCATCCGTGACAAGCCCCATCGAAGAACCGGGCTGGAAGCAACGGGCGGTCGAGCGGTCCCTGCGCACCGCCAAGATACGCGCGGAACAGCGGGTGCAGCGCTTCCTCGACGCCGCGCAGGCGCTGATCACCGAGAAGGGCAGCACCGACTTCACCGTCCAGGAGGTCGTCGACCGCTCCCGGCAGTCCCTTCGCAGCTTCTACCTGCAGTTCGACAGCAAACACGAACTGCTGCTGGCACTGTTCGAGGACTCCCTGGTCCGCACCGCCGAACAGCTGCGCGTCGCGGCCACGAATACCGCCGACCCGGTGGAGCGCCTCCGGATCGTCATCGAGCTGCTGTTCGAACTGTGCCGCCCGGATCCGACCGCGCGCCGGCCGCTGTTCACCGATTTCGCACCGCAGCTGCTGGTCACGCACCCCGCTCAGGTGAAACTCGCGCACACCCCGGTGCTCACGCTGTTCACCGAACTGATGGACGAGGCCAGACAGGACGGGCAACTGCGCAAGGACGTCGTGCCCCGGCGCATGGCCGCGATGGTCATGCAGACCGTCATGTTCAGCGCGCAGTCCGCGGAAGATCCGGAGAACGAGACCCAGTACCCGGTCACCGGCGCGGAGGTCTGGGACTTCTGCGCCCGCGGTTTCACGAAGAAGTGACCCCACCGCGGCCGGAAGAGGTCCGGCCGCAGCGGTTTTCGGGACGTGCGGCTCAGCCGAGTACAGCGGCCAGGGTTTTGCGTTCGAGAAATTCCTCCAGACCCGCGACTCCCATCTCCCGGCCGATGCCGGATTGTTTGTATCCGCCGAAAGGTGCGTCGGGGAAGAAATAGTTGCCGCCGTTGATGCTGAAGGTGCCGGTGCGGACTCGGCGGGCCACCGCGAGGGCGCGATCGTGGTCGGCGCTGAACACCGCGCCGGACAGGCCGTAGGCGGAGTTGTTCGCGATGCGGACGGCGTCGTCGTCGCCGTCGTGCGCGATCACCGCCAGCACCGGGCCGAACACCTCCTCCTGGGCGATCTCGCTGTCCGGATCGACGCCCGCGAGCAGGGTGGGCTCGTAGAAGTATCCGGGCCCGGCCTTCGCACCGCCGGTCACGAGTTTCGCGCCCTCGGCCACGGCACGCCGGACCAGTCCGTCGACCTTGTCACGCTGTGCCTCGCTGATCAGCGGGCCCATATAGGTCTTGCGATCGTTCGGATCGCCGAAACGCACCCGGGCCATATTTGCGGCGACGAGTTCGACGACGGCATCGTGGTCCGCGCGCGGCGCCAGCAGGCGCGTGGTGAGCGCGCACGCCTGCCCGGCGTTGAGTGTGGCGGCGAATGCCGCGTACTGCCCGACGCCCCGGTAATCGGCGTCGTCGAGCGCGATCGCGGCCGATTTGCCGCCCAGTTCCAGGAACACGCGCTTGAGGCCGTTCCCGGCCGCGGACATGATCGAGCGGCCCACCGCTGTCGACCCGGTGAAGGTGATCAGGTCCACGTCCGGATGGGTGGTCAACGCCTCGCCGACCGAAACCTCTTGTGAGGAGAGGACATTCACCACACCGGGCGGAATGTCGGTGTATTTCCGGATGATCTCGCCCAGGGCGAGGGTGATCAGCGGGGCGGCCGGCGCCGCCTTCAGCACGACGGTGCACCCGGCGGCCAGCGCGGGCGCGAGTTTCGCCAGTGCCAGCTGATTCGGGTAGTTGTAGGCGATGATCGCCGACACCACACCCGCGGCCTCCCGCTCCACCCAGCGCCGGTGCTGCTGGCCGAGATATTCGACCGGGCCGAGATCCTCGGTGAAGGAGTACGTCTTCAGCAGATCGGCGTAGTAGCGCACGATCTTGATCGGATCCTCCAATTGCGCTGCGCGAGTGAGCGACAGCGTGGCGCCGACCTCGGCGATGGTGAGTTCGCGGAGTTCCTCGACGTGATCGGTCAAGGCCGCATGCAATTGTTCGAGGCATCGGATGCGCAGCCCGGTATCGGTCGCCCAGGTCCCGGTGTCGAATGCCGCCCGCGCCGCGGCGATCGCGAGATGGGCATCGTTCACCGTGGCATCGGGGGCGTATCCCACCACGGCCTCGGTGGCCGGGTTGTACGACGGATAGGTCCGTTCGGCGTCGACGGGCCGTCCGCCGATCAACAGTTGTCGATCGGCCTTCGGCGCGCCACCGTCCGCGGCGGGCGTCGCTGATCGGTTCGTGGTCATGATCGTCTCCAAAGATGTTCGTACTCAGGTATTTCGGCCACCGTTGACGCCCAGTACCTGCCCGGTGACGTACCCGGCGTCCTCCGAGACGAGGAATGCGCAGGCGGCGGCGATGTCCTCGGGCCGGCCCGCGCGGCGCACGGGGGTGAGTTCGGCGTGGTGATCCACCGTGCCGCCGAGCAGCCCGTGGCTCTCGGAATCGCGCAGCATGGGGGTGTCCACGAAGCCGGGCGGAATCGTGTTCACCGTGATCCCGGACGGACCCAGTTCCAGCGCAAGGGATTTCGTCAACCCGATGACCCCGGCCTTGGCCGCGACGTAGTGACTCATGAACTGCTGACCGGAATGGGCGCTGGAGGAGGAGATATTGATGATCCGCCCCCACCCGGCGGCCAGCATGTCCGGAACGGCGGCCCGGCAGCAGTAGAACGTGCCGTCCAGATTGACCGCCAGCGTCCGCCGCCAGATCTCGTCGGTGATGTGCAGGAACTTCTTGAAACCGGTCAGGCCCGCGTTGTTCACCAGGACCAGGATCGGCCCGAGTTCCGCGCGCACCCGCTCCATCGCGGCCTCGACCTGATCGCGCGAGGAGATGTCGACCTCGCCGAAGGCCGAGGCCCGATGCCCCGCCGCGCGGATCTCCTCGGCGACCTGCTTCGCGGCCGTACCGTTCAGATCCAGGATCGCGATCTGAAACCCGTTCTCGGCCAGTCGATGTGCGATCGCCCGGCCGATTCCGGAACCGCCGCCGGTAACGACGGCAACCCGCCCGCCAACCGTATGTCCCATATCCGGCCTCACACCGCGGGTTCGGACACGGTGTCGAAGAACGAAGCGCCGGAATCTGGGATACGCGGCTGCTTGAAGACGTTCACCGGATAGGAGACCATCACCAGCGAATACATCAGCCACAGCAGCCGGGTCTCGGCCTCGGGCAGTTCGTTCAGCTCGAACGTGTTGAGGTGGTCGATGGCCGCCTCGGCGTGCGGGGCGATGGCGTCGTAGAACGCGTCGAGTTGTTCGATGGTGCTCGCGAGCCGGGTGTCGTACCGCTCCTGCCGGGTGGGCTTGGCCCACTCGCCGACATAGGGTTCCAGGTCGCGGAATGCTTCGGGGAGAACCGTAGTCGTCATCGGATGCTCCTGCTTATTTCTTGTCGAGGGACTGGTGGGCGGCCACCGTGTCCCGGATGACCTTGTGGAAGTTGCGGATCATCAATTCCTGATCCGACAGGTGGAATTGCCGGTTGGCGCCGGTCGCCAGCGCCGAATGCGTGGCCTCGACGGTGTTCGAGTCCTGCATCGCGAATTCGATGGTGGTCTGCGCGGTCATCTCCTGCGCCAGGCGTTCGGTGGCGTTGCGCGGCGGCGTGAAGTAGATGTCGAGCTCGTAGGTGTGCGAGTCGACCGCTTCGGGCCAGTACTGGTAGGTGATGTAGAAATTGCGGGCCCAGATCTGCACCGAGAAGTTCGGGAACAACCAGTAGGCGTCGTTGCCCCAGGACTTGATCCGGCCGGGGTTCAGCACGTCCGGCAGGGGCCCGAGGTCGGCGACGTCGTCGGGGCCGAACAAACCTGCCCGCAACAGCTTGTAGATCCAGCGCTGATCCCGCTTCGCCGGGCCCAGCTCGCCGGGGGCGCGCGGCGGCAGCTGCGGCGGGCCGGGCACCGAGTTCAGCATGTGCGAGGTGAACAGGTCGTAGTAATACGCGTCCGGCGGCGGCACCAATTTCTCCGCCTTCGACACATCCGGATTGATGAACCGGCCGTGCACGTACGGCGGGTGGTACCACTCCAGAATCGTGTCGATCGACAACTTCCAGTTGCCCTTGACCCGGGTCTTGTAGGCGTAGCGCTCGGTCAGCCTCTCGAACGGGTAGCTCTCCACCTCGGTGAACTTCGGGCCGAGGAAGGTGCGCAGCGGCTGGGCGTGCGGATCGAAATTCACGAAGACGAACCCGGCCCAGGTGTCGCAGTGCAACTCCGGCATGCCCAGGGCGCCCTTGTCCAGGTCGAAGAACTGGTCCTCGTTGGTGACGTGCGCGACCTTGCCGTCCAGGCCGTAGCGCCAGCCGTGGTATTTGCAGGTGAACACGCGGCAGGAGCCCGCGGTCTCCTCGGCCGGATGCTCCTGCCACACCACCTTGTTGCCGCGGTGCGCGCACACGTTGTGCAGCGCCTTGACGGTGCCGTCGGCCTGCCGCACGATCACGATCGAGCCGAGGCCGGGCAGTTCCCGGGTGAAGTAGCTGCCGGTGCGTGGAAGTTGTTCCATCCGTCCGACTTTCAGCCACGACCGCTTGAACACCGCCTCCCGTTCGGCCCGGAAGAACTCCTCGGACACCGCGTCGTCGTAATCGACCGGGCCGGTGCCGAGCTCCGGATATTCGGGCGTGAACTTGCCGCGCCCGGTGGTGAGTTTCTCCTGAATTGCCATGACACAACCTTTCTGACTTGTCGTGGTTCGGACAGTCGTGGTCCTGAAGAAGGGTTCAGATGACGCTCGCGTCGCGCAGGTGGGCGATCTCCTCGGCGGTGCGGTGCAGCAGCGCGCCGAGTACCTCGTCGGTGTCCGCGCCCAAACCGGGCCCGAGCCAACGGATCTCGCCCGGGGTTTCGGACAGTTTCGGCAGGACGTCCGGCACCGACAGCGGTCCGATGCGCGAATCGGTCCGGGTGATCGTGCCGCGGTGGGCGAACTGCGGGTCCTCGAAGATGTCGGCGATCGAATTCAGCGGCCCCGCGGGGACTTCGGAGCCGCGGCAGCGTGCGAGCACCTCGTCGCGAGACAGTGTGGCGACCCAGTTCGCCACCAGCGCGTTCACCTCGTCGCGGGCCTCCAAACGAGAAGCCTTGCGGCCGAAGCGGTCCGCAGCGGCCAGTTCGGGGCGGCCCATCGCCGTCGACAACCGGGCGAACATCTCGTCGTTCGAACACGCGATGGCGATCCAGCGGTCGTCCGCCGTGGAAAAGTGACTGTGCGGCACCACGTTCACGGTGTCCGCGCCCATCCGCTCGCGGACGAAGCCGAATTGCTGATAAGCGGGCGCGATCTCGTCCAGCACCCGGAAGATCGCCTCGTACAGCGCGAGATCGACGCACTGTCCACGGCCGGTCGCTTCCCGGGCCCGCAGCGCCAGCAGCACGCCGATGACGCCGTAGAGACCGGTCAGATAGTCGCCGAGCGAGGTGGATCCGGGTGTGACCGGTGTGCCGCCCGGCTCACCGGCCAGCAGCGAGAGTCCGGCGTAGGCGTGTGCGACCCGCGCGAATCCGGGTTGGTCGGCCAGCGGGCCGGATTGTCCGTAGGCCGAGACCCGCAGCATGATCGCCCGGGGATTGAGCCGCCGGATGTCCTCGTAGCCCAGGTCCCAACGCTCCATCACGCCGGGCCGGAAGTTCTCGATCACCACATCCGCGCCGGCGATCAACTCCCGCAACAGTTCTCGTCCGCGCGGATCGCCGAGATCCAGTGTCACCGAGCGTTTGTTCCGCGCCTCGCTGAGCCAGACCAGGGTGTCGCCGCAGTCGGTCTCGGTGCCGAAGCGGCGCAGATGATCGCCGGTGCCGGGCCGTTCTATCTTGATGATCTCGGCCCCGAATTCACCCAGCACCGTGGCACAGTACGGTCCAGCGATATAGGTGCCCAGATCCAGCACCCGGATCCCGTCGAGCGCGTGCATGATGTACCTCGAAACCTATTGCGTATCAGGCTGATCGGAGGTGGACCAGGGCTTGTCGTCCCAGGCCCGGTCCAGCGCCGCCATCCGGCCCCCGGCCGGGAAGAACCCGCGCTGCGCGTAGGTCTCGAAACCGATGCCCTGCCCCATCTGATCGAGGAAGGCGCGTTTGAGTTCGTGGGTGAACAGCTGGCGGGTGTAGCGCAGCGTCAGCGGCGGGCGTTTCACCAGTTCGCGGGCGAGTTCCCAAGCCCGGTCCAGCACTTGGTCCTTCGGATGCACCTCGGCGACCGCACCCCAGTCCAGCGCCTCGCGCGCCGCGAGCTTCTTGCCGGTCAGCAGCAGATAACGGCCGCGATTGTGACCGACCAGGAAGTTCCAGATCACATGCTGCCCGTCACCGGGGACCTGTCCGCGCGGGAAGTGCGAAACATCCTGGAACCAAGCGTCTTCCGAGGCGAGCACGATATCGCCCATCAGCGGGACCTCGGAGTGGATATTGCACGGGCCGTTCACCGCGCTGATCATCGGCACGTCCACATTCAGCACGTTGAACATGAGATTGCGGTTGTACCAGGCCTTTTCATCCAGCTTCCACAGTCCCCGATCGCCCGGCATGGCCTGATAGATCGGCGGATCTATGGGCGAGCCGTCGGGCATGAATCCCCAGTCGGCGTTGTAGTTCTCCCCCGTGCCGGTGTGGATGAGCACCTTGATCTCGCGGTCGCCCGCGACATCGGCGAAGGCGTCGGCCATATCGTCGTGCGCCTTCCAGTCCCACACCAGTGAGCCGCCGTCGGTGTGGCACTGCATCAGCAGAATGCCGTCATCGCTGAGCTCGAAGCGGTAGTTCCGGTAGCGATCCTTGTATTCGCTGTAGCGCGAACGCTTGACCATGTCGTTCCTTCCGAAGTTTCTCTCGCCCGGCCGTGAGAAGCGGTGGGCGAGTGCGCCTTTCGCTATTTGCCGTGCAACGCCGCGACGACGGGCGCGAACGCCTCGAATTCGCCCTGCTGCACGCTGATGTAGTTGGCCCCGAAGATCTCTCGCCGCTCGAGCAGCAGATCGACGATCTGTTCGACCGTGCCGACCAGGACGTTCGGATGATCGCCGAGACCGCCCGCGGGGATGCGCAGAAGCGAAGCGATCCGGTCCAGCGCGGCGGCCGGGTCGTCGGTGACCGCGGTGAAGAACGGGGAACTCTCGATATCCAGGCGCGCGAAGCGATCTCCGGCCCCGTCCCGCACGAATCCCAGCCGCCGCACCGCCTCCTGCCGCGGCGTCCGTCCGGCGGCGTCGACCGGGTCGAACGGAACATTGTTGATGCTGACGATGTCCGCTTCCCGTCCGGCCAGGGACAGCACCCGCTTGCGGCCGCCGCCGATCATTATCGGCGGGTGCGGTTTCTGCACGGGCAGCGGCAATCCCGCGTAGTCGCGCGCGGTGACGTATTCACCGTCGAGGTCCAGCGGCGCGCCCGCGCAGTGCGCCTTGAACAGCGCGACGACCTCCTCGAGTTTCGAAATCCGTTGCGGGCCGGGGCCGAACGGCACACCCATGGCCCGGTACTCGTATTCGCTCCAGCCGCCGCCGATGCCGAATTCCAGACGCCCGTCGGACAGCAGGTCCAACGTGGCCGCCTCCTTCATCAGCACGCCCGGGACGTGGTAGTCGGCGCAGAACACCCGGCAGCCGACCCGCAGCGAGCCGGTCACCGCCGCCGCGACGGCCATCGCCGCGATCGGGGCCAGATGTTGCGGCGGCCATTTGGCGGCCTGGGCCGCCGGACCCTTACCGAGATAGTGATCGGCCAGGAACAACGTGGAATATCCGGCGTCCTCGATACGCGTCGCGGTATCCCGCCATTGCGCGGCCGAGGTCGCCTTGGTGGCCTGGACCGCGAAGCGGAAGGGTCTGGTCATCGCATTCACCTGGCCACGTATCCACCGTCGACCGGTATCGCGGTTCCGGTGATGAATGACGCCTCGTCGCTGGCGAGAAACAATGCGGCCGAAGCCAATTCGTCCGCCCTACCCCATCGCTTCATCGGCTGCGGTGGCACGATATCGGTCGGCGGATCACTGTCCTCGGGAGCATTGGCCAATCCGGTCCACGTCATTCCGGGGCAGATCGCGTTGACCCGGATGTTCTGGGTCGCATAGTCCAGCGCGGCGGATTTGGTGAGCTGCACGATTCCGCCCTTCGCGGCGGCATAGGCCGCGATGCCCTTCCAGCCGACCAGTGCCGAGGCCGAGGCCGTGTTGATCACCGATCCGCCGCCCGAGGCCAGCATCTTCGGGATGGCGTACTTCATGCCGAGGAAGGCGCCCTTGAGATTGACCGCGACGACGGTGTCGAACGAGTTCTCGTCCAGTTCCGCGATCGGACCGCGATCGCCACTCATTCCCGCATTGTTGAACAGCACGTCCAAACGCCCGAACGAATTCACCGCGGTGTCGATCATCCGTTGCACCTCAGCGGATTTCGCGACATCGACCTGGACAGCAATCGCGGCATCGCCGATATCGGCGGCGGTCTTGTCCTGTCTGCCACTGATATCCCCGCAGACCACCTGCGCTCCCTCGCGAGCGAACAGCAGCGCACTGGCCCGGCCGATGCCCGATCCGGCTCCCGTGATCACCGCGACCTTTCCGGCCAGGCGTCCCCCGTGCGTCGAATCGCTCATCGTGCGACACCACTTTCGATCTGTGCGAGTGCGGCCTTGGCCAGGACGTTCTCGGCGAGGCGGAGATGACCGGCGTCCACGAGCTGACCGGATTGCCCGATCGCGCCGACGCCGTCCCGCTGCGCCGCGCGGTAACCCTCGACAAGCGTTCGCGCACGGTCGATTTCGTCGGCGGTCGGGGTGAACACCGCGTTGGCGATCGGCACCTGGCTCGGGTGGATCGCCCATTTGCCGTCGAATCCCAGGGCCGCGGCATGTGCGGCGTCGGCGCGGTAGCCGTCCGCGTCGGCGTAGTCCGGATACGGCGAGTCGATGACGTCGATTCCGGCCGCGCGGCCCGCCGCGAGCACCTGCACCCGCTCGGCGTGCCAGAAATCGCCCGGATACGTGCCCGGTTCGGGCCGGAAATTTCCACCCACCCGGGCGTGCAGTGATGCGGACAGATCGCCGACGCCGAAGATGATCGCCTCGAGGCGCGAGCTGGCCGTGGCGATCTCGGCGGCGTTGAGCAGACCCTCCGCCTCCTCGATCAGCACTTCCAGCCCGATGCGATGGGACAGGCCGAGTTTGATCTCCAGCTGAGTGAGCAGGACGTCCACCCACCACACGTCGCGGCCGGACCGCGCCTTGGGGATGATGACCACGTCCAGGCGCTCACGAGCGCCGGTGACCACCTCGATCAGGTCGTCGTGGCACCACGGCGTGTCCAGCCCGTTGATGCGGACCGCGCGGGTGGTGCGACCCCAGTCCAGGCCGGTGAACGCGCGCACCGCGATCCCCCGCGCGGCCTCCTTCGCGGACGGGGCGCAGGCATCCTCGAGGTCCAGGAACACCAGATCCGCACCGGACCGTGCCGCAGCGGCGCACATGGACTCGTTGCTCGCCGGGGTCGCCAGCTCGGAGCGCCGGGCTCGGGCCATTCTCGTTGTCGCGCCGGTCATTTCGCGATCCACTCGACTGCGTTCGTCGCCGTGCGCGCGGCGGGCCGAGGCGAGGTCGACGGCGTGCCGCAGCACGCCGCTCTCGGGTATCGCCAGCGCGCCCACGGCCGGACGCATGCGGTCGGCGACGACCACGGTCGCGCCGGGGCAACGGCCGCCCGCGACCTGCGGGGTATCACGAATGCTAATCGGTCGATCAGTATTCGTTGCCCCACAGAACCTTCGAGACATTCGACGGAAACCACAGGATCGACCTCCATGGTGCTGAAAAACTGTGCACTACAACCTCTTTGAAGTGCTGCAAGCGGATCGGAGCCGGGGCCGATCGGGGAGCTGTAGACCCTGCCGCTCGGACGCCGCTTGCTCAACATCTGTTTAACACCTATCTTCGAATCATGTCAATCGTGGGCGATTGGTTCCCACTCCTCAGACACGTTTCACCTGGGTTTATATGGATAACTCCCGCAACACGACCCCCCTGGGAGGACTCATTTTTAAACGATCGCTTAGCAGTCGGACCCGCGTGTGTAGCCACCGCCGCCGGGCAGGTGAGCAACCGCCTGTTGATAGATTCGGTCACGTGAGCGAGCTTGCGAGCGAACCGACAGCACAGCGCGCACCGCGTACCCCGGAGCCGAGCGCCGGCGAG
Organism: Nocardia miyunensis NBRC 108239; assembly: GCF_001613065.1. Lineage (GTDB taxonomy): Bacteria > Actinomycetota > Actinomycetes > Mycobacteriales > Mycobacteriaceae > Nocardia > Nocardia miyunensis. Next base: position 82,373 of record NZ_BDBQ01000082.1, read on the forward strand.
GTGGAGTCGTGAGCGGGATCGAGACGGGCGTGATGGCAACGGACGACCGTTGCGAGGCAGCCCTATGAGGCACCAAGCATTCCCCGGAGGTCCCGGCCATGAAAGAAGGTAGTGCTATCAGCGCACCGCGCAAGCGTCGCCGCGGCGACGACACGGACACCCGCGATCAACTGATCGAGGCAACCGCCGAACTCATGCTGGAAGAGGGCTACGCGGGGGCCACCACCCGGCGCGTCGCGGCCAAGGTCGGCGTGAATCCCGCCCTCGTCTACTACTACTTCCCTTCCCTGGACGACCTGTTCCTGGCCGTCTTCCGCAAGGGCGCCGAGGCCAATCTCGAACGTCAGCGGAAGGCCCTGACCTCGGATAATCCGATGCGCGCGCTCTGGGAGACGGCCACCGACGCCCGCGGCACCGCACTGCTGATGGAATTCATGGCGCTGGCCAACCACCGCAAGGACATCCGCGCCGAGATCGCCGCCTACGCCGAGCGATACCGGGAAAGTCAGCTCACCGCGCTGACCGTCATCCTGCGCAGTCGCGGTTTCGACGTCGAGGGTCTGTCGCCCGCGATGATGTCGGTGGTGATCAGCAGCCTGGGCGCGACCCTGGTCAACGAATCGAGCCTGGGCATCACCCTGGGCCACCGCGAATTGGCCGAATTCGCCGAGGATTTCGTGCGGTTGTTCGAGGGGAAGCCCTGGTCGCGGGAGATCCTCCCGGCCCGGCCGCGTGCGGACGAGCCCGAAGACGACTCCCGCCCGTAGATCAGCCGAATACACAATTCTGCCGCATGGCGCGCGTCGCTTGATCGTCCGAACCGGTTGTCCGACATCGCTTCCCGACGCACGTTCATGCCGATGCCGATACGTGGTCGGATGAGGTTTCGCGTTCTCGAGATGTCAGCCGAGTTCTTTCACGAGGAAACGGTCGATCTCCACCAGGTCATGTCCTTCCCCCGATTCATCCCACAGGGTGTATTCGGTGGTCGAGGTCAGTCCGGTGTCGTCATACCCGAGTCTTTGGTACAGGCGGGCGGCATCCGGGTTGGCGGTGTCGACGCCCAGGCCGACACGAGGCAGGCCGCGAGCCATTGCGCGTTCTTCGACGGCCGAGACGAGCGCCGTGCCGATCCCCTGGTTACGTGCCCGCGGCGCAACCTGGAGAAAACACAGTTCCGCACAATCGGGCAGTGCGGCGCGCACATCGTGGTGCATCGGACCAGTCCAGCTGATGACACAAGTGCCACAGGGGATCTCGTCGACCCAAGCGATCAACAGGCTCCAATGTCCGTCGCGCTGGCGCCGGAAGTGCGCCGCATGCGCGCGATTGCGACCTGTGGGCAGATACCGTTCCAGCAACTCGAGATCCTGCTCCTCGCACTCGCGTATCACCACACAGCCGAGGCTATCTCGGGCCCAGCGCCTCGGCGTACTTCGTCGACATCCCCTCATGGCTCCCCTTTATGTCAAGAGGC
>NZ_BDBQ01000083.1 GCF_001613065.1 Nocardia miyunensis NBRC 108239
GTCCCTGTGCCTGAACGTGGAGGTGCTGTCCTCGGACGGCGCGGCCATCGAGATGCGCGACGGCGACGACGAGGACTTGGAGCGGGCCGCCGCGAACCTGGGCATCAACCTTTCGCGCAACGAAGCCGCCACGGTAGACGATCTGGCGCAGTGATTTTGGTCCCGTTCCCCCTGCTCACCCGGCCGCGCGCCGGGCGAGCAGGGCGGGCGGGGCACCTGTTAACGACGATTGAGAACTTGCTCGAAATCAATCCCGACAGGGGAAAGGAAGTTACGTGCTAGACGTCAACTTCTTCGATGAACTCCGGATCGGCCTGGCTACCGCCGAAGACATTCGCAACTGGTCTTTCGGTGAGGTCAAGAAGCCGGAGACCATCAACTATCGCACGCTCAAGCCGGAGAAGGACGGCTTGTTCTGCGAGAAGATCTTCGGTCCCACCCGGGACTGGGAGTGCTACTGCGGTAAGTACAAGCGCGTTCGGTTCAAGGGCATCATCTGTGAGCGCTGTGGCGTCGAGGTGACCCGCGCCAAGGTGCGTCGTGAGCGGATGGGCCACATCGAGCTGGCCGCCCCGGTGACCCACATCTGGTACTTCAAGGGCGTGCCTTCGCGTCTGGGCTACCTGCTGGACCTGGCGCCGAAGGATCTCGAGAAGATCATCTACTTCGCCGCCTACGTCATCACCGCCGTCGACAACGATCTGCGCCACAACGAGCTGTCCACGCTCGAGGCGGAGATGGAGGTCGAGAAGAAGGCCGTCGCCGATCAGCGCGACGCCGATCTCGAGGCCCGCGCCCAGAAGCTCGAGGGCGACATCGCCGAGCTCGAGGCCGAGGGCGCCAAGTCCGACGTGCGCCGCAAGGTCAAGGACGGCGGCGAGCGCGAGATGCGTCAGCTGCGCGACCGCGCCCAGCGTGAGCTGGACCGGCTGGACGAGATCTGGACCACGTTCACCAAGCTGGCTCCCAAGCAGCTGATCGTGGACGAGGTGCTCTACCGCGAGCTCCAGGACCGCTACGGCGAGTACTTCACCGGTGCGATGGGCGCCGAGGCGATCCAGAAGCTGATGGAGACCTTCGACATCGCGGCCGAGGCCGAGAACCTGCGCGAGACCATCCGCACGGGTAAGGGCCAGAAGAAGCTGCGCGCGCTCAAGCGCCTGAAGGTCGTCGCGGCGTTCCAGACCAACGGCAACTCGCCGATGGGCATGGTCCTGGACGCGGTCCCGGTGATCCCGCCGGAGCTGCGCCCGATGGTGCAGCTGGACGGTGGCCGCTTCGCGACCTCCGACCTGAACGACCTGTACCGCCGCGTGATCAACCGCAACAACCGCCTCAAGCGACTGATCGATCTGGGCGCGCCCGAGATCATCGTCAACAACGAGAAGCGGATGCTGCAGGAGTCCGTGGACGCGCTGTTCGACAACGGCCGTCGCGGTCGCCCGGTGACCGGTCCCGGTAACCGCCCGCTGAAGTCCCTGAGCGATCTGCTCAAGGGTAAGCAGGGTCGTTTCCGGCAGAACCTGCTCGGTAAGCGCGTCGACTACTCCGGCCGTTCGGTCATCGTCGTCGGTCCGCAGCTCAAGCTGCATCAGTGTGGTCTGCCCAAGCTGATGGCGCTGGAGCTGTTCAAGCCGTTCGTGATGAAGCGTCTGGTCGATCTGAACCACGCGCAGAACATCAAGTCCGCCAAGCGGATGGTCGAGCGGCAGCGGCCGCAGGTGTGGGATGTCCTGGAAGAGGTCATCGCCGAGCACCCCGTGCTGCTGAACCGCGCGCCCACCCTGCACCGGCTGGGTATCCAGGCCTTCGAACCACTTCTGGTGGAGGGCAAGGCGATTCAGCTGCACCCGCTGGTGTGTGAGGCGTTCAACGCCGACTTCGACGGTGACCAGATGGCCGTGCACCTGCCGCTGTCGGCGGAGGCGCAGGCCGAGGCCCGCATCCTGATGCTGTCCTCGAACAACATCCTGTCCCCGGCCTCGGGTCGTCCGCTCGCCATGCCCCGTCTGGACATGGTGACCGGCCTGTACTACCTGACCCGCCTCGTCGAGGGCGCGAAGGGCGAGTACCGCGCGGCCACCAAGGACGAGCCGGAGTTCGGCGTGTACTCCTCGCCGGCCGAGGCGCAGATGGCGGTCGACCGCGGTGAGCTGACCGTGCAGTCGCAGATCAAGGTGCGGTTGAACGATCAGCGTCCGCCGCGCGCGATCGAGGCGGAGTTGTTCCCGCAGGGCTGGCAGCCCGGTGACGCGTGGACCGCCGAGACCACGCTGGGCCGTGTGGTGTTCAACGATCTGCTCCCGGCGGACTACGCGTTCATCAACGAGCCGATGCCCAAGAAGCGCCAGGCGACGATCATCAACGATCTGGCCGAGCGCTACCCGATGATCGTGGTCGCGCAGACCGTCGACAAGCTCAAGGACGCCGGTTTCTACTGGGCCACGCGTTCGGGTGTGACGGTCTCGATGTCCGACGTGCTGGTGCCGCCGGAGAAGGCCGACATCATGGAGCGCTACGAGGGTCTGGCCGACGGGATCGAGAAGAAGTACCAGCGTGGTGCGCTCGATCACTCGGAGCGGAACAACGCGCTGGTGAAGATCTGGCAGGAGGCCACCGAAGAGGTCGGCGCCGCGCTGCGCCGCCACTACCCGGCCGACAACCCGATCATCACGATCGTCGACTCGGGCGCCACGGGTAACTTCACCCAGACCCGTACCCTCGCCGGTATGAAGGGCCTGGTGACGAACCCGAAGGGTGAGTTCATCCCGCGGCCGATCAAGTCCTCGTTCCGTGAGGGCCTGACGGTTCTGGAGTACTTCATCAACACCCACGGTGCGCGAAAGGGTCTGGCCGACACCGCGCTTCGTACCGCCGACTCGGGTTACCTGACCCGTCGTCTGGTGGACGTGTCGCAGGACGTCATCGTGCGCGAGACCGATTGTGGCACCGAGCGCGGCATCCTGGTCGCGATCGCGGAGAAGCTGGCCGACGGCTCGATCATCCGTGACGCGCACGTCGAGACCAGCACCTACGCCCGGACGCTGGCTTCGGACGCGCTCGACGCGAACGGCAACGTCGTGGTGGAGAAGGGTCACGATCTCGGTGACCCGGCCATCGAGGCGCTGCTGGAGGCGGGTGTCACCGAGGTGAAGGTCCGCTCCGTGCTGACCTGCACCACCGGCACCGGCGTGTGCGCGACCTGCTACGGACGTTCGATGGCGACCGGCAAGCTGGTCGATATCGGTGAGGCCGTCGGTATCGTCGCCGCGCAGTCCATCGGTGAGCCCGGTACCCAGCTGACCATGCGTACCTTCCACCAGGGTGGTGTCGCGGGTGACGACATCACCGGTGGTCTGCCTCGCGTGCAGGAGCTGTTCGAGGCCCGCGTGCCCAAGGGCAAGGCCCCGATCGCGGAGGTCTCGGGCCGGATCCGGCTCGAGGACGACGACCGCTTCTACAAGATCACCATCATTCCGGACGACGGTTCGGACGAAGTGGTCTACGACAAGCTGTCGAAGCGTCAGCGTCTGCGGGTGTTCAAGCACGACGACGGCTCCGAGCGTCTGCTCGCCGACGGCGATCACGTCGAGGTCGGCCAGCAGCTGCTGGAGGGCTCGGCCGATCCGCACGAGGTGCTGCGCGTGATGGGCCCGCGTCAGGTGCAGGTCCACCTGGTCCACGAGGTCCAGGAGGTGTACCGGTCGCAGGGTGTGTCCATCCACGACAAGCACATCGAGGTCATCGTCCGGCAGATGCTGCGGCGCGTCACGATCATCGATTCGGGTGCCACGGAGTTCCTGCCCGGTTCGCTGGTGGAGCGTTCGGAGTTCGAGGCGGTCAACCGCCGCGTCATGGCCGAGCACGGCGATGCCGCGTCGACCGCGTCGGGTCGTCCGGTGCTGATGGGTATCACCAAGGCCTCGCTCGCGACCGATTCGTGGCTGTCGGCGGCCTCCTTCCAGGAGACCACCCGCGTGCTCACGGACGCCGCGATCAACTGCCGCTCCGACAAGCTGATCGGCCTGAAGGAGAACGTGATCATCGGTAAGTTGATCCCGGCCGGTACCGGCATCAACCGCTACCGCAACATCCAGGTGCAGCCGACCGAGGAGGCCCGCGCGGCCGCCTACGCGGTGCCGTCCTACGACGACACCTACTACACCCCGGAGGGCTTCGGCCAGACCACGGGTGCAGCGGTCCCGCTGGACGATTACGGTTTCAGCGACTACCGGTAATCCGGTAGGAGAGAACAGCATTCGGCCCCCGCTCCATTTCGGAGCGGGGGCCGAATGCTTATCGGCGGCTACCCGCCGGTGATCCGCATCGCGTGATCACCGACCCTGATGGGATGGTCGGAGTCATCGTCAGCATGGCCGAGTACCAGCAGCTCAAATCCGAACGAGAGGAGCTGCGCCGGTTGTGCGCGGCAGAGACGCGCTGCGAACCCTGAATCTTTCCGCACCTACACTCGCGAAGACCTGTTGCGGAAAGACATCCGCAAGTTGCGCCCGGCGCAATACGCCGAGGCAGGCATCAAGTACTTCTGGCGGGTGGAGAACGAGCAGGACGAAATGATCGTCTACACCTTCGAATTGCTGCCTGAGGACAGTTGCTACACGCCGAGTGGCGTCTTCCGTAAGCAACTCCGCCTCGAGCGGCCGTTCCCGATCGATATCGAGCTGCCCGAAATCACCTGGTGAGTTCGGGCAGTCGGATCGGCTGCGATGTGGTGATGGATTCTGTCTTCCTCCAACCGATTGACCGCCGCGATGTCGGCTCAGGCATCGGCGGTCCATTCGGTCTTGTGACCGAAGCCGCGTGAATTGTCGGTCAGGCGTAGGTGATTCGGCGTTATCTTCCACAGGTCGCTGGAGTCCAGTTGTTGTACCAGGGGCGGATTTTTGGCGATGAACTCGAATCGGGCGAGGTAGGCGGCTTGTGCTCGTGACCGCGCGGCGGCGGGCACGGCTGTGCAGGTGCCGGTTCCCTGGATGCCGCGGATGTCCGTCCACGCCTGGCCATCCTGTTGGATGGTGAACGCCACCGGTACGGAAGTTCGCGCTGTCAGGGCTCGGCCGTGCCGAGTGTGGGATGAGCTGGTGAAGATCAGTGTGCCGGTCTCGGTGGTGGCGTAGAAGACCGCGCATGCCTGTGGACCGTCTTCGTCCGCGTAGGCCAGCGTGAGTGTGTTGTGTTCGGTGAGTTCACGCAGGATGTCCGGTGGGTGGTCGAGCATGGGCTATGCCTTTGCGCGCAACGGCGGGACGGCCGGAACCTCGGGTGCGTTCTGGATTTCTTCGACGGTGATCATGAATTCGGTGGGGTAGGCGTCGCGGTCGGTGCGGCGGGCGGGTTCACTGGTGCGCCACATGTACAGGCATTGCTTGCATTGCAGCACATTCCACAGGCCGGGTACGGGTGAGGAGAAGACGTGTTCGATATCTTCGAATGCGCAACGCGGGCAGATGTTCTGAGCGGTCATGATATTGATTCCCTTCTGCTGGTTCACTTTCCGGCCAGTCGCTGCAATCGCTGCACCCACTCGGCCGTCTCGGGCAGATCGTGCACCTGAGTGCTGTAATTGCCGCGACGGTCCGGTGACACCGGAGTAGTGGCGTCGATGATCAGCTTGTCGACGATGCCGGGGGTCTGCGCCTGCGGAGCCAGTTCCAGTACCGGGAGATTCGGCACCACCACCAGGTCCTCGCGGGGGTTCATCTTGACCGACAGCGCCCACATCACCTGCGGCAGATTGAACGGGTCGATATTCTCGTCGACGACGATAACCGTTGCGGCATAACCCAATCCGTGCGGCAGGGTGAGTACTCGCATGCCGATCGCCTTGGCGAAGCCGCCGTAGCGCTTCTTCGTCGACACGATCACCACCAGCCCGTGCGTGTACATGGCGTTGACCGCCTGCACCTCCGGGAACTCCTGCTTCAGCTGCTGATAGATCGGCACACAGGTATTCGCGGCGATGAGGTAGTCCACCTCGGTCCACGGCATCCCGATGTAGAGGTGCTCGAAGATCGGGTCGGTGCGGTAGGAGATCCGGTCGATCCTGATCACGGTCATGTTCCGGCCGCCCGAGTAGTGACCGGTGAATTCGCCGAAGGGGCCTTCGATTTCACGCTTGCGTCCCTCGATCACACCCTCGATGACGACCTCCGAACCCCACGGCACCGGCAGACCTGTCAACGGCGCCTCGGCGATCGGCGCCGGCGCGCCGCGCAGCGCCCCGGCCATCTCGTATTCGTTCTCGTCGTATCGCATCGGAGTGGAGGCGACGATCGAGATCACCGGATCGTTGCCGAGGGTGATGGCAACCGGCAGGTCCTCGCCGACCTCCTCGGCCTTGCGCAGCTGTAACGCGATGTCGTGCATCGGAACCGGCTGCATGGCCAGCTTCCGCTTCCCCTTCACCTCGATGCGGTAGACGCCGACGTTCTGCTTGTCGCTGTTCTCCGGATCTTCCGGATCCCTGGACACGACCGCGGCCTTGTCCAGGTAGAACCCGCCGTCGCCGTCGTTCAGTCGTACCAGCGGCAGCACCTGGAAGATGTCGACGTCCTCGCCTTCCATGGTGTTCTGCGCCCACGGCGGGTTGTCGCGCCATTCGGGTTTCACCGGGAATTGCGCCCACCGCCGGATGAACTCCTCGACCTGCTCCTTGGTTCCGGTATTCTTCGGAAGTCCCAGTGCCAGAGCGTGATTGGCCCATGAGCCGTGCACGTTCATGGCGATGCGGGCATCGGTGAAACCGGCGATGTCGTCGAAATACAGTGCGGGAGCGTTGTCGCCGAGTCGGCAGGCCGCGTTCGCGGCGGCCGCCACATCCGGCTCGGGCGACACCTGCTCGGTGATCCGCAGCAGCTGGCCCTCCTTCTCGAGGCAATCCAGGAAGCTGCGCAGGTCGTCGTATGCCATATCGTCGAATTCCTTTCCGACTCCGAAGAGTTCCGTTCGTGTGTCAGCGGCCTGCCGGAACCGGTTGCCGCGCAGCATGTTCGGCGCGCAGCCCGGCCCATCGGCGCGCGGCGGGCGCGGGCAGATCGAATTGATCGAGCACCCGCGCGACCACGTGATCGACGATGTCGTCGACGGTCTGCGGGTGGTTGTAGAAGGCGGGCATCGGCGGCACGATCCGCACGCCCATGCGCGAGAGGGCCAGCATGTTCTCCAGGTGGATATCCGACAGCGGCGTCTCCCGCGGCACCAGGACCAGCGGCCGGCGTTCCTTGAGGATGACGTCGGCCGCGCGGGGAACCAGGCCCTCGGCGTATCCGGTGCGGATGCCCGCGAGGGTCTTCATCGAGCAGGGCACGATCACCATGCCGTCGGTGCGGAAAGAGCCGGAGGAGATGGTCGCGCCCTGATCGTCGGGGTGGTGCACGACGTCGGCGAGCTCGCTCACCTCGCGGGCACTGCGGCCGGTCTCGGTCTCGATGGTCACGCGAGCCCAGCGGCTGAGCACCAGATGGGTCTCCACCTCGGGCAGTCGCGCCAGGTTCTCCAGCAGCCGGATGCCGAGGATCGCACCGGTCGCACCGGTCATGCCGACGATCAATCGCACGCCGGGTCTCCTTTCCGAATGGGAGCTGAGAACAATCTCGGACAGATAGTCGCTCCGATGTCTCCAACGGTAGGATTCGACCAGCGCAATTTGGTCTACGCTCGCGACAGGCTATGGACAAAAACGGACACAATCGCAGCGGGACGCGCCGGGTGGTCGAGGTCCCGTTCTATCCCTCGGTCGGTACGCCGCAGGGGATCGAGATCTGCGATTTCCAGCAGCTCGTCGAGCGCGCGGCCGGGCACGGGGTGAACCCGTACCGGCCGACGCGGCCGAGGTTCCACCACCTGATCGCCCTGGAGTCCGGTCGGTTGCGGCACTCGGTGGATCTCACCGACTGCCTGCTGGAGCCGGGTGACTGGCTGTGGGTGCGGCCGGGTCAGACCCATCAGTTCCACCGCGATCTGGAGACCGCCCGCGGCATCGTGGTGTTCTTTCCGCCCGGGTTCCTCGATTCCGCCACCGTCGCCGCCGCGCACGCCGACCTGCCCGGCCCGCCCCGGCCGCTGTGCCCGGCCCCGGCCGACAGCGAGGCGCTCGACACGACTCTGGCGTTACTCGTCGCCGAATATCATCGGCGCACCGAGTTACCGCACGACGTGCATGTCGAGATCGCCCGGCACCTGCTCGCGGCGTTGCTCCTGCGACTCGCGCACCTGCACGACGGACCGGGCGGTGGGCCCGCCGGCGGCGAGGTGTTCACCCGCTTCCGTGCCGCGGTGGAGCGAGATTTCGCCCGCGCGCACCGGGTCGAGGATTACGCCCGCAGCCTCGGCTACAGCGTGCGAACCCTCACCCGCGCGACCGTGGCCGCCACCGGTCACGGCGCCAAGCACTACATCGACGACCGCATCGTGCTGGAGGCCAAACGCCTTCTGGTGCATACCGATCTGTCGGCGGCCGCCGTCGGCTCCCGGGTGGGTCTACCCGACGCCCGCGCCTTCACGCGATTCTTCCGCCAGCGCACCGGCGAGACGCCGGGTGGGTTCCGAATCCGTGCGGCGGGTGGCTCGGACGGTCCATCGCCCGTGTGAGTTTCACCGGCGGCGACCTCGTGGGCCGCTCCGATCGCAAACCCGAAATCGACCGGTGTCCATGAGCGCGCTCGGTGCTGATTCGACCGGGTTCGAGTCCCGGCGCCCAGCTCGGCGCAGTCGCTCTCCTGGCCTGGCTTTCAGTCAGGACTAGAGCCGGTTCGATCCCGGCCCGCGTCATCCACGGCCCCATGTTCTGCTGGCCGGGGTACTGACTCGATCAGGGCTCGATTCCCGCCGGGGCACCACTCGCACAACTCAGGCTCGGCCTCGGGCGGGGCTCGGTATGGTTCGCCTGCTTCGAGGAGGCCGTCGACCCGTGGACAACGTTCTCCATACGCTGTATGAAAAGTAGAACGTGTTTCACTTGGGACGGGAGTAGCTGTGGACGGTGCCGTGGGCGATCTGGTGTGGGCCGGGTTTCAGAAGCTGGGGTTCATCCAATATGCGGGGATGGAGAACGTCGAGTACCGGGAGGGGCGCAATGTCGTGCAGATGGCGCCCGCGGCCGAGCATCTGAATCACAACGGTGACCTGCACGCGGCGATACTGTTCGGGCTGGCCGAGACGGCGGCGATGGGTGCGTCGATCTCCGGGATCGTGGATCTGATGGGGGATGCGTTCATCGTCGCGCGGGACGGGCGCATCGAGTATCTGGCGCGGGCCAAAGGCGAGGCGGGGCCGATTCGCGCCACCTCCGAATTGAGTTCCGAGGAGCTGAAGCAGATGCGTGCGGACATTCTCGCGGGCGTTCCGGTCGAACTCGCCGTGCCGGTGGATATCACCGACAACACCGGAAAGTCCGTCGCCGCAGCAACTTTCACCGCCGTCATCCGCCCGCGCCGCAAGTAGAGAACCTCGCCGGTCCCCGTCCGCATGTCGGACGGGGACCGAGCTGGGCTGGACCGAGCTGGGCTGGACCGTGTTGGGCTGGACCGAGCTGGGCTGGACCGTGTTGCGCTGGACCGAGCTGGGCTGGACCGAGCTGGGCTGGACCGTGTTGCGCTGGACCGTGTTGGGCTGGACCGAGCTGGGCTGGACCGAGCTGCGCTGGACCGAGCTGCGCTGGATCGGGTTGCGCTGGACTGAGCTGCGCTGGACCGAGCTGCGCTGGATCGGGTTGGGCTGGATCGTGTTGCGCTGGACCGGGTGCGCTGGATCGAGCTGGGCTGCGTCGAGTGGCTCGGGTTTCGCAGTGCTGCCGCCGAGCTGGGATGGGCGGGCGTCGCGGTATCGAGCAGCGTGGGTGTGGCGGTCCGGGACCCGGCGAGACCGGACCTGAGGGCTCAGCTCTCGCTGTCCAGCATCGCCATCTGTGCGGGCGCGTAGCGATCACCCGCGACCTGGTCGGCGGGGACGGCGGCTTCGATGGCGGCGAGTTCTTCGGGGGACAGGGTGATGGCGACGGCGTCGACCGCCTCGGTGAGGCGGGTGCGGGTGCGGGCGCCGATCACGGGGACGATGTCTCGGCCCTGCGCGAGGACCCAGGCGATGGCGAGTTGCGCGACGCTCGTGCCGTGGGCGTCGGCGATGGCGGCCAGGGCGTCGACCAGGCGCAGGTTCGCCGCGAGATTCTCACCCTGGAACCGGGGGCTGAACGAGCGGAAATCGCCCGCGCCGAAGGTTCGGTTGCCGCGCAGCGAATCGCTGAGCAGTCCGCGCGAGAGGACGCCGTAGGCGGTGACGGAGGTGCCGAGCTCGCGGGCGGTCGGCAGGATCGAATCCTCGATACCCCGGGAGATCAGCGAATATTCGATCTGCAGGTCCGCGATCGGGTGGACGGCGGCCGCCCGGCGCAACGTCTCGGCCCCGACCTCGGACAGTCCGATGTACCGCACATATCCGGCCTGCACCATCTCCGCGATCGCCCCCACGGTGTCCTCGATCGGGACGTTCGGATCCAGCCGCGCGGGCCGGTAGATGTCGATGTGGTCGACGCCGAGTCGTTGCAGGGAGTACGCCAGGAAGTTGCGCACCGCCACGGGCCGCGCGTCGGTGCCGCCCCAGCTGTTGTCGGGCCCGCGCAACGCCCCGAATTTCACGCTGAGCAGGTAATCCTCGCGTTTGCGGTCGGCCAGGGCGCGCCCGATCAGCATCTCGTTGTGACCCATACCGTAGAAATCACCGGTGTCGACGAGGTTGACGCCCGCGTCGAGGGCGGCGTGGACGGTGGCGACGGATTCCTGCTCGTCGGCATGGCCGTAGCCACCGGACATCCCCATACCGCCGAGGCCGATGCGGCCTACCGATGGTCCCTGGGCGCCGAGCTGAACTTCTTCGATGTTGGTCATGAGGTCCATCGTGCGTGCGGATCCCGGGATCGGGGAGGGACGACGCATCGGGGGATCGGCGATCCCTGGTTGCGCATCCGGACGCGGAGGACAGTGGACTCATGGACCGCGACGAATTGGCCGACTTCCTGCGACGCCGCCGCGACCAGCTGCAACCCGCCGAGGTGGGTTTGCTGCCCGGTCACCGGCGACGCACACCTGGCCTGCGCCGCGACGAGGTCGCCCTGCTGGCCGGTATGTCCACCGATTACTACACCCGGTTGGAACAAGCCCGCGGACCACGGCCGTCGGTGCAGGTGCTGGGCGCGCTGGCCCGCGCGTTGCGATTCACCGACGACGAGCGCGACTACCTGTTCCACCTGTGCGGGCACACCGCGCCGCATCGAGGCGGCGGTGATCGGCACGTCGGTCCCGGACTGCTGTACCTGCTGTCCAAGCTCGAGGACACCCCGGCAGCGGTGGCCTCGGATCTGGGCGAGATCCTCGCGCAGAATCGGATGCATATCATCCTGATGGGCGACCACACCGGATACACCGGCATGGATCGGTATCTGTTGTGGCGCTGGTTCACGAATATCGAATCGCGGCGGAAATTTCCGGAGGAGGACTGGAATCGCTTGACCCGCAAGCACGTTGCCGATCTACGGGCGACGGCCGCGCGTCGATCGGGCGATACCGACGTCACCGAGTTGATCACCCGATTGCGTTCGGCGAGTCAGGAATTCGAGAGCCTGTGGACCGAACACGAAGTGGCGGTGCGACTCTCGGATTCCAAGCGGACGATCCATCCCCGGGTCGGCTTGATGGACATGGTGTGCGAGACGCTGGTCACCCCGAACGTCACACAGAAACTACTGGTCTACTACCCGCGTCCCGGCAGTGAGGCTCAAGAGAAACTGGATCTGTTGCGCGTCATCGGCGTTCAGTCCATGACAGATGAATCTACCAACGGCGCAACGGTATTCGGAACTTCCTGAACGGGGCTCGAATCCCCCTGCCGCGCTAATGAACTCGACGCTTACGCGGCTTCAACCGCAGATTCGGCAGCGTCGGAGCCGGAATGCGTTGCTCGGGAGGATGTCCCGCGATATCGGCGAATCGAGCGAGATCGCGCTTCTCCCAGTCGTTCCGGGCCTGCTGGATCTCATCGTGACTGCGCGCCACGAAGTTCCACCACATCACCAGATCCTCGCCGAACGGCTCGCCGCCGATCAGGATGGCATGCGCGCCGAAGTCGCTGGCGAGCGGCAATTCCGCACGGTCGCTGCCCAGATACAGCAGCGGTCCCGCGGGCGCGGCGACGCCCGCGGCGGTGAGATCCCCGTCGATCACCAGTAGCGCGTGCTCGAATTCCGTTGCCAGCGGCAGGGTTACCGCACTGCCGGGCTCGATGCGCAGATCCGCGCCGACGAGCGGGGTGTAGACCGTCGCCGGGGAACTCAGCCCGGCGAGCGAGCCGATCAGCACGGTCGCGCGCAACCCGGGAAGTTCCACGACGGGCAGTTCGCGATGTTGATCGAAATGCGGCGCGATCTCCCGATCGCTCTCGGGCAGCGCGATCCAGAACTGGATGCCGTGCCCCGCGGGCGCCCCCGGCACGGTGTACTCCGAGTGGGCGATGCCGTGCCCGGACGTCATCAGATTCAGTTGACCGGGTTCGATTTCGACGTCGGAGCCGATGCTGTCCCGATGCCGGATCCGGCCCTCGAACGGCCAGGTGACGGTCTGCAATCCGATATGCGGATGCGGATCGATATCCGGCGGCAGGTCCGTGCTCGGCGCGGTGGAGCCGAAATGGTCGAGGAAGCACCACGCTCCGACGGTCGGCAGATCCCGCTGGGGCAGAACGCGATGCACGGTCACTCCGCGCACGCCGCCCAGCGGCACCTCCCGCGACGGGTAGCTGTCGGTTCGCGGTCCGGGGCCGGATGTGGCCTCACAGATTGCGGCCTCGGGATGCTCCTCGAGGTCGCTCACCGCTGGATGCCTTTTCCGACCACGTGATCATCATATTCCGGGTGCTTGTCCAGCCAGCTCTTGATGTACGGGCAGCGCGGCACGATGGTCCGCCCACGCTCCACGACATCCTCGATCGCGGCCTTGGCCAGGACGCCGCCGAGGCCCTTACCGGCGTATTCGGTGTCGACCTCGGTGTGGATGAAAACCGTGTCGTTCTCCCGCTCGCGGTACTCGGCGAATCCGGCCAGCCTGTCCTGGTACCAGATCTCGTAGCGCAACTGCGCATCGTTGCGGACAACCGATGTCGGTGTCGTCTGCTCGGTCATTCAGTTCTCCTTCCGCACTCGCACCGGATGCCTGCTCATGATCGAGACGCGATTGAAGGCACCGATGGTCGTCGCGGCCCAGATGACGACCGATACCTGGTCGTCCGACATACGTTGTCGCGCAAGAGCATACCCATGCGTAAGGGTTTCCTCATCCGGAAGAGTCGTGGTCGTCTCGGCCAGGACGAGGGCGGCTCGTTGCAGCGGGGTGAACAGGTCGCTGCGCCGCCAGGCGGCGAGCACGTCGAGTTGCTGCTGAGTTACTCCGGCCACGATCGCGGCGCGGGAGTGCAGGTTCAGACAGAACGGGCAGCCGTTGATCTGTGAGACGCGGACGTTCACCAGCTCCATCACGTCCCGGTCCAGGCCCGCGGCCTCGGCGGCATGCTGCACGGCGAGGGCCACCGCCTCGAGTGCGTGGAACGGCTCGGGGGTCTGCTTATCGATCCAGATGCGGGCGTCGGGTGGAGGTTGCATAGCGGTCGAATCGTAACCGCGCCCGGCGTTCAGCGCGCGCCGCGGAAGCCCTCAGGGCTGGCTGCGGAGCCGGCGGCCGATCTCGCCCAGGCCCTGCGCGATGGCGGTGAGCTGTTCGGGGGTGAGCGGATCGAGGAACATCTCACGGACCGCGGCGACATGTCCGGGTGCGGCCCGTTCCAGAGTGTGCTGCCCGGCCTCGGTGAGCACGGCGTAGACCGCGCGCATATCGCTCGGACAGGAACGTCGGCGGACCAGTCCGGCCTGTTCGAGACGGTCGATCTGATAGGTGAGTTTGCTCTTGGAGTCCAGCAGCGCACCGGCCAGTTCGCTCATCCGCAGTTCCCGGTCTGGGGCGGCGGACAGGCGGACCAGGATTTCGTATTGCAGATGCGAGAGTCCCGAATCGCGTTCGAGCTGCTGATCGAGGCGGCGGTTGAGCATGGCCGCTGTGGTGACGAAGGCCAGCCAGGCGCCCTGCTCCTGCTCGTCGAGCCAGCGCGGACCACTCATTATCCAAGGTTACCGCCCATCGTTCGAATTGGAATAACCTCGTGGGCGCCTCCGTTCAAATTTGAACGGAACAATTACCGGACCCCGGAGCAGCTATGACATCCATCCTCGCAGGCGGGAACGCCGCGGCCGCGGTGCGAACCCGGGTGCGCATCCCGCTGGCCTTCGCCGACGGGTACTCGATCACCGCCGAAGCGGTCACCTTCGACGGATTGGCCGACGGCCGCGAACATCTGGCGCTGGTTCTGGGCGATCCCGGGCCGACGCCGCTGGTGCGACTGCATTCGGAGTGTCTGACCGGTGATGTGTTCGGGTCGGCCCGCTGCGATTGCGGGCCGCAGCTGCGGGAGGCCGTGCAGCTGATCGCCGAGACCGGCGGATATCTGCTCTACCTGCGGCAGGAGGGTCGCGATATCGGGCTGTACAACAAGCTCGACGCCTACGCGCTGCAAGATCAGGGACTGGACACCTATCAGGCCAATACCGCACTGGGTCTGCCCGAGGACGCCCGCGACTACACCGCCGCCGCGCAGATGCTGGAGGCGCTGGGCGTCGGGACGATCGAGCTGCTCACCAACAATCCGGACAAGCCGCGGCAGCTGCGCGTGCTGGGTGTGGACGTGCGCGTCACGGTGCCGACGGGTGTGCACGCGACCACGCACAACCTTCGCTATCTGCACGCCAAGGCCCAGCACACCGGACATACCATTCGATTGATCGGCTGAAAGGTTCGCCATGTCCACCGCCGAGACCGCCGGGCGCATGCCCGCGTTGTATCTGAGCCACGGCGCTCCGCCGCTGGCCGACGATCCGTTGTGGCCGGGTCAGCTGGCCGCCTGGTCCGCCGAATTGCCCAGGCCCACAGCGATTCTCGTGGTGTCAGCGCATTGGGAGGACGCGCCGGTGACGTACGGCGCGACCACGACCGTGCCACTGGTCTACGACTTCTGGGGTTTCCCGGAGCACTACTACTCGGTGCTGTACCCCGCGCCCGGAGCGCCCGAGCTGGCCGCGAAAGTGCGTGCGCTACTGGGTGATTCGATATACGAGGCACCCGATCGCGGACTGGATCACGGCGCGTACGTGCCGCTGGTGGAGATGTTCCCCGAGGCCGATATCCCGGTTCTCCAACTGTCCATGCCGACGCTCGATCCGGTCGGCCTGTTCGACCTGGGCCGCCGCCTCGCCCCGCTGCGGGACGAGGGAGTGCTGATCATCGGCAGTGGATTCTTCACTCACAACCTGAGCGAGATGATCCGCGACGCCGCCGGCGACGACGAGGCTCCCGCCTGGTCCCGCGAGTTCGACGCCTGGGGCCGGGAAACCCTGGCCGCGGGCGATATCGACGCGCTGCTCGACTTCCGGCACACCGCCCCGGCGGCCCGCCTCGCCCATCCCCGCATCGAGCACTTCGCCCCGCTGTTCGTCACCCTCGGCGCGGGCGAAGCCGACCTGGACAACCGGCGAACTCCCATCGAGGGGTTCTGGCTCGGGCTGGCGAAACGGTCCATCCAGCTCGGCTGAATATCGAGCACTTCGCCGCACTGTTCGTCGCCCCGGGTACGGGTGGACCTTCGGTGCGCGGCGTATCTCGATCGAGGGGTTCCGGCCCGGCCCGAACGCTCCATCCAGCTGGGCGGAATTCTATGGCCTCCAACAAGTTTGGTGAAATCTTCGATCCAGGTGCGGCACATAGATTGCCCGGGTGATGTCGCTTTCGATCGTGCCGAGGTGCGTTCGAATCGTGCGGCGCGCGGTAGGGGCTGCTGGACAGTCGGAGTCCTGTCGTGCGCGGAATACCCGTATCACGAAGGGGGCGGAACTCGTTGACTGAGCCCGCGCGACCGTTCGGTGAGTTCATCGAGGGGCGTGAGGCAGGGTGATCCGTCCCCGGCCCGTTCCGGCACCTGCGGGGTTTGCCGGGTATGCGCAGAGCGATTGCGCTGAATTGACCGGCGCGATCTGCTGTACCACCGGGGGATTCGGATACCGATTATTCGGTGGTCGAGCCGAACAGGCGGGTGAGATCGGCCGGGTCGTATTCGGTGGGCGCGCCGTGGCCGGGGACGAGGATGTGGGCCGGTTGGGCGGCGAGTGCGACGGCGCTGGCCCGGGTGCCGGACTCGTTGTGGTTGAAGAAGGTCGGCAGGAGTTGCAGGCCGGTGCGCTGGGAGAGCGGGTGGCCGGTGACGAGGGTGTCGCCGGAGAACAGGACACCGTCGGCAGGCAGCAGATAGGCGGTGTGGCCGTCGGTGTGGCCGGGGGTCGGTATCGCGACGATGCCGCCGGGCAGGGCCGCGAGGGTCGCCTCGTCGGCGGCGGTGGCCGACGGGATCGAGGTGTTGATGTGGCCGTAGACCGCCCGGACGGTCTGGGCCACCCAGCGCCGGCCCCTGCCGCTCAGCAGCTGCGCGGCCATCTGCGCGGGTGAAATCTGTTGCAGGTATTCGCGTTTCGCGTGCCGGACTTCCTCCGCGCCGGTGTACACGGGCACGCCGAGACGTTCGACCAGCGTCGGGATGGCCCCGATGTGGTCGAGGTGGGCGTGCGTGAGCAGGACCGCGGCGATATCGCTGAGCTGGTGGCCGATCTGCCGCACCGATTTCAGCACGTCCGCGGTGTCCCCGGCGTATCCGGCGTCGATGACGGTGACACCCGAGCCGTCGCTGACCAGTGCCCAGTTGACATTCGTCCCGGCGACGACGTGGACGGAGTCGGAAACCTGCTCGATCTTCACCCGCGCAACGCTAGCGCGCCTGATCGGCCCGCTGGAATTCGCGCCACGTCTTCTGCGTCTCGGTGAGCTTCGGCCGCGGGGTGCGGTTGCGGAAGAAGTTCACCACCATCAGCACCGGCAGCAGGAATGCCTGGAAGAAGATCAGATACGAGCCGCCGTCGAAGAGGAAGGCGAGATAGATCGCGTAGCCGAGGTAGACCGCGCCGAAGATGCCGTTGATCGAGCGCGACACGACGCTCTGCCCCTGCTTCAGCGCGGCCATCGCCAGCATGACGATGCCGCTGATCGCAAGCAGGGCCACATACCAATTGAACATGAGAATCCCCCGAGGTCGTGTCCGGTCGTTCCGGTCGGTGCGAAACCATAGCATCCGTTGTCGCACTGCGCGATCGAGATTCGCTGGCTTGCCGCGCGTCCATCGTGGCGACAAGTTACGCTGTGCGCGAGGACAAGTCGTTGAGGGAGGCGACGGGGTATGGGGCTGTTCTTCGAACATCCGGTGCAGCGGGTTCCGGCGGACGTGGTTCGCGCCGAGATTCGGCGTGCGCTACTGGATTCCGGGAAGGACGACGCGGCCGCGGTTGCCGCGCAGCGCATGGCGATACTCGGCGTCGAGGATCCGCGGCTGGAATCGGCGATCACCACCGCGTTGCAGATCTCGCCGCCGTCCGAATCGGATGCCGACGACCAGGCCTGTGCGGCCGCCGCGACGCTCGCGGCCGCGCCGCCGTCGCAATTCTTCTGGGGGCGCGCGATGTTGTCGGTCGTGCTGTTCGCGGTGCTCGCGGCCATGGGTTTCTGGTCCGACGCCACCCGTCACCCGACGTCCGCGACCTCGTTCTTCGGCTTCGCCGGTGCGGTGTTCGGCGTGGTCACCGCGCTGTTGTCCGCGGAGAAGGCACGTTCCTGAGATTTCCGTCCGGCGGAGGATGGACGTGCCCGATATGTGCGGTACCGTCGGGTGCGCACGAGAAGGAGGGGATTCGGCGCGATGAATGCGGCTTCACAAGACCAGGTCCCACGGGATCAGGACTCGGACGAACAAGCACTGCGCGAGCAGTCATTGCCCACGATCGGGGAGTTTCTGGCCGCCGTCGGCGCGACGCCGGTCGTGGTGCATCCCGAGTATGCCGGAGTTCCCGTTGTGCTGCTGGACATTCCGGGAGATTGGCACGAGGTTGTCCGCGATGTGCTGCCGAATGCCTTCGGGGCCTGGGCTTTACCAGCCGAGGAGGGCAGCGTCGCCGCGGCGTCCGGATGGGTCGAGAATGTCGTCCTGATGGTCTGGCGGCTGTCGTTGCCGGTCGACCCACGTGCGGTGATGCGTTGCGCGTACACGGATTCGCGGCGTCTGCCGGACTGGGTGGAACTCGGTGGCGACGTCGAGGATTACGACGGTTTTCCCTCCGCGGAGATCTCCGGCACCTATACCTATGCCGAGTTGAGCCTGTGGATGTCCACACGCTATCTCGTCGCCAGCACCCCCACCGGGCAGTATCTGCTGCAATTGACCGTGACGACCTTCGCCGACGAGATCGATGAAGGGGTGTTCATCGCCGAATCCTTCACGGTGCAGGTGCCTCCCGCGCGTCCCGGGTTGGGTGCGCACGAACTGCGGACCGGACCTCATCCGCTGGTGTCGGAGGGGGAAACCGGGTTTCGGTCCGGCGTGTACGACCCGGATACCGAATCGCGTTGGCGGCAGGCGTATTCCGGCGATTCTGCCGAGTCGTTCGAGCCAGAAGTGTCAGCGGCGCAGGATAATTCCGAGGCCTGGTCGGATACATACGGTCAGCAGGACGAATCGCATGCTCGGACCGATGAGTTCGGGGTCGAATCCGGGTTGTTCGCCTCGGAGGTCGAGCCTCCCACGCGGTCAGATGATTTCGGGAATCGATACGATTCGGAGAGGCCTGTTTCGCGGTCGTACGAACCGGAATCGTATGGGCGGGAGACGGATTTCTCGACGCGGTCGGAACCGTACGTATTCGAGTCTTCCTCGGAGTCATCGGGTTCCCGGGACGAATCATCGGTTATCGGATCGGATTCGGTGATTCGGGAATACGACCCGCGGTATCCCGAATCATTCGAGCCGGTACCCGATCCGCTCACCGGACCCCACTCGACGGTCCAGCGGTTCGAACCGGCGCCCGAGCCGTCGGTCCTGCCCCCTCGGCCGCGCTCGAATGCCCCGAGCGCCGGTTCGCATTCGGTGGTGCACGAGTTCGATTCGGTGGTCTTCGAACAGGACCCGAACGCCGGATTCGACACCCCCGCCCGAGGATACGAATCCACCGACCCCGATGCCTATTCCGCCATCATGGGCATCGAACCACGCCCCGCCGACAGCGATCCCCGCGGTCCGCGAAACCGAGAGCCGGACGCCCCGAGCACGGGAAATATGGATTTCCGTATCTGAGTCTCCGGGGTACGGATACATTCGCCGGGTGTGACGAAGTAAACCGATCATCTTGTGTGGCAATGAGATCGGCGTCGATATGGGAGTATGGGGCGATTGTCGGCGGTGTGATCGGTTGGAGGGGAAGCTGTGATCTATCGGATGCAGATCTATCAGGCGGTGGGGGAGAATCTGGCGATTTTCCACGACTACTTCCGGATACATCTGCTGCCGGTGCAGTTGCGCCACGGGGCGCGGCTGGTGGGTCGGTGGGAGACCGAGGACGGGCGCGTGATCGCGGTGTGGGAGTACGACGATCGCGAATCGTACGAGCACATTCAGGCCGAGGTGGCGGCCGATCCGGCTACCGGGTGGGCGGAGGAGTTGCGGCGGGAACTGCCCGCGTTCTTCACCGAGCGGGACGAGGTGTTCATGCGCTCGGCGCCCTCGCTGGAAGCGTTGGGGGATCCGGCGGTGTGAGCCTGGCTCGTGCGATGCGGGCTACCTTCGTATTCCACGTACCTCGAGGACAGGTCTCGCTCACCTCCAACTCCTGTTGGAGGTGAGCGTTCGTGCCATTACATGTTTGTTTGTGCGGCGGTTGGTTATTGGGCGAAGACTTCCGCGATGGTTGTGGCCCTGATCGCGCGGTCGAACCATTTTTCGAGGAGTTCGAGGTCTCGGACTTGAAGTAAGCGAGGTTTGCGCTCATCAGTTGGCTCCATTTCTTGGCGGCGGCTGTCTTGCCCAAGCCCAGTTCGGTGAGTTCGGTGAAGACGTTGGACTCTTCTTCGGTGCCGAGTTGTCGTGCGGCTCTGGCGCACGACCACGAGCACGGCTTGCTGGGAGGTCCAGCCTCTTGAAGGCTCGACCGAAGACTCCTGGATCTTCTTGGAACAGGCGATGCATCGCCTCGTGCGGGTTGCCGACCATGGGCTCGAAGGTATGTGCGAAATATATTCCGGCGGTAGCGGATTCATCCGGTTTCGGCGGATTTCGGGTGGCCTTCCTGCACGGAACGCCCCGGCACGGATGGATTGCCCATTGCGGACGGGGTCAGGGGCGGCGGGTGCGGAGGTAGGACTCGTGTTCTCGGTCGTCCCGGTAGTAGGTGGCGGTTAGGGTGGTCAGGCGGTTTACTTCTGCGGCAAGGGATTTAGGGGTTATGGGTTTGGCGATTATGGGGTCGGTGGTTTTCACGTAGTAGCGGCCGTCGGGGTAGTCCATCCACCAGAAGGAGCGGCCGGGGGAGCGGCGGGCATCGAGGGCGGGGCCGGGGAAGATCATTACTTCGCCGTAGGCGGTTCGGGGGCGGTCGAAGATGCGGTCGAGGCGGTCGGTGAGGGAGGGGCCGTGGCGCACGGGGTTGAGGCGGTCTCGTTCGAGGTCGTCGCGGCGGATTTCCAGGGCGGGGTGGGTTCCGGGTTTGCGTTTGGGGAGGGATTCGACGGCGTATTCACCGATTTGGGTTGCGGGGCAATACTTTACGATCACATCGCCGCCGGAGTCCGGGGCGGTGCCGGGGAACTGGACCATGACCGCGCCGCCGTTGTCGCGGACCGCGCCGTGGAAACGATAGATCCGGTCGTGGTCGGGGCCGCCGAAACCCATGGCCTCCACGCGTGCGTCGGGATTGACCAGGACGGCAAGGGCGCGGTCGAGATCCGGGTCGTATTTGGTGAGCAGCGATTCGACCGCCGCCTCGCGGGCCCGCTTCAGATCGTCGAAATCCTCGATGTCGGTGCGGTGCTGCAGTGGATACGGCATACGGTCGCGACCGTATGCGGCCCAGAGGATTTCGAATTCCAGGCCGGTGAATCTAGTACTTCGGGGCATCATGGTCTCCACCGATCACAGGCGGTACATGTCTGGGGCGGCCGTCCAGGCCGGTGAGCTCGTCGCCGTGCTCCTTGGTGACGAGATATTCAGGTACGCCGGGCTTTTCGGCATCCTCGCCCTTCTTGCCCTGCGCTGCTGAACCCAGGCCCGCCATTCCCGACGTGCCGGTGCGGGCGGCCGAGGCGGCTGCGCGCTCGGCGGCGGCGGTCTGCGCGGCTCCCGATGTGCCCGGGACACTGCGGCCCGGTGCCGCGGATGCGGATCCGCCCGAATTGTCTGTGCCGGAATATGTTGGACCACTGGCTGATTGGAGCCCGCCAGCGGAGTGGCCGGAGGCGTCGGGGCTGGCGCCCGCGCTGTATTGGGAGGCGGCCGGATTGTAGCCCGCCGTCGAAGTCGACTGTGATCCGGTGGCGGCGGAATTCGCGGAATCGCGTGTGCCGGAGAGCTGTTGGCTGGATGTCTGCGACGGGCCGGACGCGCCGCCCTGATCCTGGGCTCGGTCGCTGTCGGGACCGGTGGCGCCCGGCCCCGAGGCGGCCGGGCCAGAGGCGGCGGGGCCGGGGGACTGGTCGGACCCGGTCGCGTTGTCCGGCTGCGCATTCGGGCCCGACGGTCCCGATGGTCCGGACGCCGCCGCGGTCGGCCCCGAGGTGATCCGCGGGGCCGTGGGCAGATACGGGACACCGGTGTCGGTCTGACTCGCCACCGGGCCGTAGACGGTGTTGAGGATGCGCCGGGCCTCCTGCGTGGCCTCGTCCTTGTTGTGGTCGTTCACCTTCATCACGCCGTCGGTGGGGAGGGTTTTCCCGGCCGGTGTGGTGGTCACGGTGACGCCGGGCATGAGGTTCCTGGTCTCCTCGAGTCCGGTCTTCATCTCCGAGAGCTTGAGGCTGATCAGGGTCGCGGCTTTGGCCAGGTGTTCGGACTTGGTGGAGTAGTTGTTCACCGCGTCGACCGCGGCTTTCGCGGCCGCTCCGCGCCAGCCGGAATGTTGTCCCTGACCGTTGATCGTGCGGGCGAATTCCCGTTGGAATTGGGCGAACGCGCCGGTCAGGGTCAGGCCGATATTCGCCCACGCAGTGACGGCGTCGTTCACGGTCGATGGATTCATGCTGTCCACCGACTTCTGCATGGTGGCCAGGTCCATACTGTCGTAATTATCCGGCGTCGTGAGCTTCCGGGGTTGGATGTCACCTGCGAATTCGGTGTCGTAATTACCCTGCTGTTCGGTCTTGTAGATCCAATCCCGGTCCTTGTTCCATTGCTCCTGGGCTTGGATGACCTTGCGCTTGTAGGCGTCGTAACTATCCCCGAAGAGATTCTCGAGATCCTGAATGATTCCCATTACGGCTTCAACTTCTCGATCTTGGCGCGCTGTTCCTCATCGAGTGCGACATAGTTTGCGATTGCCTTCGCGACAACTTCTTTCGTGATGTTGATTGCATCGATGTGCTGTTTGATCACAGTGTCGAGAGCGCGGTCGCCGCCCGAAGCCAGCGAAGAAAACTTCTTCTCGAGGACTTGGCTGGAATTGAAGCTTCCGAAACCGGTTATGCGGCTGACGAATTGGATGGACTGCAGAACGGAATTAAGTTTCTGAATATGATCGTCACATACTTTGTCGAGCCCTTTTCCCGTCTCCGGGTCCAGGTACAACTCGCCAGAGTTGGCTTGACCGAGCAAATTACGCCATATGTTGGTGTCGACCCCATCCATAGCACGTCCCCTCTCAAACGCCAGGGAGATACTGGGCCAGTCCGTCGGCGAGATGGCGAACGTGGGTGCACGGATCGCTCGTACCGCTGACTCCGTAGTTGTTGAGAACCTCGAAGTCGACTGTGCCGCCGGGGATTTGCGCGCTGATCGAACAGTCGAGATCGTGATTTCCGCCTGCGGCGCGATACTGGAGAGCCTGACGGTTGCCCACGGTCGTGGGTGTGAAGTCGGTGTAGTCGGTTCGCTGCTTCAGGTCGTCCAGCGAATGGTCCGAGGTAAAGATCTCGAATCCGTACGTCTTGTCAGCGGACTTCCATCCGCAGACCTTCCAGCCATCGAATGTTGTCCCGGAGATCTGATCGCTCTTCGTCGTTGCGTCGAGTCCCAGACCGGAAATCGCCGACTCGGGAATCGTGCAGGGATCCCATTGGGATGCCGCCGAGTTGCTCGAGGTCGCAACGGCCGAGGCGCTGGCGGTGGTCTGCGCGTCGGCGGTCGGGGAGCCCGGGGTGGACTCGCCGCATCCCGCGAGCGTCAATTCTGCCGCCGCGATCAGGGCGAATACCCCGAGTGTCTTCGGCATACGGCTCATCTGCTGCCCTCCTCATCGGCGAAGTCATGGCAATGAGGGGCTGATCAACACATCCCCCGACTGTGCGACGAACCTTACCGGGGATTCCAGTACGGAGACAATGGTTCACGACGCCGAGCGAGCAAGCGCCATTATGCGTCCTCACTCATGCGTGGAAATCGACTGTGCCGCCGGGTATCCGCGTGCTGATCGAGCAATCGAGATCATCACTCGCCCGCGGCTGCCTACGGAGGTTCACCCGGGGCGAACTGTGGTCCGGAGCGCTGGGACGATCGGATCAGGTGGTGAACAGCTGGATGTGGACGTCGCGGGTCGACGAGTCTCGCTCGTCCACAACGATGATTCGATTGATCGACTTTCCATCGGGTCGGCGGTAGACGTCCGCGGCTCGCAAGAGTGATGGAGAGGATTCGAGCGGTGGACTCGGATACCGCCCATTTGTGACGAGCTGCGGGAGGGCGGAGACGGTACTCGATCCTCCCGCAATTCGTGTCCGGTCAGGGGTGATCGAGTTCGCCGTTCCGAACTCTCGTATTGAATGCGTCCCAATCCTCAGGGCCGAAGACGAGGGCTGGTCCGGTGGGGTTCTTCGAGTCGCGGACACCCACCATGGCGGCGTCGAGGTGAGCGATCTCCACGCAGGCAGTAGATTCCTTGCTGCGGCTCGATTTGAACCAATGTGCTTGGGACAGGTCGTAAGTCACGCTCGGTACTCCCTTGCAATCCGACCCATGAGGGCCCTTGATTCGTCCTCGCTCAAGGCTACGCGGCGAATGTGTTCCAGCGCATGCCGATACGGATCGATCTCGGTATCGCGCTCCAGATAGAGATCGCCGGTAAAGCCCTCGACGTACACCACTGGAGGTTCGATCGAACCGCTGGCCGGGAGCCTGTCGAACTCCAGCAGGACGAATGCGCCGACGTGTAGACCCATATGACTGCCTACGGAATGCGGTATCACACGGACTGAGACATTGGGCAGTTCGCCGACCGTCATGAGGTGATAACACTGGCGTTCCATGACGCTGGGCCCACCGATCTGGTGGTTCAGGACAGCTTGGGAGAGGTAGAGATCTACCTCGAACTCTCTGTCCTGCAATCGTTCTTGGCGTCGAATGGCCATCTCGACGCGACGCTCCACATCGGGGGTCGAGTCCTGCGGGTGCATTGTCCACTCTCCTGCGCGCCGGTAGTCGGCGGTCTGCAACAGGCCCGGGACCATCGTGATTTGGAACGATGTGAACCTTCGTGCAGCTTCCTCCAATCCGTAGTAATGCTCGAATCCGTCGGGCGACAGGTCGGCGTAGGCGCGCCACCACTTACCGCCGGATTTGGATGCCTCTCGGGCTTCTTGACCCAATTCGAGCAGCAGTCGACGCTCGTCGTCAGAAACCCCGTACAGGTTGCACAGCGCGTTGATGTGCAAGCCTGATACCCGGGTGACCTGCCCGTCCTCGAGTCTGCCGATGGACTGCGGC
Source organism: Nocardia miyunensis NBRC 108239 (assembly GCF_001613065.1). Classification (GTDB taxonomy): domain Bacteria; phylum Actinomycetota; class Actinomycetes; order Mycobacteriales; family Mycobacteriaceae; genus Nocardia; species Nocardia miyunensis. Next base: position 24,940 of record NZ_BDBQ01000083.1, read on the forward strand.
GACAATTCGACGGCTCGTGCGGCGGCGGATTGGCTGAGTTTGGCTGCGTCCCGGAGCTTTCGGAGCCGACGGCCGAGTGACCGTCGCGCGAGCGTTGATCCTGTCATGGCATTGCCTCACTGTCTGGTGTCGTTCGTGCTGTCCTGGCCGGTGAATTCCATACTGGCGCGACGGTTCTGGAAAGCGTCGCATTGGAAAACCGAATTGCGGAAAAACAATGCATCGGTGGCATCCGTGTCGGAATGTTCCGTGCTGGAATGGGATTCGCGGTGAGGATCGCACTGGATATCTTTGCTGTTTCAGCGGACATAGTAGGTCGTGATGTTCTGCTTCGCTGTCGGTTGGCGTAGAACGGAATACGTTCGTACATCAGTAGTTCCGAAGGGCATGGCTTGTCCAGGGAAATGGAACGTGCCCAATCTTGCTGTGTCCATTGTGGATTCAGTTCGAAATAACCAAGGAGGAAAAACGTTGCGAGGCAATCCGGTTTTTCACGACTATCCGCCGAATCCGCTTCCGGTCGTGCAGATGCATCGCGAACTGCACATGTCCAGGCATGCGGACTGCACGCCGGAGACCTGCGCGATGATCCGGTACTGCCGGGGGCGGCTGATCGAACTCGGACGGCTGAACCCGGACGACGCTCCGGGCGAGTGCTCCCTGTGCCGAGACGACGACCCGAGTAGATCCACTTCGGCCTAGAACCATTCGGAGAATGCATGACGATGCCGTGTGAGCCGTTGCCGACGAAATATGAAGTGCTGCATGCCTGTCGGGGCGTCGGGTTCGACCGTCACCCGATCCTGCGCGCCGCGCACACGCTGACCGAACTGCACGAGAGACGTCTGGGCGCGGGCTGCGCCGCGACCGCGGAGATGGATCGTGAACGCGCCCTCCGGGTCGCGGAGATCGACCGCTGGGTCACCGCATCGCTGCCGCCCGCGCACGGTGCGGCACACGTGCACACCGAGACGCTCGGCGCGGTGGTCGACCGCCTCGCCCAATTCACCGCCGCCGCCTTTGCGGCACTGGCGAATTCGACCGACTGGCGCCTCGGCGACGCCTGGGAACGCCTGGCCGAACTCGCCGTCGGCTACGAGGACCTGATCACCGAACTGCAATCCGGCCGCCGCCGTCTACCGGGCGGGCCATGACACGGCCGCATCGCCCGACCCGCCGCACTGGTATCGGGGTTCACGCGTGGGCCCGGGTTGCCGCACCCCATGCATGCATCCGCACCTGTTGCCGACGCATCGTACGGATCCGGATTCAGGTATGGGTGCGATCGCGGCGTGAGTGGTGAGCGCTGTGGAAGACTGGAATCGGCAGGTGGACAAGGCGAGACGGAGGGGGATCCGAGATGACCGTCGAGGGTGCGGTGTCCATCCGTGGGCGACCCGTTCGGGTGATGACGACGGGCCGCCCCGGATCCGGGGGAAATCAGCTCCAGCGCTGGAGCAGGCGGTTGGTTTCGGTGGCGAGGGCGGCCTGGAGGAACGGGCCGAAGCTGACTCGCGCGGCGCCCGCCTCGGCGAAGTACGCGCGGTCGTTCTGGTCTGGGGTGGAGATTGCGTTGACCGGGAGGGGGAGCTCGGAAGTCAAGCGGCGCAGGGTTTCCGGGGCGTGTCGGCCGACCGGGTAGAGGACGTCGGCGCCCGCGTCGGCGGCCAGGCGGAGGCGGGCGATGGCGCGGTCGGTGCGGTCGGACTCGTCGCCGTCCTGGCGCAGGAACAGATCGGTGCGGGCGTTGATCACCACGTGCACGCCGGAGGCGTCGGCGGCCTGACGCAGGGCGGCGACGAAATCGGCGTGCTCCTGCGGCTCGCGCAGGCGGCCGCCCTCGCTGTGCACGGTGTCCTCGATGTTGAGGCCGACCACGCCGATCTCGACCAGGCCCTCGATGAGTTCGGCGGGCTTGCGGCCGTATCCGGCCTCGATGTCGAGCGAGACGGGGATCTCGACGGCAGCGGTGATCTCGCGGACCCGGGCCAGCGACTCGGCGAAGGTCATGCCCTCCTTGTCCTGTTTGCCCAGCGAATCGGCCAGCGGGTGGCTGCCCACGGTCAGCGCCGCGAATCCGGCCTGCTGCACCAGGTTCGCCGACCAGGCGTCCCAGACGGTCGGCAGGATCACCGGTTCACCGGGCTTGTGCAGGGCGAGGAATTTCGTGGCCTTGTCGGCGAGTGCGTTCACGGCAGTCAGCTCTCCTGAGGTGAGGTGATGGTCTCGGGACAACCGTAATCGCCGATCGGGCATTCGGGCAGGGGGTTCAGTGGTCGCCGTCGGCGGGTTCGGCGGGCTGCGCGTTGGGGGCGCTGCTGAAGACGGGGCGTTGCGCCTTCGCCTCGGTGGTGGCGCTCGCTGGGGTGGGCACCGTGACGGTGCTGTGGCTGAACAATCCGGGTTTCGGCCCGTTCTCCTGGTCCATTCGAAGAAGTCTGCTCGTAGCGGGCGGCAAAAGCGAATTTCCTACCGGTTGGTCAGGTCAGATTGCTGTCGTGGCACAGGCTTCCGGTGCGGGTCGTCGGGGCGGGGCGGGCCGCGCCGGGATCGAAGGACCACTGCGAGATCGGGGCGACCGCGTGCCAGTAGAGGTGGCCGTCGCCGCCGGAGTACGCCTCGTAGACGTCGTCGGTGCCGGGGATGAGCTGATCGCCGACACAGTAGTCGTCGTAGGCGGTGCCGGGCTGGCGCGCGCCGACACTGAACAGTCCGGTCGGATTGGTGTCCGCGCCCGGCACCGGCACCGTGCTGTGCGCGGTCGTGCGTCCGGACGACTGCCAGGTCGGCGTCCCCTGATCGTCGGTGCAGCGGAAGTTCCAGCCGCCGGAGGAGATCGCCAAACCATCGGTGTGCGGTGATCCATCCCACAGGCAGGCGGTGGAAGCCGTTGCGGCATAGGCGATTCCGGGGACACCGAGGCCGAGTGCGAGGGTGAGCCCGGCCACGATCGGGAAGAAGCGGACACGTCGCACTGCAACCTGCTTTCGCCTGAGAGGGGCCTTCCGCCGGAGAGGACACTTCCGAATCGGAAGACTTCCGCCCGGGAAGGGCTTCCGCCTTGGAAGTAGAGGGGGAGGTTGCGTGCCCGCCGAAATATGATGAGGGGACATACACTTCGGCGGGCACGCGCACAGGCCCGGTGGTCTTACGGCGGCAGGTCGCGAGAGTCCGGCTGCAGTACCGGGTGCGTGCTCGACGAGTGCTTGTCCTGCCCTCCGTACGGGCCACTACCAGCATCGCCTCGAATTCCTTGGTTTCGCCACTCCCTTTTCATTGAAGGAAGAATTTCCTTGAAGAAAATGCCGCGATTCGAATTTCAATGATAGATAGTGTAATCAAGGAAAGTGCGACTGATGTAAATAGTGATTTGGGCTACCGTTCGGCTCGGTGCGTGTTCGGCGGATTGCGAATTCGAAGGCGTAACCGCCCACGCGCCACACGATTGCCCCGCTCACGCGGGGTAGACCGATGAAGGTAGTGAGGGACAACAGATGAGGGAATATCGTCGTGCCGGGACCCGGGCGCTCCGGGCCGCCGGCATAGCGGCGGCGGTGAGCGCCGCGATCGGCTTTCTATCAACGGGAGCCGCGAACGCGGACACGTTTGTGCCGTTGCCGGACGGACACATCGTGGACCCGGGTGTTTCCATCGATAGCGTCGGAAACAGTGTGAACATCTCGCCGTCGCTGGCGGCGAACGGGGCGGGCCGCGTGGCCTGGTTGACCTCGCACATCGCCGCGAACGTGACGACGCCGCCCGGCACGGTCGGACCGTGGAACGGGCCGGAGAACAATGCCGGTACCAACAATTCCTCGACGCACGGCGCCTCGACCATGGCGGTCGGTTACCTCGTGGGCTGCCAGGTCTCCCTGGGTAGCTTCTCGGCGTCGCTGTCGGGCTCGATCAGCACCACACCGGACCTGTCGGGTTCATTGTCGGTGCCGCTCTCGCCCGGACAGGTGAAGTGGGTGAATTTCGACGAGAAGGATATGACCTCCTCGGGTCGATACACGTTCGATCTGCAGGATCAACAGGTCGATATCCAGGGGTGCGGGGGCTATGCCCAGGCACGTCAGGTGGTGACGGTGGAAATCGTCGGGCCCGACTACTCCAAGACCACCCTCTACGGCCAGCCGTTCAGCCTCGGCTGAGTTCGCCTGTCACTCACAGCATTTCGCTACGGCGAATCTCGATCGAGGAATACTCACATGAATACTTTTCGCATGGGCCTATTGGCCCGGACGGCCGGCATCGGGCTGGCCGCGGCCGCCGCGTTCGGATACTTCTCCGTGGGCGCGGCGAACGCCGACACCTTCGTACCGCTGCCGGGCGGGCACATCACCCGGACCATCGGTGACGGGACCGTCGTGAACGTCGACATCACCGGCGAATCGGCGAATATCAACCCCTCCCTGCAGGGCACCCCGCTGAGCCGGAACGCGTGGACCAGCGGCCATGCCGAGGTCAATCTGACCGGCGGGGAAGCGAAGGATCCGAAGACCGCGACCAGGCTGATCGTCGGCTATATCGTCGGCTGCCAGGTCGATCTGAGCGGCGGCATCGAGCCCGGTGTCAACGCCAGCGGTGACGCTGACCTGAGCACCAGCCCGGCGACCGTCTCGGCCACCGGCGGGGCCTCGACCACCCTGACGATCGCGGCGGGACAGGCCAAGGTGCTGAATCTGCTGGATGTCGAGGCGCCGGACGATTTCGGCGCCGATTCGCACAACAATTTCCAGCAGGTGAAGGGGCCGCATCAGAGTGTGACCTGGCACAACGAGACCTTCGCCGTGGACGGTTGTGGCGGGTACGCCCAGGCGCGTTCGTTCGCTCAGGCGAAGGTGTACACGAACTCGTCGATCGGATATGTGACGGTCTGGGGGAAGCCCTTCAGTATCGGATGATTCGGACATCGGATAATTCGGACAAATAGAATAAACCTCCACCGTGAATTGTGTTCGTTGTCACGGTGGAGGTTTTTTTCTGTATGAAAACGGACACGCGATGGATTTCCTTGGTTACAACAAAGCCTGACGCACAGTGGATTCTAAGCTTTTGGGCAGGAGGTTTCCAGCCCCATACGACAAAGTCGGACCTGTCGCGTCCGCAACGCCGCGGACCGATGCTGCGTGTCCCGGATATACCGGAAGGTAAGTCGTAGATGGCCAGATATTCCAACGGTGAGTCCGTTTTTTCGCGATTGGCCCGCCTCCTCGAGGCGTTCGAGGACGACAGTCCGGTCATCACTGTCTCAGAGTTGTCGAAACGAACGGGCCTTTCGTTACCGACGGTTTCGCGGATGGTGTCCGAACTGGTCGAACGGGGGTGGTTGCAGCGCGACGCCGACCGGCGGGTGTGGATCGGGCTGCGGATGTGGGAACTGGTCTCCCGGGCCGCGCCCACCCGGGATCTGGTGCGAACCTCGGTGCCGTTCATGACCGAGCTCAGCGCCCGAATCGGGCAGAACGTGAACCTGAGCGTGCGGCAGGGCTCGGAGGCGATGTTCATCGAGACGTTGTCCGCACCCAATGCGGTGCAGACCGTATTGCGCGGGCCGGGATCGCGGCTGCCGCTGCACGCCTCCGCGGCGGGACTGGTACTGCTCGCCTACGGGCCCCCGGTGGTGCAGGAGGCCGTGCTTGCGGGCCCGCTGCCCGCGCTGTCGGCGCGCACGGTGACCGAGCCGAACGCCCTGCGCGCATTGCTGAGCGAGATTCGCCGGACCGGTGCGGCGTTCTGTCCCGGACTGATCGATCCCGCGAACGCCGCGATCTCCGTGCCGTTGCGGTCGAGTACCCGGGAGGTTGTGGCGTCATTGTCTGCGATAGTGCCGAATACCGATGGCGCGCGGGCGATGGTGCCATTGTTGCGCACTGCGGGTGCGCAGATATCGCGTGCGCTGGCAGCGCGGAACAGTCCCGCGTGGCAACCCGATTCGGAGGAGCAGCAGCAGAAATCGGAGGAATCCAGACACAATGCGCGGACGACGCGTTCGTTACGGTCGAATACGTCGTTGCTCGCGCTCGGTCGGGTTGCGACGAACTGACCGGTTCGAATGTAATTTCGATGATTGCCCGAGATGCTGTGGACAATGGCGGTATCGGGTAATTCTCGATCCGGAAGCTGCTTGAAGGAAACAACTCTGGCATCGGGACATGACACTACTACAATTGATTTCGGGCGCCCGCCGGAAAAGGAACCTCGGAAATTTTTTTGCCGGTGGGCGTCCATCGTTCTCCGGCAGGAGCCGAGGCGGCGGGGGCTCACAGAGTTCTCCCAGTGTCGGTTGAGAGCTCTAGCAGGGTGATCGACCAGGATTGCCGATCATGACCGAGACTGCCACCGCGGAACCCGGGGCCGCCGCGCGCCCAGCGGCCGTGCCCACCTCGTCCGGGCCCGGAATTCCACGTGAACGCTTGATTCTGGCCCTGCTGCTGATCGGAACGGCCGCGGCCTACTGCTGGAACCTCACCGCCGGGGGCTGGGCGAACGAGTTCTATGCCGCCGCGGTGCAATCCGGGACGTTGTCGTGGAAGGCGTTCCTGTTCGGGTCGCTGGATCCCGGAAATATCGTCACGGTCGACAAGACGCCGCTGTCGCTGTGGCCGATGGAACTGTCCGGGCGGATCTTCGGATTCAGCAGTGCGAGCATGCTCTTGCCTGAGGTCGTGCTGGGCGTCGCCTCGGTGGCTTTGCTGTGGGCGACCGTGCGGCGCGTGTTCGGGCCCGCCGCGGGGTTGCTGGCGGGCCTGGTGCTGGCGTTGACGCCGGTGGCGGCGCTGATGTTCCGGTACAACAATCCCGATGCGATGCTCACCTTCCTGATCATCGCCGCGGCCTGGGCGATGACGCGGGCGCTTGGTGACGGGCGCTGGCGGTGGCTCGTGCTGTGCGGTGCGTTCGTCGGATTGGGTTTCCTGGCAAAGCAATTGCAGGTGATGCTGGTGGTGCCGGGGCTGGCGCTGGCCTATCTGGTGGCCGGTCCGCCGCGGCTGGGCAAGCGGATCGCGCAATTGTGTGCCGCGGTCGCGGGACTGCTGGTCGCCGCCGGATGGTGGGTGCTGATCGCGCAGCTGTGGCCCGCGGACTCGCGGCCGTATTTCGGTGGTTCGGAGAACAATTCGATCCTGGACCTGACCGTCGGCTACAACGGGATCCAGCGGCTGGACACCTCCGGATTCGGACCCCGCGCCGGGGAACCGGGCATCACACGACTGTTCGGGCCCGAACTGGCCGGGCAGATCACCTGGCTGGTTCCGGCCGCGCTGGTGTTGCTCGTCACGGGGCTCGTGTTGCGCGGCAGGGGATCCCGGACCGACAGCGTGCGCGGTGCGCTTGTGCTGTGGGGCGGGTGGCTGGTCGTGTCCGGGCTGGTGTTCAGCTTCATGAACGGGACATTCCACCAGTACTACACGATGACCATGGCCCCGGCGGTCGCCGCGCTCGTCGGCGGCGCGGGCGTGCTGGTGTGGCGGGCGCGTGAACGCGGCTGGGTGCGTGCGGTACTCGCGGTGAGTGTGCTGCTCACCGTGGCGATGGCATGGGTGACGCTCTCGCGCACAACGGATTTCGTGCCGTGGTTGCGGTGGGTGGTGCTCGTCGCCGGGATCGTCGCGGCGGTGGGGTTGGTCGTGCGGACGCGCGCCGGGATCGCGGCGGCCGTGCTGGCGGTGCTGGTGGGGCTGGCCGGGCCGGTGTCGTACACCGTTGACACGCTGGCGAATTCGTCCGACTCGGGTGGGTTCGGCGGTGCGGGGCCGCAGGTTCCGGGGACGGGGTGGGGGCCCCAGGGTGGGCACAAGGGCGGCGATGGTCCGGGGAGCAACGCTGGTGGTGCACAGCCCGCGAACGGTGCCCAACCGGGGAACGCCGCACAGCCTGGGAAGGCCGACAAACCGGCTGACGCGGCGAAGCCGGGTCGCGGACACGGCGGGCCGGGCTGGGGCTCGGGTCCGTCGTCGCAGATCGTCGCTTTGCTGAAATCCGATGCGGGCCGGTTCACCTGGGCCGGTTCGGCGGTCAGTTCGCACGGCGCCAACAGCTATCAGCTCGCCGCGGACGTGCCCGTCATGTCCATCGGCGGATTCAGCGGCGGCGACCCCGCCCCCACCCTGGCGCAATTCCAGCAGTACGTCGCCCAGGGCCGCATCCACTACTTCATCGCCGAGGAAGACCGCGGCCCGCGCCACGACGCCGACTCCGAGGCGACGAAGATCACCACCTGGGTCGAGCAGCACTACACCCCGACCACCGTCGACGGCACGAGCGTCTACGACCTCACCGCGCCGAAGCGATAGGCGTTGGGGTGTAACGAGAGTCGCTGTCTCGGGGCGCAGGGCGACTTTCGAGCGATGCGTTGTGTAGGTCGGAGGACTCGCGATGCGGGCCCTCCGACCTGTCCCGACCGCGTTGCGGGCCGGTTCCATTCTCGCGATAGACGCGGGGTCGCAACGAGCGTCGCCGTCGATACCGAGAGGGGCCGCCCGGGATGCACGGCTCGACATCCGACGACACCGTCGTACGTTGAACTCGAGTTCTCCCGCGGGGAGATCGCCGCCTGACGGAAGGGGGCTGCCCCGCGGCGGGGTCCAGGTCGACGGCAGTGGCGGTGCTGTGGCGCAACGGAATTCCGGCCGATGAATGCGATGATCGCCGGGACATTGCCGCGAAGGAGGGTGCACATGACGATCGGAATTCCGGGTATCCGGGTCGGGCACTGGTCCGATCCGGCCGCGCAGACCGGCTGCACGGTGCTGACGTTGCCGGAACACACCACGGCCTCGTGCGAGGTGCGCGGCGGGGCGCCGGCGAGTCGCGAGCTGGATGCGCTCGCGGTGGACAAGGCCGCGGTCACGATCGACGCGATCGTGCTGACCGGCGGGTCCGCCTTCGGTCTGGCCGCCGCCGACGGGGTGCTGCGCTACCTCGAGGAGCAGGGCCGGGGCGTGCCGACCCCGGCCGGGCCGGTGCCGCTGGTGCCGACCATGGCCCTGTTCGATCTGGCCGCGGGCGATCCGTCCGCCCGGCCGACCGCCGAGCACGGTTACGCCGCCGCGCAGGCCGCCGCCGGTGCGCAGATCCTGCGCGGGCGCGTCGGCGCGGGGACCGGTGCGTACACCTCGCAGTGGCGCGGTGAGCGACGACGTCCCGGCGGAATCGGTTATGCCGAGCGAACATTGGGCCCACTGGTGGTCGGGGCGCTGTGCGCGGTGAACGCCTTCGGCGATATCGACGACGGCCGCGCGGACATCTCCCTCGACGCCGTCGCGATCATGGGCGAACCCTTCGAATTCGACACCTCCCGCACCCACACCACGATCGGCGCGGTCCTGACCAACGCCCGCCTCGACAAAACCGGCTGCCTGATCGCCGCCCAGGGAGCCCACGACGGCCTGGCTCGCGCCCTGACCCCACCGCACACCCGCTACGACGGCGACGGATTCATAGCCGCGGCAACGGGTTCGGTCGAGGCCCACGTCGACACCGTGCGTCTGATGGCGGTCGCTGCGGTCACCGAAGCCATTCGGTCGGTCGCCGTGGAGTGAGCTGGATGCACTGTTGCGGTGTCGAGTTCGGTTGCGGCCATCGGTCCGGTGGCAGCGGACCGGACCCGAATCGGCACTGTTCGTCTGATGGCCGCGGCGGCGTTGTGGCGCAAGCCGTTCGGTCGGTGGCCGCGAGGTGAGTTGGATTCACTGCGATGGTGAGGGGTTCGGTTGCCGCGGCTCGTCCGTTCGGTGGAGCGGCCGAGCCCGATTCATCGCAGCGGCAACGGGTTCGGCATCCGCGCATCGCGATGTCGCTCGGTTGCGGGCGTCGTCGCGTCGATCCGATCGGGCAGTGCGGGGGCGTCGACTTCCGTTGCCTCGGAGTGGGTCCGTCGGTCAGCCGACGACGATGGGGACGATGTACTGCTGGGCGAAGGTCTCCAGGTCGTCCGTGGTGTCGAGAGTGACCGTGCCGACGGGCTGGAGGATCAGGGAATGCACTATGCGGCAGCAGATTTCGGCCCGTGTGCTCAGGTCGGGGATGTCGGGTAGGGCGCGTTCGCGCAGGGCTTGGCGCAGGATGGCGGTGCTGGCCGTGGAGGCCATGGTGAAGAAGGACGCCCCATCAGTGGTGAGTTGGGGTAGCAGACGATCGGGTTCCAGTGCGATCATGCGCTCGACCAGTGGATGGGTGCGCCAGCGCGTGACGACCGTGACGAAGACCGCGGTCACCACGGATTCGATGGTGGCGTGCTGTGCGGGCAGTTCGCGTAGTTCGGCCAGGACGCCCTGCACCTCCCGCGCGGTCACCGAACGCACCAGATCCTCCCGGGAGCCGATACGCCGATAGACCGTGACCCGATCGACCTCGGCCTGGCGGGCCACGTCCTCGATGGTCGTCTTCTTGACGCCGAGACGCTGGAACTGCACGAGGGCGGCGTCGAGGATGCGCCCCTCGATGGACTCGGTCTTGGGCGCTTCTTTCGAGGTCCGAGAGGCGGTGGGCATACTTCGACGCTAGCAGCTCCCGCGTCGATTGCAACAATCTTCATCGATTTGTTGCTGCAACATTGCAATGCGATTTGTGGTCTTGTACGGTCGGGGCATGGCTTATGACGGTGCGGCATCGCACCCCTACCGGGAAGAAGCGCACGCGATCCACCCGCGGGACGTCCACTTCGACTTCTCGTCGGTGCCGATGCACTACATTCCCGGAGAAGTTCTGGCGACCCATGTCACGAATGTGATGCATCTGGTTCTGCCGGAAGGGGAGCGGGCGATGGCCGCGTGCCTCGGCGAGGCGCTGCCGTACATCGACGACGAGCGCCTACGCGAAGAGGTGACCGGATTCATCGGTCAGGAGTCGATGCACGCCAGCAGCCACGAGGGTGCGCGCAAGCATCTGCAGTCCATCGGTCTGGACGTGGAGTCCTATGTGTCGAAGGTCGCCTGGCTCGTCGACCGGGTGCTGGGTGATCACGGCCTGAGCGGGCGGGCCAAGGAGCAATGGCTGCGCGAACGTCTCGGGTTGTTCGCCGGGATGGAACATTTCACCGCCGTCATCGGCGAATGGCTGCTCGAGTCCGAGGTGCTCGCCGAGCTGGGCATGCACCCGACGATGCTGGATCTGGTGCGCTGGCACGGCGCGGAGGAGGTCGAGCACCGCAGCGTGGTGTTCGACGCCTATATGCACGTCGACGGCGGATACGCCCGCCGGTTCCGCACCGGCCTGCTGGCCAGTGGTCTGCTGCTGCCGCTGTTCATCTTCTCGACCGCATACCTGTACCGCAAGGATCCGAGCCCGGCCAAGGGCCGGTACTGGCTCCGGCAATTCGCCAGTGCCACCGCGCGCGGCGTGATTCCGAGCTTCACCACGTTCTTCACCGAGATGCCGCGGTATCTGAGCCGCAATTTCCACCCCTCGCAGCTGGGATCGATGGACAGCGCACTGCGTTATCTGGCGCATTCCCCGGCGGCTCGCGGATGAGCGGGTCAGGGTCCGGGACGGTCGCGCCGGCCGAGGTCGTCGCGGAGGTGACCGCCGAGCGCGCCGGTGTGGACAAGGCCATGGTCGCCCTGCGGGCCCTGGGCGTGGTGATGGACGTGTACAAGAAGGTCGTGACCGCGCCCGCGGTATCCCGGCCGAATCCGTTGCGGCGCAGTGGATTCGATCTGGACGTTCTGGTCGAGTCGGTCCGCGGCGAGGCGCGGGACGTGGTCAGCCTTACCCTGATCCGGCCCGGCGGCGCACCGCTGCCGTCGTGGCGCCCCGGGTCGCACGTCGATGTCTTCCTGCCCTCGGGACAGCAGCGGCAGTACTCGCTGTGCGGCAATCCGCGCGATCGGTTCCGCTATCGAATCGCGGTGCGCCGCATCGCCGATGGCGACGGCGGATCGCGGGAGATGCACACGTTGCGGCCGGGTGATCGGCTGCGGTTGCGCGGCCCGCGCAACGCGTTCACCTTCGTGGAGACCGCGCCGTCCTATCTGTTCGTGGCCGCCGGTATCGGGATCACGCCGATCCTGCCGATGGCACACGCGGCCGGATCCCGTGGGCGGCTGGTGTACCTGGGCCGGTCCCGCGAGAGTATGCCGTTCCTGGACGAACTGCCCGAGGGCGCGGAGGTCCGCACCGACGACGAGCACGGCATCCCGGATATCGCCGCCATCCTCGCCGAGGCCGAACCCGGTGCGGCGGTGTATGTTTGCGGCCCGCCGCCGGTGCTGGACACCGCGCAGCGTCGCCTGTTCGAGCTGAATCCGTCGGGATCGCTGCACACCGAACGCTTTTCGCCGCTGCCCGTGCGGGACGGCCGCGAATTCGATGTGACACTGGCGCGTTCGGGCCGCACGGTTCGGGTGGGCGCGCAGGAGACCACGCTCGCGGCGATCCAGCGCGTGAAACCCGATGCGGCGTACTCCTGCCGCCAGGGCTTCTGCGGCACCTGCAAGTCCGGTGTGCTCTCCGGCGCGGTCGACCACCGCGACCGCCTGCTGTCGGACGCCGACCGTGCGGACCACATGCTGGTGTGCGTCTCCCGCTGCGACGGCCCCCTCGTACTCGATCTGTAGATCCGCGAAAGGCTCACGGCCACAATGACTCCACGCTTCACACTGGCCGCCTCGGACGACACGTTCCTGGCGACCGCCGCCCGCCGCTACGTGCATACCGTCGACATATCCGCCGGCCCGCAAGAGGTCTGGGACATGCTGACCGCCGACGACGCGCTGGTGTCCTGGTCGACGGTGATCACCGCCTCGAAGTGGCTCTCGCCGAGGCCGTTCGGCGTCGGGACGACCCGGCTGGTCACCCTCGGCGGTGCGGTGCGGCTCGAGGAACGGTTCTATCGCTGGGATGAGGGCGAACGCATGACGTTCACCGTCGACGCCGCCTCGATTCCCGGGCTGCGGCGTTTCGCGGAGGATCTGGTGCTGCAACGCACCTCCGGCGGAACCCGGCTGACCTGGACGTTCGCCCTCGAGGGCAATCCGCTGCTGCGACCGCTGCTCGGCGTGGCGAGTCCGGTGAACAACATCGTCACCCGGAGCATCGCGCAGGGCATCACGGCCAAGGCGCAGCAGGAGGCGCGGCGATGAGCGCCGAACATCATCGAATCGTCATCCTCGGCGCGGGTTTCGGCGGAATCGGCCTCGCGATCAAGTTGCGCGAGGCGGGATTCGAGGATCTGGTGCTGCTCGAGCGGGCCGACGATCTGGGCGGCACCTGGCAGGCCAACACCTATCCGGGTTGCGCCTGCGATGTGCCCTCGCAACTGTACAGCTACTCGTTCGCGCCCAATCCGAACTGGACGCGCACCTACGGCCGGCAGCGCGAGATCCTCGACTACATCCGTTCGGTGGCAACCGAGCACGACGTGGTCCGGCACATCCGGCTGGGCACCGAGATGCTCGGGGCGCGCTGGGACGAACAGGCGTCGCTGTGGCGCATCGAGACCTCGCGCGGCGATCTCACCGCCGACTTCTTCATCTCTGCCGCGGGGATTTTCGCCGAGGCGAAGCTCCCGTCGGTGCCCGGACTGGACACCTTCGAGGGCAAGACCTTCCACTCGCTGCACTGGGATCACGAGCACGATCTGTCCGGTGAGCGCGTCGCGGTGATCGGTACCGGGGCCTCGGCGGTGCAATTCGTGCCGGAGATCGCGCCGAAAGTGGCCGAGCTGACGGTGTTCCAGCGTTCCGCACCCTGGATCGTGCCGCGCATGGACCGCGCCACCCTCGGTTTCGAGCGTTTCCTGCTGCGACGATTTCCGCTGGCGCGGAAGACGGTTCGCGGCACCTGGTACACCCTGATCGAGAGCTTCGGGCTGGTCGGCTTCGTGGACAACCGATTCCGGCATCCGTTCGAGCTGATGGGGCGGTACCAGCTGCGGCGGCAGATCCGCGATCTCGGGCTGCGCCGGAAGGTGACGCCGGACTACATCATCGGCTGCAAGCGCGCGATCTTCTCCGACGCGTATCTGCCCGCGCTCGACCGCGACAACGTCGAGGTGGTCACCGACGGAATCGCCGAGGTCCGGGCGCACTCCATCGTGACCCACGCCGGGGACGAGATTCCGGTGGACACCATCATCTTCGGCACCGGATTCGCGCCCATCCCGACCGCGTTCGGCCGGATCATCGGGCGCGAGGACGTATCCATCGCGGATCTGTATCACAAACGGCCGCAGACCTATCTGGGCACGAGCGTCGCCGGATTCCCCAACTTCTTCTGCACGCTGGGACCGTTCGGTGCGGCGGGCAATCAGTCCGCGATCTTCATGATCGAATCGCAGATCGCCTACATCGTGGACGCGCTGTCGACCGTGCGGGAGCGTGCGGCGTCGCGGGTCGAGGTGCGCGCGGAGGTGCAGGACGCCTTCGTCGAGGAGATGCGCGAACGCAGTGCGGCCACGGTCTGGCTCACCGGCGGATGCCAGGGCTACTACACCACTCCCGAGGGACAGAACGCGGGCTTGTATCCGAGCTGGAGCTTCGAATACCGCCGTCGCACAAGTAAATTCGATGCCGACGCGTACGAGGTGGCGTGATGGGACTTCTCCGAATCCCGGGCTTCGGCTCGGCCGGGTACGACGTGGCGGGCAAGGTCGCGCTGGTCACCGGTGCGGGACAGGGGATCGGCCGCGAGCTCGTACGGATCCTGCACGAGCGCGGCGCGATCGTCGTCGTGGTCGACATCGATACCGAGGCCGCGCTGCGGGTCGCGCGTGAATTGCGCACGCGCACACTGTCGATCGGCGCGGACGTCGCGGATCGCGCGCAGATGGCGACGGCCGTCGACCAGGTGATCGAACAGTTCGGCCGCCTCGATGTGGTCGTGGCGAATGCCGGTGTGACCCCGGTGCCCTCGACCGTGCGCGCGATGGATCCGGCCGATTTCGACCGGGTGATGAGTATCAATCTCACCGGTGCGTTCAATACCGTGCACCCGGCGCTGGATCACATCGTGCGTTCGCGCGGGCATGTCGCGGTGGTGTCCTCCTGCGCGGCCTTCGCACCCGGGATGGGCGGTTCGCCGTACATGATCAGCAAGGCCGCGGTCGAGCAGATGGGCCGCGCGTTGCGCGTGGAGCTGGCCGCCTCGGGAGCCAGTGCCGGGGTCGCGTATTTCGGCATCGTCGAAACGGCCATGACCCACGACATGCTCGACGCCGACGACCTGGGCCGCCGCATCGACGGCCTGCTGCCCTGGCCGCTGAACCACCGCATCACCGCCACCCAGGCCGCCCGCACCATCGCCGACGGCATCGGCCGCCGCGCCGCCCGCACGGTGGCCCCCGCCAGCTGGGAGCCCTATGCCCTGTTCCGCGGTGCGATCAACGTCGTCCTGGACGCCAAACTCGCCGCCGATTCGACCGTCCACCAACTCATTCGCGAGATCGAGCAGAGAAGGAGATCGCAGCCGGTATCCGAATGACCTGCGTGTGAACATGTTTCGCTGCGGCAATGGTCCCCGCAGGTCCGATCTACCTCGACGAGGACGCGGTGCGACGCCGACCGCGCCGCAGCTGGTATACGAAAGAAGTGCGTGTGAGCATATTTCGCGGTTCGACCCGGTCCACGCGGTTCCGCTGGCGCAGATCCGAGTCGTCACCGAGAAGTACGCCACCGACATCGAAGCGCTCTACACCGCCACACTCTCCCCGAACGTGCACGAACCCGCCACCGCCCCTGCCCTCGCGCGGAACTGATATCCGATGCGCGTGAGATCAGATTCCGCACAAGCACATCCGCCTCGGTCCGGATCATCGGCCGGATGCGCGACGCGCCACGAGCAACACCCGCGACCGAGCCTCGAGCCGGAGCAGTTCCGCTGGGACACGACCTCGCCTCGCTCGAATGCGAATCGCCGCCGCTTGCGTTCCTCGTGGGTAACCGATCGGTTGATGTCATCGGGATCGACGGTGGCGCGTATCCCCTGTGGCACGGAGCAGTTCCGCTGGTGTGCGGCCCTGACCCGCTCGGATGCGAATCGCCGACTGCGGCGTTACCCGTGGCGAATCGACGGCTCGACGTCGGCGGAACCGTCTGTGCCGCAGGAGTATTCGATCGGCCGTCGAGTCGAGTGTGTACGTGTCGTCAGGGTGCGCGCGGAGTCGGAAGGGCTGTGCTCGGACCCGGCACACTGCGGCCAGGAGCAGTTCCGGCGAGTGCGGTGTGCGGGGTCGGGCTCAGGCCAGTTCGGCTGCGGCGGCGCGCAGGAGTTCCTGGGAGTGGCCGGGCGGGTCGGCCTGGATGCTGAGGCGGTCCATGACCTCACGGTAGAGCTCGAGGTCGTCGGGGCGGTCGAGGTAGAGGGCGCTGGCCATCTGCTCGAGGTAGACGACGTCCGGGATCTCCTGCTCGTTGAAACGCAGGATGGTGAACGAACCGCCGACCGCGGCGTGACCACCGGCGCGGTAGGGCAGGACCTGGATGGTGACGTTGGTGCGGTGCGACATCTGCTCCAGGTAGATCAGCTGCTCGCGCAGGACCTCTCGGCCGCCGACCGGGCGGTGCAGCACCGATTCGTCCAGGACCGCCCACAGCGTCGGGCCGTCGTGCAGGTCCAGGATCTGCTGACGCCGGCGCCGCAGCTCGACGCGACGGTCGACCTCGCGCTCGCCGTGTGCGAGCGAGACGACCGCGCGGGCGTAGGCGTCGGTTTGCAGCAGGCCCGGGACCAGTTGTCCCTCATAGGTTCTGATCGATTTCGCATCGCCCTCGAGGCCGAGATAGTTCTCGAACCAGGACGGCAGCAGATCGCTGTAGCCGTGCCACCAGCCCTGCTCGTTGGCCATGGCGACCAGCCGCAGGAAGGATTCGCGCTGTGTGGGATCGACGACGCCGTAGAGGGTCAGCAGATCGTTGACGTCGCGAATCTTGTAGCCCGTGCGGCCGAGTTCGAGTCGGCTGATCTTGGCGTGCGAACCACGGATGTGCTCACCGGCGGCCTGCGGGGTGATATTGCGGGCCTCACGTAGCTTGCGTAGCTGACCGCCGACCATGATGCGCAGTGCTGTGGGACCGCGCTGCTCCAAGGGTGTGGTGACGAGGTCGATCTGGGTCTGTTCTGCCGTCATGAGGCTTTCTCCGCTGTCTTCCGATCACTGGCACACACCGCGTCGGTACATGCGCATGTGCGTGCCGTCATCACCGCACCCGCTCATGGTAACGCCGAAACGGGCGAAAAACCGAGCGTGACGAGGAGAATGTCCAGCGTTTTGCTGTGACCCTGAGTAACTGTTGCATCGAATCCCCTCGGCATTCCCCTTGTGCCGACGACCATACCGGTCGTCCCCAGGTCCGCGCCACTGCGGCCGCGCGAGGGGCGTGCCCGCCCGGCGTATGGCGCTCCGCGCCAGCGGATCTGCTGAAGTTTTGCCGAATACTCGTGGGGGCGTTGATTTTCGCCTTCTCGGCGTTGGGAGGCCGCGCCGAATATCAGTGTCCGACGGTCGAATCCAGCCAATCGAGAACCGCGGTGTGATACGCGCCGGTATTGCGCGCGAGGTTCACCGAGTGTCCGCTGCCGGGCAGCACGAAGGTCCGCAACCTGGCCGCGGGCGCGAAGTACGGAGCCTCTTCGGCCTTCAGCGTCGCGGCGGAGGAGCACGCGGAATAGCCTGTGCCACAGGACAATCGGTCCCGGCCGCCGTCGACGATGAGCACCGGGGCGCTGATCAGGCCGGACATGCCGGGCAGGGTCGACATCAGACCGTCGGGGTATTCGCTGAGTGAGAAGATCTCCTTCGTCTTCTCGTCCTGCGCCACCACCGCGGGGTCGGCGTCGCCGGGGTCGAAGAAATCGTGCATGCGGGCGCCGGGGCGCGTGGTCAGGTATCCGGCGTCCAGACCGTGTCCGGCGAATACCGGATCGTCCACGGCGCGGTGGTAGGTCGAGACCACGCCGAGGGTTTCGGGGATGTTCAGCGCGTGCGAATAACCGGTCAGCACAACGCCGTCCACGTCGTGATAGGAACTGGCCTCCATCACCGACGTGCCCGAGGTCAGTGAGTGGCCGACGCTGACGACCTTGGCGAAGGGCGCGGCTCCGGCCAGTCCGCGCCGCAGGCCCTGAACGATGCCGTGCAGTGCCTGCGCGGTGTCGTTGGCGGTGAGCGTCAGCGCGGCGGGGTGGGTGCTCGCACCGTTGCCGAGACGATCGGCCACCAGTGTCGCGTAACCGGCCTTGTTCATCGCCTCGCGAAAGTTGTAGGTCTGCGGCTGATAGGCGAAATCCCAGTAGGTGCCGTTGTAATTGGAGCCCGACATCAGCACCATGACGGTGCTCGCCGATTTGCCCGCGGGTGTGCAGAGAGTCGCGGCGAGGTGGCCCTTCGCCGCTGGCACGGTAAAGGATCGACAGGTCCCCGCTCCAGTGTCGGCATGGGCGAGTCCTCCTGTGCAGCAGGACAAGAGGACTGCAGCGAATAGGGCCAGTGTCCGCACCGAGGCTCGCACGCGACGCGCTCCCTGTCGTGAAATACGAGGAGCTCCTCGAGGAGGTCCTCGTGAATTGATCGTTCGAATGGATTGGTTAGGAAGGCTATAACGCCGCACAACGGCACGCAAGAAATCCGGAGAATTGCCAGCAATCGGATAAGCTGAAATGGAAAAGCGTGTCCGGCAGTATGTTTCGTCCGTCATGTCGGAATGTGCTTCGGGCATCCGCGAGTCGCCGACAGGCCATTGCGTATGCGGTGCTACCCCGGCCGCTAGGGCTTGCGCCCGACGCCGGCCAGAATTACCAGCCGAGTGGGTGGCAGGTCGTCGGCCAGCCACTCCTGCACGGTCACGATTCCTGGATCGAGTAGGTCGAAGCCGTTGAACAGCTTCTCCACCTCGGATTTCGATCGGAAGACGAACTGCGCGGTACTCCCCTTGGTATCCCTCGCGGTCTGGTCGACGAACGTGTCGTCGGTATCGGTGGATCCGTGGGTGAAGGCTACGTAGCTACCCGGCGCCATCACCTCGGAGAATCGCGCCAGGGTCTCGGCCGGGTGCTCATCGTCCATGATGAAGTGCAGGACTCCGACGATCAGCAGCGCAACCGGCTGATCGAAATCGATGCCCGCCTCGGTGCGCAGGCGCGCGATGAGATCCGCGGGTTCGCGGAAGTCCGCGAGCATCGGTGTCATACCGGTCTGGCCCGCCGTCATGCCTTCGGCGTGCACACAGACGACCGGGTCGTAGTCGATAGAGGCCACGCGCACCGCTGGATCGACTTCGACGACCGTCTCGTACACGCTGGGCGAGGTCGGGATGCCAGCACCGATATCGATGAACTGCCGCACACCGGCGTCGGCGGCCAATCGGGCCGCGCCGGTGAGGAATTTGCGACTGAACCAGGCCAGCGTCCGATTCTCCGGAGCGACTTCCAGCATCCGCTTGGCGACGAGGCGGTCCGCGTTGTAGTTGTCCTTGCCCCCCAGCAGATAGTCGTACACGCGAGCGGCATTGGGTTTCGTCGGGTCGATACCCTCGGGTGCTGGCCTGTCGCCTGACACCACACCTCCTGACATCGTGATCAGAAAAACAACGTGCCTACCTCGGCGGCGCCGGACCAAGAGGCCTGTTTGCGTCGGCATGCGGTCCGGCCGCGCCAGAAAAGCGCACGAAACCACCCGAATTCCAGCAGAACCCAAGGATTCGACGTTGTCAAGCACGTCCCCGGGCCGCACTGCATCTCGAAGGACGCTCAGGGGAATCCGTACCATTCCCACAGGAAATCGTCGGGCCGACCGACGAACAGTTCGGGCCGTGGGCCCCGGTGCGCCGGGCCGGTGCCGGGCGGATTGGGCGCGGTTCCGATCGCGATGGCCGCGACCTGACTACCGAGCTCGCGTAAGAGTTTCTCCTCGGCGCGAATCACGGACAGCAGATCGGCGAGACGCTGTGTATTCGGCATTCGAGAGCCCGGGGTGGGTGCGGCGTGCTGCATGTGGCAGGTGACTCCTGGCTGGAGAAGATGCGCTGGGTGCGTACGAGGCGCGGAGCACGCTCGCGTCAACACCGGCGGTGAGCATGCCGGTAGGTATGGTGTCACATTCCCGCGAGGTTCGCGAAAATTGTACCAGTGCAAGAACATTCGAAAATGCATATGCACAACCAGCGGGATGCTGAAGAATTGCCAGCGTCGGAAAAAGGCTGGCCGGCCAGCGATTACACCGACCAGAGTTCCTCGTGCGGCAGGTCGGTCAGGCCGGTGCGGAGATTATCGTCGATGGAGACGTCGACCCCGTGTCGGCTCAGCTCGACGGCCACCCGGTGTGCCACCGATCTCTCGGCACGGTAGTCCAGCACCGCTCCCCCGAGTGGGAATCGCAACTGCAGATGAACCTTTTTCGCCATATCGCCGGTACCGCTGAATCCCTTGGGGCGCAACCTGACACGTACTTACTGTAGATCCATAGTGTAACAGCGGATGCAAGTACATATGCAAGACCTGCGGCAGGAAACCGGTCGGAATGCGGTCTGGGTCACTCTCGCCTCAGCGGCCGAACCGCAGCGTGACCGAGGCGGATTCGGGGACGCTGCGACAGGTCAGGACCGCGCCGTCGGCGATTTCGGCCGACGTGAGCGCGAGCATCGGATCCTCGTCCATGCGCACTGTGCCGGATCGTACTGTGGCGATGCAGGTTCCGCACGATCCGCCGAGGCAGGAATAGGGCAGATCCTCGCGGTGCGCGAGGGCGGCGTCGAGGATGTGGCCGCCCTGCGGCATGGTGAACACCAGATCCTCGCCGTGGCCGGTGAGGGTGACCGTGCACGGCGGCCGATCCGGCTGCGGGGCCGCGGGTTCGGGCTCGCGGGTCCGGAAACGCTCGATATGTATGTGGGACTGTGCGACGCCGCCGTCCAGGAGTGCGTCGCGGGCGGCCGAGAGCAGCGAGTCCGGTCCGCACAGGTACCAGCGGTCGGCGTCGAGGCCGGGGAGTTCGCGGATGTCCATGCGGCCGTGGCGGTATTCGATGCCGGGGGTGGCCGACGGTAGGGGTGTGCCGTCTCGGCGGGACAGGTGGTGGACGATCCGCAGCCGTCCGGGAAACCGGGCGGTCAGTGTGGTGAGCAGATCGCCGAGCATGATCGTCGTGCTGTCGCGGCTGCCGTAATACAGGGTGAAACGGCTGTGTGGGTCGTCCGCGAGGACGGCGGCGGCGATCGCGGCGACCGGGGTGATCCCGCTGCCCGCGGCGACGGCGGCGTGGTGACCCGTCGCCGGATCGCGGCGCGCGGTGAACGCTCCCGCCGGCTCGCCGACGTGCAGAACCGTTCCCGCGGTGAGTCGTTCGAGTGCGTACTCGGAGAAGACGCCGCCCTGCTGCCGTTTCACCGCGATGCGCAACCGGCCCGCATCGGGTGGATCGAACAGGGAGTAGCTGCGCCGGATCGCACGTTCATCGGCGGTGCCGCGGATGACGACGTGCTGTCCGGCGAGGTAGCCGAAACGATCCGCGAGCCGATCGGGGACCTCGAATTCGATCAGCACGCTGTCGACGGTGTCGCGCTCGACCGCGCGGACCGCAAGCAGGTGGAAGTCGTGTGCGGGAGTCTGCGGGATCGGGTCGAATCCGGTTGCCCGGGGCGGATATCCGGGTTTCACGACCTCACGCAGGAGATTCAGCCCGACCACGGCCCCGTTCGCGGCGATCCGGGTCAGCAGGGGCGGGCGGGCCACCGCCAGCGGACTGTCCAGCAGACCCGCGATGCGTGAGATCTGTTGTCCCACAGTCGCGTCCCGCGCACCGATGGCCATCGCCGTGCGTGCGGCCAGACCCAGCAGCTGGATCGGGATCCCGCGCGCGGCATCGACGTGCGGCATCGCGAGGTCGAACAGCCGGGTGATCAGCCAGGGGTCATCGATGACTCGGGCCGCGGCGCGGAAGAACCTGCGCGGCAGATCGTGATCGCCCGCGGCGAGTACCTCGCGCAGCTGCATCGCCTGCATTGCCGAGACCGACATGCCCTGTCCGAACGCCGGACTGAAACTGCACACCGCGTCGCCGAGGACGAGCAGCCCGTCCGGGAAGCGGGACAGGCGCTCGTAGCGGCGGCGTTGATTGGCCGGATAGCGGTAGGTGCTGATGCCGCTCACGGATTCGGCCGACAGCAGCGCCCGGGCGACGTCCGGTGGCGCGACCGAGGAGGCGAATCGCCAGAATCCGTCCTGGTCGGTCGGGGGATGGTCCGCGCCGTAGCCGATCAGGGTCAGGATGTGCTTGCCCTCCTCGACCGCGAACAGGGCCAGGCCGCGCGCGGGATCCTGGTTCGCGACGACGATCTCCTTGTCGCCGCCCAGGTTCGCGGCCGAATCGTCCGGCAGGCGGATATAGCGGCTGGCGTACATCATGTCGATGCGCACGCCCTCCTCCGCGGGGCGCGGGTAGCCGAGCTCCTCGAGCCAGTCGATGATCGGGCCGTGGCGGCCCAGGCAACTCACCACAAGATCCGCGAACAGCTCGTGCGGATGGTCGTCTCGCTCCGGCTGCACCAGAACTCCGGTGACCCTGGTTCGCGCGGAGTCGGTCAGCAGGTTCAGCGCGGTGCGGCGGTCCTGGATCTCGACATTGGGCAGGGCCCGGACGCGTTGCCGCACACGCCATTCCAGGAACGGGCGGCTCGCCTGCAACAGCGAGTATCCGGCGTCGGACTGCGACAGCGTGTATCCGGCGATGCTCATCCGCATCTCGGTCAGCGAGCGGCACCGCACCGCGCCGTCGGCGAGCAGTTCGGCGGTGATGCCCGGAAACAGTTCGGCCAGAACGCGTTCGCCGCGCGCGAGCAGGGCGTGCACATGTCTGCCCTGCGGCACGCCGCGGCGGTCGCCGGGGGTGGACAGGTCGTCGCGTTCGAGCACGGTCACCGAGGCGAAACTCTCGCTCAGCACCCGCGCGGTGAGCAGCCCGGCCATGCTCGCGCCCAGGACCACGGCATGTCCGCGTCGCGCCGGATGGGCCTGCCCGCGTGCGGTCATCGGCGTCCTCCGGCGTCGTGGCCTGTCCGGCGGTGTGCGAAACCGCCGGTTACTGATACTGGATCGGAGAATAGTCTCAGTTAGTTGGTTGTCGCAACCATTGTCATCCGGTTCGCGCGCGGCGGCAGGTGGCGTGCAGGTAGAAAAATAGGCATGACCTCACCGACTCGATCCTCTGACGTGCTGCACGACGCGGCGGTCGAGCTGATCGCCGAGAGCGGTCTGGGCGCTCTGACCATCGGCGGCGTCGCGGAACGCGCCGGAGTTTCCCGCGCGACGGCCTACCGCGAGTTCGGCGACAAGGACGGCCTGCTCGCCGCCATCGGTCGCGGCGAGGTGGTCAAGATGATCACCGCCGCGTACACCGAGCTGGACCTGTTCGCCCCGCCCGCGCGAATCGTCCACGCCGTAACCCTTTTCGCGCTCGGCTACCTGCGCAAGCACGCCGCGTTCGGATACATCCGCGATCACGAACCAGCATGGCTGATCAACGTCGCCATCACGCACGGTAAATCGGAATTGAACCTGGTCGAAACCGTCGCCGCCCTGGCCGCACCCCTGATCGCCGCCCGCGCCGACGACGCCCTCGCCCTGACACCCGTGCAGGCCGCCGAGGTCGTGGTCCGCATCGTCCTGTCGCACGTCCTACTCGCCCACAGCAACCTGAGCGACGAACAGGTCGCCGCCACCGCCACCCGCGCGGTGGTTCTCGACCCCGAGGCGTGATGTCCGGGTGATACGGATTATCAATTTCGTATCACTAGTGGACTCTGATGGGCGTTGACGGAGCTCGACCCGATCTTTGATAGGACGCGGATTCGGCCCCGTCCGAGGTTCGACCGGGAACGTGAGTGGAAGGCGCTGACCGGATTCGTCACCAGCGGACAGCCACACGCGACCCTCGGCGTGGTGTCGGGTCGGTGGCGTCAAGGTAAGACATTCCCGCTGGAGGCGTTGTGCGAGACGGCCGGTGGCTTCTGCTTCGCCGCCGATCAAGCCACCGAGACGGAATCGTTGAGGTATTTCAGCGACGCGATTGCCGAATTCACCGGGTCGGCGCTGCCCGTCAGCTTGGGTGATGGGCGGCAAGCGGTCGATGGGCTGCTGGCGGTGACGGCCGAGCGGGAGATTCCGGTGGTGATCGATGAGTTCGCGTCCCATCTGATCGATATTGCTGCGGTCCGAATGCGCAGGCGGAGATGGCTATGAGCAGTGGGTCAGGTCGAACTGCTCGACTGGTCGACGGCTCGGTCCAGGTCTTCGGGAAGTAGGAAGCGGTGGTCGGCCAAGGCTCTGGCTGCGGCCTGTATGGCGGCGGTGTCCGGGGTGGTCGGGGATCCGGAAGTGAGACGGCTGCCGAGCATTTCGCAGAGGACGTCGGGGAGGCCGTCCATGTGGATCCGGGGGTTCCAGCCGGTGTAGGCGGCTGTTCCGGCGGCGAGGTCGGGGAGACGGATACCGGCCAGTTCGTTGCCGTGCTCGTCCACGGTCGAGACCAGGGCGATGAGTGGATCGCCCAGTGCGAGAGGCAGTTCCGTGCTGTTCGGGTCGATGACCGGCGTCCACGGCAGGTGTTCGGGATCGGGGAGGGCGGCGTCGGGGAATATCGCGCGGATCTGCTCGAGGACCTGTTCGCGGGTGGCGGCGGTGCCGTTCGCGCGGCGGGGGACCTGGCTCGGTCCCGGCTCGCGGCGGTCGCAGACCCACTGTTCGAGTTGGACGAACAACGCGCGCAGTACGAGTGCGGGATCCAGTTCGTGCGGTGGATTGGCAAGGGGCATGATCTTTTTCATCTCCGGCGCCGGGCCGATGTGGTCGGTGCCGGAGAACAGGTGGGCTCGGGCGTCGGGATCCTCGGGCAGATCCTCGCCGGTGCGGGGATCCTGGTGGATCAGCCGGGCTCGACCTCGGCGATCGGTGCGTCGAGCCGCAACGCACCGCATTCGCGGCGAACGTCCCACTGCCAGCCGCACCAGGCGACGGTCCAGCCGCGTCGGAACGGGAACGCATCGCCCGCGGACGGCGCGGCGGTCGGATCGAACGACAGGGGAGTGGGTTCCGCATTGCACGGAAGCCCAAGGGCCATACCGCGATTCGGCACCGCGAGCAGGGTGCGGCCATTGCCGCCCGTCCGCGGGCGCAGCATCCGGACATCCGCGTCGAACCGGACGCGCCCGTCCCCGGTGCGCGGGGCCCGGTCGAGATCGACGATGCGAGCGTTCGCCGCGGCTGCCGGATCAACAGCGAATTCCGCAGTGGCCGTGAGCCATTCGTAGGGAAAATCCTGGTGCGGCTCGGTCGAGTGAATGGTCAGGGTCTCGAGCAACGCTGCTCCCTCGTTGGCTGTGATCGTGGCATCCGCTTCGGTGGGCCCGGTCGCGCTGTGCCGCCTTCTCGGTTCGGCAGGGTGTGATGTGGCACGGGCAGGGGAGCCTGTCGACCTCGATGGTGCTCGCGCGGCGCCGTGGCCTGCGGCGGATGTCAGAGTTCGGTCATGATTTGCGGGCCCTGAAATGCCGCCGGGGGTCCTAGCGTCGAAGCCATGGATGCGATTTCAGGAGACGGCCCGGTGGTGCCGAGAGTTGGTCGCGGCTGTACCGGGTCCCCGGGACGATGCGAAGGCGGAGTGTCGGATCGGGTGGTGCGGCGGTGACCGTGGGGCCGGTACCAGGGCAGTTGCGGGCGGCCGCCAGGGGAAATGCCGGTGTCTCGGCGTTGTCGGATGTGTCGGTGGCCTATCTGAGCGCGCTCGCCGGCGAGCCGGTCTGGGCCCGCACGCAAGGCGGAGTGCGGCTGCGGTTGCCGATGCGGCGGTGGCTGGGGTTCCCCGACGCCGCACATCGCGCCGATGAGGCGCTCATTCGTCACTGCGACGGTCCGAGTCTCGATATCGGCTGTGGCCCGGGAAGATTGGTCGCCGACCTGCTGGGGCGCGGAGTTCCCGCCCTGGGGATCGACACCGATGCCATCGCGATCGCGGTCAGCCGCCGACGAGGCGCTCCCGCACTGTGCCGGGATGTGTTCGATCCGGTGCCGGGCCAGGGGCGGTGGCGCTGTGCTCTACTCGCCGACGGCAATATCGGCATCGGCGCAGATCCCGTGCGGCTGCTACGGCGGGTCCGGGAATTGCTTGCGCCGGACGGTGTCGCGATCGTCGAATTCGCTTCGGCGGGTGTGGGATTGCAGAGCCATCGGATCAGACTGGAGACCGGCGGGTGGTCCGGCAGTTGGTTCGCCTGGGCGCAGGTCGGCGTCGACGCCGCCGGGGTGGTCGCGGAACGGGCCGGGTTGCGGATGCTCGAGATGGAAGCGGTGGGCGGACGTCATATCGGGTTGCTGGCTCACGAAATTCACTGTTGCGCATCGTCGATCGCATCCCTCTCGATACGCGGGAACGGATGTTCGGCTTCGAGCAGGTACGCCAACTCGATCAACGTCCGTTCGTCGCCGTAGGCGGCGGAGAGCTGCACGCCGATCGGAAGTCCTTCGGGTGTGCGGCCCATCGGGAGCGAGACGGCCGGTGTCCCGGCGATATTGTTCAGCGGCGTATATGCCACGTAGTTCGTGAGCCGGTCGATCAACTCGGGGAACGGGACCGTCGGCGCGATGTAACCGAGCCGTGCGGTGGTGTGCGAAAGTACCGGTGAGACAACAACTTCGTGCCGAGCGAACATCCGGGCGTAGGCGGCGGGAACGCGGCGCAGCCGCCACAGCGCGCTCGGGGTCCGGTGGAAGGTGCGCAGGTGCTGCGCCCGCAGGCCACGAGTGAGTCCGTCGATGCGCGTCGCGTCGAAGGACCGGTCCAGGATGAGCCGGCCGGTGCGGACCGCGAGATCGGCCAGCAGCGCCCAATATTGGACGAAATCGGCGGCGAACTGCGCGGTGACCGGCAACGTGATCGGCTCGACGATGTGACCGGCCCGCTCGAGCAGGGTGACGGTGTGTTCGACGGCGGCCCGGGTGGGCGCGTCCACGCCGGCGCCGGTCACGCTTTCCGTGATCAGCCCGACCCGCAGCCTGCGTCGCGCCGGGCCGCGCACATCGCCGATCGGCGCGAGACTCGGGTTGCGCCAGACGTTTTCGGCCGCAGCGAGGAATGCGGCGGTATCGCGCACCGTGCGGGTGAGCACCCCCTCGGAGATCATGTGGATCGGCAGGCGCCGCACCTGCTCGCCGTCGATGTGACGGCCGCGGCTCGGCTTGAGTCCGACGAGTCCGACGCAGGCGGCCGGAATGCGAATCGACCCGCCGCCGTCGTTGGCGTGCGCGATCGGCACGACTCCCGCCGCGACCAGCGCGGCCGAACCGCCCGAGGACGCCCCGGTCGAATAGTCGAGATGCCATGGATTGCGTGCGGGTGGTTCGGTCATGAACTCGGTGGTGGCGTTGAAACCGAACTCCGGCAACCGGGATTTGCCGATGAGGGACAGGCCGGTGCCGAGGAACTGTTCGGCGTACGCGCCGTTCCGCGCGGCCGGCCGGGCCTGAAAGGCATTGCTGCCGTGCGTGGTTGGCAGACCGGCGACGTCGGTGTTGTCCTTCACGAATGTCGGCACGCCGTAGAGGGCGGACTCGGTGCGGTCCGAATGGCGCGGGGCGTCGTAGATCGTGCTCGCCACCGCGTGCAACCGCGGGTCGACCAGGCGTGCGCGTTCGATCGCCGCGGCGGCGAGTTCCTGTGGGCTGACCGCGCCCTCGCGGACCTGCTCGGCGAGGGCTACCGCATCGAATCCGCCGAGCGCGTCGTCGCGAAAGGCGTGCAGAGACGTCATGTCCGGGAGTCTAGATGCGCTGTTCGAGGCATATCTGCATGCGGCGCGTCATCCGGAGTCCGGCGGTGCGGGCGCTCGCGCGCGGAACGCTGCCCGGTGAGCGGCTGCCGCCGGTGCGGCGAGTGCCTGCGATTCGATTCGAATAGCTAACTATCCGCAATGATTTGCTGGGTAAATTAGGACAAAACGGTGGGCACCGACCGATCGGTCGGTGCCCACCTGTTAGTCGCGCGGGATCAGGCCCGGTTGACCGAAGTGCTGTTGTCAGCAAACGAGTAGCTGATCGAGCCGTGCTCGAAGTTGCTGACCTTGCCGCCCTCGATGTCCTGCTCGTCGGAGGTCGGGTAGCCGAGCGGGCCGCCCGCGCCGCCCTCGGCCTCCCATGCCTTGCGGATCTCGCCGTACACGGTGTAGGTGCCCGTCGGGAGGTTGAAATAGATGACGCCGCCGGTGAATTCCTGGTACTTGCCGCCGTTGGGGGCGTCCAGTTCCTCCGAGGTCGGCTCGCCCAAGGGGCTCGACGCACCGCCGGCTTCGTTGTAGTGGTCGCCGATCGTTCCCTTGACTTCGAATCCCATTCGACAGGTTCCTTCCGTGCAGATCCATACGTACTGGCAAATGCCGAGCATCACGCTATCGCACGTTCGCCGATTCCGTGTAGCGAGTCACGTATCGATCAGCATCCGTACACGCCACGTTCGCTCGGGCGCATCCATCCCCGAAACTGCCCATCTGGCACTCATTTAGCTATCTACCAGCGACGCAGTGGACAACGCTCTGCCGCGCACTATTCGATTCCGCCCACCCCGACGGACCGTTCCGTGATGGACTTGTTACCCGATCCCATTGCTCGCCAGAGCGTTTCCCGGCCCTCTCTCGATGATCCCCACCCACTTCGGTCATCCGACGACGACTACTCCCCCAACCGACCACCGGATCCGCCGGAACCCGTACCTACCCGATGCCTGAATGTCCTTGTGCCGCCAACGATCCGGCCTCACCGAAGACCGACCCGCGACAAGATCCCAAAACTCGTCCACGCCGCAGGTCGCGATTCGGGCCGCACACATCCTTCGACGCCGATCCGTCCGAAGTGGTGGCGCCCCGGAGGCTCGCCCTGCCCTGACCGCAGCTGATCTCGACGCGCTCGAAAAGCGAAGCGCGAGAACAGCTGTGGTTCCACCGAGCGTATGAATCCGCACCGAATACCGTCGAAATAGCGATATACCAATGTGTTTCGGCACCTCGTGGCGACTGCGACCGGCGGCTGCTCACGAAAACTCGGCGTGCTCCACACTCACGATGTCGCCACGCAGGGAAAGCTCTACCGGTGCGGCTGTTCGAAACCGCCGATCTCCAGTTCGAGCAGTTCGGCGAGTCGAAGCGGTGTGCGGTCCTCGAACATCGGGCCGATGAGTTGTACGCCCACGGGGAGACCCTCGGGGGATCGGCCCGCGGGGATCGCGGTGGCCGGGAGGCCGGGCATGGTGGCCAGGCCCGGCCAGACGAGTTGATCGGCGAACGGGTATGCGACGCCGTCGATGTCGATCCGGCGGGTGCCCAGGTTGGTATCGCGCTCCTGCGGGAACGCGGGAGTCGGGGTGATCGGGCAGAGCACGGCGTCGAATTCGGTGAACAGTTCGCGCCAGCCCTGACGGTGCAGTTCGCGGCGGTTGGCGGCGGCGATCCAGTCGCGATGGCTGAATACCGCGCCGCGCAATCGCTCCGCGTCCATACTCCGATCATCCGGGGCGAACGTGGCGGCGTGCTCGCGCATCGCGTCGTACGCCTGGTCGGGGTATCCGGAGGCGAGGTTCGCCAGCAGCAGTTGGGTGTAGAGCGTCCCGGCCTCGGCGAGGTCGGGCAGCAGCGGGCTGTGTCGTTCCACCCGGGCACCGGCGGCGACCAGCGCGTCGGCGACACGATCAACCGCGGCTCGCACCGCGGACCCGGTCGGAATGGCCGGGTGGTCCTCCAAGACCAGGACGCGGAAGTCGCCGAGACGTTCGTGCCGGGCGGGCGGCAGTGCGAGTTGGTATGCGACGCCGAGAGTCAGCGGATCCGGCGCGGCCATCACATCCAGCAGCAGGGACAGATCGCGGGCGGTGCGCGCCATCGGTCCGACGACCGCGAGATCACGATCCGACGGCAGTGCCGGTGCGGGCGGCGGGACGTGCCCGCGAGCCGTGGCGAGCCCGAAAGTCGGCTTGTGCGAATAGATTCCGCAGAAATGCGCGGGGACGCGCAGTGATCCGGCGATATCCGAGCCGATGGACAACGCGCCGAATCCGGCGGCCAGCGCCGCCGCCGATCCGCCCGACGAGCCACCCGGCGTGCGCCCGAGATCCCACGGATTGCTGGTGGTGCCGTAGATCTCGTTGAAGCTCTGCAGATCCGCCAGCATGAACGGCACATTGGTCTTGCCCAGGATCACCGCGCCCGCGGCCTTGACCCGGGCCACCTGCACCGCGTCCTCCCCGGGCCGGAAATCCGCGAACTGCGGCATGCCCCAGGTCGTGGGCAGTCCGGCGATGTTGTAGGACTCCTTGACCGTCACCGGAATACCGAGCAGCGGCCGATCCTCACCCCGGGCGCGCGCCCGATCGGCCTCGCGTGCCGCATCCCGTGCCCGATCGAAGTCGGGCACGCAGATCGCGTTGATCTCCTTGTCGTCCCGCTCGATCCGAGCGATCGCCTCGTCGGTCAGTTCCACCGAGGTCACCTCACCGGCGCGCAGCGCGACGATGAGTTCTTCAGCCGTCCGGAAGCTCCATTCCACCGAATCGAGCGTACCTGTCTGCGGTAGCCGCACAACCGGATAACGCGATGTCGGAACGACTGTGAGCCGGGTCGGGTGCGCGTCAGCGATCGACCGGCCGCAGTTCCGGACGTTTGGCCGTGCGGCCGCCACCGGTGGACGTGCCGCGCAGGCGTCGCCACAGCCAGGGGCGGACCGTGGCCGCTACCCAGGTGAGTTCGCCGAAAATCGCACCGGCGCGGTGGTTTTCGGTGTTCGGCGGGGGTGTGGACCAGCTGTCGTCCGTGCCGTCGAGGCCGACGGCTTGCGCGGCGGCCAGGGCGAAGCGGTTGTGGCCTTCAGCGGAGCCGTGTAATCGGTCGGGGCTCCACATGCGCAGGTCGGCCATCGAGGGTGCGGCGAAGAGGTCGACCAGGCGAAGATCATACCTATTGGCGCACAAGCGAATTCGGTCGTTGATCAGATCCATGCGGGGGCCGATCAGGCGGGCGGCGAGCGGGACGATGCGGCGGGCGTCCGGGAACGTGGTGGTGACGACCGTCGCACCGCTGGCACTGAGCTTCGCGTACAGCTCCTCCATGACGTCCAGCGCCGCGCCGAAATCGCTGCCGGGCGCGGTCACATCGTTCATGCCCGCGCAGAAGCCGACCAGATCCGGCTGCATGGCCAGTGCCGCGTCGAGCTGTTCGTCGCGAACCTCGGCGACGCGGCGGCCCCGGACCGCGAGGTTGGCGTACCCGATATCGGGATTGTCCCGCGCCAGCCGCTCGGCGAAACGGTCGGCCCAGCCGCGCACACCGGTGTCGTCGTCACCGTCCCACAAACCTTCGGTCTGGCTGTCTCCCATGGCGACGAACCGTTCGAATCGTGGTGCGGGTGACATCGAGGCAGACCTCCGGAAGTGAAGAGGGCGGTGTGGCAGCGATCGGCTGCCGGATCAACACGCTACATCCAGCGTCTGCACGCCTTGCGCGGCCCGCCCGCAGCTCTGACCGGTTCGGTCCTACGAGATCAGGGTGCGCGCCGTCGAGGGCTCGGCGCATTCTGGCCTGAACCCGGAGCTGGTCGATGCGGAAGGGCGAGCGAACCTGTTGAGTCGGGACCGGTTTCCGCGCTGCCTTCGAGCGGCGGTGAGGCGGTCTGGAGGTGCTGATCGAGGGCGAGGCTGTCGCCGCGATTCCGGAACAGTGGCCGGGAGGCATCGTCGGTGGGTCTGCGAGGCGAAATCGTCTCGCGCCGTTGGGATGTGCGCTCCTCGGTCGAGGCGGTGCATGCGGATGCAAGGTGGGTGCAAGGGCGGCGCAATCAGTGCTGGGCATCGTCGCTGGCATGACAACTTCAGTGACGATCATCGGTGCGGGCCTCGGCGGGCTGACGCTGGCGCGGGTGCTGCATATACATGGAATCTCGGCCACGGTGTACGAGGCCGAGGCGTCGGCGGCGGCGCGGGGGCAGGGCGGGATGCTCGACATCCACGACTACAACGGGCAGATCGCGGTGCGGGACGCGGGCCTGATGGCGGAGTTCGAAGGACTGATCCTGGACGGCCGCCAGGCGATGCGGTTCCTCGACCGGGACGGGAACCTCCTGTTCGAGAAGGGCGACGACGGTTCGGGCGGACGGCCCGAGGTGCAGCGCGGGGAACTGCGGCAGATTCTGCTCGACTCGCTGCCCGAGGGCACTGTGCGGTGGGGACACAAGGTCAAGGAGGTTCGTGCGCTCGGCGGCGGGCGGCACGAGGTGAGCTTCGCCGATGGCAGCACCGTCGTCACGGACCTGCTGGTCGGCGCGGACGGCGCCTGGTCGAAGGTTCGCCCGCTGCTGTCGGACGCCACACCGGAGTACACCGGCGAGTCGTGCGTCGACACCTATCTGTTCGACGCCGACGAGCGGCATCCCGCCGCCGCGAACGCCGTTGGCGGGGGGTCGATGATCGCGTCCACGCCGGGCAGGCAGATCTTCGCGCACCGGGAGAAGGGCTCGACCCTGCATGGCTATGTGATGTTCGAAGAGCCGCTGGATTGGTTCGACGCCATCGATTTCACCGATCCCGCCGCGGCCACCGCCCGGATCGCGCGCGAATTCGATGGCTGGGCAACGGAACTCACCGCACTGATCACCGACAGCGACACCGCGCCGGTCCTGCGCCCCCTCTACACGCTGCCGATCGGGCACCGCTGGGATCGGGTGCCGGGCGTGACCCTGATCGGCGACGCCGCCCACCTGACCGCGCCGAACGGCGAAGGCGCGAACCTGGCGATGCTCGACGCCGCCGAACTCGGCCGGTCCCTCGCCGTGCACCCGGACGACCCCGAGGCCGCCCTCACCGAATACGAGCAGGCCATGTTCCCCCGCAGCGAAGCCGCCGCCGACGAGCCCGTCATCCTCGAGAGCCTCTTCGGCGGCGAAATCCCCGACGCCCTGACCGACGTCTTCGCCCGGCACGAGCGGGCTTCCTGAGTCGAGGGTGCCGCGCCCGGGCCTGCGGACCGCGCCCACCGGATCATCGTGCGAGGCACCGCACCCCGGATGCTCGGGATCGCATTCGCGGTGCTGGGTTGGGTGGGCGGAGCCTCGCGTCGGGAGTTGCGATGGGTTCGATGAATTCCCTCATGTGAGCCATATCAGTTGGCGATATGAGCATGAGGACAGCGGGATGACGGAGTTTTCCTGCAATTTTGCGGGTGTGGGGGTTGTAGGTCGTTGACTGAGGGCATGAGTGAGACGACCGGTTCCGGATCCGGAGTTCCCGAATCGCCCGCGCGGGTGTGCGTTCGCCTGATCGGCCGACTCGCCCGCCCGGTACGTGCCGGTGTGAGCAAGATCGTCTGGAACACCCCCGCGGCCCGCCGGGCGCCGCAGACGATCGCGCTCTCCAGCGATGCCTTCGGCGAAGGCGGGGCGATGCCGCGGCGATTCGCGGGACACGGTGTCGGAGAGAACATCTCGCCGCCGTTGCGGTGGTCGGGTGTGCCCGCCGACGCGGCGGAACTGGTCCTCGTCATCGAGGATCCCGACGTGCCGCTGCCGCGGCCGATCGTCCACGGATTGTTCACCGGAATCAGTGCGCGGACATCCGAAATAGCCACGGGTGCATTGAATCTCGATACCGCGACCACGACCGGCGACCCGATCCGATCCGGCGTCGCAGCGTTCGACCGCCGCGGCTACGCCGGACCTCGGCCGATCCCCGGACACGGCCCGCACCGCTATGTCTTCCAGTTGTTCGCCCTGGACCGGCCCAGCGGACTCGGCGAGAACTCGACTCGCACCGACGCGGTGGCCGCCCTCGACGGGCACGTGATCGCACGAGGAATGCTCACCGGCACCTACGAACGTCGCTGATCCCGCACGCTCCGTCCACGCATGCGATGATCGGGTGGCCGGTTC
This sequence comes from Nocardia miyunensis NBRC 108239, assembly GCF_001613065.1. Taxonomy (GTDB): domain Bacteria; phylum Actinomycetota; class Actinomycetes; order Mycobacteriales; family Mycobacteriaceae; genus Nocardia; species Nocardia miyunensis. The sequence continues at coordinate 58,825 of NZ_BDBQ01000083.1, forward strand.
GCCCTGCCGCGAGTTCGTCTGTGCCGCAACCCCGCGTCGGTGCCCAGCGGCCAACGGCTTGTCGATCCAGGAGTGAGCATGTCCAATGTGGTGACCGTCGACCTGCACCCGATCTTCCGCAACGATCGCGATATCGATAATGCGGTGCGCTCGGCCATCTTTCGCGCTGCCGGGCAGCAGGCCACGCTGGTGGAGATCATCCCGGGAAAGGGCGGAGGGACGCTGAAGAAGCGAGTCCTGGCCCTGCTCCGGCAGCCTCACATGCGCAAGCTCTACCGGAAGGTCGAGGCCGATCCGCGAAACGAGGGCCGCGTCCTGGTCCACCTGTGAACCGCCTGCAAGTCGCCGACCGATCCCCGATGTGCTCGGTGGACCCAGTCGGTAGATTTCCCAGCGTGATACTCACCATGGACACGTATCAGCGGTTCGCCGACTTCACGAAGTCCGGTGCGCAGTACCCGAGCAAGGCTCCGTCCGATGTCGTATACGGCCTGGCTGCGCTGGCGGGTGAGTACGACGTCGAGGCGAGCTATGTCCGATATACGTCGCAAGGCCGGGAAACCACGTGGTTCGGGCTGTGGCTCGTCCCGCCCGGATTGATCCACGTGTCGGCCACCTACAACGAACCGAACTGGACCGCGAACCGCGAGAGCAACGGGGGATCTCGCCCGCCGTCGGCCTTCACCAGCTGGTACCGCCGGGTCGGGGATGTCAAGGCGATCGGCATCAACTCCATCGAGGGCGTTGCCGACGGCCCGGGGAAACAAGTCGTGCTGCACGGTCAGGCCACCCTCGAACTGGTGGGCGTCCCGCAGAAGCTGACGATCACGTTCGGCGAACCCGGTTCGGGCGGTTCCGAATTGCTCGCGAAACTCCGCGACCACCTGTAATCCGTTCTGCGGTCGGCGTTTACATCGGTCAACTCGCGGCGGAAGCGATTCCGGAGTGCGGCGGTGGGAGGGGTGGCAGTTCGAGGTTGTCGCGGAAGGTTGCGCCGAGGTAGTCGCGGCCGACGATGCCGCGCGTGCGGAGTTCGGGTAGTAGTCCGTTGAGCAGGAAGTCGCGGGTGCGCGGATCATCGAGGCCGCCGAGGCCGATGAGGTCGAGGACTCCTGCGGTGTAGCGCTCTTCGATGGCGTCGGCCAGTTGTTCCGGGGTGCCCGCGGCGGCCCAGTGTCCGGTGTCCTTGGCCGCGATGATCAACTCCCGCAGCGTTTTTCCCGATCTGGCGTATCCGTTGAAGATCTCCACCCGGCCGCGCCGCCGGTGCACCGAAGCTACCTCGGGCAGCAATCGTTCGGGAATCGGCTTGTCCAGTGGCAGTTCCGACAGGTCTACCGCGCCTCCGAGCATATCGGCCAGGGTGCGGCGCCCCGCCTCGAAGTCGGTGGCCTCCTCGCGTTCTCGGACCAGGCGCAGTGCCTCGGACTCGGTCGCGCCGTATGTCGCGTGCAGCGACCCGAAGATCAGCGGCAGCCCGTCGGGGCGGCCCAATTCCGCTGCGCGCGTGCGGATTCGCTTGGCATAGCTCAGCGCATCGTCCAGCGTCGACAGTGAGGTGAACACCACCTCGGCGTAGCGCGCGCCGAGTTCCACGCCGCCGTCGGACTGCCCGGCCTGGAACTGCACCGGGCGACGTTGCGGCAGCGGCGGGATATTCAGCGGTCCACGGACGGTGAAGTGCTGTCCGGCATAGTCGATCGGCCGCACCCGTGTCGCATCGAGGACCGCGCCACCGCGCCCGTCCGGGGTCAGCGCATCCGGACCCCAGCTGTCGAACAGCGCGTTGACCACCTCGATCGACTCCGCCGCCCGCGCGTAGCGTTCCTCGGGGCTCGGCAGTTCCGCGTCGCCGTAGTTCTCCTCGCCCACCGAGGACGTCACCGCATTCCACGCCGCACGACCGTTGCTGATGTGATCCAGCGTCCCGAACAGCCGCGCCAGGTTGTACGGGTGATGGAAGGTGGTGGTCACCGTCGCGATCAGGCCGAGATGTTCGGTGACCGCGCTCAACGCGGACAGCACGATCAGCGGCTCCTGCGCCCCGATCGCGCCCTGGGATCCGAAACTGAGCAGGTCCGCCGCGAACAGTGCGTCGAACCGGTGCTGCTCAGCGAGTTCGGCGGTGGTCAGCAGATCGGTGAGCGTCGAGTTTCCCGGGTCGATCGCCGCCGCATAGACTTTCGGCGATCCGCTCACTCCGGTCACGATTTTCAACGGCCGCCGCCGATCGTTCCTTGCCATACCCGACGCTAATCACCGATGCCCGCACCATCCACGGGTTGCGCTCAGCGAGATCCTTTCCCGCCGTGGGCGATCGCGCTGTCAAGCACCTCGGCCGTCGCCCGATCGCAGCCGCTCGAGGGCGCGCTCGGAGTCGCTGCCCGGTTCCGCCCGGTAGACCGAGCTCAGCGCCGTGGCCGGGGTTTCCAGGCGTCGACGTCCAGGGCGATCGGGGCGATCGGGGCCGGGACGACGATGGTGGACGGCAGTGCTGAAGGCCACGATGCGGTCTGCCGCGTCCTTCATCTTGCGTTGGAGCTGGCCGCCCGCGTCGACGAGTCGTTGCGCGCCGCCCGATGGGGAATGCCCCGGACAGGTGTACCGGTACGGGCGGATCCGAGGATCCGCGCCGCAGCCCCCCGCCGAAGTCTGACGCTGAGCCGGAGTCACCACATGCTCGGGCGGTCGCGATAGTCACACGGCAGCGATCGCTCGAGTGGGGGCGAGCGCTCACACCCGTCCGGCCTCCGAAAAGCAAGAAACCCGCGCCATTGCGCGGGTTTCCTATATCGCCGACTCTAGATCGCGCGGACCTGCTGGGCCTGCGGCCCCTTCTGTCCCTGGCCGATCTCGAACTCGACGCGCTGGCCCTCGTCGAGGGACTTGAACCCGCCCCCGGAAATCTCGGAGTAGTGGACGAAAACGTCGGGGCCGCCACCGTCTTGCGCGATGAACCCGAAGCCCTTTTCGCCGTTAAACCACTTCACACTGCCTTGCGTCATTGCTTTTCTTGTTACTTCCTGTAGTGAGTCGAGCGATCAGTTCAAAAACCCGTACTCATCCACAAGCATGCCACATTCCGGAACCGCCTCCCGGATAGGTGCCCAAGCACACACCGACTCCGCAAGGCGCGATACGGCACCGTCCCGACGGAGTATGCGACCTCACCGGCCGGAACCTGGACTCTGTTCGCAGCCGTATCCAGGAGAAGGGTGGGAAGAGAAGTACCCGGCCGCAGTTGCCCTTGTTTCGTGTGCCCCCGGCAGGAGTTGAACCTGTGGCCTGCGCTTCAGGCGATGGTTACGGGCTGCGGCACCACTCCGTTGTCGCGGATTATCGCGTGAGAAGGATTGCCCCCGTTGTCAGAACGGGTATTGCGCGATATCGGCCTGCACGGTCACCCACTGCACGTTGCAGAAGGTCTCCAGGTTGACCGACGAGCCGAAATGGCCGCCCGCGCCCGATGCCTTCGCGCCGCCGAACGGTGCCACCGCTTCGTCGTCGACCGTCTGGTCGTTGATGTGCACTGCGCCGGAGGTGATGCGATCTGCCAGTTGCAGGGCGTGGAAGGGGTCGGCCGTGAGGATCGACACCGAGAGGCCGTACTCGGAGGAGTTGATGATGTCGATGGCCTCCTCGACGGACTCGTAACCGACCACCGGGGCGACCGGGCCGAAGATCTCCTGGGAGAACGCCGGGGCGTCCAGTGGCACGTCCGTCAGGACGGTGGGCCGATAGAACAGGCCGTCGTGAGTTCCGCCGGCGAGCAGGGTCGCGCCGGCGGCGACGGTCTCCCGGACGATCTCGTGCACCCGGGCGCACTGGTTCGCATCGATGAGCGGGCCGAGGACGTTGGCCGGGTCGACCGGGTCGCCGACCGCGAGAGCGTTCGCCTTGTCCGCCAGTTTGGCGGCGTACTCGCCGACCTTGTTCTTCGCCACGAGGTGGCGGCCGGTGGTCATGCAGATCTGGCCCTGGTGCAGGAAGGAGCCCCACGCACCCGAGGAGACGGCCGCGTCGATATCGGCATCGGGCAGCACCAGCAGCGCGTTGTTGCCGCCGAGTTCGAGATGCACCTTCTTGAGCAGCGGGCCCGTCGCCGCTCCGATCCGGCGACCGGCCAGGGTCGAGCCCGTGAACGAGATGCACGGCACACCGGGGTGTTCGACCAGCGCCGCGCCGACCTCCGCGCCGGCGGGCAGGACGTGCAGCAGCCCCTCGGGAAGCCCCGCCTCGGCGAACAATTCGGCGAACACCAGGCCGCCGGAGATCGCGGTGCGCGGGTCCGGCTTCAGGATGACCGCGTTGCCCAGCGCCAGCGCGGGCGCGACCGACCGCATGGCCAGAATGGCGGGAAAGTTGAACGGGCTGATCACGCCCACGATCCCGACCGGCACATGCCGGCCCAGGGACAACCGCGGCTTGTACGAGCGCAACAGTTGTCCGTAGGGCTGGGATGCCAGTGCCGCGGCCTCGGTCAATTCGGAGATCACCAGGCCGGTCTCGAAGGCGGCCTTTCCCTGCCCGGAACCCGATTCGGGCACCAGCCATCCGCTCAGCCGCGCGGGGTCGCGCGCAAGCAGCGCGGCGGCCTCGGACATGACCGCGGCGCGCTCGGTGTAGGGCAGGGCCGCCCAGCCCGGCTGCGCCGCGCGGGCCGACGCCACCGCCTTCTCCAGGTCATGGGTGTCGGCCTGGCCGATGGTGGCGATGATCTCCCCGGTTGCCGGGGCCTCGACGGTGCGGGTGCCACCCCCGCCGGTGACGAAGCCTGCGCTGTAGATCTTCTCGTGCCAGATGGTGCTCACGTGGTACTTCTCTTCTGCTTTCGGTGCGATGCGGGTCAGGCCTGGGCGGCTATGGCGGCGTCGAGTTGCTCGGCGCCGGCCCAGGTGCCATGGAATGCGAACGGGACGCGCACCGGGAGCTTCACCCGGGCCAGCGGTTCGCGGGAGAATTCGACGGTCTCGTGCACGAGCAGCTCGGACAGGCCGGTGGCCGGATTCCACCACAGCGACAGCAGATAGCCGTCGTTCTCCTCGGTAGCCCCGCGCCGCTGCACGAAAACCGGCTCGCTGGGGCTGGTGAGGCCGTCGACACCTTCGATGACGAGCGTCTGCCCGGTGGCGAAGTCGTGACGGGCCATGCCGTCGCTCATGGTCGCCGGGGACAGGCTGCGCGTCGTGACGAAGTAGCCCCAGCGCAGTTCCCGGCCGACCCAGTCGTCGTTGATCTTCGGGAATTCACCGGCGATACCGCTGAGCATCTCGCCGGTGGCCCGCTTGCCGGCATGCTCGAGCGTGAAGCGCCAGGGCAGCGCCGGCGGGAACCAGTCGTGCGAGCTGACCGGGTCGTCGGGATGGTCGGCCGGGTTGCCGAGCCGGGAGATGACGTGCAGGTCGACGACGATGCCGGTCGGCGTCTCGTACGCGTTGTAGAAGTGGGTGGGAGCCAGCATGACGCCGGTGTCGTACCAGGTCACCTGATGGTTGCGCCGGTCCAGGACGGCGAAACGCGAGCCGTCCGGCACCGCGCTGGGGTCCCACAGCACCCCGGGACGGCCCTGCATGATCCGGTCGATGCGGAACTGGGACGGTGAGATCAGGAAGATCGCGTAGTGCTCGCTGACCACGTAGTCGTGCACCAACGCAGGGCACCCCATCGAGAACGTGTAGCTGTCCACGATCGTGCCGGTGCCCGAATCCGCTTGGTACCAGGTCAGATTCGGACCGACCGCGGCGTAGAAGAGCATGTCGCCGGTGCGCGGGTCGATCTTGTGGTGCGCGGTGCACAGGACGTCGACGCCACCACCGAAGTCGAAGGCGCCCTTGGTGTCCAGGGTGCCCGGATGCATCTCGGTGGGCAGGCCGCCCTCGAAGTAGGTCAGCAGGTGGTCGGCGAAGATGCCCACATTGGTGTTGGCGACGTTCTTCGCCGGCGGCACACCCGCCGGCAGCGGCGCGGCATCGTTCCCGTTGACGAAGCCCGGGTAGATCGCCCTACCCGCCTGGACCTCGACCTTCATGGTGTCGGTCATGACCCACTTCATCCGGAACGATGCCTTGCCGTCGCGGATATAGGTCGCGGCAACTCCGCCGTCGCCTTCCCACCAGTGATACCGGTCCAGGTCCAGCGGGGTGAAGCGCGGATTGTTGGCGATGCGGAACAGTGCCCCCGCGAGATCGTCGGGCAGCTTGCCGATGACAGGCAGATCGAACGCCTCGGACTCCTCGCCCCACGGGGCGAACGGTCCGTTGAGGAATTTGTTGCCGGTCTCGTACTGGATATCAGCCGGATGACGAGGCTCGGGGCGCTGCGGCCGGGGAATGACCGTCGTGGGCGGCGGCATCGGGACAGCACGCATATCGGATCCTTTCCGAGAAAGTTGCTTCAGGCCGTCCGAGCGGAACCGGGCCAGATGCCGTGGCTGCCCGGTGCGAGCACCCCGGCGGGGTCGAGAGCGTCCTTGAGAGTGGAGTAGAAGCGGCGCAACGCGTTGTCGTTCGCCGAGTAGAGTTCGGCGATCCGCTCCTGAACGGTGACGTGGCCTCGGTATTCACTCCACCCCTTCTCCGCTGCCCGCTCGATGAGCAGGTCGGCGGCCGCGCGGGCGCGGCGGGCCTCGTCCGGGTCGGCGGTGTCGAAGATGATCATGCAGGCGCCGATCAGGCTGCGGGACTGGGCGATCCACCCGAAACCGCAGACGAGATCGAACTCGTCGAGCACCTCCATCACCATCCGCTCGTGCTCGGCCGCGGCCTCGCCCGTGAACGGGATGATCGGACTGAAGTCGAAATGCCCTGCGGTGGGCCCGAAATGCTTGTGGAGCATGTCCAGCAGAAACATGTTCGGGATTCCCGCGGGCACCAGATCGAGCGGATGCACCCGCGCCGGATCCACATCACCCGGGTAGGTGCGCAGGTCGACCACGACGCCGGGGATGTGGGCGACCGCCGCGTGCACGATCGCCTCCCGCGCCGCGACGAGCGAGGGATGGCCGTAGAAGCCGACCCGGGCATTGACCCGGCCCGGCGGGAAGACGGCCGACATCTTCTGCTGCCTGGTGCATCCCGACGTGTCCTCCGTCGGCTGCTTCCGCCCGCCGTAGGGCTCCGGCGAACTGACGATCAGCGGAACGCCTTGGATGGTGCCGTCCTTGACCAGCGGCGCGAGGGCGTCGATCAGCGCGGGAATGTGGTCGGCGTGGTCGATGATCACCGAGCCGACGGTGAACGTCTCGGGCTCCGGCATCAGCCACACGCCCATCTTGGTGATGACACCGAAGTTGGACTGCAGGAACAGCGAATCTACCGACGGCCCGAACCCCCGCTTGGCGCGCGCGCCGAGACTGTTGCCGGGCACCGCCCACAGCCCCGTGCGGACGATCTCGCCGGTGGCGAGGACGACCTCCATACCGGCGACGGCAGCCGCGTGATCACCGAACTGGGTGTAGCCCAAACCGTGCTCGGCGGTGTTGCCGACGACACTGCCCCAGCCGAGGTCAGGCACCGAGACCCACAGCTTCGCGTCGCGCGCCTTGATCTCCCCGTACAGCTGCTCGAAGGAGACGCCCGGCTCGATGACCGCGTATCCGCCGGGCTCGTCGAGCTCCAGAATCCGGTTCATCCGCCGCAGATTCAGCGCGATCGAACCGGGCACCACCGGCGCCGCGCCGCCGTATCCGAAATTGCGGCCCTGTGACGACGTCCAGATCGGCAGTCCCAGTTCGGTGGCGATCCGCAGGACCGCTTGGACCTCCTCGACGGACGCGGGCTGCACCACGAAGGACGGGGCCGGCGTGGGTGTCCGGTCGGTCGCATAGGGATCGCGGAACTCGGCCGCGGCGTCGTCGGCGAGCACGGCGCCGGGGCCGAGCGCCTCGACCAGCCGGTCGTGAGCGGCCGCGAGCTGTTTCTCCTCGACGGTGAGGGCGATGGTCATCGAGACTCCAGGCATTCGAGACATGTGCTGGCCGCCACATGGCGGCTGTCACAGTCTCGGCCGGGCCGACCGGTCCGTGCGCCTCGCCGCACGATAGAAAATCGCCGATCGCCTTGTCGCCCGGCGACAACGCGGGCAGCGGGCCTACCCTGCCAGGTCCGGGTCGTAGTGGACCAGGGTGAGCGCCGTCATCAGGTCGTACTTTCGATCATCGATCGGCCGCGACAGGCGTTCGGCGGCCTGACGCACCCGATAGGCCACCGTGGTCGCGGCGATGTGCAGTCGCTCGGCGGCCACCAGGCGGCTGTTTCCGGCGTCCAGGTACGCCAGGAGCGTCTCGCGCAAGGCGCGGGTGCGCTCGTCGTCGCCGAGCAGACCCGCGAGGGTGTACCGGACGAAGTCGGCCGCGGCCACCGGGTCGGCCAGCAAGACCGCCAGGACGCCGTCGCCGGCCTGGGTCCACACCTTCGGGGTGCGAACGCCCCGCACGACCGCGGCCAGCCGGCGCGCGCCCAGGAGGGTGTCGCGCAGTCCTGTCACACCGCTGCCCGAGGCGCCGAATGCCGCGCCGATGTCTTCCGGAAGTCGCACACCCGATCCGGCGCGCACGTCGAGCGGGCGGCTGCCCGACCACACTGCCTCCGTCGCGCCGTCCATGCAGGGGCTGATCAGCGATACCGCGGCGCCGAGCCCGTCTTTCACCTCGTCGGCCCATCTCGCCAGATCGGCACTCCAGGCCGGATCGATCGTGTCGCCGACCTGCCAGATCACCGCCGCCACGTGATTGCCCGTCAGCCGGATGCCGAGCGTGTCCTCCGCTCCCCGTGGAAGTTCCTTCCCGTCCGCCAGTTCATCGAGGACCCGCCGAATCAAGGCGGATCTATGCCGCCCCCACGCGGCGAACTCGCTCTCGTAGACGCGGCTGAGATCGCTGGCCAGCGCGGCGACGAATTCGAGCAGGCCGCCCGAGATCCGGGTGATTTCCGCGGCCAACCGGTCGGGCGGCACCATCTCCGTCATGGCCTCGACGATGTGGGTCTGAACCTCGCTGTGCGCCATCCAGATCGTGCGCAGCAGAATGTCGACCGGCAAGCCGTTGCGCGCCGCCCACCGCACCTGCGCGGCCGCCTCCTGCGGGGCGCGGAACGGCGGTCCGTCGACGAGCCCGGTCAGCATGGCCAGCACGGACGCTTCCAGGGCCGCCGGCTCGTGGCCGGTGAGCTGATCCGCGACCGTGCTGGCGGCGAATCGGTCCGCGATTCGCGCCGCGAGTGCGACCCCCCAGGCCGTCGTGCCCGCACCCAGCACCGGTAGCGCGATCTCGACCGCCCGGGGTGCGCGCACCTCGTGGCCGGCAGGCCCCTCGAGGCGAAGAATCCAGTCGATCACGCCCCTCGGTCCCCCCGCACCCGGCTGATTCGATTGACGGCGGCGCTGCGCACGGTTGAATCAGGCGCATAAAGTCCTGCCATACGAGACAGGATACTGCCTGACAGGAATGTCTCGGCCGGTCCGCCTCTGCCCTTTCACCACACCTCATTTCGGATCCGCACCACCGGAGCAATCTCCGCGGAACTACGACAGACTCGCGGGAAAGTTCCCATCGACGACAGCGACCTTGGTCGATTCACCGGCTCCGCCACCTGGGGTCGGCGCCGTCCAGTGCCACGTCTGGCTGTTGTTGGCGCGCGCGTCGATATTGACGGAGATGCGTTCGGTACATGCCGCCAGAGACGGGATATTCGAACTTCTCAGCCGGGACTACGTTCGGCCGCACAACCAGCCCGACGTATATGTTCAGAGCGAGGCGAGCTTGTTCGACAACGTCTCGAGGTTCGTGTTCCGAAAAGAGCACAGTCACGGCCAGCTGATGGCCCTCGCAGGTGTCCCGGTTCCTCGGTCCGACAGGCTGACGAAAGCCGGCATCATCACTGCGGGCCCGTCGCCGACGATAAAGAACGGCTGGCAAGCTGTCGACTGGCACACGAACCCGCTCGACTACACGGACCTGGCGGCCGCCGCTCAGGAAGCCTTCACTGAAATGGTGGTATTCCAAGCTCGACGCGCAACGGAAATCGCCAAGATTCCTCGATTATGCTGTGCCGGCGGGGTGTTTCTCAACCTCACCGGGAATTCCGCAATCCTGCGGCTTGAAACCGTGGATGAATTGTACATTCCCTCGACGCCCCATGACGCGGGAATCTCCGTGGGTGCTGCCTATCTAGGATTCCGGCAGCTGGTCGGTGCACTGAACGAATCTGCGGACACGGAGAGGTGCCGGTCTGACTTCCTGGGCTTTCCTGCCGAGGCTGTCACCACGGAGCATACGATCGTCTACGGGCTGCATACCGTCCTGCCGGAACCCGACGATACCGCTCTTGTTCGGGAAGTATGCAAGGTGCTGCGCGATGGAGCGATTGTTGCGAGATACGCCGGTCGTGCAGAGTTCGGCCCGCGGGCACTCGGCAACCGATCCATCCTGTGTCATCCAATACGTTGTACGGACGCGCGTGCCAAGCTCAACTCCATCAAGGAACGCCAGGATTGGAGGCCCGTCGCTCCGATTCTACGCGAGGAGGACCTCTCCGATTACTTCGAAGGGCCGTCCGAGTCCCCGTTCATGAACTTCAACTTCACTGTGCGGGATCGCTATCGAAATCAGCTGAGGGAGGCATTGCATCTTTATGGAACGGCACGGGTGCAAACGGTATCCGCTGAATATGGCTCCGACATCTACCACCTTTTGTGTCGCCTAGCGGAGATTGGGGAGGTTCCGATACTCATAAATACCTCCCTGAATGGCCCTGCTCAGCCTATCCTGGATTCCGGAAGAGACGTGCTGGCGTTCGTCGCCAATACGGCGATAGATCATCTCATGACTGCTGATCAACTGTTTCGTTGCGACGGTGGAGCGGAAAGAATGAGGGTTCGTATCAAGTCGGGTGCGGTGCTTGCCACATTCGGATCAGGCACGGCGGCACGCTTCACATTGTCCGACTCCACGGGCGTGTACCCGATTGGCCGGTCGAGCTTCTACGAGCTGTGCGAAGACGAGGAAGTACATGTCGTGCAACGGCGCGATCCTTTGATTGTTGCAGTAGTCGAGGCGGGCCTGATCATTGAGGCATAGTAGCTCTGGGTCAGGGCCAGTAGATTCTCTCGGGCGTTTATTGCCTCTCGCCAACTTGATATCTTTTTTCGCGATCGCGCTGGTCGAATTCGCCATACCTTTCATCACCGTCTCCAAGATGCAGGCGGGTGCGGTCGTTATCGCGATACTCGGAGTCTGCAGATTTCTACCGCAGGTACTTTTCGCCGGGACGGCGGCTGATTTTGTGGGCCGCGTAGACCAACGCACCGTAATGCTGACATCCGAGGCATTGAGCGTTGTTGCCTTCGCTCTGGCAGCCGTCGCTCTGGCTGCGCGCCCCGTCGTGGCCGTCTTCGTATTTATGGGGTCCAATATCGCTCTGGCCCTGGCGTCGGTCTTGACAGCGGTATCGATACAGGTCATCGTGCCTGCGAAATTCTCACCGGATGGGCGCCACAGAATATTTTCCCGATTGGGAACTACCGAGTCGACTGCGGATATGATCGGACCTACCGTCGCAGGTGTTGGATTGGCATGGATAGGAGTATCCGCTACATTCGGTAGTGCAGCGGTACTCGCAGCTGTTGCGATGTTCCTGCTGTCCGGCATACCGAAGATCATGGTGTCAAAAAAGTCTGGCGCCGATCCTGTAAGCGACCGGCCACCCCGGCAGTCGCTCCGCCACGGGCTACAGGTCAACTTCACGCAACCCGTGCTGGCACGACTGACGATTTGGGCCGTAGCCTACAACTTGGGGCAATGCGTGATCGCTCCGGTCCTACTTATCGCCATGATTCACGCCATGCATGTAGGTTCAGGCGCATTCGGCACGATCCGGACCATATCTGTGGTGTTCGCTGTCGTCGGATCATTCGCGGCAGGAAAGCTACCTCCTTCCCTGCGGAACGGGAATAGCATCTCCTGGTTCGGATTCGGTGCTATCGGGTCATATTTCCTGGTCGGAGTGGGAGTGCTCGTCGGAAACATCTTCGGCCTGGCATTGGTGCTCACCGGATTCGCGCTCGACGAATTTTGCTCAGGTATGGTGCTGGTCCTGATTCAATCCATGAGAGCGATTGCTATTTCGGATGCGGACCGCCCTGCAGCCGCATCAGCTTACCGAGTGCTCAATGTATCAGCTGTGCCGGCAGGGTATATTATCGGCGGTCTTGCCGGGACACTGTTTCAGGATAGGATGGTTATCCTGCTGACCGGTCTGACCATGTTGATGTGCGGTTTGATCGTGTGGACACGGGCAGTCCGGACGGCAGTCTTCGAAGAAGAGACGAGCGCATTGTGAGGTCATTCCGTGACAACAGTTTCATACGAAACCATGAGGCTTGTCGCGGCCCCCGTGGCGGCATGCGATATCGATGATGTCGCAGAATTGCTCATGGATCCGGGACTCTACGGCTATATCGACGGGAAGCCGGCATCGATCGATGATGCGCGAGCGCGTGTGCAACGTTGGATCGAAGGTTCGCCCCACCGTGAAACACTGTGGATCAATCACGTTGCTCGCGCCCGCGACAGTCGAGAACTTATCGGAGTTGCGCAAGCTACCGTGCAGTTGTCTGGTCAGGCGGCAGTCGAGTGTCTGCTCGCTTATCAAATTGCTCCACAGCGCCACCGGCAGGGATTCGGAAAGGAAATGATGTCGGCCTTCCGTAGCGAGTTGGTCAGACAGCTTGCTCCAGAGTCTTTCGTCGCACATATCGCCCCGGGACACAGCGCGTCGGAGCGGGTGGCGTTGAGTCTCGGATTGGTGGTCACGGACCGCGAGGTCGACGGCGAACGAGTTTGGAGCAATGTATAAAATGGAAAGGTATCGGTATGTGTTACAAGTTCTTGGCGTTTGTCGCACGTGATTCTCTTCTGGAACGCGAACGGAGGACGCCACGAACGGTAGTGCCGGCCAATGTGCTCACGCAGGAATTTCCGCGTATGAATGTCTCACATGCCGGACCGTATGCAGCGACCATATGAAATATGGAGCGGTATTTCGTTGACGAGCCCTGTCTGCCGTGACAAGACAACTTCTCTTCTGTAGTGAGTCAATCGCGATGCCGCACGCATGACTCGGAGAGGCGAATGTGGCAACGGGTGTGTAGGGCGCGAACTGCTTCAGCAGCTGGGCCGCGGGCAACAGCCCGAGAGCTTGCTGAGGAGTCAGGTATTCCGCCCGCAAGCATCTCGGGGTTCGGCGAATCGCACGGGAACCGATCTCGCTGAAGGGAAGCACGAATCAGGAAAACCTACTGAACTGCGAAAACGCTGTCGCAGGTTGGTGCCCCCGGCGGGGCACTATATGGATGGGACCCGTAATGACCAGCGATTTTGCTGGGGAACGCTGACGATTGAAGCGGGATTCGGCTACCCGAAGCCGGATTGATCCCTATTCATCCGTTTCGGGAACGGGTCCTCGGGCAAGTGCGATTTTCTCTGTGCCCGACGGCCTACCGGGAGGTGTTCCGTCGAGACCTCATCGTTGGAGAGCGGGGCTGTTACCTCATTTCCGGGGTCGGGGGAGGCAAGCAGTGACCGGTCTCGTTTGCTGGGACGGGCCAGCGGCAATCGAGCCGGCGATGGCCGGGTGACGCCCATGTTCGGACCGGACACTCCGCCATATGGGCTGATCTCGGCAAACGCCATCGATGTCGCACTGTCAGTTGCCGTGAATCGACCGTCTACCTACGGTTCGGGGGCATGGATTCGATCGGTTCCGGAATGGGCCCGATTCGGTAGGCGGGAAGTGCTCTTATGCAAGGTGTTTCGACGTCCGGTGTTGCACGGAACGAGTTCGGCCCCCGTCACGACGGCATGCGCGCGGACCTCGAGGTCGGTGAGCCGGTTGCCCGATCCGGTTGCCGCCTCGTTGTTCTCGGCGATCAGCTGGTGAACGGCAGGAGGGTCACGTCCACCAGAACGCTGGAGTTCGTGCTGGCACTCGTATTCAACGGAGGGGAATGCCGGGCCTCGTCGCTGGTCGGAAATTTCTGTTCCGGCCAGGCGTCCAAATCCGCGATCCCCACACTCGCGTATCGCGCCAGGCAGCTGGGCATCGATACCGAGTTCATTTCCTTCCGAACGAGCTACCACCTCGTCACGGAGGTGACCGTCGACGCCGTCGAACTTCTCGAAGCACTACATATCGGTGATGTGCACACAGCGCTGCGGTTGTACGGCGGACCACTGCTCGTGAACAGCCACACCCGGGCGATTATCGAAACCCGTGCCAGAATCGATCGGGAACTCACCGAAGCGGCGATTGCGTCGGGAGACGATGCGCTCGTTCGACAGGTTGCGTGGAAGGCGGGCAACTCCGAGCGGGGGCTGGTGCACGGCCTCTCCGAACGCGTGCTGCCGAGAACAAGGAGTTGATCTTCCTGAGTTCGTCATCTGCCGGTCTGTCCGAGTTGGGAACGGCATCCAAACAATCGCTTGTACCGGCTTCCGGCCTGATTGTATTCAGTTACGCAACGGGCGGAATGTCGGCCGACATATTTCAGCTGTACGTCACACAGACGCTCGGATACAGCTCCAGCCTGATCACCATCGTCGCGCTGGCGATGATCGCCAGTATTCCACTGCAGTTCCTCGCCCCGCGGATCATCGACAGGATCGGGCATCGGTGGATGATGATCGTCGGCGCCGCGCTGTTCCTGCCCGCATTGCTGCTGATGTTCGTCGCCGGTCAGGTGGTACCTATATCCCGGACCGGCGGCGCGGTCTGTGTGGTTACCGGTGCGACGCTGGCCGAAATTGCGATATCGATTTCCTTCGGGGCGGCGTGGGGCGCCTGGGCTGCGGAGTTCACCGAGACCAGGACTCGACCTTTGTACATTTCGATATCCGGGTTCGCCTCACAGGGCACCGCGATGATCGCGTTCATTGTGCAGACCACCATGTTCGGCGGCAAGGTCACCGAGACCTTCTATCGAATTGTCCTGATCTACTGTGTGCTGTACACCATCGCGTCGACACTGGTTTTTCGCCGACTGCCCGATCCCTGCGTCGGGCCGCGGACCAGGGAATCGGGTCCCCGAGTCGGCTGGCGCGACATCGCGGCCGAACGCGACTATCGGGTCATCCTGCTGGCTCAGGCTGTGCAGTTCCAGATCGGAGTACCGCTGTTGGCGGTATACGCGACGACCGTCCTGCGGGTGCCCAGCACCGTAGTCGGCGTGGTGCTGACCTTGCGTGTCGGCGCTTCGCTGTTGTGCCTGCCGATAGCAGGTCGGCTCATATCGGTGGTCGGGGCGAACCGTGCTCTGGTCGTGGTCGGCAGTGGACTGTGTGCTGAAATGATCCTCTGGACATTTCTCCCAAGGATCGGTACCACAATTCCGGCAATAGTGCTCTTCTCGTTGCTCGTCGTCGTCTTCCAGATATCCAAGTCTGCATTCGCCATAGCAACGAAAACCATCGAGTTGGATACCTTGCTCCCGGAGCATCGGGTCAGGACTTTCACATTGGTCGACATCGTCTCGTCGAGCGCAATGCAGATCAATATCGCACTCGGCGGATTGCTCGTGGCGGCCGCGAACTCCTTTGTCTGGGTGGACAGCTCGTTCATTCGACTCGATGCGGTGAAGATCACGACTGCCATCGGTGCCGGGGTCGTGATCTATATAGTCGTCGAATACCGCCGCATGGCACGAGCGGACGGTACCGGTGTCGAGCGTGAGATGGAGAGCGTCGAGACCAATGATTGATACCGGATCAGGGAGGGGTGAAGAGTGCGGCGTTTTCGTTACGGATTTCCCGGCCCCCGCACGTCTCGTAACGAGTGGGTGGAGTTCGGAACCGGATTATTTCTGCTGCTGACGGTTGCGAAGGCGATATACCCGCAGTCCAGAATCCCGGCACGGCACTACGACATGTTCGCATATGAGGTCGGCAGGTCTCGGCCGCGAACCGTGATGGTGTTCCACGGAATCGGTGACGAGCCGGTCGTCATTTCTCCCGCCAATCTGTTGCCTTTCGAAGCTGCCCGTTCGACATCCATCGTCCGGACGGCCGCGGCCATGGGAGAGGTCGCCGTGCGGGAGCTCACCCTGGCCGCGATACGGGCGCAGCAACGGGGATGGCGAGGGTTCGACCAGATCTGGGGTCCGACGGACATTCCGTTGCGGATGGCGAACGAAGTATGTGTTCACATTGTCGACCAGGCCGACTTCGATACGGTGGCGGCAATCCGGCACGAGCGGTGCACAGTGACTCTGGCGCGGAGTCGCTGATGCGGGTCGGGCCGAGCTTCGATCGCGAACGCTACGAGAAGGCGGCGAATCTGGCGGCCGCAGCAGCCTTGTTCACGCGCGCGTCGAGCCTGCCAGCGCCCTGGGTGTTCGACGAACCCGCCCTCCGTCGCCCGATGACCGCCGGTACCCGCGATGCGACCGCCTATCGGCTGTTCAAGAGGTTGGGTGTGGCCTCTGCGGCGTGGGATTGCGTGCGCACTCGCCGCGTCAGCGCACGGTCGATCGTGCTGACTCTCGTCGCGGAGTGGCTCACCGCGAGCCGTCTCGAGGGCTTCGCCCCCTACACCGAGCACTTGTATCTGTTCGCACTCTGCCTGCGCGCCTCGAAAACGGCCGGGCCCGGTGAGCGCGCCGATGGTGTGGGTCGGGTCCCCGTACTCGCCTATCTGGCGCCGACGATCTATCTCGCATCCGCGATAGCGAAACTGCGACACGGCGGGCAATCCTGGCTCCGGACCGGCGACGTGATCGACAACGCGCTGTCGCTGTATCGGTGGAACCGCGTATCGGAGTGGGCAGCACTGGTCGATCCGGTAGTGCTCGCACGGCTGGTTCTGGCCTTCGAACTGGTGGCGTTACCGATCAGCGTGTCGGGGCCGACCGGGCTCCGAGTGGTGTCCGTCTCGGGACTGCTTCTCCATGTCGCGAATTATGCGACGTTGCGAGTCTCCTTCTGGCACTTGGCCTTCACGCATCTACCCACACTGTATGCGATACGTCGCACGGTCAGGGGGAAGTAGTGCGCGAGGGCACGGCCGAGCCTTGCCGAACGCCGCTGTGGTCGAAGGTTCGAGTGCGGTTCGAAATGAGCGATCACACGCCGATCACACGCCGATCGCAGCTACCGTGTCGTGTCGAATTATGTTGTGGGACAATATAATTCGGTGCTATGTTTGATTCGTAGGCAAGTTCATCGAATTACGAAGGGAGGGAAATCATGAAGCTTTCCAAGTCCGACGTCGCCAGTGAGGATGCGGCCGTCGTCCAGATCGTGGAAGTCGCGAACACGAAGATGGCCGAGGCCGTCACCCGTCGCCCGTCGACGCGTGTCATGCGCTGTGACTGCATCGGAATCGGTCCCGTGTAGTCGATCAATGCCGGGGGCGCCGTCTCGGCGTCTCCGGCATTGAATGTGAATCAGATGAGGAATCAGCGATGATCAACTCGGCAGTTCCCAGGCGTCTGGCACCGAAGCACGAACTACACGAAGCGCGAATCGAGGGGCTCCGCGAGGTCAGAGCTTACATCGACGCAATCGACTTGTCCGGCATCAAAGCAGGTCTGACTCAGCCGTCGCATGAGGGAGGGCGTGGCTGGTCGCATGGGATGGCGGATTATTTCGAGCCCATGTATCGGACGTGGCTGTTTCTTCGCCGCAAGTACGAAGACGAGCTCATGCCACCCCATATGGATATGGACGAGTTCTGGCACGGTCATATTCTCGACACCCGGCGATACATCGAGGACTGTAATCACATATTCGGTCACTATTTCCATCACTTCCCGTACTTCGGTATCAGGGGCGAGGGAGATCGGCAGAATCTGCTGGGTGCCTGGGAAAATACGCAGCGCCGCTTTTACGAGGAAACTGGCGACTATGTATACGATTACGATGGTAACGTATAAATGGCCGACATTCCGTACGGAATATCCGGCCGTGCGATCGGCGCACGGCTGAAGAGGCACCGCGACTTCCTGGCCTGGAGTGATGCGGTGGCGGCAGGAGTGCCAGCACGACTGAAGCCCGATGGAATCGGTGTGACCGAACCTGAATTCGATCCGCACGAGATAATCCGGAACTATTCGGGATTCGGAAGCGAGCGGGTGCACAGATACGCCCGCGAAGTCGCCGTATCGAGGGCACTCACCCAGCACGCGGCGACCGCGGATGCCTGGATGCAGACGAAGGACCATGTTCTGGGTATCTCACCCGGCGAGGCTCGTACCTCGGCGATCAAGGCCGGGGACTGTGTGCGTGGAACCGAATACGACGACCGCCTGTTCGATTGCTTCTCGAACCGCGGTGGCGAGGCTGGCCTGCTCGGTTACACGCGAGAGTGGGTTCGGCTCATGGATGCCGGACGAGCACGGTGGTCTGGGCAATCCCGCGATCGGGCCGCCGCCCGCCGCTTCCTCGGCGCCTATCTGGAGCAGACGCGAACGAAATACCTCACGGCACTGGCGGCATGGCGGTGCGAGCGACGCGTCGAAAGGCTCGGTGATCTGCTCGACTGTGTGCGTTTCGGCGGGGCCGGGCGAATCGATGCCGGGGATGTCGCGCGAGCGACCGATCTGCCGATCTGTGGCGTGCCGGTCGGCCGAGTACTGTCCGCGATCGGAGCGGTCATCGTCTTCCGGCCGGGATTCGGATCCAGTTCCATTGTGCTCGATCTGCCCGGACCGGTAATCATCTTACTGGGCTCACAATCCCGGTCGACCCTTTTCCGAGACCTTTTTCACGAGACCGGGCACGCGCTGCAAACATTCGTCCTCGGTGAACGGAAAAACCCGTCCGTGGCCGACTATTTTCCCGACTCGGTGATCGCGGAGTCCTGGTCGCACCTGCTGGAAGTGATTCCGGACCGGGCAGCGGCCTGCGGGGAGGCAGGTTTCGATATCGATGGCGGCCGGGATCTGCGTTCACTCGTCGAGACCAGGACCTACGCGACTCGCGCGCTCTACGCATTGAGTGTCGACGCGGCAAACGATTCGGCGACGGTACTGAGCGACAGCTGTGCGGCGGTATTCCGAGAACACCTCGATGTGCGGCCGCCACCGATCGATTTCGCTCTCGACATACAGCACGGTGAACGGAACTACGAGCGGGTCCGCGCCCTCCTGGACGCTGTCGAACTCGAGGTGCGATGTGAACGCGCGCTCGGAGCGGATTGGTGGCGCGCGGAGGGCGCACTGTCGTGGATTCGGGCGGCGATGCTGGCAGACCTGACAGCGGGCCCGCGGCCCGAGGTCAGCGATATCGACGACGACGCCACCTCGATCGAGGCTTTCGCCCGGAAAGGATGTCACGCGCGGTGTCGGTAAGGATCATGCTCATCGGCGCCGGTGAGCATTCGGAGAGATTTTATCTACCAGCCCTACGCAGGATGGCGGACGAGGGAACGGCCGACCTGATCGCCGTTGTGGACCTCGAGACTGCGGTGGAAGCCGTTACCAAGCGCACGGCACGCCATGGGTGGAGCGGCGACCTGCGCCACTTCTTCCTTCGCGGTCGCGGACCGTTCCCCGGTGACGAAGGCACACGGCTGCTGAGTTCACTCGCCCGTGAACTCGCCATCGATGCGGTGATCATCTCCACCGAACCCGAGGCGCACGCCGAATATCTGATGTGGGCTCTCGCCGAGGGATTGTCGGTCCTGGTGGACAAGCCGGTCATGGTCAGGCCGGGGGTCTCGACCTCGATTCCGGCGGTCGACGCGCTGGCGCGAGATGTTCGGCGGCTCGACACGGCACTGACCGAGTACCAGCGGGACCACCCGCATGCGGTAGCGGCCGTGATGGCACACCGGCGGGCCAATGCCCTCTTCTCGAAGGTTCGTTCCCTGGTCAGGGATGCGTTCCTCGAAACCGGTTGCGATATTACGTCTATCGTGGCCGAGCACTCGGATGGGGAATGGCGGTTGCCGGACGAGATGGCAAGCCAGACATACCATCCGATGTTTCGCGGCTACGGCGTTCTCGCTCAATCCGGGTACCACGTCCTCGATGTCATCTGCTGGTGGCTGTCCGTCAACGGCTGGGATCCGGAGTTCCGGTCGGAGGCCACCGCGATCCGGCCACCGGACTTCGCCGCCCAAGTGCCTCCGGATGTTCTGGTACGGCTGTTCGGCACCGATATCGAAGAGCGGCTGGTTTCGGTTCCGACCATCCCCGCCGAATCTTGGGGGGAATACGACCTGCATGCCTTTCTTCGGCGCGAAGAGGCAGGTTCGATCAAGGCAACCGTCGGGCTGCACTTGTTGCACTCCAGCTTTTCGAGTCGTGGTTGGCCGGATACCGCGGGTCGCAACCTGTACTGGGGAAACGGGCGCAACGGCCAGGAGACCTTTCTTCTGCAGCAGGGACCGTTCCAAGCATTGAAGGTGCTGTCATGGCAGGGCGGCAGCCTCTTCGATGATGTGGGCGCGTACGAGCCGGGCGGACCACGTCATTGCGAATTGCACATCTTTCGCAACACCCACTTCCTCCCGGGAGATCCCTACGAGAAGGTGACTCTCCAGGAACTGGAGAGCTGCAGTAGCTCCGAGGGCTCCTTGGGGCCGGGAAAGACGCGGGTATTCGAGGAATTCATCGATGCGGTATCCGGTCGCGACGGCACCGTAACGTGCTCGAATTTGCGTGAGCATATCCCGACCATGGAAGCCTTCGTGGCGATCTACCGAAGCCTGGCCGAGCGGGTGGTGCGGGAAACCGCATGAATCTCCGCCGAATGCGAACGCGCCGTGTGTAATACGTCGTGTAGGTCGATGCGGGATGTCCGGGGCGTGAGCCAGGGGCATCGACTCTCGGTTCGGGGGGTGCGTAAGCTTGCGAATGGTCGTGTGCCTTGGGTGGGGTCGCGGGAGAGGATGAGGCGAGTGCGGGATTCGGTGCGTCCCTTGATGGTTGCGGTGGCCGGTGCGGTATCGCGGGCGATGGCCGCTGCGTTGCCGGCCGAGGTGGCGGACGCCGACCCGTTGGTGCGTCGCTCGGATCATGCCGATTTTCAGTCCAATGTGGCGTTGTCGTTGGCAAAGAAGGTCGGGCGTGCCCCCCGCGAGGTCGGCGCCGCGATCGATGAGCGGTTGCGGGACGAGATCATTGCGGACACCGGGTTGTCGGGGCCGGGGTTCATCAATATTTCGGTCACCGGATCGTCGGTGTGGTCGCAGCTGGCCGCGCGTCGTGCGGCGGACCGGTTGGGGGTGGGTACGCCGCTCGCGGGGGAGCGGGTGGTGATCGACTACTCCTCGCCGAATATCGCCAAGCAGATGCATGTCGGGCATCTGCGGACCACGATCATCGGTGACGCGCTCGCCCGCTTGGTGGGGTTCCTCGGCGCCGAGGTCATCCGGCAGATCCATTACGGTGACTGGGGTACCCAGTTCGGGATGCTGATCCAGTACCTCGATGAACATTCCGAAGCGAAATGGCACCGCGACGATCTGACCGGAAACGCCGACGCGCCGATCGAGGCGTTGGACGAGCTGTATCGGGCCGCGCGGGAGAAATTCGACTCCGATCCCGGCTTCGCGAACCGGGCGCGGGCGCGGGTGGTGGCACTGCAGGGCGGCGACGAGGCCACGCTGCGGGTATGGACCGATCTGGTCACCGAATCCCAACACTCGTTCCAGGCCCTCTACGACCGACTCGGGGTGTTGCTGACCCCGCAGGACGCGGCCGGGGAGTCCACGTACAACCCGTATCTGGACGAGGTGACCGCGGAACTGGCCGACGCCGGGATCGCGGTGGAGAGCGACGGCGCGCTGTGCGTGTTCTTCGACGAGTTCACCGGCCCGGACGGCACCCCGACACCGTTGATCGTGCGCAAGAGCGACGGCGGATACGGATACGCCGCAACCGATCTGGCGACGATCCGGTACCGGATCCGCAAGCTGGCAGCGACCAGGCTGCTGTACGTGACCGATGCGCGGCAAGCCCAGCATTTCCAGATGGTGTTCGCCACCGCCCGTCGCGCGGGCTGGCTCACCGACGACGTGCAGGCGATCCACGTACCGTACGGGACGGTCCAGGGCGCGGACGGCAAACCGTTCAAGACCCGCTCCGGCTCCACCATTCCGCTGACCGAACTGCTGGACTCGGCCGTGACACGGGCACGGGAGATTCTCGCCGAGAAGGCGCCCGATCTGGACGCGCAGACCTTCGACCGGGTCGCCGAAGCGGCCGGTATCGGTTCGGTGAAATACGCGGACCTGTCCGGCTCGCGAATCAAGGACTACGTCTTCGATGTCGACCGCATGGTCAACTTCACCGGCAACACCGGCGTCTACCTGCAATACGCGCACGCACGCATCCGGTCGATCCTGCGCAACGTCCCGCCCGGCACCGACCCGGTCGTGGACACCGACCTGACGCTCGAACCCGCCGAGCGGGCGCTGGGCCTGCTGCTGGACGAGTTCGGCAAGGCGATCACCGACGCGGCCGACTCCCTGGAACCGCACCGCCTGGCTGGCTACCTGTTCGCCCTCGGTCAAACCTTCACCGCGTTCTACGAGGCGTGCCCGGTACTGAAGGCCGACGATCCCCGCGTGCGCGGCAACCGGATCGCGCTGTGCCAACTGTCCGGAGATACCCTCGCCGTAGGGCTCGAGTTGCTGGGAATCGTTGCGCCGGAACGTATTTGATAGCCGCCTCGCGCGATTTTCCGGGTACGTTCTGAACGAGATCCGCCGTCGGCATTCATGCCATGTTTCCGGGACGACTCGGATTGCTTGAGCACGGATTCTCTCCTGGAATTCGCGATCAAACCGCCAACTCTCGATTACGGGACGGTTACTTCTTTTTCCGTAGCTATACGACAACGGATGGAATGATCAGCATAAGGGCGCAGGCGATGAGCAGGATGCGATGCGCATTCAGCGGCGCAATTGATTCAAGCGTGGATGAATGGTATTCGAAACTCTCTGGATTTCGAGAAGTCCGCCCGCCCGTGTGTGGCATGTCCGGTCCGGACATCGAATCAACCTGCCAGACCTGCGAATTGAACAAAGCGGTCTTGATCGGTCGGTGAGTGGGTCGGAATATCATGTCATGAATAATTTCAAAAATTCCCGGCGGGCCACCGTGGTACTCGCGGCTCTGGCCGTATCCTTCGTCGCACTGCCTGGCGCACCTGCCGAGGGGAATGCCATTTCCGTGCGGCCGGTGGTCGGCGTATGCGACCTGACTCCCCCGCCCATCTTCACCCCGCCCGAATGCCGCTGACTGCCCGTATCGCCGATCTACGCCGCCGACCGTCGAACCGGTGATCAGGTATCCGTCGGCCGGCTCGGCCGCTGTTGGGTTGGGGCGCGGTGGGCTGGTGCAGACGCAGGGGCACTGCGGCGAAGGTCGGGGTGTAGTTGAGGATCATCCAGATTCGATGGAGCTGAATGGATCGCCTCCTGATCCTGACGGCCGCGGTGTTGGTACTTCACCTGGTTCGAGCGTTGTGCAGTCAGGTGTGAGTGGAGCCCCGGGAGGGCACGAACCTGCGACATGTGACATGGGGAACGCTGAAGCTGCTTTTGGCCTGCGACGTGGCCAATCGCGTTGACCTGCGCAAAGCCTGTCGCAGGTTGGTGCCCCCGGCGGGGCACTATAAGGATGGGACCGGCGCTGAGCAGT
>NZ_BDBQ01000084.1 GCF_001613065.1 Nocardia miyunensis NBRC 108239
GCCCGCGGTGGCGGCCCAGGAACCGCCCGCCTCGTTGACCAGGGTCGGGCGGCCGGGTGCGGCGATCAGGGTGGCTCGCCCCTTCAAAAGGACCGTGACCTGCCATTTCTCGGCGAGATCGCGCACGGCGGCCACGCGGTCCGGGCTCGGATCCGCGCCGGTGAGCAGGGCGAACTCACCGGCGTGCGGGGTCAGTACGGTCGGCGCGGTACGGCCGGCGATCAGGGCGGGCTCGGCGGCCACCAGGGTCAGCGCGTCCGCGTCGACGACCACCGGCAGGTCCGTGGCGAGGATCTCCGAAAGACGTTCGCGGGCAAGCTCGTCGGTACCGGCGCCGGGCCCGGTCACCCATGCCTGCACTCGTCCGGTGGACGAGATCGTCTCGGCGGCAATGACTTCCGGAAAGTTCGCGAGCACCTCCGCCGCACCGGTCCCGGCATAACGCACCATTCCCGAGGTGGCCGCCACCGCCGCACCCGTACACAGCACCGCCGCACCCGGATACGTCGCGCTCCCGGCGCAGATACCGGTCACGCCCTGGGAATACTTGTCGTCGTACGGGCCCGGGACCGGCCAATCCGCGCCGATCGAACCCGGTTCCAGTGCGGCGAGTTCGGCCTCGGGCAGGCGTAATCCGATGGGCACCAACTCGATTCGCCCACACCGGGGCGCGGCCAGCGCATGCACCGGCTTGTAGGCGCCGAACGCGACCGTCACATCCGCTCGCACGGCGGGGCCGTCCACCGCGCCGGTCTCCGGGTCGACGCCACTGGGCAGATCCGCCGAGATGATCGGAACATCCACGGCCGCAACGAGTTCCGCCGCTCGCGGCCGCAGCGAACCGTGTCCGGAGATGCCGACGATCCCGTCCACCACGAGATCGGGCGAGCCGACATCCTCCCGAATCCGCCCGCCCGCACGCCGCAGCGCCGCCAGCCCCCGCGCATGCGCCCGTTCGGGCGCGAGCAGTACCGCCGACACCGCGACACCGCGCCGCCGCAGCATCGACCCCGCCCACAGCGCATCGCCGCCGTTGTCCCCCGATCCGACCAGCAACGTCACCGAACGTCCGGCCACCCCGCCGGTCCGCTCCCGCAATTCCCCCGCCACGACATTCGCCAGCCCGTACGCCGCGCGTTGCATCGGCACCCCGGCCGCGACCCGCCCGAACAGCTCCGCCTCCGCCGCCCGAACCTCATCGGCCGTATAGAACCCGCGCACCGCCATCGCTCGCCTCCTACCCACCGACCCCGGCACACCCGACGACAGCAGATTACGCCGCACGTGCCGAAGTCCCGCCCGACCGCGCGGCCGTCCCCCTGCTCGACCGGACCACACAGCCAGATGGACCCGGACATGTCCACACATCTCCCGGGAGACGGGCGCACAACAGAACGCGGGGATGGTCCCACACCCGATAACACCCACTCACCAGCAGAAATGCGCCGACAACGACGCATCGCGCGCTGCGGCTCACACATCCGTCACCCGAACTCGGGGCCTACACGAGCACCGGCTGCGCTGGAGCAGGGGGCGGTTACCTCTGGGCGGCAGAGAAACATGGCGTAGCGATCCGGCACCGAGCGAATCGTGTGACGGCCGTTCACGAGCTGCGCCTGATAGCACGTCACCCGGACGAACCGAGCAACCGTGCGGCGGAGAACCGGCGGTTATCGGCCGGGGCTAGGCTGTGCGGCATGCCGATGGACTGGAGCCGCCGGACCCTGCTGCGCGCCGGATTCGGCGTCGCCGCACTCGCGGGAACGCTGCTGATGAGCGGATGCGGTTCCGGGACAACGACATCCGCCCCGACGTCGAATTCGGCCGCGCCGGAGTCCTCGACCACGGCGGCCGCGCCCGCGGGGGCGGTGACGGTCGATGTAAAGAATATGCGGTTCTCCCCCGACGCGATCACCATCAAGGTCGGCGGAACCGTGACGTGGAATTTCGCCGACCGTTTCCCGCACGCGGTGCAGGGCATCGGCGACAGCGCGATGGGTATCAACAGCCCGATCTTCAACACGGGCAAGTGGAGTCACACCTTCACCGTCCCGGGCACCTACCGCTATCTGTGCCCGCTGCACCCGGATATGCACGGCACCGTCACGGTGCAGTAGCCGCTACGCGGACCGACGTGCACCGGGACCACGATGTCCCGATACACGTCGGTCAGACCCCGGGCGCCGCACCGATGACGGAACGGATCCGGCCTCGCCGATCAGTACGCCGAGAACACGCGGTCGATCGTGCCGTACCGGTGAGCCGCGTAGTTGCAGGCGGCGCTGATGTTGGCGACCGGGTCGTAGATGTCCCACGACGTGCCGTCCACGTGATAGGCGCGGAAGGTCGGGTCGATGACCTGCATCAGCCCCTTGGAGGGAATGCCGCGGGCCGCGTTCGAGTCATTCAGGTTGATCGCGCGCGGGTTGCCGCCCGATTCCCGCATGATGTTGCGGTGGATTCCGTCGTAGCTGCCGGGAATGCCGTGCTGCGACATGACGAACTGCGCGTTGCGGATCCAACCGTCCAGGTTGTTCGAGTAGGCCTGCGGCAGTTGCGGCAACGGCCGCAGGAACTGCGCCAGCTGAGCCTGCTGCGCCGCCGGCAGTTGATTCTGCAGTTGCTGGGCCGGCTGCTGCAGCTGCGGCGGCACACCGGGGATGACGGTGTCGGCGTTCGCGGCCACGGGCGCGATCGCGACGGCGGCGAGTAGGGCTAGGGGGATCAGTTTCCGGATTTGCATCTTCACTGCTTTCCTGACGGCGCGACAGTATCGCGAGCGCTCGGCTCGACCTCTCGGCCGAGACATTCGCCGCTACCTGTTCGTTTTGTCGGTTGTGTTGCGGGATTTGAGGATTCAGTTATCCGAAGACATGACGAGAACGCGCGGTCTCACACCGATCAGGAACCGGTACAGCCGACGCGGCCGTGGCGACGAGATGTCGCTGAAGCGGTCGTGTCCACACATTTGAGATGGGCCAGAAGCTCATCCCGGCAAATCACAGAATGGTCGCGACAAGTAAACTCAGGGTGAACAGAAAGCCAACTAAACACCTTTTGCAAAGTGACATATCTAACTCTCACACCACTACGGACATCAGATCACACCCTCGTGACCAGCAAGATCGCGAAAAAACAGCCCCGCAACCGGCCCACAGCATCCGAACCGACCGAGTTATGCGACGGTGACCTTCCGGATCGTTCGGCATCGATCCGGCAACACAACCGAGCCGATCACGCGGGGCGATATTCGCGAGTACGCACACCGTGAGCCGAGGACGCGTTCAACGCCTCGACCGCAGCGACCAGAGGAGAAAGCCCAGGATCGGCCGCCGCCTGCCGGAGCGCACCCGACAGCGATTCGTCGTGAGTGGGCCGAGCCCGGTCGAGCAGCTCCAATCCGGACGGGGTGACATCGGTGTAGATGCCGCGCCGATCGTCGGGGCACAGATAACGTTGCAGCAGACCGCGATCCTCGAGCCGGGTGACCAGCCGAGTCGTCGCGCTCTGACTCAACGCGACCGCATCGGCGACCTGATTCATCCGCAGATGCCCACCCGGCCCGTCGTGCTGACGACTGAGCACCACCAGCAGCGAATACTCGCGAACGCTCAATCCGTGCCCGGCCTGCAGGGCGCGTTCGATATGCGCCTCGATCCGATCGTGCAGCACCGACAGTGCGTACCAGCCGTCGGCGAGACCGGTCAGGGCGGCGTCCGCGGTCATCGATTCCTCCTGCGTGCGGCGTTGTTCCTCCACAATACCCCGCTTTCGAAATATACCGCGCTTGCAACTAGAACGCGTCTGCAACTATTGTCGACGCCTGTAATGCTCACCCGCAACGCTCGTGGAGGCTTCACCCATGCCCCTCGCACTCCTGGCCCTGGCACTCGGGGCGTTCGCCATCGGCACCACCGAATTCGCCGTCGTCGGCCTGCTGCCCGACATCGCGGGCGGCTATCACGTACCGATCCCCACCGCGGGCCTGCTGGTCAGCGGATACGCCCTCGGCGTGCTGATCGGCGCGCCGATCATGACCGGACTCGGCACCCGGGTCTCTCGCAAGCGGATGCTGCTGATCAGCATGCTGCTACTCGTCGCCGGTAACGTATTGTCCGCTCTCGCACCGGTTTTCGGCCTGATGCTGACCGGACGCATCGTCGCCTCGCTGGCCCACGGCGCATTCTTCGGCATCGGGTCGATCGTCGCCGGAACGCTGGTGCGCCCGGACCGCCGCGCCGGGGCGATCTCGCTGATGTTCACCGGGCTCACCGTCGCCACCGTCCTGGGCGTACCGCTCGGCACGCTGCTCGGTCAGCATTTCGGGTGGCGGATCACCTTCTGGCTGATCGCGGCGGTCGGCCTGCTCGCCACCGTCGGCGTCGCCGCCCTGGTACCCGATCGGCCCGCCCCGCGCGAGGCCAGGCTGCGCGGCGAACTGGCCGTCCTCGCCAATCCCCAGGTGCTGCTGGCCATGGCCATGACCGTGCTCGGCTTCGGGGGCGTCTTCGCCGCGATCACCTACCTCGCCCCGATGAT
The DNA here is from genome assembly GCF_001613065.1 of Nocardia miyunensis NBRC 108239. Lineage (GTDB taxonomy): Bacteria > Actinomycetota > Actinomycetes > Mycobacteriales > Mycobacteriaceae > Nocardia > Nocardia miyunensis. The sequence goes on from NZ_BDBQ01000084.1 coordinate 4,540, forward strand.
GACCGAGGTCACCGGGTACGCCGAGAGTTCGGTCACCTGGATCATGGTGCTGTTCGGACTGGGCTTCCTCATCGGCAATCTGATCGGCGGCCGCTACGCCGATCGCCACCTGATGCCCATGCTGTATGTCACGCTGGGCGCCCTGACCGTCGTACTGGGCGTGTTCACGATCACCGCACACGACGAGATCGCGGCGGCGGTCACCGTCGTCCTGATCGGCGCATTGGGTTTCGCCACCGTCCCACCCCTACAGAAACGCGTCCTCGATCAGGCCGCCAGCGCCCCCACCCTCGCCTCGGCCCTGAACATCGGAGCTTTCAACCTCGGCAACGCCCTCGCGGCATGGCTCGGCGGCCTCGTCATCGCCGCCGGATTCGGCTACACCGCACCCAACTGGGTCGGCGTCGTCCTGTCCGGCAGCGCCCTGGGCCTCGCCGTACTCTCGGGCGCTCTCGAACGACGCTCCGCCGGACAGGCCTTACCGGAGCGCGAATCCCTTGCCGCAGTGGCCGATCAACTCTCTCGGTAGTCGCATCGCCTGGGGCCCAGAACATCTCACTCAACCCCGGCGAGACGAAATCGGGTCGCCGGACCACACTGGTCCGGCGCGCCCACACTTCGTATCGAATCCATTGCCGGACAACTTTTCCCGCTGCCCGCATGCGGCGCAGGGCCGTCCCGGATTCGGCTACCCGATCGCGAGCACCGCCGAGAACGCCTACTCGACGGTGACCGACTTGGCCAGGTTGCGCGGCTTGTCGATGTCGTAGCCGCGGGTCTGGGCCACCTCGGCGGCGAAGATCTGCAGCGGGACGGTCGACAGCAGTGGCTGGAAAAGGGTTGGGGCGGCGGGGATTTCGATGAGATGGTCGGCGAACGGGCGCACCGTGTCGTCGCCCTCCTCGGCGATCACGATGGTGCGCGCGCCGCGGGCCTGGATCTCCCGGATATTGCTGAGCAGTTTGGAATGCAGTACCGCGCGTCCCTTCGGCGAGGGCATCACCACGATGACCGGCAGCCCGTCCTCGATCAGCGCGATCGGGCCGTGCTTGAGCTCACCCCCGGCGAAACCCTCGGCGTGCATGTACGCCAGTTCCTTGAGCTTGAGCGCACCCTCGAGGGCCACCGGATACCCCACATGACGGCCCAGGAACAGAACCGTCGAGGCCCGGGCGAACCGGCGGGCGATCTCGCGAACCTGCGGCGCGGTCTCCAGCACACGCGCGACCAGCTCCGGCATCGCCTCCAGCTGAGCGAATTCGCCCGCCACCTCGTCCGGATACTTGGTCCCGCGAGCCTGCGCAAGCGCAAGGCCGACAAGGTAATTCGCGGTGATCTGGGTCAGGAACGCCTTGGTGGAGGCGACCCCGATCTCCGGGCCCGTGCGGGTGTACAGCACCGCGTCGGATTCGCGGGGGATCTGTGCGCCGTTGGTATTGCAGATGGCCAGCACGCGCGCCTTCTGCTCCTTGGCGTGCCGCACGGCCTCGAGCGTATCGGCGGTCTCCCCCGACTGCGAGATCGCGACGACCAGCGTGGACCGGTCCAGAACCGGGTCGCGGTAACGGAATTCGCTGGCCAGCTCCACCTCGACGGGCAGCCGCGTCCAATGCTCGATCGCGTATTTGGCCAGCAGACCCGCGTGATACGAACTGCCGCAGGCGACGACGAAGACCTTGTCGAATTCGCGCAGCTCCTGATCGGCCAGGCGCTGCTCGTCGAGCACGATGCGACCGTTGTCGAAATGCCCGATCAGCGTCTCGGCGACACCGGCGGGCTGCTCCTCGATCTCCTTGAGCATGAAGTAGTCGTGACCGCCCTTCTCGGCGGCCGCCAGATCCCAATCGATGGTGAACGGGCGGGTCGGCACACCGGAGTTGCCGTCGAAATCGGTGACGGCGTACCCGTCCGCGGTGATCACCACGACCTGGTCCTGGCCGAGTTCCACTGCGTCCCTGGTGTATTCGATGAACGCGGTCACATCCGAGGCGATGAACATCTCCCCCTTGCCCACACCCACCACCAGCGGAGTCGACCGGCGCGCGGCCACGATCGTGCCCGGATGCTCGGCATGGGTGAACACCAGCGTGAACGCACCCTCCAGCCGGCGCAGCACGGACAGCGCACTGGCGACGAAATCACCCGCGGTCGGCCCCGAGGTGTAGGCGCGCGAGACCAGGTGCACCGCGACCTCGGTATCGGTGTCGCTGCGCAACTCCACCCCGGCGGACTCGAGCTCATGGCGCAGCGGAGCGAAGTTCTCGATGATCCCGTTGTGCACCACGGCCACCGCACCGGTCGTGTCGCGGTGCGGGTGCGCGTTGCGATCGGTGGGCGCACCGTGCGTTGCCCATCGCGTGTGTCCCATGCCGGTGGTTCCGGCGAAGTTCGCCACCCCGGCCTCGGCCAGTTCGGCCTCCAGATTGGCCAGGCGACCGGCCTTGCGTTCCACGGCGATCTCACTCGCGCCGTCCAGGATGGCCACGCCCGCGGAGTCGTATCCCCGGTACTCCATACGGCGTAGCGCGTCCACGACGACGCCGAGCGCGTCCCGGTATCCCACGTAGCCCACGATTCCGCACATGGGGACCCAGCGTACTGGGACCCGACCCGGACAGCGACAGGGCCGCGACATGCGCTCGCGGGCGTGCCCGGCTGCGCTCGTTCGGCCCGGCAAAGGGGCACATTCGCTCGAGCGAGCGGTCGAATCGTATCCGGGAGCCGGGCGCGTCCGAGAAGTCGGCGGCAAGCGCGAACATCTTTTCGAACCGCGAAACCGCTGGCAGATGCGTTGCCGCCCGGGTCGATAGGCTCGGCGACGATCCCGGGATCCGGCGAAACGCCGTCCGTGGGCGGCGATCGGATAAATTCGACGTCGTGTCGGCGTCTGTGAAATCCCTCCTGAGCAACCTGGCCAGTCCCGGCCCGCATCGGGTCCTGCGCGGCAATCTCGGCATCGCCGGGCAGCCCGGGTTGGTATTGACCCCGGAGACGGGTCTGAACCTGCCCGCCGTCGCGTTCGGACACGGCTGGCTCACCGGCGTGGGCAACTATCGCAAGCTGCTCGAACATCTCGCCTCCTGGGGTTTCGTCGCGGCCGCACCCGATACCGAGCGCGGACCGATCCCCTCGCACCTGAACCTGGCCACCGATCTGCTCACCACCCTGGACATCTGCACCGGAGTGCGGCTGGGCGAGGGCAAGATCAGCGTGCACCCCGACAAGCTGGCCCTGGCCGGTCACGGCATGGGTGCGGGAGCCGCGGTCATCGCGGCCTCACAACGCGAGGTCGCGGCCGTCGCCGCGCTCTTCCCCGCCGTCACCGCTCCCTCGGCCGAATCCCTGGCCCCCGATATCGAATCCCCCGCCCTGATCCTGGGCGGTGGCGCGGACATCGATGCGGTCGGTTCCGACGCCGTCGCGCTGGCCGCCGCCTGGGGTGGGCCCGCGGTGCTGCGCTCGGTCGACGGCGCTTCCCGCAACGGCATGGTCCGCGGCCGCCGCGCCCTGGCCGCCGTCGGCGCGACCAAATTCGAGCCCAAGACCGAACGCATCACCCGCGGCCTGCTGGTCGGATACCTCACCTATCAGTTGCTGGGTGACAAGAAGTACAAGGCGTTCGCCGAACCGGAAGAGGTGATCTCGCGCACCGCGATCATCGATCCGCATGCGACCGAGGAGCCCGAGCCGCCGTCGAAGATGCAGTTGCTTCAGGTTGTCCAGCTGTTGCGCAAGTAGGCGAAATCTACTGCCGGACTGCATGATTCGCCCCTTTCGTCCGATATTCCACTGAGCCCGGCGCGGCCGGTCGCCGATTGCGCCACGGTCGGCGAGTCGGCCGATGCGCGATCGGCCGCGCACGAGCGCCCGAAGATCTGGCGAAAATATCCGCCCGCTGTGGAACCGAAGCGGCCTCCCCGACGTCCAAGCAGGAACTACAGACGTCAGATGCGGCGTGACGGAACGAAAAGGTGGCTGGAGAATGGCTGGTTTTCTCTCGGTGGACATCGAGGCGCTGGGCAAGGCCGTGCAATCACTGCGCGACTCCGAGCAGGTGCTGACCGATGCGATGAAGGCGATGGCCCAGGGTGGTCACGGCGATATCGGGCCGAAGGTGCTCAACGATGCCGCCGAAAGCTTCCAGCGCCGTTGGAAGTACGGGATCGAGCAGATCGGCAAGTCCGCCGAGTCCACCGCGGACGGCATCTCGCAATGTCACGACGCCTATCAGGAGGCCGACACCGCATTCGCCCAGGCCCTCGCACAGGCCAAGTCCGTCATCGACGGCGCCTCCGGCACGCAGGCCAGGATATGAGCCAGGCCAACCCGTACCCGAATATCGGCTTCAACCCGGTCCCCGGCATGCCCGACGACGTCAGCGGCCTACGCACACAGATCAATTCGGCGGGCACGGCCGTCAAGGAGACCAACGATCTGCTCAAACGTCTCCGCAACAGCAACGACGACATCTGGAAGGGCGACGCGGGCGACGCGTTCCGCTCCCACTTCGACAACACCCTCGCCCAGGACCTCGGCTACGCGCAGAACTCCCTCGAACGCGCCGTCACGGTCCTGGACGAGTGGCACACCGGCCTGGTCGGCTATCAGGACACCGCCAAAACCCTCGAAACCGAAGCAGCCGAGGCCCGTGGCAAACACGCCAAGGCCGTCACCGCCCTCCGAGAAGCCAAATCCAATCCCGATCTCGGCCTGGCCAACCAGACCTTCACCGACCAAAACGCCCTGGCCGCAGCCCAATCCCGCCTCAACACCGCCGAAGCCGCGGTGCGCACCGCCGGCGCCTCGGTCGACAACTACCAGGGCGAGATCGACTCCATCCTCAAACGCGCCAAGGACCTGGAGTCCGAGCACGGCAAACTGGCCCGCAAGGTAGCCGCCGAACTCGACGCCGCCGCAAAGGATTTCGCACCCAGCGCGCCGAATCATCACTGGTGGGACAGCATCACCGATGCGGTGCAGGCAGTCGGGAAGTGGATCAGCGATCACCGTAAACAGATCCACGACATCCTGGCCGGAATCTCTGCGGTGACGGGCCTGCTCGCCCTTCTCACTCCCCCTCCGGCCGATGCGATATTCGGCGCCATCGCGCTGGTCAGCGGTCTCGGAGCGCTGGGCACCGATTTCGCTGACCCGAGTGTGCGAAAAGCCTTCGGCGACTTCGTTTCCGATGCATCGGACGGCAAGTTCAACGGCGACGCACTGAAGAAGATCGGCACCACGGTCGGTGCGGACAGCCTGGCCATCCTGCCGGGTGCCGGCGGGACCTTCAAGGGTCTGCGAGCGCTGTCGAAGGTCGGCGAACTCGATACCGCCGTCAAGGCATTCGCGGAAGGCGCGCAGTCGCCGGGCATAATGACCAAGGCATTGAACCGGATTCCACGCCCCGGTAGCGCCACGGTGTGGCTGCAAGACTTCAGCGAGGCGAACAGATGGGCGCCGGGGGCCGGGACCGCGCTGTCCGGACTCGAACTGGCCTCACGGTCCGCCAAGGGCGCACTCGGGCTCGACAAAATCGGCAACAGCCTGTTCGGAGACAAGAAGTGACCGAGAAAACAGTCGATATCTGGATTCCGGAAGGCTACCTGGAGATGCCGCTGAAGGGCATCGATGAGCACTTGAAGCTCACACAAGAACTGCTGGACGAGGTGGCCACACCCGCGCTGCGGACCATTTCCGATTCCCTGATCCCGGTCGCGGCATTCTTTCTGAATCTGCTGGCCGATCGCGACACTCGTTACTGCGGAATCGGACGGCACCAGTCGCCCGATGGTGAAGTAATCACCTCCTGCCTGACGGTATGTGTCTACGAGATGGACGGCGACAAGCCGAATCCACGAGTGATGCTGAAGAACCTGGTCGATTCCAGGAACGAATTCGATGACGACCTGTGGATCAGCGAGCCCATCGATGTCGATGGACGCCCAATGATGTTCTCCGAGCGAACAGCACACCTGCCGGCACCGCGGATCGACGGATTGCCGTCGGCGGGCGACACGGTCGAAACCTACCAGCTGGAGGCGACGGTACCCGCGGACGACGGGACCGCGATCGCTGCCGTCGAGCTGTCCGTTCCCGGCATCGAACACGGCCCCGGATTTCAGGAGACGATATTCGACATGGCTCGATCGATCAGGTTTCGCCCCAGCGACCTGCCGTCGACCCGCCCCTCATCCTTGAACCTGTGATCGATTCGATCATGCCGACAACTTCGACGATTCCGGCAGAGGCCATACACACGACGGAAACCGGGCAGGGACGTGAGCAAATCCGATAACGCCACCGAATTCGACGCCACACCACGGGCGATGGACTGGCCTGCCACCAAGGCGGCGCTCGGATATCGGCGATTGTGGTTGTGGCTGGGAGTGGTCGTCAGCGCAGCTTGCGGTCCGTTGACCGTGGTGCTGGTGAACAAATTCGACGAACCTGGGATACATGCTGCGGCGAAGGCGGGCAGATTCCTCGCCGGGACGCTTTTCATAGTGTTCATTTTCGGGCTGATGTTCGCGCTGATCTTCCTGTGGATACATGGACGCCGACGCAAGGCGCTGAAGCGGAATCCATGGATACGGTGGCCGATCAACTACATCTCCACCGGCGGGCACGAATGGGTGGAGCTGCTCGATGCGAATCGGCGGCCGGTATCGGCGCTGATCCTGAACACCTGGTCGAGTCAGATCGGCAAGCTGGTGAATCACAGGACCGCTGAGATCTGGTTCGCCGGCGATCCACGCAAGTACGGCATCATCTCGGTGAACGAGGGTGGCGGGCCACTGCGGTATGCGTACTACTCCGCTGCGAGGCAGCCTCCCGCGTTCGCCTATCGCGATCCGGGCGTCGATCAGCCGCGGTCATCCGATGGTCCCGGTGCGGGCGGACATGAAATGCAGCGGGAGAACGGGCGGGTCATGATGAAGCGGCCCGGCGGCGACGAAGCCGAGCCGAAGCCGAAAAGGCATGGTGCACTGAATGATACGGACTACCCATCGCCGCGGAAGCTACGGCGCGCACTCGGATTCGGCCTGGATGTGCTCATACATCTCGCAGTCGGCGCGGCAATCGCCTTCGCGAAAGTGCCCGAACCGGTGACAAATGCTCTGCTGCACCGTGATTGGAAGAACTCGGTACCTCTGGCAGTATTCACCGTGCTGTTCTTCCTGGCGGCATCCTTCGTCGATCGCGTGATCATCCAGGCGATCGTCCACACCACGATCGGCAAAGCCGTGTTCGGCCTGGTCGCACTCCGGCCGGATACAGGCCGATACCCCTCGTTCGGCCGATTGCTCGCAATATGGTTGATGGACCTCTATCTGCCAGTCGCCATCGCCGCCGACATCTTCGGCAACGGCTCCGTCGGGCCCGACCGGCCCGAGGATTACTTCCCGACCGCCGTGCGGTGGCGAGACCGACGCGGGCAAGCACCGTCCGGCCCGCCTCAGGAGTCACTGAGCGGTCCGCCCGCCGCACGCCACTGAATCAGGCCGCCGCTCATGTTGACCGCGTCGAATCCGTTCTCCACCAACAGGTTCGCCGCACCCGCCGACCGAATGCCACCGGTGCAGAAGGTGATGAGAAGACGATCGTCGGGGAAGTCCACGCAGCGATCCAACAGCACCTCGAGGGGGGCGTGAACGGCATTCGGGATGTGCACCCGATTCCACTCGAACTGGCGGCGTACATCCACCACGAGCGCGCCGCTCTCGACGAGCCGAACCGCCTCGGCGGCACTGACGGCCGGGGGCCGACGCAGATAATGCCGGATGCTCATGCGCTCCGCGCCCTACCGTGTTCCATAACCTTCAGTTTAACTGAAGGTTATTCGGATGTCAGCATCCGCATCATGTGCACCCGCAGAGCATCGGTCAGATCCGGGTTCTGAGCGGCGAACTCCGCATCGAGTTCGGCCACAACGGCCGCGGCCCGATCCAGCACGGCCGCCCCTTCGGCCGTAACGCTGAGGGTCGATGCCGCCCCGGCATGCGCGGTACTGTCATCGACGAGACCGGCCGCGACGAACCGGGCGACCGCGGCATGCGCACTCTGCACGGTGATCCGCGAACGCCGCGCCAACTCACTGAACGAGATCCCCGGCGTCCCACGAACATGCCCCAGCAGCCCGTACTGACGTGTCGTCAGCCCGAGCGGTTTCAGGGCATCCGCGAAAGCCGCCTCCCACACCCGACTCACCGTGAGCAGCATGATCGTGGGACTGAACGGGGGCGCATCGGACATGGGTGCACGCTACCCCCGCCGATCCCGATCCATATCCAGGTCATCGAGTGCGGCGACTTGCGCGGGTTCGAGTTCGGCGAGCTGCTCCCACGCGCCTCACAGCTCCCGGTCACCGGCCATCGCTCCGGCCGGCGCGGCATACGTCTCCGCGGTGAATCGTGCTAGGCGGTCCAGCACGGTATCCATTCTCGGTAAGCCTGCGGCGCTTCACTTTTCGTAATTGACTGAGTCAATTATCCCCACCCGCAACATAATCCGGCTATGCTCGGGTACCGCGGCGGCAGGCGGGCCGCAGATGCGCCGGTAGGGCGCGCACCGCGATATCAGGCAAGCGGCACATATCGTCTGATCCATCGCACCTCGACTCGAATTGCTGTTGGTGATGAGTGCGCCCGGGCGACACAGCGAGTTGATTCGCCGAGTCTCATGTGCTGCAAGGTGATCCACCACCCGCAGCACGATCGGGCGCCGTCGACAGCACACCATCGGTCCCTGATCGGGACCGGCAGAAGTGAGAACCAACCGATGATTGCCTCGAAGTCCCAGAGCGGGACTCGCTTTCGAGGACACATCCGGCTCCATTCCCCATCCGGCGTGACCCGATTTTCCGGGAGGATTCCGTGACCAGCACCGAAAACACGACCAGTAGCGACGACTTCGCCGAAGACGGCGGGCCCTCGTCGACCCTGCCGCGCCGCCAGCTCGGAAGATTCCTGCGGGAGAGTCGCGACGCCAACGGATTCACCATTGCTCGGGCGGCGAAACAGGTCGATCTGTCCAAAGCTGTTCTGCAACGTATCGAGACTGGACAGATTCAGAAAGTCAGTCAGCCGGTCGTGCAAGCGTTGTGCGAGCTGTACGACGTGAGCGAGGAAGAGACGAATGCGGCAGTCGATCTGGCGACGCAGGCGAGGGCGCAGAGCTGGCACCACATCTACGGTGGGATGTTCAGCAGTGCGTTCAATATGTTCATCGGGCTCGAGTCGGCGGCACAGCGGCTGACCACTTGTGATGACCAGTGCATACCGGGGCTACTGCAAACTGCGGAATACGCGCGAGCGATCATCAGCGCGTCCCCTCGGTTCAGCAGCCGAGAGGACATCGAGCGGCGTGTGGAGCTTCGAATGAAACGTCAAGCACTGGTCACACGCAAGACGCGCCCCATCGAATTGGATGCTGTACTGCACATCTCAGCGCTCTTCCGCATAATCGGCGGGACAAGGACAATGGCCGTGGCACTACGTCAACTTGCCGAGCTGTTGAAACGACCTAACATCACCATCCGGATCCAGCCATACAGTGCTGGTCAGACCTGGGGAATCCCGCACGGCTCGTTCACCATCATGGACTTCGAGCGCAACGCGAAGGGGGAAACCGTCGAGCCCCCAGTAGTTTTCATCGATGGCGGTGCGGCACCGGATGTGTATCTCGAGAAGCCGAGCGAGGTCCGACGGTATCGTGAACTTGTCGCGGCCATCCGGGATACCTGCCTGGATGAGGTACAGAGCAGAAACCTGTTGCGGCAGGTGGCGAAGGAGCACGAGCGCAATGAACGATGACCGATCCGGAGCGAAGTGGTTCAAGAGTTCGCGCAGCGCAACCAGCGCGAATTGTGTCGAGGTGGCGTGGCTCGAGAGGGGCACAGTCGGCGTCCGGGACTCGAAGAACCCGAACGGCCCAGCGCTGACCTTCACGCCCGGCGAGTGGGATGCCTTCGTCGTGGCCGCGCAGGACGGCGACTTCAACCGCCCGTAACCACGACTTGCCCTCTACGGCAACGGCTCTGGTCCCACCCAGGATCAGAGCCGTTGCCATTCATGAGCAGCTATAGCGGTGCCGACCGAGACTGCGTAGAAGCCGCCTTCCTCGACAGCAATCTGGTTCAAGCACGTGACTCCGAGAATCCGACCGGCCCGGCCCTGATCTTCTCCCCGGCCGACGTCTTCACCGCAGGTGTTCCGGCGGAAAGATTCGAACAGAGCTGATCAACTGTCTCCGCCAACTATCGAGGGCCGTAGGTTCCGCTACCGCGCGGGCTCTCGACTTTCCCAGTGCGGCAAACTGATTGCCACCCCAAAAGTGCCGAGTCATCACCGGAGCATGAGCACGTGTGAGACGACCGCCCGTAGACGCGGTCCTGACCGCAGTATCCGGAACCAGCACACTGCCTTCCCCTCGAACCCGCAACTCCAGCGGAAACGAGACGGATACGAACGACGCCGCCTCGGCGATGACATCCATCGCGACGAACGTCCAGTCGGCTTCGATCCAAATCAGGGCTTGCCAGAAGCGGATGTCCTTGAACGCTCCGACCAGATGTCCTCGCCGCCAAAAGCTCTACCCCCTTTGCGACAGTCCAACCTTGCCAGTAGGCTCGGCCTACCTGATAGGGGTGGAAGTTCCGGTCCGAGGCCCCTTGGGCCTGCGCACCGGCACGAGAGGACGAGATGACCAACTGGGGGAAGGTAATCCAGAGCGGCGCGCTCGGCATCGGCGCGGTCCTGCTCGTCGCAAGTTGCAACTCCGGCGGGAGCGGGTCGGACGCCAGCAAGAGCGCCTCGGCGACGCCGACGGTCGCGGCGGATGTTCCCGCGTTCGATCCTTGTAAGGACATACCTCAGTCAGTTTTGGACAAGGAAAAACTGATTAATCCGGATGCCGACAAGCAGGACGGCGATGGCGGCATCAAATGGCGCGGCTGCGGATTTATTCAGGAAAATGGATACAGCGCCACGATCGATTCGACCAACATCACACTCTCGATGGTCCGCACCAACCACGATTTCAATGTTATCGAAGAGCTTACCGTCGGAGGGCGGGCTGCACTCACGTCGCACGTTGCAGACCAGGATCCTCGTGCAGACTGCGCTGTCAACGTTGAAATGAAGGGCGGGACCCTTGAGATCAGCATTGATAACCCGCCATCCGCACCACTGACCGGAACACAAAACTCTTGCGATATCGCTAAACGGCTGGCCGGTGAAATTGTTACAAATTTGCCAGCAGGTAGTTAGAAAAAAATATTGCTATACATCTCGATCGCAGGCGATTTGGGGAGGAGCCACCATGGCTGACGATTCGGCGGCATCTCAATCAGGCCCTCTGGCCGCTCTGATCGCGGACGCAAAAAGCGGTGCACTCACAACTAAATTCAGCTCCGACGTCCGCGTAAATGCCGATGAGTTTGTATATATAGAACGCGATTGCCAAGCCTTCAAAAATGAGATCCAGACGCTTCGGCGGATCGCTGAGAACATCTCTCGCCGCCAACACTGGGGTCTCGGCGAGACCACAGACGGCTTGAATTCGGCAAACACTGTCGTGGGCTGGTTCCGAGGAAAAGCCAAAGCCGTAGGCAACAAAGATACCGACAATAATGTATACGACATCCTGGATAAACACTATAAAATAGTCGACGACCTGCAGACTCTACACCACACAATAGCTCAACAATACGTCCAGCAGGACCAAGAATTCGCTGCCGAATACAATAGACTGAAGGCGAATCTCCCCCCAAGCTCCATCGGCAAAGAATATCAGCTCGGCCTCGCCCCGAATCCTGGAGTAGGTCAATCATAATGACCGCGCACGAATCCCCGAGAATCACAGACGGCGGCGAACACCCCGACAGCTGGGATCACTGGAAAATATATAATTCCTTCAATCCATTGAATACGGGCGAAGCCCACAACGGTTCCGAGCAGTACCAAGAGATCGCGACGAAGTGGGAAGCCGCGGTCGAAATCTTCGCCAACCGGATCCACCAGTCCAGCTCGGCCGCCTGGGACGGCAATGCCGCGAACAGCGCACGCGAGGCGATCAGCAAATACGCCCAGCAGGCCCTGGATCTGTCCGCCCCACTGAAGGAACTCGCCGACCGGGTGACCACAACGGTCAACGGAATCAACGACACTCGCAATGCCGTGCAGAAGCCGCCGGACGGTGGTCATGCCTACAACCCACTCAGCTGGAACCTGGGTTTCTGGCATGGCCCGAATTCGGCCGCGGTGCGCAACGACTGCCAGAACGCGGCTCGGGAAGCCATGAAGAACCACTACGTGACGCCGTTCACGGAGACCGACATGCAGATTCCCGTCCTGCCGGTCCCCAACAGCCCGACCGATCCGCTGTACACCGCGCCGAAAGAGCCCTCGAGCGTCGTCCAGCCGGGCAGCGGCGGACCGAACTCGAGTACTCCGAGCACCTCCACCAGCGCGGACACCAACCACGACAGCAGCAATCCCACGGACAACTCGCAGCAGCAGTCGACCACCCCGTCGAATACCGACGCCTCCGCGACGCCCTCGAGCTCGAGCGCCACCAGTCCGACGTCGACCACACCGGCCAGCACCGGCATCGACCCCACCTCCGCCACCACCCCCAGCTCCTACTCCGGTGGCAGCGGGCTGGGCGGCAGTGGTCTGGGCGGTCTGGGCGGCACCACCGACTCGGGCGGCGGGCAGGGACGCAGTGTGCCCGGCACCTCCGCGGGCACGGGCACGAATGCCGCCGCGGCCAACGCCGCGCGCGCTTCGTCCACCGCCTCGGGTCTGGGCGGCATGGGCGGAATGGGCGGTGGCGCAGGTAAGAAAGACGAGGACAAGGACCATCAGACGCCCGAGTGGCTGAAGAATATGGAGAACACCGAGGAGCTCTTGGGACCGGAGATCAAACACCTGCCCGACGGCGTGATCGGCAAGAACCCCGGCGAATAGGAGACCCCCCGAGGCGATCGTCACAGGCCAGGCGAGCCCCGCACCGCCACGACCATCGGCCCCACGCCACGAACCGCCGCCGGACGCGGCAACCACCGCGCACCCAGCACTCGCAACGCGAGTCATCTCCCGAAGCGCGAACGCCGCACGGCAACACAACCTCTGCCCGACGCACGACCGATTACCCGGCCGCACAACCGATTTCGCCGCACGAATCACGCGCGATGACAACGGCCGGCGCACGATGAGATTGGATGACCTCGATGCCCGAATGGCGCTGGGACCCCGACGATTTCGCGGTGCTGTGGTACAGCGACGCGAACGATCGCATCCCGGACCCGTTCAGCTACACCAGCACTCTGGCCACCAACAACGAGGTCGCCGCCCATCGCACCGCGGTCCGGGCCCGCTACGACGCCGAAGAGACCGAGCAGATCGAGCTCGCCCTGCATACCCTGTCCACGTGCCAGTTGCGCATCGAAATCATCGGTCATTCAACGGCTCTCGGCAACGGCACACCGCGTGAATACCGAATCCTGGGGGCCCGCACCCCGCAGCACTCGGTCATGCTCACCCAGACCGCCGCCGACGGCATCGACAGCCCGATTCGCTGTCGGCTGTTCCGCAGCGAACAACTACCCACCCGCGTGGCGACCGTCATCCCCGCCGCACCCGCGGGCAACACCAAACCCGAGATATTCCACACCACCGATCTCAGCGCACAGCACGGGCACGGCGGCCACGGCCGCAGCCCGCGCGAACGCTTCGAACGACTCACCGCCCGGCTCGCGGGCAGCGGTGTCGCGGGCCTGCTCACCGGCCCGCTCTACCAGCGCCCGAACCCCTGGTACACGATCGGCTGGTTCGAGGTCCCCGGCGACGGCCGCTACACCCAGCAGCAGTCCCGCGAACACATCACCATCCGCCCCGCCGGCGCCCAGGACCTCACCACCACCTTCACCACCTGGATAGACCAGTCCCTCAACCGCTTCCGCGAAGACGAACCCGATACCTGGTAAAGAGCGAGACCCGATACCAGGCAACTATTTTCTCGGCCGACTGCGGCAGCGACCCCCACCGGATCAGCTGTGCGCCGACGGACAGCCTCTGCCGCGACGCCGCCGCACACTCCGCGATCAGCTGTCCGCACGCTCGACCCGCTGCGTGGCCGCACCGGACGGGGACTTCAATCACCGGTAACCACGACTTGCCTTCTACGGCAACGGCTCTGATCCCGCCCGGATCGGAGCCGTTACCATCCACGCCAGCGTCGCTGAAGCCGGGAATCGCCCTGGCACAAACCTTCCAGTATGGAATCCCCGGATTGCATGCTTCGTTCTGGAGCGGTACCGTGAGCGCGAGTTGAACGGGGACGGGAGCCGGAGTCACACCGGGATCTGGACAGCCCAAATGCCGGGTGGTGAAGGGACGAGATGAGCAGTTGGGGGAATGCGGCCCGGGTGTGGGCTGTGATCGGCAGTGCGGCTCTGCTGGTGGCGGGGTGCGGGCCGAGCGGTTCACAACCGGCCAGCGAGAGGTCGAGTAGTTCGTCCGCCGCGATCGCGCCCGACGTGCCCACGGGATACGACCCGTGCACACAAATCCCGCAGAACGTATTGAACGACTTTCAGCTCCATTCGTCTATTCCGTCCGAGAACAGCGCGAACGGCACTAAATGGGAGGGCTGCCAGTGGGTCCGGTCGAACTGGTACGGGATTGCAATTCAGGTCACCAATGCGACCATTGATATGATCCGCGATCAGCATTATCAGGACACACAGGAATTCACGATAGGGAATCGCAGGGCGATCTCGAGCCGTCAAGCACCCGACCATCCCATGCAGCAGTGCACGGTCAATGTCGAGATAAAAGGCGGAACCCTCGAATTCTTCCTGACGAACCCTGCGGACGATTCCGTGGGGGGCAACAAAAATTCATGCGACATGGCGCGTGAAATAGCCAACCGAGTCGTCCCCCCTCTTCCATCATCCATTTGAACATCAGAAATGCGATCGGAAACTCATTTCACCGGGAGGGAACCCATGGCAGACGATAACGCACCATCCGCATCACACCCGCTGGCAAATATGATCAGTGAAGCCGAAGCCGGGAACATCAGGGTGCGGATGGATCTCGAGCAGTTCGTCTATCTGGACCGCGATTGCCAGGCATTCCTCGACGTCATCGACCAGATCCGAACACTAGCTGACAGAATCTCCCGCCAGGAGCACTGGGGGCTGGGCGAAAGCTTTCACGAAGGCGACAGGGAACTGATATCCGGACAGAAAGTCGTCGAATGGTATCGGCAGAAATCCCGTAACGACAGCGATCCAATCGGCAACAATCTATACGCGATCATGACCACCCACAAGAAGATAGTGGAAGATATAAAGCAAACTTATCAGGAAATACGCAAACAAATCACGGATCACGACTCCGAGCAGGCCGCGAAATACAACCAGCTCGTATCATCGCTGCCGCAGCAGAGCCCTGTTCGATCTAACACCTTCCACGCCACACATCTCCCCGCGAAGAATAAGTGAGCTGACCAGTGACCGGTGATGCACCACTCGGCTACGAGTCACCCGGAAAGATCCCAGCAGGCGGCCCGACGAGCGCGAATTGGCGGGACGGCGAGCTATACGACGCATTCAACTCTCTGACGGTGGACGACGCGTACAGTATGGCTCGCAATCTCGAGACCGCGGCAAACCTGTGGCAGCAGGGCCTGAATACCTTCTCCCGCTCGATCGTCCGCTCTTTCTCCGAGGCTTGGGAGGGCGCATCGGCCGAGGCCGCCAAGACCACGATCCAGACCTACGTCACGGACGCGAACCAGCTGACCGGACCGATCGAGACCCTCGCCAACCACATCGTGTCCGCCGCGGAGGCGGTAGTGAATGCCAAGAAGGCGATGCCCCAGGGCATCCACATCGACGCAACCTCGTGGCTCTGGCCGCCGCACCGATTCAGCCTGGAGGATAAGCAGGGCGCCGACCGTCAGCAGGCGTGGGAGGCATACCAGAACCTCTACGTGAAGCCGCTCAACAGGATCGACACCACCATCCCCATCCTGCCCAAGCCCACCGCCGCGAGCCATTCGCTGGATATCGCACCCGGTAAGAACGTCACCCCCGGCGTCGATATGAATCCCTTCACGGCCGTCGACAACACCACCACCAACAACAAGACCGAGAACGACTCACAGCAGAACAGCGCCAACAATCAGAACCAGTCCACCGATAAGGACTCCACCGTACCGGCGAACACCAATTCCGGTGCTGGCACCAATTCCGGCACCGGCACTGGTAATCCGGCCGACTCCACTGCATCCACTCATCCGACCGGACTCGAGTCGGCGGCGTCGACCGAGCCGAGCAGTTACAGCAGTGGCACCGGTGGCGCCGGTGGTTTCGGTGGCGGCAGCGAACCGGGCAAGACATCGGGCGGCACTGGTCAGGGCGTCCCTTCCACCGGAACGAAAAGCGCCGCGCGGAATACAGCCCCGGCGGCATATCGCACCGATACCGGCACATCCGGCCTGGCGAGCATGGGCGGTATGACTGGCGGCCATGGCAAGGGCGAGGACCGCGAGCACAAAACCGCCGATTACTTGGTCAATGCCGACCACCTCGAAGAGTGGATCGGTGAACTACGGGTGAACCTCCCCGGTGGCGTCATCGGCGCCGATCCCGAATACAACGACGAACCGCACCACCAGTAACCACACAACCGTACCGAATACCGTTACGGCACAAACCGATTCACCGGAGGCTGGCAGCCGACATCCGCCAGTCTCCGGTTCGTGCGCAAAGCGGTTGCGAATAAACGGAATCCGCGGCCGATACGCCGACGCATAGACAGAACAACTTGATGGGAACGCTGAATGGCTGAGTGGGCATGGAGCCCCGAGGATTTCGCCAGTCTGTGGTACAGCGACGCGAACGATCGCATCCCGAACATCCTGCGCTACACGCCCCACCTCCCCTACTGGGACGAGTTCAACGCGAATAAAGCAGCAGTACGCCAACAGTACGACGAGGGCGAGCTCGAGCGGATCCAACTAGCGATAGACACTCTGACCAATTCGGATATGCGGATCTCGATCCTCGGTAGCACAACGAAATACCCGGGTAGCTGCGGCATCCAGTACGAATATCGCATCATCGGCGCCCGGAACATCTACCACGCGGCAATCCTGCGCCAGTTCACCCGGGGAAAGGTGGAGGGTAAAATTCAGCTGCGCCTGTGCCGCCCGGAAAACCTTCCGGCCCGGTTGGTCGCCACCATCCCCGCGCGAAAGGCCGGTACCCAACCGCCGATCATGGTGCACCGCGCCGACATTCGCGATGCTCGACCGACGAACCGCGGCAACAGCCCCGCCGAACGATACCGGCGAATGCTCGCCGGTCAGGGTGACGGCAGCGGCTGGGCCCGCCTCCAGGTAGGCTCTTTCAACGCCAGCCCCCAACCGACGAATACCGTTCAGTGGTACGACCTGTCGGACGGCCGCTACCTGAAACTACTGCAAGACGAGCACATCAACGTCCGCCCCGCCACACCCCAGGACCTGACCAGCCGGTTCAGCGCCTGGATCGAGCGCGCCATGCAACGGATGCACGAGGACGAGTTCAAGGAAGGCTGGTAACTCAGTTCAGCCTCCGCCGCGGATCGGCAGTGCGATCGCGATGACCAGGTCGGCCAGAACCCGACAGCACCGAGCGCGCTCAGGCCCCAGACGAACCCGGCAGGCGTGGTCTGACCTCCGCCCATCGAAATGAGCGCGTTGATGGTGTGTCCGAGCCAGGCAGCTACCAGGGCAAGCCCATCGACAAGTATCAGAAACAGATTGAAGATCATGGCCAGCGTGAAACCAACGGACATCCATCCACAGCGCCGGGCATTCCCACTGGCACGCAGGTTGTAGGCAATCAGCAGTACGAGCACCAAACGCACCCCTGCAAGGCGCCCGGCCAGGTCGGTACACCGCCCGAAGGATTGTATTTTCGTTCCAGCAGCAATCCGACCGCGGCGAAGGTACCGGCCACCGTCGGCACCACGGTGACAACCGGTACGCCGAGCTTCCCTTCACGGTCTTCTTTCCTGTCGAGGTGACCGTCGACACGATCCGTGACCAGCTCGGCCACGATCCAACCCACCGATTCTCCAAGCATTACGCCGTATCTCCCCCAAATTTACTTGCTATCGTCCGCCGCGCGTGGCCGACGACGCTTCGAGCCGCGAGTAATCCGCGATGCAATGATTGCTAAGACTATGTCTCACATGGATGCCCGGCGTATCGGTCGGTAGGTTGCCGGGCCGTCGCTACAGCCCGCATGCCTACTCGGACGCATGGAAACCTTCTTCGGTTCCCTCGATTTCCGATGTTGCACAGGGTGTTTCCGATCACCGCGGCTTGGTGCTCGGCATCCCGTCGCCGACGCTATCATCGAGCGAAGTAGCCGAGGGTGTGGGAGTTCCGATGGGTGAAGAAGCCGACTTCGAGGCGATCGATTTCGATGCGATCCTCGCCGATATCGATCGGAAGGAAGCCGATCTGAAGGCTGCTCAACGGCAGCTCGCAACTCTCAGCGCGAAGGCTCGGTCCACGGACGGCCTGGTCGAAGTGACTGTGAGTCCCACGGGTGCGATCACCGGAGTGACACTGGCGCCCGAGACATTCCGTCGCAGTACTCCGCAGTACCTCGGCAGATCGGTGGTCGAGGCGGCTCAGCAGGCGACTCGCCAGGTCCGGCAGAGTGCGAAGTCGGCCGCGGCGCCGCTCGCGGAGATCGGCCGGGAGCTGAGCGAGGCCGTCGATGAACCACGAGTCACGCACTCCGCCAACGCGTCTGCGCGGCTCGGCCAGTCCGGCGTCGAAGCCGCGTCGACCGATCGCACCGCCCGAGTCGGCGTCGATGCCCTGGGAATCGTTGCGGTCGTGCATATCTCCCCCGATGCCTACCGCGGCGGCACGGTCGGAAAACTCGCAGGGGCGATCACCGAGGCCGCCGAACGCGCGGCGCGCCAGATGTACGAAACCCGTATCGGCGCAGTGGAATCGGAAGTCGACCTGGCCGATATTCCGAACATGGACGAGTTCTTTCCCCTCCACGAGGTGGCGGACCAGCAGAGCCCTCCGGCACCGGCCACATCTCCGCAACCGCCCGCGCCTGGCCCGGCACCGGTTCCCCCTCCCCCGGTGAACCGGGTCGTTCCCGGCACCCGCAAACCCAACCGCGACCAGATCGTCGGACCGTCCGACTGGGACGAAGACGACGGCTACGGGCAGCCTCGGCAGTCGTGGTTGGTGTGATCCCCCGCAAGCCTATGGCGTCAAACCGGCGGTACGTGTCGGTCTGACAGTCACCGCGAGAATGGGTAGAGCACGACAATCAACAAGGACCAGCCGATAACGGCATAGAGCCCACGCTTCGTCTCCTCCTCGAAGGTAGCAAGCATCAACAGTCTGCTCACCCGGTTATCGTGTACCGAGAATTCGGCCGGTGCGCCCCGTCGCGGGATCGATACGGTGAATCCTGCACAATCGTTACTCGCGTATCGCGCCGTATGCTTTCCGAATTCCTCTCTGATCATCGCGAGACGACGGGGCTTCCCGGATCGACGAGTGATCCCTTTACCCTTCTTTCGAATATACTCACGATTGAGCGTTCCAGAACCGATCTGCTCGAATTCGGCAGTAAGCAGTCCATTCGGGAATCCACCATCGAACAATACGGCCCCGATCTTCCGATCTGTGGCATCGAACGCTGTCCGATTAGGCCCGATGTAACCGATCGTGTGCTCGAATTTCGAGCCTATAGAGATACGAAGGTAATTCTTCGCAATCTTTTTTCCATGCTCGTCACGATTCTTTCGTTCCATTCGGGCAACCGGCTCCCGCACGCCGGGAACGAAGATGTCACAGCGGCGTCTACCGAGAAACCTGGACTTGACGCTGAATTCCGTTGCGCTCTCGAACATCCGATTCCCCGTCGATCTCAGAGCGCCGCAAGGTAGCCGGTGCGGTTGACGCCATCCTTGGCTGCCCAGCCGCTCTGCTTCTCGAAGTCGAAACCGTGCTGCTCGACATCCTGAATCAGGCTACCGACGCTCTGGTTCCCCGAGAAATCCGGATGCTGCATCTTCTCGATCACCGACTTCATCTCTTCCACCGTCTCTTTGATCGTGTTGTAGTAGTTATCGATCTGCTCGATAACGTTTACCACCATTCTGACATCCTTATAGAGCTGCACTGCCCGCGCGGCAGTGAAGACACCGGCGACGATATCCGCAAGCGGATCTTCCGGACCGCCACCGATTACCTCTATAGCTCCGTCGACCGCAGCAGTCTTCTCGGCATCCAAGGCCAATTGTTTTATTTCCTTGTCCAGCGCCTGACTTGCATAAGAGACGACCAACTGCACGATGGAGAGAATGATCGTGTGTCCTTTTTTGTATTCGCCCGCGATGACCTTGGCTCGGTCTCCGATTCCACCGATTCCGTTCGTCCAGCGGAACATGTACGAATCGAATGCACTAGCCGTATCACCCTGCCATTCGCTGCCGAGTTTCCAGGATCCCTTGCGGAGAGTTCCGGCCACCGTATAACATGCGTCACCGAGTGTGTCATATGCATCATGCAGATAGATCAGGCGATCCCAATCACCGAGCAACGGTTTGAAAATCAAATCGATAAAGCTGTGTCCAGTGACGAATTTGAACACCTTGTCAGCAATCCATATGGAATTACCTTCACCTGTTACCTGCTTTTTCAGAACCTCTCTCGCCTGAGTAATACCAGTGCCTTTGACACCTTCCCACTTATTATCCAGGCCTTTTTCCTTGAGATTATCCTTCAAATTATCGAGAACTGAAGGCTTACTCTTGTCCTTGGCACCGGGGATAAACCCCGCAGCAACGCCCGTGAGCAGCGACGACTTCGTACTGCTGGTCTCCGACGGCTCCTTCAGCTCCACCGCTTCATCATTGAAGTTCAACTGCTCACCCGCAGGCGTGCCCAAAGTCGAGATATCAGGAACACCGGAGACCATGTCCGGAAACGCCTGCTTCAGCGCGGCGGCATTCTTCTCGTCCTCGGTCCGCAATTCCCGGTCGACGGTGCTGACCTTGTCCTTGATGGTCCCCATACCGGTCTGACACTGCTTCAGCAGATCGCCGGTTTGCTCGGCCACCCCCTTGACGGTCGGCTTCAGCAACGTCAACAGCCCATCCAGCCCGTCCACGTCCGAACACTGCTTCCCGGTCCAGGCCACCATCGGCCCGAAATGCTCCCCCTGCTTGGCAACCAAGCCGCAGAATCCCGAGAAGTCCTCGCTGGGTGGCACTTTCACATCAGTGGCCACGCGACCCCCTTCAATTATCGCTCGAACTCACTCACGTTACCCCACCGCACACCACCTTCGAAGGGCCAGTTCACCTGGTACCGAACATGTTTCGCGGAAGAATGGCGTAATACTCCGGGCATTTGTCCGGATTCTTCAGACCAGCCAGCTCTTGCGGCGGTAGTACTCGTCGTCCTCGTCTTCGTCGTCCACCGGGCGGACCACGTCGTTGGCCTTGCGGAAGGCGGCGGCGCGGGCGATGGCGGCGCGTTGTTCGCGAAGTTCGGCCTCGCGGCGTTCGGCTTCGGTGAGTGGTCCGGTCGGCTCCGGGCTTTCGCGAGGCTGCTCGTAGTGCTGTTGGATCGCCGGGTCGTTGGCCCTTCGCACGGGGGTCGTTCGCGGGGCCGCGTGCTGTTGCCGCGCTTGCGCTTCGCGACGGGCCGCCGCTGCCTCCTGCTGTTCGCGGGCCTCGGCTGCTCGGCGTTCGCGTTCCTCGTCGGCCGCCGACCGGGCGGCCTGCTCGCGCTCGCTTCGCTCGCGGCTCGCCTCCGCGGCGAACCACTCGGCGCACGCCTGGGCATTGCGCTCGGTCTGGAGTTTGGCCTCGTTCAGCTCATCCATCAGCATCGACATGCGGCGTCGGTTCTCCGCTCCGATGCGCTCGATTTCAGCGGCGTAGTCCACGATTTCAACGCTCCGTGTTCAGTCGGTGCCGGCGTAGATCACAGCGGGCCCGCCTCGGAAAGCTCTGCGCCGCTGTCGAATGGCTTCGCGGGCGAGGGGGTGGTCTGAGGCTTGGCTCGATCGTCCTCGGACTGGTTCTTCTGCGTGGCGATTCCGGGGTTGACGGTTGTTCCGGTGTCGGCGCTCGGTGTCTTGTGTTCGGTTTGCTCGGTGGTGGAGTGCTGGTCGCTCGACGGCTGATTGCTCGTCTGGTTGCCGGAGTCCGGGGACGTCGACGACGAACCGCCGGATGCGCCTGGGGATTCCGACGTGCTGTCCGAGCTCGACGAGCTGTGGGAACTCGACGAGCTGTGGGAATCCGACGTGCTGTGGGAATCCGACGTGCTGTGCGACCCCGACGCCCCCTGGGCATCCGACGCGCTGTGGGGGCCCGACGCCCCATGCTCCTGCGTGGAGATGACCGGCATTCCGTGCTCGTCGAGTTCGAGCGTGTAGGTCTTGTCGTCTCCGGCGGAGTCGGACAGGTTCAACGCCAGACCACCCTGCAAGCCCAGCCCGACCTTCAGATGCTTTCCGGCTACATCGAATTCGGCAAGCGACTTCCCCGAGGCGCCCGACGCTCCGCTCGCCGACTTCAGGACGCCATCGATCCCCTTCTCGATCTGACCGGACAGCGCGCTGATCGCACTCTCGCCCTGTGTCACAACCGAATTCATCGTGCTCCCCAGGCCGTTCAATGCCGAGGAGGCGGTGCTGGTCAGCGAACTCGCCTGACTCGCCAGGCTCGAGAGCGTGGTGCTGAGGTTGGAGTTGTTGCTGTTCGAGTTGTTGGTGTTGGTATTCGTGGGCGACGTGGTTGTCGTCTTGTCGCCCGAATCCGTCGTCGATGCGGTGGTCGTCGACTTGGAAGGAGAGGGGGAAGGCGACGGTGACGGTGACGGCGAGGGGGATGGTGCGGGCGCCGACGTGGTCGCCGGGCGCGGATACCTGGTGTCGTGCACCGCGTTCATCGCATCGGTGACGAGTTTGTAACTTTGATTGATCGTATTATCGGCAGCGGTGCACGCACCATCGAAAATTCCCAGCTTGGCATCCAGCTCGGGCTTGAATATCTTGTCCATCCAGTACTGCGCCGATATCTGAGTTATTTTGCCGGGGTCCTCAGAAATATCATTCTCGTCGTCAGCCTGTTTCTTCGCGAAATTGTCGCCACCACGATGTTCATACGGAAGAATTGCGCGATCAGCAAACCAGCCGTCCAGAGCCTCGACCTGCTCCTTGCTGACCCATTCTCTGGCTTTACAGATATCGATCAGCATCTGAATATCGCTGGGGCTTCTCTTATCGATCTCGAACTTCGGCTTCCCGCCGTCCAGCTCCGGAATGTGGTAGACGACGGACGCCTTGTCGACAACGGCATCATGTACCTGGGTGATCATGGCACTGATAGCCTCGACGGCCTTCTGTGCCGCCTCGATATCGTTCCCCGCGTATTTGACCTGATCAGCGACCATCGCGTGCGCGGTCGACGATGTCGAACCACCGCTCCACACCTGCTGAAGACGAGTCGTGCAGTTCTGCTGCGTCTGCAACTGAGTCTGCGCCTCTTTCAGAGCGGTCGACAACGCATCGCGAGTCCCCTCGAGTTTTACCAGATTCATGCCACGCTGTTCGTCGTAACGAGCCTCGAGCTCTCCCTTGGATTTATAAGGCCCGGTGTACATCTGCGCATACAACGGATAGAACTGCACGAAGTACTCGATTCCCCCATCGGCACCCCAGTTCAGAATATCGTCTACGGACTTCCCCGCATTGGCCGTACGCTCGGCGTCGCTCGCTCCCATTATCCCGCCTACACTCCCCGTCCGTAGACCCTATTATTTATCGACATCGGATATCTGATCAGCGTTATAGCCATCGGTCCAGCCGTATGCGATCGCCGATGCTCCGAGCGAATTGGCGGTTGCGGTAGTGGCGTCACTCCAGTGCTTCAGCCAATCGGCGATGTGCTGGAGCCCATCGTGGATCGCGGTGCCCTGCGCAACATAGGCGCGCCCCGCCTCACACTCCGCGCCGTTGCGTCCCGTGCCGAACAGATGGTCCGGACTGCTCACCGCCTTGGATTGATTGGCGACGGTCGTCGCCGAATCCTTCATGTGTCCAGCAAGTTTGGCCAGATCGTCCGTACTGACGTCCAACGGCGCGTTCGCCATCGCTGTATCCCTCCACTCCCCGACCGGTCCTGGCAAAAAGGCCCGCCGATCCTTCGGCCCGCGAGCGCCCTATCCAGTTGGACGTACACGGCGTACGAACGGTTCCCGTCCGATCATAGGAGTCGGCGATACGAACAGGTCCGGCAATCCGTCCACGCCAACCGAATGTCACCGCACCACAGCATGTCCCACCCCGTCACACGAAGCTGCTCGCCGGGCTCAGTGCTTGTGATCGCCCAGATGCCCCTGATCCGTGCGCACCCATTCGGTCGTGCCGTCGGCATTGTGATGGAACTCCCACGCCGAATAGTCCCCGTCGTTGTCGACGGCGGTCACGTGGTCGGCGAAGCCGTCGTGGTCCAGATCGCTCCACACGTCCACGGAGTGCGGGCCCTGAACGGTCTCCGCATCGGGGATGTGGTCGGCGTTGAGATCCTGGGTGGGGTGGTGGAGCTCGATGGCGCCGAGGCCGCCGAGATCGGAATGCGCGTCGACGTCCGGCATGTCCAGGCCCGGCAGGTCGCCCGAATTGACCATGTACAGCTCCTCGGATGGGGTCCGGCAGGGAAGTGGTTCCATCCTGTCATCCGACCCGCCCGACGCGCATCCTCCTTCCCAAGTCCTGTGGATAACTCGCGAAATACGCGGGTCTCACTCCTTCGGAATGACCACCCACAGCACCAGGTAGATCAGGAACTGCGGTCCGGGCAGCAGGCACGACAGGATGAACAGCAGGCGGATGAGGGTGGCGTTCCAGCCGAAGTATTCGGCCAGGCCGCCGCAGACGCCTGCGATCCACCGGTCGGTGCGGGAACGGGTCAGGCGGCGCATATCACTGGATGTCATATCTCCACTGTGCAACCCTCGCACCCGAACGCACATCGGGACCAGGACCGATGCGCACCCTGATTTCCACGGGCCCGATCTCGGGGTACAACCCCGAACACGGCAGACTCATGGACGTGAGCAAGCTTCTCGGTCGAGGACCGCACTCGTGAGCGCGACGCTGCATGCCCGCGGCCTGTCCGCCGGACACGGTGAACGCGTCCTGTTCAGCGATCTGGATCTGATTCTGGCGCCCGGCGATGTGATCGGGCTGGTCGGGGTGAACGGGGCCGGGAAGTCGACGCTGTTGCGGATGCTGTCCGACGGCGACGCGTCCGAGGGGCAGATCGCGTTGAGCCCGCCCGACGCGACGGTCGGCTATCTCGCCCAGGAACCCGAGCGCGTGCCTGGGGAGAGCGTGCTTGAATTCCTGTCCCGGCGCACGGGAGTCGCTGCGGCACAACGCATCATGGATATCGCCGCCGAACGCCTGGCCGAAGCTCCCGACGACGCGGACGACTACTCCGCGGCCCTGGAACGCTGGCTGGCCCTGGGCGGGGCCGATCTGGACCAGCGGGCGCAGGAGGTCGCCGCGGAACTGGGCCTGATCGAGAACCTGCCGCAGGGCCTGGACACCCCGATGACAGGCCTTTCCGGTGGGCAGGCCGCGCGGGCGGGACTTGCCTCGGTGTTGTTGTCCCGCTTCGACATTCTGCTGCTGGACGAGCCGACCAACGATCTGGATCTGGACGGGCTGGCCCGGCTCGAGCACTTCGTGGCCAGGGTGCGGGTGCCGTTGATGGTGATCAGCCATGATCGGGAGTTCTTGGCGCGCACCGTGAATCGCATCGTCGAGCTGGATCTGGCACAGCAGCAGGTCGGGGTGTACGACGGTGGCTACGAGTCCTATCTGGCCGAGCGCGAGATCGCCCGACGCCACGCCCGCGAGTCCTACGAGGATTACGCGGACACCAAGGCCGGTCTGCAGGCACGCGCGACGATGCAGCGCAACTGGCTCGAACACGGCGTCCGCAACGCCCGCCGCAAGGCCAAGAACGATTCGGACAAGGCGGGCCGCAAGATGCGCGCGGAATCCACCGAGAAACAGGCCTCGAAGATGCGCCAGACCCAGCGTCGCATCGAACGCCTCGACGTCGTGGAGGAGCCGCGCAAGGAGTGGGAGCTGCGCATGGAGATCGCCGCGGCCCCGCGTAGCGGTTCGGTGGTCGCCACCGTCACCGGCGCGAGCCTCACGCGCGGCGATTTCACGCTGGGACCGGTTACCGCCCAGGTGGATTGGGGCGATCGCATCGTGCTGACCGGCGCCAACGGATCCGGCAAATCCACCCTGCTGGCGGTGTTGCTCGGCAAGATCGCGCCCGACACCGGAACCGCGACGCTCGGTTCCGCGGTGGCCGTGGGCGAGGTCGATCAGGCGCGCGGACTGTTCCGCGGAAACGCCTCGCTCGCCGATACGTTCGGCGCGGAGGTGCCCGACTGGCCCGAGGCCGAGGTCCGCACGCTGCTTGCCAAATTCGGGCTGCGCGGGCCACATGTGCTGCGCGCCAACGACACCCTGTCCCCTGGCGAACGCACCCGTGCCGCCCTGGCGCTACTCCAGGCCCGAGGGGTGAACCTGCTGATCCTCGACGAGCCCACCAACCACTTGGACCTGCCCGCCATCGAACAACTCGAGCAGGCCATCGAATCCTTCACCGGCACACTGATTCTCATCACTCACGACCGCCGCATGCTGAACACCGTCCGCGCGACGCGACGCTGGCGGATGACCGACGGGCAACTCGCCCAGGATTGACCGCGCGCTCAGCCCTCCTTGATCGCGGCGATCAGGGTGCGGTCGGAAATGGTTCGGGTGGTGACGATCTGGGTGAAGGTGTGCGGTTGCTCGCCGGGCTTCTGCTGGGTGAGGCGGACCTCCCACTGGCTGCCGTCGGTGCTGCCGCGGGTGACCTGCACGCAGTAGCGAGTGCCGACCGGGATCTGATTGATCCCGCGTTGAATATTCTCGGCGGGGGGAAAGGCCGAGGACCCCAAGGACGAAGTCACCGTCGCGTCGTCGGTGACGACCGCACGCGCCGCAGAACCGGAACGCTGCACGTAGTAGGCGCGTTCGAAGGCCAGGATCGCGTCGGGGCCCGAACTCGTGCCGCCCGGATCGGTGCCGGAGACCTCGTCCGCGTCGCGGCGGTGCTCACAGTCGGCGGTCGCGATCGGCGCCGGGGATGCCGCGGCGGTGACCGGCGGCGTCACGGCGGGGGCCGAATCCTCCACCACCGCGGGCACACTCGCCGCCGTGGTGGTGTTGCGCGTGCGTTTGCCGGTGTGCAGCACCGTCAGCACCACCGAGATGATCACGATGCCGACGCCGACCAGGATCAGCAGGCTCAACACCTTGTCGCGGCGAACCCGGTCGTCGGGGCGGCGCGAACGGGACCGGCGCAGCCGGGAACCCGCACTCCCACCGGAGCGATCGACGATCTGCGGCGCCCGCGCGGGGCTCTCGTCGCTGTAGTCGTATTCCCTGACCGGCATCCGGCTGGTCGGCGTCACGGGAGGCGGATCGGGTTGCCGCGCACCCTGATTCAGCCATTCCTCCCAGTCGCCGGACCGATCGGCGGTCCCCGGAATCGGCATCGGCGCGGGACGCGACGGCGGCCGCCGACGACGTGTCGTGCCACGACGGCCGGGCCGACGCCGTTGAGCCTGCCGCGCGGGCGGCCGCAGCATCGGCAGACCCAGGTCGAACGGATTGTCCTGCCCGGGATCCGGCTGATCCGGCTCTTCGGAATCAGATCTCGTCATCGCCCAGATCGCCGATGACGGCGGTCGGGACCATCTGCGCCGCGGCCGGAGCCGTCACACCGAGCTGACCGTCCCGCGGTTTCGAATCACCGCCGCCCGTACCCGCCGACGGCGGCAGCGCCAGCCCCGCGGCGGGACCGGACTGACTGGGTGCGGGCTCCGAGGTGGCCGGGGCGGGGGTCGCCGGTTGCGGAACCGGTTTCGCCGTGGGCGCCGGTACGCTCGTGCCGGGTGACGCGGTGTCGCCGCTCGGCGCGGCGGTGCCGGGATCGGACGCACTCGAGTCCGAACCGCCCTGGTCCGGCGGGATGATCGAATGCGAGTTCTGCGCCGGCTGGGCCGTGGTGGACTGCGACCCGCCGAAATCGAACAGGCTCGAATCGGTGCCGCCGGTCCCGTCCGTGCCGCCGGTGCCATTGGTCCCGTCGGTTTTCGCCTTCGGATTGATCAGCTGCGGAATGGCCTGCTCGGCCACCTGCGCCGCGGTATCCACGGTGTGCGTGCCGACCTCGGCGATCTTATCGATCAGCTCGGTGCCGATATTGACCCCGGCGCTGATGGCCGAGGACCCCAGATCCACACCCGCCGCGATGAGCTGCTCCTGCAACTGCAACTGCGCGGCCGCGGCGGGATCGAGCTGGGGACCGGTGCCGGTGCCGTTCATGGAGAACGCGGGCGTGGTGCCGTTGAACGAACCGCCGTTGAACGAGGTGCCGTTGTACGAGTTACCGAGCAGGTTGGAGTCGTTCGAGAAATTGTTCGGCGTGTAGTCGCTCGAAGAGGTCGAGTGGTCGTTCGAATAGCTCGGGGTGCTGTCCCCGGAGAACTGGTCCGTGACCAGATCGACCGGCGTGGTGACCGTCAGCGGGCCCATCGCCCTCAATTTCGATGTGTGCGAGGCCATTTCGGTCTTCGCGGTGTCGACCGCGGTGATGGCCGCGCGCAATGCCTGGCTGGCCCGGTTGATCACCGCATCGGTGTCGGGCGCGGCCTTGGCGTTGTTCAGGATGGTGCGCGCGTCGCGACGGAAATCGGCGATGATCGCGTCCACCTTCTGCGCGGCCCGGTAACTGGTGGACTGCGCATCGCCCAGCACCGCCAGATACTGCGGGCCGCGATCGGAGATGTCACCGATCTGGGTCTGGGTGGTGCGCAACGCCGGAACGGCCGCATCCGCGCCGGGACCCGACCAGGTCGACTCCAGCACATGCATACCGTCGCGATGCGGAGCCTCGGTGTCGGCGGCCTGGGTGGACGAACTCGTCAGCGCCCGCACGATACTCGCGTCGGGGACGCTCACCCCGGTGCCCAGCGACTTGCGCAACGCAAGCATCGGCTGCACCAGACGCGCGATGATCGGCGGATCCACGCCGTCGGAGCTGGTCGTCGTCGCCGGATTCGTCACGCGGGAGGGGATCGGCCGCCGCTTCAGCCCCGGAGCTCGCCTCATACCAGTGTCTCCCCGGTCTTGGCGATGGCGGACGCGGTGCCGGCATCGGAATCCTGCATATCGGAGGTGTAATCGCGCAGTACCTGCCCGTAGGCGTGGACCAGCTGGCCCGCCGTGGACAGCGCCTGCACATGCTGCGAGACCGCGGCCGTGAACTGCGCCGCGAACTCCGCTCCCACCAAACCCAGATCGGCCGAGAGCCGGTCAGGATTCACCGCGCCGCCCGCGGCGACGGCCGCGGAGGCCAACTGCTGCGAGACGTTGTCGGCAACGGTCTTGTAGGCGGCCATCGCCGCCGGATCCAGCTTCAGCGCGTCCACTGTTCCCCCTCACGGAAATCAAGCTCTCGCTGTCGCATCATGAGTCGAGTCCACCATACTTGGCCCCGACCCGAAACGCTCTCCGATCACCCGATCACGCACCGGACAACCTGGTCGATTCGGTACGCGATCACACCGCGGCGACGCGTTTGGCCAGGTCATCGGCCAACTGACGGGCCCGATCGGGATCGGTCGCCTCGACCATCACTCGCACCAGTTGCTCGGTTCCGCTGGGGCGCAGCAGCACCCGGCCCGACTCGCCGAGGACACGCTCGGCCTCGAGCACCGCGTCGCGAACCTCGCCGGACTCGGCGACCGCGACCTTGTCCGCGACCGGGACGTTCACCAGAACCTGCGGCACCGTCTCGACCACGGACGCGAGATCGGCCATGCTCCGGCCGGTTTCGGCCATGCGCGCCAGCAGGCGCAAACCGGTCAGCAGGCCGTCGCCGGTGGTGCCGAACTTCGGGAAGACCACGTGCCCGGACTGCTCGCCGCCCAGCGTGTACCCGCCGCGACGCAGCTCCTCGAGGACGTAGCGGTCGCCGACCGCGGTGGTGCGCATCGTGATTCCCGCCTCCCGCATCGCGATGTGCAGGCCCAGATTGCTCATCACCGTGGTGACGAGCGTGTCGCGCGCGAGTTCGCCCGCCTCGCGCATACCCATCGCCAGCACCGCCATGATCGCGTCGCCGTCGACCACCGCGCCCGCGGCGTCCACGGCCAGGCAGCGGTCCGCGTCGCCGTCGTGCGCCAGGCCGAGATCCGCGCCGTGTTCGCGCACCGCGTCGCGGATCGCGTCCAGATGGGTGGAGCCGCAACGGTCGTTGATGTTCAGGCCGTTGGGCTCGGCGTTGATGGCGATCACCCGCGCGCCCGCCTCCCGATAGGCCGCCGGGCCGACGTCGGAGGCGGCGCCGTGCGCGCAGTCCACCACGACGGTCAGGCCGTTCAGGTCGCGGCCGGTCGCCTCCACCAGATGCTCGACATAGCGTTCGTGCATCCCGGCCTGGCTGTAGTGCTCCTCGACCCGGCCGTCGATCCCGGACAGGCTCAGCACCCGGCCGATCCCGGCGCCGGTGGGCCGCAGGAAATCACGCTCGGCCACCAACTCCGCGATGCGGTCCTCGATCGCGTCGTCGAGTTTGTGGCCGCCCGCGGCGAAGATCTTGATTCCGTTGTCGGGCATGGGATTGTGCGAGGCGGAGATCATCACGCCCAGGCACGCGTCGTAGGTCGCGGTCAGATAGGCCACCGCGGGCGTGGGCAGCACGCCGACCGACACCACGTCCACCCCGGCGGAGGTCAGGCCCGCGATCACCGCGGCCTCGAGCATCTCGCCGCTGGCCCGCGGGTCACGGCCCACCACCGCCGTCGGACGCGACTTGCCGCGGCTGAGCACCTGGGCCGCCGCGGCCGAAACATGCAGTGCCAGTTCCGGACCCAGCGAACCGTTGGCCAGCCCCCGAACTCCGTCGGTGCCGAACAAACGTCCCATTTCCAATGCCCCTCAATGTCTGATTACGGCATCCGGTGCACCCGCGTGGGGATTCAGCGGAACCGTTGTCGATACAGCACGAGAGCAGGCACCCGATCCGATCGCGGACAATCGGATCGGGTGCCTGCTCTCGTGCGGGTGCCGAGTCGACCGTACTCCCGATTCTCCCCACCCGGGGAGCCGGACCCGGGCCTCCGCGCACACCGCGAACTCACGGCCCGTCTTGCCGTGGCCACGAACCATCACGGCAACAAGCCAGTTCGCGGCCCGTCTCGCCGTTCGGACGCGTGGCTACGAAGGCCGACAAGCACCCCGAACGCTCACCCAGGCCCGCCCACCCGGATAAACGCCAACCCGAAGGTTCGCGGCCCGTCTCGCCGTTCGGACGCGTGGCGGGTGCGAGGAACGAGTGCCCGACACGGGGCCGAACGGCGAGACTCAGGGGGCCGCGAACACGCCGGAGCGGAGCGGAGGCCAAAAATAGAGCCTCAGCGCTTCGAGTACTGCGGAGCCTTGCGGGCCTTCTTGAGACCGTACTTCTTACGCTCGGTCGCACGCGGGTCACGCGTGAGGAATCCGGCCCGCTTCAGGGCGGGACGATCCTCGGGGGTGACCTCGATCAGTGCCCGGGCGATCGCCAGGCGCAGCGCACCGGCCTGACCCGACGGGCCGCCGCCGACCAGGCGTGCGTGCACGTCGAACGCCTCGGTCCGCTCGACGGTGACCAGCGGGGACTTGACCAGCTGCTGGTGCACCTTGTTCGGGAAGTAGTCCTCGATGGGACGGCCGTTGAGCACGAACTGGCCGGTACCGGGCAGCAGACGCACCCGGACCACGGCCTCCTTGCGGCGGCCGACGGTCTGCACGGGACGGTCGATCACGATCGGGGCGACCGAGACGGACTCCTCGTAGGACTCCTCGTAGCCCGCGCCCTCGTCGACGATCTCGACCGCGGCGTCCTCGGCCGGGGTCTCCTCGACCGCGGCGTCCTCGGCCACGTAGTCCTCGTTGAATTCCTCAGGAGCGGTCACTGGGCCACCTGCTTGATCTCGAACGGAATGGGCTGCTGGGCCGCGTGCGGATGCGACGGGCCGCCGTAGACCTTGAGCTTGCCGGCGATCTTGTTGCCGAGCTTGTTCTTCGGGATCATGCCCTTCACGGCGCGCTCCACGACCCGCTCGGGACGAGTGTCGAGCAGCTGCCCGACAGACCGGGACTTCAGGCCGCCCGGGAACCCGGAGTGGGTGTACAGGTTCTTGTCCTGCCGCTTGTTACCGGAGACGGCAACCTTGTCGGCGTTGATGATGATGACGAAATCGCCACCATCCACGTTGGGGGCGTAGGTCGGCTTGTTCTTGCCGCGCAGCAGATTCGCTGCCTGCACGGCAAGGCGTCCGAGCACTACGTCAGTGGCGTCGATGACGTACCACTGGCGGGTGACGTCACCCGCCTTCGGGCTGTACGTAGGCACAGTTCTTCCCTGTCTGTCGTGGTGTTCTACCGGCCCGGCGAACGATCGAGTGACCCCGGCGGCCAGCGGAGACCCGGGACTCGTGGCACGACGCGAACAAATCGCGACGTATCGCACGCCAGCGGGCAACGATACCAGTCGGACATCGTGCGCCCGAAATCGGACCTGTGGCGTCCACCTGCGCGAACGCCCACCCGCACGAAAAGGCCCGGGCTCAGACGTGCAGTGGCGGACCCTGATCGAGATCATCCGGCACGGTCGGCACGAGATAGTGCAGGTTGTCGATGCCGAACCGGGCGCAGCCCTCGACCTGCTCAACACCCGGGCCCGGTTCCGTGCTGGCATTCGGAATCCCCGGACAGTCCTGCGGCGCCCCGGCCGGTTCGACGGACGCGATCACCAGATCCGTCGCCGACCGCCCCCCGGCCGCGCTCGCGCCGCCCGACCGGCTCGCACCGCCCGGATCCACGCCGACGTGTACCGCCAGCGCCGCCAGCGCCACCGCGCCCACGATCGTCGGAGCGCCGAACAGGTTGTCCTTCACCTTGTTCCACACCCGGCCGGACTGCTCGGCCGTACCCTGCGGCTCGGCCGACGGCTCGGGATGACGCGCCCGCGGACCGGCCGGTTCGCCGTCGGAACTCATTTTCGTCGTCTGCATCGTGTCGGCCGGGGAACCCGGCGGCCTCGTCATCCGGCCGCCCATCGCGGGAACGCCCGGATGCACGTTCGACACCTGATCGCGCACGACGACGGTGGTCTGCTCGCCCTCCTCGGGCGCCGCGTGCCGCGGGCCCTGCTGACCCGGACGCGCACTCGTGAGTTGCCCCGCCCGCTCCGGACCACGCCAGCCGTGCCGCCCGCCCTCGGATGCGGCGGACTCCTCCTCGGCCTGGGCCGAATTCACCACGCCGTGCCCGCCCGTCGAGCCGGAATATCCGCCCGCCGGATTGCCCGGGGCGGGTCCGCCACCCTGCTGACCGGGATTGACCGCACGACCCTGGTCCGGACGCGGCGGGGTCGCCGCCTGTCCGGGCCCCTGCGGTACCGGGCCCGGACCCCCGGGGCGTGCGGGTTCGGGCCCATAGCCCTGATCGGGCTCCTCGTCGGCGTATTCGCTGTCGGTGACCAGCAGGTGCGCCGCGCCCAGCACCAGCGCGTGCATCGGATGGTCGGCCACGTGTAAGCGATGACCGAGATGATTCTGGAACGCCAGCCGTAACGCGTCGTTGAAGCAGACGTTGCCGGACAGCAGCACCCTCGAGGTGTCCGCGCCGATCGAACGGGCCGCGGCCATCACCTCGATCACCACGTTGTCGGCGTGATGCGCGTCGCGCATGGCATCGGGTGCGATCGGCACGCCGACCGACTCGGTGGGCCGCTCGTCGTCGCCGTTCACCGAGACGACCAGGCACATCCGGCCGTCGGAGTAGACGCCGGTCGCGCTGGTGGCCCGGCCGCCGGCATCGGGCGGGCGGACCAGGCCGATGGCGCGCACGTAGCCCGATAACGCCACCGATTCGGGCAGCGGCTCGCTCGTCACGTCCAATTCCTCGACCAGCCGGGCGTATTCGTCGATCTTCTCGTCGGGCCAGTCGTCCGGATACGGCAGCGCGATGACGTCCGGCTTGCCGCGCACGTATTTACCGATGGCGGCCAGCGGGTTGTACAGCCGTGCCCGGAACACCAGTTCCGAGGGCCAGGTCGCGCCCGCGATGCGGATCTGCTTGTGGCCGATGATGTCCCGCACGTCGGCCACGGCGATACCCAGATCCGAACGCCCCCGGTCGGCGCCCGCGGTATGCAGGCGACCGGACGCGTCCGCCAGCAGATACGCGGGCGGCGTGTATGTGCCTTCCACCTGGACCGGGCGGATCGGCGTACCACCGCCGCCGCCGGCCACGGACACCACATCCCATCCGAGATGTACCGCCCCAACTCGAGCCGTCACACGCACAAGTGTGCCTTCTTCTTCGGCGACACGCGCGACCGGGCGGGTTTATTGCCTGGTCGCCGCAGTTTCGCGGGATGCGGACAACAACAACTGACGTTCATACCGTTCACGCCGAGGACTTCTTCAGCCGCAGCCGCCACCACGTGAGGATCGTGAGGACCAGGGTGAGCGCGGCCAGCATGCCGATGTCGAGCCACCAGACGTGCGAGGTGTGCTTCCACAGCGTATCGGTGGCCGCACTACTGTCGAGCGGATTCAACGCGGGCATGTTCACCGTCGAGGATCCCGCGGCGAATCCCCATCGCGCGGGGAACAGCCAGGCGACCTGCTGAAGTACGACGCGATTGGTCACCGGGATCACGCCGCCGGCCATCACCAGCTGGACCATGATCACCACCACCAGCAGCGGCATCACCTGCTCGTTCGATCTCGCGACGGACGAGAGCGCCAGACCGATCAGCACACAGGCGATCGCGGTGGCCGCGATGTCCACGTACAGCTCCACGTTGCCCGATGGGATCAGCGTGCCGTGGCCGGGCTGCTTCTTGCCGATCAGCACGATCCCCACCATCACCGCGGATTGCAGCAGCGCCGCGAAACCGAAGATGGCGACCTTGGCCATCAGATACGACCACGGCCGCAGCCCGACCGCGCGTTCCCGATGGAAGATCGCCCGTTCGGCGACCAGGTCGCGCACGGTGAGCGTGGATCCCATGAAGCACGCGCCCAGGATCAGGACCACCAGCAGCTGTTCGCTCTCCCGGCCGCCGTCGGGGACGAACATGATGCTGCCCTTCCCATCGCTCACCTGGGACAGCGGGCCGATGGCCAGGCCGTTGGTGCCGGGCACCACCAGTGAGAGCCCACCCAGTACGAACGGCAGCAGCACCAGGAATATCAGATACCCGCGGTCGGCCAGGATCAGCCGGAACTGCCGCCGCGACAACGTCGAGAACTGTTTGCGCGCACTGGATTTCGGCGGCTTGCCCTGATCGCCGCGCGGTGCGGGCGGCGGCGGGGGCGGTACCGCGGCCTGTTTGGCGCGGTAGTTCGCGAAGGCGCGATCGGGATCCGCGGCGACCTGCGCGAAGATCTCCGCCCAGTCGCTGGTGCCCAGGAACGCGCCTACCCCGCCCGGATGACCGAAGTACGCGGTCTTACCGCCGGGCGCGAGCAGCAGCACCTGATCGCACATGTCCAGGCAGGCCACCGAGTGGGTGACCACGATGACGGTGCGACCGGCGTCGGCCAGTTCCCGCAGCATGGTCATGACCTGGCGGTCCAGCGCCGGATCCAGGCCCGAGGTCGGCTCGTCGAGCAGCAGCAGGGCCGGGCCGGTGAGCAGTTCCAGCGCCACCGAGGCGCGTTTGCGCTGACCGCCGGAGAGTTTGTCGACGCGCGTGTCGGCGTGTTCGGTGAGCGAAAGTTCTTGCAGCACACCGTCGATGACCTCGCGACGGTCCGCCTTGGAGGTGTCCGGCGGCAGTCGCAGCTCGGCGGCGTAGCCGAGGGCCTGCCGCACGGTGAGCTGACGGTGCAGCACGTCGTCCTGCGGGACCATGCCGATACGACTGCGCATGGCCTCGTATTCCGCGTGCAGGTCGCGGCCCTCGAAGGTGACCACGCCCGCGGACGGATGCGTCGCTCCGGCAATGAGTTTGGACAGCGTGGACTTGCCCGCACCGGAGGGGCCGATCAGCGCGGTCAGGGTGCCGCGCCCGGCCTGCATGTTCACATCGACCAGCAACTGCTTGTTGCCCTCGACGGTGAAGCCGACCCCGTGCACGTCCAGGCCCTGCTCGGTGACCGGCTTCTGGCGCACGACGAGCGTGCCCTCCTGCACCAGGAAGTCGATGTTGCCGATCGTGACGATGTCCCGCTCGCGCAGGGCGACCCGCTGTTCGCGGCGGCCGTTGACGAAGGTGCCGTTGGCCGAGCCGACGTCCTCGATGACCAGCCCCTCGGGCCCCTGCACCAGGCGCGCGTGCCGGCGCGAGGCCAGCGGATCGTTCACCACGATCTCGTTGTCGCTGGTGCGGCCGATGTTCAAGCCGCCCGCGGGAATTCGGTCCGCGCGGGCGAAGGGCGCGCTGGATACCGAGGTGCGCACCGGCGGCGGCCGCATCGACGCGTCGGCCTTCGCGGTCATACTGGTATTGGCCGCCGCGGCTTGCCGCGCGGGAGCCGATTGCTGTGGCGGAGCCGATTGCTGCAACGGAACCGGCTGCTGCGGCGAGACCGATTGTTGTTGCGACGGAACCGCTTGCTGCGATGGAACCTGCTGCTGCGGAGGAACCGGCTGCTGCGGGGGAACCGAACGCTGCGGAGAGACCTGCTGCTGCGGCGAAACCTGTTGCTGCGGAGGCAGATTCGACCGATCGACCGGCGGACGCTGCGGCGCAGCCGGGGGTGGCTGCGGATTCTGCTGCGGCGGCGCAACCGGCTGCTGCGGTGAAACCGGCTGCTGCGGAGAGACCGGCTGCTTCGGCGAAATCTGTTGCTGTGGAGGCAGATTCGACCGGTCGACCAACGGACGCTGCGGCGCACCCTGGGGTGGCTGCGGATTCTGCTGCGGCGGCGTCATCGGACGTTGTGGCGGGGCCGGTTGCTGCTGCAACGGACCGGACCGGCCCTGCGGCGAAACCCCTCGAGCCTGTGGCGGAACGGCGGGAGCCTGCGGCGGGGTGGGCGGACGCTGCGGCGCAACCGCCTGTCCCTGCGGCGGCGGAGCCGGTGGACGTTGCGGCGGCACCGGCTGACGCTGCTGCGCGGGCGGCTGCGGCGGCATCGGCGGACGTTGCGGCGGAATCGCCTGCCCCACCTGCGGCGACGCCATCTGCCCCGGCACCGGCGGCACCCCCTGCGGCGGCATCGGCGCAATGGGACGCGCCCCGGACTGCCGATCCTGCGGCCCGGGTCCCGGCCGCTGCTGCGGACGCTGCCCCACCTGCGGCGTCAGTTGCAGCAGCGGCCCGGTGACCGCGTCGCCCAGCCGCACCTGCATCGGCCGGCCGATCGGCAGTGGACCCGTGACCCGTTGCGCGTCCACGAATACGCCATTGGTACTGCCGTTGTCGGACAGCACCCAGGTACCGCCCTGCCAGCTGAGTATCGCGTGCACACGGGAAACCAAAGGGCTGTCGACGAACAACGTCACCTCGGGCGCGCGGCCGATGGTGATCTGCTGCCCCGCCTCGAAGCCCCGATCGATTCCCTCATGACGCACGGTGATCTTCTGCGCCCCCGGTGATGACATGTGCCGGATACTATGCGAAAGGCCGGGTATCAGGGCACCACAATTTCCCACGGGCATAGGGTGTGCGAGCCCGGGGTGTGCGGGCCCGTAACTGAACCGCGACCCCCAGGGGAGGGAGCACGTGTGGCGAAACACCAGGTGACAACCGCGGTCTCCGCATTGATTCTGACAGTCCTCACGCTGACGGGCTGCACCTCGACCGTCGGCGGCCGGGCCGTCTCGGTCTACGAGGACCCGTTCCAGGTGGCCGGACTGCCCACCACCAGCGGCCCCAGCGGACCCCGCGCGGGCGTCGCGGACAGCGCCCTGACCGCTGACGGCGCGACCGGGGGCGAGTACGACAAGCTGGCGCTCAACGCCATCGACGACATCCAAAGTTATTGGCGCAGTGAGTTTTCCAAGGACTTCTCCGGGACCTTCGCCCCGGTCCCGAAGTTCTACTCCTGGGATGCCAAGCAGACCCAGGACAGTCGGTTCTGCCAGCAGACCACACTGCATCTGGTGAATGCGGCGTACTGCCGCCTGGACAATTCCATCGGCTGGGACCGAGGCGTTCTGCTGCCGACGATGACGAACGCGTTCGGCAAGATGTCGGTGGTGATGGTGCTGGCGCACGAGTACGGCCACGCGGTGCAGACCGAGGCCGAACTCGTCACCGGCCGGACCCCGGTGATAGTCAAGGAGCAGCAGGCCGA
Source organism: Nocardia miyunensis NBRC 108239 (assembly GCF_001613065.1). Taxonomy (GTDB): domain Bacteria; phylum Actinomycetota; class Actinomycetes; order Mycobacteriales; family Mycobacteriaceae; genus Nocardia; species Nocardia miyunensis. Next base: position 43,042 of record NZ_BDBQ01000084.1, read on the forward strand.
CTGCTTCGCCGGGGCGTTCATGCGGCACGTCGCCGAGGGCCGCGCAAAGCATTTCACGATCAACACCGCCGACGGCCTGAACAAGGTGCTGGCCGCGACGGTGGCGATCCGGGACGCGGATCCGAGCGATCCCGATTCGGTGCACGGTTCGGCCTTCGAACGGGTGACCGCCGTGCAGATCGGCTTCACCGACGGCCCGAAGAGCTGCGCGGCCATCGATATGAACGACGTCACCCGCCGCCGCAAGAACCTCCCGCAGTCCTACGGCAACGATGCCGATCACGGCGAATTGCCCGTCACCCAGCACAATCTCGTCGAATTGGGCAAGGCGATGAGCTCGATCATGCCGGTGCCCACCGAACCCGCCTACGACTATCGCGGCGCGAAACTGGGCTGCCCCGACGCCACGGACACCGAACCGGTCACCTACTGCCCGGCCACCAACACGATCGGCACCGACGTACCAGCCCTCGCCGCCCGCGCGGCTGCGAACACCGGCGATCAGGACAACTTCCCGACCCATATCGGCGGCGATTACAACGCCTACATCGTCTTCATCTCCCGGTACACCCTTGCGGTGCAGAACAATCTGCACCAGCGGCTCTCGGGCGCGCAGACGGGCCTGCGCGCGTCCTGCCTGTCGGGCGTGATCACCGCGAAACTCGCCAGCCCCACCCGCACCGTAGCCAACGGCGATCTGGCCCTGTCCCCCGGCGATCTGGACAAGGCCGTCTCCGGCCTGCTGAACGACGGCCTCGCCGCCAGTGATATCGCGGGAAATACTGTCCCCAGCGGTTTTTCGCGCGTGGACGCCTTCCGCGCCGGAGTCCTGGGCAGCCGGCACACCTGCGAATCCCGTTACGCGTAAGCCGGGAACCAACGAGATCCAGCCCGAGACAACATCTTTCCGGTTCCCACCGAGACACGACCTCTCGCACCTCGTTCCATCAACCCCGGGACAACGCCCACCTGGCGTTCGACGCCGCGGCGTTCGTGACCTCGAAAGACACCTTGTACCCGCTGTCGGAGGAGGGCAAGGGCGCGGCCGGTGCGCTGGTGACCGCGATGTGGTTTGCGGCGCGGCTCGCCGCCCGGACGCGTGGCGGGTGCGAGGAACGAGTGTCCGACACGGGGCCGGGCGGTGAGCCTCAGTGCGCCGCAAACCCGCCGGAGCGAAGCGGAGGCAGAAAATACAGCAGCGGAGGCCGAAGATACAGCTCAGAAGGGCGGGGCGGCGGCCGGGTCGAAGCGGAGGACGCGGTTGCCGAGCATCAGTTCGGTGCCGTGAATCAGGGCCATGGGCTGGTTGGGAACCAGGTTGATCCAGTCCTGGTAGCCGGGGAGGCGGGCGCGGGTGCCGTTGGTGGAACCTCGATCCACGATGGTGGCATCCCAGTTGACCAGGCGGATCTCGGCGTGGGCGCGGGACATGCCGCCGGAGTTGTCCTCGATCTTGAACGGGGTCATACCCCGCTGGGCGGCATCGGAGTTCTGCGGATCGCGGCCCAGGACCGCGTCGGCGGCCAGCGTGAACGCGGTGCCGTCGTCGAGAACCAGCACGCCCAGGGGCGGGCGCGGCACCTCGGACGGCGGCTGGGTCTGATCCACCGGCATACCGCAGACGGTGCAGAACGCCGATCGCGGATCGCTGGGATGTGCTCGCGCGCACTTGAATCCCAACACCCGGACGCCGGGCGCACCGCGCTCGGGAGTCGGCTCCGGACCGTGCAGCGACGGAACCGAACTCGGCCGCCCGAGTTCCGTCTGCGCAAGTCGCGCAGCCATATCCGGCCCGGTATTCGGCAGCGGCGGCGGAACCGTGGGCAGCGGCGGCGGAACCGTGGGCAGGGGCGGTGGAGTCGGAGTCGACGGCAGCGGCGGCGAGACGGCGTCGCCGCCCGGCCCCGCGCTCGGCAGCGGCGGCGGGACGGCATCATTCCGTACCCCCGTGCCCGGCACCCGCGGCGCGAGGTCGCCACCCGGCAGGGGCGGAGGTTGCGGAACGGAGTCATCACTCGGCGGCGGAGTCGAATCCGAGGACATCTGCGCGCGGTACAGATCGCCCGAAGGATTCGAAAACGCTTGCGGCTCATCGGCGAACGGCACCGATCCCGTTGTCGCCGGGCGGTGCCGCGCACCCGAGTCCTCGTCCCGATCACGTGCCCGCGAACGTCGCCCCTCGAACCAGACGACCGCCCCGGACGCCTGCGCCACACCCTCGCCCAGCGCGCCGATACCGCGCTCGGGCAGCTCCGGATCGCCCGCCGATTCCTCGTCGGCGAAGATCGCGGCCGCCCGCGCCGGCGTGTGCGCCACCCGATCCACGGTGAATCCGGCCTCCACGCCACGGTGGTACTCGACGCCGTCCTCGCCGACCAGCATCGCGGTGACCGCGCCGTGCAGGAAGATCGCCACCCCGCCGGTCTCGGCCTGCGTCAGGATGCCCAGATCGACCGGCTCGCCGGGGCTGATCTGCTCGGCGTCGCGCATCAACCAGTTCGTCGCCTCCCGTGCGACCAACCGGCCGGGCCCGGCGGGAGCCTGCTCGGTCGCCTCGAAAACCAACTGCGAGAGCGCTTCTGCCACGCGCATGGCGACCGAGGACTCCCGTACCGGCCCGGGACCGCGATGGGCGACCAGCACGAGCGCACCCGCCACTCGGACCACGACATGATTGCCCGGGACAACCTCGACCTGCCGATCCCTCAATGGAATCGGCCTTCGCGGGCCATATCGGCGGTCGTCACCACACGCACCAGATTAGAGCAACGGATCCGCATGGGCCCCCGGACCGGCCCGCCTCGTCTCGCCACGCGCCACATCGCGCCGCGCGGACTGTTCCCGCGCAAGGCCCCGGTCCGGTAATTTGTGTGCTGATTGCTGGAGATACGGGGGCTGGCCGATGGTTCGCACGACACGTCGCGCAGGGATCGTATTCGCTACGGCAACCGCGGTCGCGGTGCTGGCCGGGTGCGGGGTGCAGGGCACCCCGGTCGCGGGCGAGATCGACGTGCGCACACTCGATGTCGGCAATTACGCGGTCGATCAGCACGCCTACCACCAGACCGCCGACGACGCGGGCGCGGTCGTGGAGGGTATGCGGATGTCCCGGGCGGTGGTGCCCGCGGTGCGGATCGATCCGTCGCTGAAGGTCGGTCAGGGTGGCCACATCGTCCTGGACAACACCGAGGCCACCACCCGCCTGCTCGCCGCGGTGTCCAAGCCCATCCTGGACCGGGAGGGCCTGCTCACCGGCTACACCGCCGCCGGGGCCGACAAGCCCGACGAGCCGGGCACTTCCATCTCCACCTCCGACACCACCTCGGTCACCGATTTCGTGATGCGTTTCGCGGACGCGGATACCGCTAAGCGAACCGCCCAGGAACTCGAGGACGCCGACTTCGGCGTCGCGCCGGATCTGAACAAGAAGCTCACGCTGTCGAAATACCCTGACGCGCTGGTGCACTGGCGTCCCGGCATCTCCAATGTCGGCGCCTTCCTGGCGCACAAGAACTTCGTGATCTCGCTGTTCATCCAGCGTCCCGAGCCCGATCAGGACGATCTGGAGGCGTGGGTGCAGAAATCACTCGACGCGCAGGTCCCGGCACTGGACAGATTCCAGGCCACCCCGAAGGACCAGTTCTCCAGCCTCCCAATCGATCCCGACGGACTGCTCGCCCGCGCGGTGGTGCGCGACCGGGACGTGCACACCCCCGACCGGGACCGCTTCGCCAGCTACGGCCCCAACGATTTCGTGAACATCGCCGAGGACGAGACCACCCGGCAGCGACTCGTCGACGATACGGGCCTGGACGCGGTCGGCATCGCCGATACGAGCACGGTGCTGCGGGTGCGCGATGCGGCGGCCGGCGGGCGGCTCGTCAATGGCCTGGTCTCGGCGTCGGGATCCGGCTACAGCCCGACCGACGCGCCGGACGGAATCCCGGGTGCGAAATGCCTGCAACTCGGCAGTTCAAGCGTGCACTCGAATGCGGCGAAATTCCGCTGCTACATTCCGCACGGCCGATATGTCGAGGTGGTCATCAGCAATGATCAATCCGATATGAAGAAGAAGGCATCGGCGGCATACGCCCTCCTGGCGAACAGTATGTGAGCAAGGCCCGCGCGGCGGCAAATCACTGGCATCAGCGCCCGACCCCGTGTGTAGACTACCGACGGGCCGCGGCCGAGCGGGTTGTGTTGCGGCCGGTCCCACGGGAGGGGAAGTCATGCGCAGGTCCAAGGTGTTCGTGGCGGCGATACTGCTGGTCACGGCCTGCGCCGCGGGTTGCGGTCACGGCGGATCGCCCCCGGCCCCGGTCATCGATCTCGCCGCCCTGGACTTCGGCCCCTACCAGGCCGCCCCGCACGATATGGGCAAGCCCAAGAACAGCTATCAGGCCCGCGTTTTCGAGGCCGAACGTCTCGGCGACACCGTTCCGCTGGCCATGGATATCGACCCGAGCCTGACCTTCGGCGGTAATTCCGGATCGCTCGTCTTCGAGGATCCCAAGAACACGATGTTGCACAATTTCGGCGACTTCGACAATTTCGCGCAGGATGCCCCGAATTTCATCGGCGGCTACATCAGTTATGGGATGGACAGCCGGAAGAACGACGGTATCGAACTGCTCAACGCGGTCATGCTGTTCCCCGACGAGAAGCAGGCCGCCGACGCCGCCGCCGCGCTCGAACACCGCGATTTCACGGCCAAACCGGATAATCAACCGGTACCGATCCCCAAATATCCCGCCGCACACGCACATTGGGAGCCCGGCAACCAGTCGATCGACAGCTGGTACGCCACCGGGAAAATTCTCGTGTTCACCTCCGACTACGACCACACGAAGATCTGGTTCCATCACACCGATCTACCGGCCCTGGTCACCATGGTGACCAAGAGCCTGGACACGATCGTCCCGGCGGTCGCGAAATTCACCCCCACCCCGGCGAACCAGCTCTCCGACAAACCGATGGATATCGATGGCATGCTCGGCCGCACGATGATCCGGCCGCAGGCGGCGACGGGAGAATGGCTGAATCCGCCCGTCGTCTTCCACGCGCACGCGGCCTTGGGCTGGACCACCGACCCGATCGCGGATCAGCGGAACTTCCGGAAGGACGGCGTGGATCTGTACGCCGAATACGGCAACACCCTGTACCGGGCCCGGGACGCGGCCGGCGCGCAGGACATCCGCGATCAGCTGGGCGATCCGTCGAAACATTTCAAATCCGCCGCGCCCCCGCGGAATCTCCCGGTCGCCAAATGCCGTCAGTACCACGGTCCGGTGACGATCGCGGTGCATTTCTACTGCTCGGTCGCCTACGGGCGATATGCGTCGCAGTCCTGGGGTGAACAGCTTCTCGATGCGCAGCAACGCATCTCGGCGCAATACGCGATCCTGGTGAGGGCGAAATGACGCGCCCCTCGCTCGCCCGCGGGATCGCCGCGGCCGTCGGCGGGATCACCGCCGCCGTCATGCTGACCTCCTGCGGCACATCGGTTTCCGGGATCGCCGCTCCGGCCGAACTCGACGTGCGCACTCTCGATGTCGGCCCGTATCCGGTCGATCCGATCGACATCCACGAGGACGATCCGCCGGGCCTGATCTACGGTCTGCAGGTCGGCGGCCTGCGGCTGAGCGATTACGTGGTGGACGCCTACGACATCGATCCGCATATGACCGTCGGTCTGCGCTCCGGGTCGTTCACCAGCGGCGTCATCGCCCGCGGGATCGGTAACGACACCGCCATGACCGCGGTCGCCAAGCGCGACAACATGTATTTCGGCTTCGAATCGGTGGGATCGGATCGGCCCACCTACCTCAGCACCGCCGACTGGCCGGCCGTGGTGCGATCGAATACCACCAGCATCGATCTGATGGTGATGCAGTTTCCCGATGCCGACACCGCCACACGCGCTGCCGGTGATTTCTACAACGCCGATATCGGACTCAACAAGAATCAACCGCTGACGGTGAGCAAATACCCTGCCGCGCACGCTCATTGGCGTCCCGGGACCGCCACCGTCCGATCGTTCATCGCGCACGGTTCCTATGTCGTGGCGGTGCTCGCGCTCGCACCCAGCGCCGATCCGGCGAATCTCACCACCCTGGTTCAGAAGTCCTACGACGCGGAATTCCCCCTGCTGGACCAGCTTCGGCCGATCTCGGACGAGGACACCGTCCGACTGGACTGGGATCCCGAATATCTGATCAGCCGCACGTTGAATTCGGACAAGATCGGCAATATCGGTTACGGAGATACGAATGCGGCCTTCGGCCCGCGCGGCATCATGCACTACATGCCCGATCGGGCGCAGGCGAAGAAGACCTTCACCGCGATCGAAGGCGTGAAGTTCGCCAAAACCGATGACGCCCTTCTGGTCCGCACCGCCGATGCGGCCGCCGCACATGAAGTCGTGCGAGATCGGCTCACCCCGCAGCCATTCGAGAAGGCCGCCGCCGCGGTGCCGAAACTACCCGGTTCGGCGTGCGTGGAAAACAATACGGACACCGACTCGTACATCACGCCCAAGCGCTACACCTGCATCGTCGCGTACCGCAATTACCTCGCCTATGTCGACTCCGATCAATTGATCGATGCGCATCAGCGTGCGGCCGCGCAATACGCGCTGCTGGCCAACAGCCAATGGGAGCCGTAGCTCGACCGTGCTCACGCGGGGCCGGTATGCTCCGCGAAAGCACGATCCGACCGGTACCGGCACCCTCCCGACCACGATCGACCAGGAGTTTGTGACAGATGGCGATGAGTCCCGGCACCATCGTCGGCGGGTATCGGATCGAGCGAGTGCTCGGCGCGGGCGGTATGGGCACGGTATATCTGGGCAAACATCCGAGCCTGCCGCGCATGGACGCGATCAAGGTGCTCGGCACCGAGCTGTCGGCCAATGCCGAATTCCGCGGACGATTCGAGCGCGAGGCCAATCTGGCTGCGGGACTGGATCATCCGAACATCGTGTCGGTCTACAACCGCGGCGAGGAGGACGGGCGGCTCTGGATCGCGATGCAGTACGTCCAGGGCACCGACGCCTCGGCCGAGTTGTCCCGGGACCGGCACGCCATGACGCCGCTGCGGGCGCTGCGCATCGTCACCGAGGTCGGCCGGGGCCTGGACTACGCGCACCGGCGCGGCCTGCTGCACCGCGACGTCAAACCGGCCAATTTCCTGCTGTCCGCCACTGACGGCGACGACGAGGAACGGGTGCTGCTCACCGATTTCGGTGTCGCCAAATCCACCGAGGACCCGGGTGAGCTGACCGAGACCGGCAGTTTCGTGGCCACCATCGCGTATGCCCCGCCGGAGCAGTTGCAGGGCGATCCGGTGGATCACCGCGCCGACATCTACAGTCTCGGCTGCGCCTTCTACAAGCTGCTGACCGGCCAGAACCCTTATCCGGCAATGCAACCGGCGATGGTCATGATGGGCCATCTGTACGAGCCGCCGCCGCGGGCGACCGCCCTGAACCCCGGCCTTCCCGAGGCCGTCGATCACGTCTTCGCCCGGGTGCTGGCGAAGAATCCGGCCGATCGGTTCAACACCTGCCGCGAATTCACCGACGCGGCCACCGGCGCCCTGGTGCCCGGCTACCGCCCGGTGCGCACCTCCACCTCGCCGACGTATCCGATCCAGGTGCCCGGTCAGCCCTTCACCGACCCGCGCGCGAATATCTCGGGTTCCTATACCGCACAGGGCAATTCCGCTCCCAGGATGACGAATTCCGATCCGGGAGAACGGGATCTGTCCGCGCTGCTGGCCAAGCCGCCCGGTCGCCGCCGATGGCTGATCCCGACGGTCGTCGGCGTGGTCGTGGTGGCCGTCGCCGCGGGGATCGGGATCTGGGCGAACAGAGGCGACCAACCGGTCACCCCCGCGCCCACGACCAGCGCAGTGGCAGCGCCGAATTCGGTGGCCGAGGCCGAACAGCAGAACCCGGCCTTCGCCGGGAAGACGATCACCATGGTGGATGTCACCGACGACGACAAGGTCGCGATCTATCTCGGCGGCACCCCGCAGACCGAATTCCTGCAGGGGCTCGGCTTCGTCTACAACCTCAGCTACCCGAAGCAGGGCAACCAGACCTCCCCGAAGCCGATGAGCGACTACGACAGCCTCAATGCCGCCGACGGCAGCTACATCCTCGCCGTGCGCAGCGACAAGGCCGCCGGCGGCGGCGGTCTGCTCGGGCTGCCGTACGAGATCAGCACGTCCAAGGCGACCGTGATCCCGCTGGACGATCCGACCGCGGTGTCGGCCATGCGGAACTGGGGAGCCGATTCGGAGAAGACCGAGTTGAGCAAGCTGGTTCCGGTGTTGCACAACCACATTCAGTGACACGCCCGGATCACAGCGCGTAGAACCCCTCGCCCCACAGGGTTTCCAGGCGACGGAAGTAGTCCTCGTATTGCGCCGCGACGACATCCGTGGAGAAACGCCCGACGGCGTAATCGCGGATCGCCTGATAATCCAGCTCGTCGACCGCGTCCGCGGCATCGCAGAATTGACGCAGCGAACGGCATCGGAATCCGGTGACGCCCTGTTGCACAGTCTCGCTGAACGCACCCCAGTCGGTGGTGATGACCGGCGTTCCGCACAGCATCGCCTCCACGTGCACCCCGCCGAAAGGTTCCAGATACAGCGAGGGCACGAAAACCGCTCGGGCCCGGCTCATCAGCTCACCGCGCCGCGCGTGTCCACGACGCCGACGTACTCACCGAACTCCGGCGGCGTTCCGGCACCGGCGATCACGAGTTCGCGGCCGAGGGCGCGACAGGTGTCCACGGCGATCTGATAGCCCTTGGCCTCGATCAGCCGGCCGATGAACAAGTAGTAGTCGTCCTTCTCCGCGGAGAACGGAAAGTCCGGCACGTCGAAGTAATTGGGGATCACCGCGTCGAAGAATCGGCCGCGATCGCTCATGATTCCGGGCAGTGTGGTGTGCGCGCCGTGCACCGCGTGCATCCACGCATAACTTTCGAACACACGGTATTTCGCGAACACGCCGCTGTAACCGATGCCGAATTCCACCGTCATCATCTCCGGCAGCGCGGCGCCGATCGCCTCCTGGCAGGTACCGCCGATGATGCACAGGAAATCCCGCGGCTTCGCCCGTTCGGCGATCGCCGCGACGGCCCGGCCGTTCGTGATGACCCAGTGTTTGTCGTTCTTACCCCAGGTGATGTTGATCGGGCCTTCGAAGAAATCGTTGTTGTCGAACCATTCCCGCTGTTCGTCCTTGGTCACGATGGTGATCAGTTCGGTGCAGGCCGCCTCGTTCTCCTGCGAGGCGTACAGGAACACCTCGTGGCCCAGTCCGGACATCATGTCGCAGAACCGGCGCACTTTCTGGGTATAAGCACATGGCGAATACGACCGAGTGGTCTGCGTATGCGGCAGATTGACGACGTGGAAACGCATCGTGGACACTTCAGCTACCCGACCAACTCTCCCGTGACGACGTGCCGAACGCTACCCTACGGCGGCCCGCTCATCCGTCCCACGAACGGCGAAGTGGGTGCGGCGGACAAACTCCTGTGGCTCCCGCGCCGCGCGATTGGTAGGGTAAAGCGGCAGTCATGCCCGTCATGTGGGTACAGCGGCACCTCGGGGGAAGGAGAACATACGCTGTCACAACGCGCGATGCTCGCCGCAGGGGTGATCGAGCGGCCGAATCCTTCGCGCGGAGCCGCGCTTCGGGCCGTTCCGGCCGGACTCCATTGCAGGTAGGCAGGGAACCGAATCGAGGCATGCTGCGTCCAAATACCTGTAGGCGTTCGAGTCCCGTCGACACGGCGGGGTTCGCACTTCCGGTCTCCGGACCGGGCTACATTTAGCCATTGAGGTGTAGGGGAAGGAGGGTCCGGATTCGAGGCCGCGGCGGTCTCGACTGCCCCTGGTACCAGAGCCGGTTGCTCCGACAGCACGGGCGGGATGACGTCCACTTCATGACATCTCGCGTCACGTGAGCACACCAGATCGGCTTCATCGCCTGGGGGGTGCCCTTCATACTTGGGCAGAAGTAGATGGAACCGAACGGACGTCGTACGCGTCCAACCAGACATACCGACACGACAGACGACCGTCGTGGATCGTTGACCCGAGAGGAGCACACTGTGGCTGGCAAGCTCGAAGCCAATGTCGATCAGATGAACACGTTCTCCAAGAACATGGAGGACCAGCACCAGAAGCTGATCACGCACATCCAGTCCACCAAGGCGGATCAGGAGCAGACCACCGCCAGCTGGAGCGGTCAGGCGCGTTCCGCCTTCGACCAGTTCATGGAGCGCTACTACGAGCAGGCGCAGGCGATGAACAACAAGCTGTCCAACACGGTCGACAGCCTGATGAAGACCGCCGACAGCTACTCCAAGCAGGACGAGGAATTCCAGCAGCAGATCGCCAAGCAGAACTCCAGCCTGGATCTGCCCGCCATCTGATCCTGCCCGGCTCACACACGTTCGGGCTTCGAAGATCACCACGTTCAAAGGAGCATTTCATGGCCGCCAACGATCCCTCGCGGATTTCCGCCAACTTCGGCGATGTCGCCGCAGGTGCCGACGCGTTCATCAGCCGCGCCCGCAACCTGATGTCCGACCTGGAGGATTTCCACAAGCAGGTCACCGACTTCGTCACCAACCACTGGCAGGGTGACGCGAACGAGGCGTTCTCGCAACTGCAGTCGCAGTGGAACCAGAACATCATGCAGCTGAACACCACCCTGCAGGGTGCGGCTCAGCTCGTGCACACCGGCAACTCCGACCTGCAGTCTCGCGACTCCTCGCTCGCGGGCCTGTTCTGATCCGAGTTCTCGCAGCTGAGCCCCGGCGAATATCGCCGGGGCTCAGTCGTTTTCGCAACGACGCACCCGCACCGCCGACGTTCCGCATCCGGATGTCCGGCGACGATCCGGTAAGTAGCCGCACACCGCACCGAGCGATATGTTCTACGGCATCACCCGAATCACGTAGAACACCTGGGAGTTTCACGTTGCGTCGCCGATCGAGGATTCGCACCGTCGTTGCGGCCGCGGCCACCGTCGCCCTGGCCGCGATGTCGGTCGGCACGGGTGCGGGAGCCGGCTCGGCCGATCCGATCATCACCACCGAACATCTGCTGGCCTCCCCCACCGCACCCGACGGGTCGAAGATCGGCGCGTACTACATCCGCGACGCTCGCCACCTCACGCTGCGCGTGCATTCGGCCGCGATGAATCAGGACATCACCGTCGAGGTGCAGCGTCCACCGGACGCCTCGGCCCCCCGGCCCGTGCTGTATCTGCTCAACGGTGCGGGCGGCGGGGAGGATGCGGCGACCTGGCAGCGCAATACCGATGCGCTGCCGTATCTCGCCGACAAGAACGCCAACGTCATCGAGCCGATCGGCGGCGCGTGGAGTTATTACACGGATTGGCTGAAGGACGATCCGGTGCTGGGCCGCAACAAGTGGAGAACCTTCTTCACCCGGGAGCTGCCCCCGCTGATCGATGCGGCACTGGGTACCAACGGCGTCCACGCCATCGCCGGTCTGTCGATGGCGGGCACCTCGGTGCTGGCCCTGGCCATCGCCGAACCGGGTCTCTACCGCAGCGTCGCCTCCTACAGCGGGTGCGCCCAGACCAGCGATCCGCTCGGGCGCCAGGTGGTCAAGACCGCGATATCGGTTTGGGGCGACGGCAATCCCGTCAATATGTGGGGCTCGGATTCGAGCCCGCTCTGGGCGGCGAACGATCCGTTCGTACACGCCGATCGATTGCGCGGTATCAACCTGTTCCTGTCCTCGGGCAGTGGCCTGCCGGGCCGGTACGACACGTTGAACAGCCGTTTCCTGCTGCATCCCGGTCCGGTGTCGCTGGCGAATCAGCTCTTGGTGGGTGGTCTGCTCGAGGCGGGAACCAATGCCTGCACGCACAACTTGCAGAATCGCCTGAACCAGCTCGGCATCCCGGTCACCGTCGACTACACCGCCACCGGCACACACTCCTGGGGCTACTGGCAGGACGCGCTGAAACAGTCCTGGCCCACCCTGGCCCAGGGGCTGGGTCTGTAACTCCGATCAGCCGCAACCCCCTGATGGCCGAAACGGAGACCTCCGGCCCGCAATCGGCCTGCCCGACGTCGGCGATCACAGATCAGCGGGGAGACAGGCAGTGGTACTCGTCGGCTCGGGATCTCCCGCGCTCCGAGACGGCCGAGCCGACATCCCGTGCGAGTCGCCCCTCGGTGGTTATTCGGGGAAGAACTCCGGGTCGGGTTCGCAGGTGACGTCGGCGGCGGGGAGGGCGCCGGTGCCGAGGTAGGTGTTGACGTAGTCGTTCAGGCACGGGCTCAGGCCGGGACGGAAGGAGCCGTGAATTCTGGTGTGGGCCAATGTCACCAGGCGGGAGCCCGACAGATCGCGGTGTAGCGCGAGACCTTCCGAATAGGCGGTGCGGGTGTCGTGGGTCACGGCCAGAATCAGTGCGGACGTCGCGTTGCGCACCTTGGTCGGGGGTTCGATCGGATCGGGCCAATAGGCGCAGGCGGTGATGTTGTTGGCGAACGCGCCGAATACCGGCTGAGTCGGCCGGGCGGCCTCGATATTGCGGTAGTACCAGGCCGGATTCCGAGGTGCGGCCACATCCCCGCACATCACCGCGGCCATCCCGGACGTCTCCGGCGGGGCCGAGGCGCTGACCTTGGATTTGAGTTTCGACACGTCCAGCGGTTTCCCGTCGACGCCGTCGGACAACAAGCGCACGACGTCGGCCAGATTGGCGTTCATCTTGGGGTTCGACAGCAGGGCGAGCAGCATTATCGGCACGGTGTGTTCGTCGACCAGATATCCGGAGCCGAGACTGATCACCGGATGCGCTGCCGCACGGCGGATCAGGTCCTCCACGAAGGCGCGCACCTGCGGCGCGGTCGTGCCGAAGTGGTACCTATCGTCGTGCCGGGCGGCCCACGCCGCCCAGTCGTCCAGGGCGTACTCGTTGATCGGGCCCATGTCCTGGTACATCCCGACCCAGTAGCGATCGGGATCCACGGGACTGTCCAGAACCATCCGGTCGGTTTTCGACGGGAACATCTGCGTGTACACCGCACCCAGGTAGGTGCCGTACGAAGCGCCGTAATAGTTGATCTTGTCGACACCGAGCGTCCCCCGCACGACGTCCATGTCGCGGGCGGTGTTCCGGGTGGTGATGTTGCGGAGTTTGCCGACGTCCCCGGCCAGACAGGACGCGGCCAGCACGGCGGCCAGGCCGGTGTCGCGGGCATAACCGAACAGGTCGAATCCGGCCGAGAACAGCATCGTCGGCAGCGGTATCGCGCAAGCCACCGGATCCGAGCGGCCGACACCGCGCGGGTCCATGCCGATCAGGTCGTATTGCGCACGCACGTCCGCGGTCATCGACTTCTGCACACCGGTCATCGTGCGCAATCCCGGCCCGCCGGGCCCGCCCGGATTGGACAGCAGCACCCCACGCCGCCGCGCCGGATCGGTCGCGGCGATCCGCGAGATCGCGATGGTGAGCGTCCGGCCGTCGGGGTGGGTGTAATCCAGCGGGACGACAACTCCCGCACACCGCGCACCCGCCGCGTCGAGTGCGGCGTCGTGACAGGGCTGCCAGTCGAGCCGCTGCCGGTAGAACCGGTCCAGCGGATCCTGCGCCTGGGCCGGACCCGCGACGAGTCCGGCCACGAGCACGATCCCCATCATCGAAACGAGCCAGCGAAACCACCGTGTCGGCATCGGCACCAGCACTCCTCGCAGAAAGCACCCCTGGGCAAACCTCATCTAGAGGTACAGGTTCTTCACTCGGCATGCGGGAAGACGCGCCCGGCGCGCCGCAGAACGTCAGACGACGCGGCCGGTGAATGCGGCGAGTTTGTCGAGAACGGGAGTGTCCTGGGCGATGGGTTGCTCGTCGTCGAAACGTCCGGCGCGGGAATGCTCGGCCATCTGCACCCTGATGTACGCGAGCGACTCCTCGACCAGATCCTCCGGCAGATCGGCACGGATTCCCGTGGCGCGGGCCAGGTCCCAGCCGTGGGTGAGCAGATCGGCCATCCTGATCCGCAACCGCCCCAAACCGGTGGCATCGCCCAGCGGCCCCGAGAACGTCTTGTCCAGCACCCCGGGAGCGCCGAAGGCGGCCGTCACCGCCGCGGCGGAGGCCCGGTAGGCCCCGAGCGGATCGGTCCCCAGATGATCTTCCCGCTGATCCGGCATCGGACCGCCGTCGACCAACGCCGCGAACAAGAGATTCAGCCCAACCAGATGCCGCACCACATCACGCACCGTCCACTCGGTACAGGGCGTCGGCGCGTCCCACTGCTCCGGTTCGATTTGCGCGATCAACTCGCCCACCGCGTCGAAGGCCCGCCCGAGGTCGGCGACAGGATCCGATGTCATAACCTGACCCTATGACCACTCCCACCACCGGTAAACCGGGATAGGGGTCGATCGGCCCGCGATTGCGCCCGTGTCGGCGGATCGGCGTGCCTGCGAGGGGCGCCGGAGGTGATACGGTCCCGGAATCTCCGCCCCGGAAAGGGGTGTTCGTGCCGGGTATGGTCGGTTGGGCCGGGTGTGGTGCCCTGCGCTCACACGGACGAGGACGGCCTTGGTGAAATACATTCCGCGCCTGATCATATTTCTGGCGATTCCCGCGATTCTGTTCGCTCTGCCGTGGTGGACCGTGATCGGGGCGGTCACGACCGGGACCGCGTTCTGGGTCGGCACGGCGGTGTTCCTGCTCGGATACCTGAGTCTGCCCGCCGGGATGTTCTTCGGGCACGGGCCCGCGCAGTCCGATACCGCGTCGATCGTGGGCGACACGCTGCTCGGGGTGATGTGGGTTTTCTTCACCTGGTCGGTGATCGGGAATATCGCCGGTCTGGCGCTGGCCGTGGCCGGGGTGCACGATCCGGCGCGGTCGCGGATCGTCGCGGTGGGTGTGCTGGCGGTGACGGCTGCGCTGGTCGCGTGGAGCATTCGCGAGGCGCGGCGGGTGCCGCGGGTGCGCGAGGTCGATGTGCCGATCCCGGGACTCGGCCCCGGCCTGGACGGACTTCGGCTGGTGGTGCTCACCGACACGCACTACGCGGCGCTGAACCGGCTGCGCTGGTCGCAGCGGGTGGTCGAGATCGTCAACGCGCTGCAACCCGATATCGCCTGTCACGCAGGTGATCTCGCGGACGGTTCGGTGGCGAAACGGCATCCGCAGGTCGATCCGCTGGGCAAGGTCGATGCGCCGCTGGGCCGGTTCTACATCACCGGCAACCACGAATATTTCGGTGACGCACCGGGTTGGCTCGAGCACATGACCTCGCTCGGCTGGCAGCCGCTGCGCAATCAGCACGAGATCATCACCCGCGGCGGCGACCGTCTGGTCATGGCGGGTATCGACGATCCGACCGGAACGGGACTGGCCGGGCACGGGCCGGATCTGCCCGCCGCCCTGGCCGGCGCCGATCCGCGGTTGCCGGTCGTCCTGCTCGCGCATCAGCCCAGGCAGGTGGCCGATGCGGCGAAAGCCGGTGTCGCCCTTCAGATCTCCGGACACACCCACGGCGGACAGATCTGGCCGTTCCACTACCTGGTCCGGCTCGAACAACCGGTCGTCGCCGGACTGAGCAGACACGGCGAGCACACCCACCTCTACACCAGCCGCGGCACCGGATTCTGGGGCCCGCAACTACGCCTGTTCGCCCCCAGCGAGATCACACAGCTCACACTGCGCTCTGTTTAATTTGCCTCCGCTGCGCTGCGGCGGGCCGCGGCCCCCAAGGGCCGCGACCTCGGAGTCGGCGCTATCGAGGGTGGGCGGAACGCTGTGACCTTATGACGCGCCGCGGCTTTTGGAGTTGACATACGGAGTGGGGGAACTCGGTGAGTACGGTCTTCGCGTGCTCGGCTCCGGCACCGCGCTCATGGCTGTGGCCGACGGGCTTCAATTTCGCCCCGGCGGACCGCGGCCCGAGACGCGACAGCGGGTCCGGAACTCCGGACCCGCTGTACTGTACGAGATTCTGTTGTGTCTACAAGTTCCGGGGAATCGGACTGCCGCAGTGCGGGCCCGCCACATGGTAGGGGCCGATCGATCCGATCGGCCCCGGCGTCAGTTCCAGCGGGACTGTGCGCGGCGCTTGACCGCCGGTGAGGCGTGCGCGTTGGCCATCACCTCGAGATCCTCCAGGAAGTTCTCGACGCTGTCGGCCTTGGCCTGCAGGGTCGCCACCTGCTGACGCACCCTCTCCTCGGTGCGGTCGAGCATATTGGTGACGAGCTCGGCCTGCAGATCGCGCACGAGCTGCCGGTGCAACTGGGCGATCTGATCGCGGCCCTGCTTGCGCACCCGCTCGACCTCCGCGGTCGCGGCCTCGCGCATCTGCGCGATGATGTGGTCGGCATCGGCGCGGGCATCGGCGCGCATCCGCTCGAGTTCGACCTGCGCCTCCGCCAGAGCGTTGTCGTAGGACCGCTTGGCCTCCTCGAGCCGGGCCGCCGCCTTGCTGCTCTCCTCGAGCTGGCGCGCGATGGTGTCCTGGCTCTTGGCCATCATCCGTCGCAGCGGCGGCAGGATCCACTTCACGAAGACGAAGATGATCACCACGAAGCCGAACAGCTGGCTGAAGAAGACGGGCCAGTCGAACGTAATGTGATAGGGCCCCTCAGCGAGCACACCGCTGGTATCCATCATGAAGTAGCCCGTCCCCTTCGCTGGCCGGAGCTGGTGCCGGCGTGCCCTTCGTCGCGACCGACCACGCGATCGGCCAGGGACTGCGACAGCGGCTCGACCGCCTCACGCAGTTCCGCGGCGACCTGGTCGGCCTCGGCCCGCAGTTGCGCCGCGGACTCCGCGACGATGTTGTCCGCCTCCTGCTGCGCTTCGCCGCGCAGCTGTTCGAGGATGGACCGTCCTTCGGCCCGTGCCTCGTTGCGGATGTCGGCGGCCTCGGCGCGTGCCTTTTCGAGCGCGGACTCATATCTGGCCTGTGCCTCGGCGAACGTTTCCTTGGCCTCTTTGTTGTTCGCCGAGGTCTGATCGACCCGCTCCTCGCGCTCCGTCAGGACCTTGCGGATCGGCGGAACGACGAAGAACCAGATGACTCCGAGCACGATCAAGAAGATCAGCAGTTCGGCGAAGAAGGTTCCGTTGGGAATGAGGAAGTTCCCGGCGGCCTCCACATCGGTTCGCGGAGACATCACGTATTACTTACCGGGAGTGGCGAATACGAACAGCGCCATGAAGGCGAGGTTGATGAAGTACGCGGCCTCGACCAGACCAACGGTCAGGAAGAAGTTACCGCGCAACCGGCCCTCGGCCTCGGGCTGCCGGGTCACACCGTTGATCAGCGCGGAACCCGCCAGGCCGTCACCGATACCGGCGCCGATAGCGCCACCGGCCATGATGATGCCGCCACCGATGAGGGCACCCTGGACGATCTGAGCGGTTGCTGGATCTGCCATTTTCACTTCCTGTTCTCGAACAGTTACTCCGACCGGCGGCGCCGATCAGTGGTCTTCGTGCTCCAGAGCCATCGACTGGCTGAAGTACAGTACGGTCAGCAGCGAGAAGATGAACGCCTGGATCGCTCCGACGAACACATCGAACATCTTCCAGATTGCGTTCGGCCCCCAGCTGATCCACACCGGGAACAGCGTGATCACCGCGACCATAACGCCGCCGGCGAACATGTTGCCGAAGAGTCGCAGCGAGAGCGACAACGGCTTGGCGATCTCCTCGATGATGTTGATCAGCACCATCGGGCCCCATCCGGTGTGCCCCTTCAGCAACTGCTTGAAGTGGCCGCCCAGCCCGCGCCGCTTGATGCCCGCGCCCTGGTAGAAGACGAACACGAACAGGGCCAGGGCGTAGACGAAGTTGACGTCCGAGGCGGGCGGCGACACCAGTTCACCCTCGCCGTACTGGACCGGCAGCACCGAGAGCCAGTTGGACAGCAGGATGAAGGTGAACAGCGTGACCGCCAACGGCAGAACGAACGGGGCGACCCGCAGGCCGATGCCCGATTCCACCTGTTCGCGCATCTGCACGGTGACGGTCTCGAAGAACAGCTGTACACCGTTCGGCACGCCGGAGGTGAGTTTGACACGCAGGATGATCGCCAACACGATCACGATCAGCGCGGCGACCGACGTCGAGACGATGGTGTCGACATTGAAATCCATGCCGAGGAAATGTGCGACCGCGTGGTCGCCGACCTTGATCTTGGCACCGGCATCGGCAAGCGGGAGTTCAGACCGGGCGATCGAACTCGGGATACCGGTCAACGAGGCGTGGATCGTCATGACAGCTGGCGCATCGCTTTCCACTCGGGCAGGACAGTGTGAAGAACCAGGATGACCTGGAAGAGGGCCAGACCGAAGAAGACTCCGATGCCGTTGGGCCGGGCGAGGTAGGCCACCAGTATCGACAGTGCCGTCAGTCCGAACAGGCGGACCGCGGATGATAGCAGCAAGCCCTGCTTGCTGGGCGTCTCCGAGCGAATCTGGTGGGTGATGAACTTCCAGGTGAGCTGAGCGTTCAGCCAGCCCAACCCGAGTCCGATGCAGATGAACGTACCCAGCAACAACCGGTCAAGCGGACCCGCTACCACCAGAGCCAGCACACCGAACGCGGTCGCAACATAGGCCGCGCGGCGTATCCGGAGTCTGTCGACATTCACTGTGACACCGCCTCGCCGGTCGTCCCACCTCGTAGTGGGTCATGATTGTCCGTCAGCTTACACATACTCAACGACGTTGCGTAGCAACAATTTTGATCTTCGCACAGATGATCTTGATATGGCTCGGAATCGTGTCGGGACAGCTCTACAGCGATCCCCCAGCTAACGGGACAAATGGCCCATATCCGGCAAATCGGTGTGACGCAACACTATCCGGCGTCGGTCCGGCAAAACCGGCGCCACGCCATTATGAGGGAGGGCTTTTCGGCGGAATGTCGCAATACAAACATGCGTTTCGGGGCGGGACCGGGCTACCCGGACGCGGATTCGGCGTCAACATCGGCCGCCGCCGACACGTGCGGGACCGCTGGCGCGCGACCCCCGCATCGGCGAAGGTGAGTGGACGATCGCCGGACCGAGAGGCGGCACCATGCCGGAATCCACGACCGCGCCCATCCCCCTGCGCGAACGCGGGAAGATCCTGTGGCTGCTCGCACTGCCGGGCCTGCTGTACTGCCTCGCGCCCTTCGTGGCCAACCGCATCGAACCGCGCGTGGCCGGGATCCCCTTCCTCGTCGTCTATTTCCTCGTCGTGACGGTGCTGACCGGGCCGGTCGTCGCCCTGGTGGCCCGGTTCGATCCGGCATATCGCACGGGTGCACCGGAATACGTGCCCGCCGACGAGAACCCCGCGCAGCCGGACCAGGGCGCATGAGCGAGCTGTGCACGGCGTACTCGACCGCGGGGCGAGGCGCGGTCGTGAACATGGCGCAGCGGACCCTCGCCGCCGGACATCAGCGTCAGCGAGGTGGAGTTGTGAGCCGAGCACAGCAGAGTCCGCCTTCGACACAGTGCGTGGCGCCGAAGCAGGGCGATGTCGAGGTGGCGTCGTGAGCGCCCGCGCGGCGGTGGCCGTCTGGCTGTTCGCGGTCGCGATGATCGTCGCGGTCGTGATCGGGGTGCTGTCCGGACGCGGCCGGGAACGTTCCATGTCGGAGTGGTCGGTGTCCGGGCGCGGGCTGGGGACGCTGTTCGTCCTGCTGTTGATGGCGGGCGAGTCGTATACGAGTTTCTCGTTCCTGGGTGCGGCGGGCTGGTCGTATCGATACGGGGTGCCGATCTTCTATCTGATCGCGTACCTGAGCACCGGTCTGGTCGCCGCCTACTTCGTCGCGCCGCTGCTGTGGACCTACTGCGCCCGGCACGGGCTGATGTCGATCGCCGACATCGCCGAATTCCGGTTCGGGTCGCGAGCGCTGGGCGTCGTCGTGGCGGTGATCTGCACGATCTTCCTGATTCCCTATGTACAGCTGCAGATTCAGGGCATGGGCGTGGTGGTGCACGCGATGTCCTATGGGGCCGTCGACCTGAAGATCGCCGCCGTCGTGTCGTTCGTGGTGGCCGAGGCGTTCATCCTGGCCTCGGGACTACGCGGATCGGCCTGGGTGAGCGTGCTCAAGGATGCGCTCGCGGTGTTGTCGGTGGTG
Source organism: Nocardia miyunensis NBRC 108239 (assembly GCF_001613065.1). GTDB lineage: Bacteria > Actinomycetota > Actinomycetes > Mycobacteriales > Mycobacteriaceae > Nocardia > Nocardia miyunensis. The sequence goes on from NZ_BDBQ01000084.1 coordinate 63,218, forward strand.
TTCCTGGCGATCTACGTGCCCTGGCACTACTTCCACGGTCCGGGGCGACTGCTGGACCGGCTGGTGACCGAACATTCGCGGTGGCTCACATTTCCGGGCGCCGGCGGCGGGACCTTCGGTACGGCCTGGTTCATCTCGACGATCGTGCTGAACGTCGTGACCATCTGCATCTTCCCCACCACCGTCGCGGGATATCTCTCGGCGAGCGGTCCCACTGCGCTGCGGCGCAATTCGATTCTGCTGCCCTGGTATCAGTTGCTGCTGGTGATCCCGATGTTCATCGGCGCGGCAGCGCTGTTCGTCGCGCCGAACCTGACCGATCCAGATCTGGCGCTGTTCACCCTGGTGACCGATTCGCTGCCGCCCGCGGTGGTGGCGCTCATCGGCATCGCGGGCGCGCTGTCGGCCATCGTGCCGATGAGCGTCTTCCTGGTGTCGATCGGAACACTGTGGGGCAGAACGATTCTCGGCGGCGGCCTGGCGGGCGCGGCCCGGAGTGCGGCCGGCGAACCGGGCCGATCCGCCGACCGGCAGCGCGAATGGTCACGGCTGATCTGCCTGATCGCCGGTGCGATCGCCCTGGGCGGTGCGCTGCGGTATCCGAAATTGCTGGTGAATCTGTCGGTGCTGTCCTACGAGGGCATCGCGCAGTTGCTGCCCGCGGTGTTGTTCGGGCTCTACTGGCGACGCCTGACCGCCGCCGGCGCATCCGCCGGGCTGGTCGTCGGCACCGTGATCGTGCTCGTCCTGCATGCCACGGGGCGGGATCCGCTGTGGGGCGTCAATGGCGGACTGTTCGCGCTGGCGGCGAATCTCGTGGTCGCGGCGATCGTCTCGACGCTCGTACCTCGCGCCGGTTCGGCCGAGCATCCCTTGCGCCGGTTTAGTGAGAGATGAGAAGATATAGGGGACCGTATGTGAAACGGCTGTAGTGCGAACTCGTGTGTCGTCACGGCTTTCACCTCGGGATCGGTGCCCCGATTTCGGCTGGGGAACCGAGGTGGAAACGGCTTTGCGCAACCTGCGGAACTGGTCATGCGATATACAGACAAGAGGTCTATGTATGCGCACATTATCTGGCAACAGCGAGCAAGGGCCGCATTCTACCGGTGCAATCCGGACACTTCCGTAAGATTTTCTGACATATGATTAGCCAGCAGGATGCTGGGTATGCCTCACCCTGGGTTCGCATCCGGTGAGGGCGATACCCGCCTGATGTTCAGATTGGTCGCAGCTTCACACGTTGAGGAGGCAGTACCATGAGCGCCATCCCGTCCGATGCCGATTCACGCATTGTGGGATTCCGAAAGTCCGTCGCGCCGCTCAATATCGTCATGGTCGCACCACCGTATTTCGAAGTTCCACCCTCGGGGTACGGCGGGGTCGAGGCGGTAGTCGCGCAGCTCACGGACGCATTGACCGCCCGCGGACATCGCGTCACGCTGCTCGGGGCGGGGAAATCGGGGACCACCGGGCGGTTCGTCAAGGTGTGGGACGACATTCTCGCCGAACGCCTCGGCGATCCCTTTCCCGAGGTACTGCACGCGCTGAAGGTCCGGCGTATCGTCACCGAATTGGCGCGCACCGAACGCATCGACATCGTGCACGACCACACATTCGCCGGGCCGCTCAACGCACCGATGTATTCCTCGCTGGGTATCCCCACCGTCGTTACCGTGCACGGCCCGGTGGACGGTGAACCACAGGATTACTACCGGGCGCTGGGGACCTCGGCGGAGCTGATCGCGATCAGCGACCGGCAGCGGGCGTTGGCGCCGGGATTGAATTGGCTGAGCCGGGTGCACAATGCGGTACGGCCCATCGAATGGCCGCTGCAGACCGAGAAGCAGAATTTCGCCCTGTTTCTGGGCCGGTACGCCCCGTACAAGGGCCCGGATCTGGCTCTACAGGCCGCTCATGCCGCGAATATTCCGCTGGTTCTCGCGGCGAAGATGAACGAACCGCCCGAACGGGAGTATTTCAATTCCGCGGTTCGGCCGCTGCTGACCGACCGCGACTGCGTATTCGGCGAGGCCGACGCGGTGGCCAAACGGCTGTTGCTGTCCTCGGCGCGGTGTCTGCTGTTCCCGATCCGGTGGGAGGAGCCGTTCGGGATCGTGATGATCGAGGCGATGGCGTGCGGCACACCGGTGGTGGCGCTGCGCGGCGGCGCGGTCGACGAGGTCGTCGAGGACGGGGTCACCGGGATCATCTGTGACGACCCGTCGGAACTCCCCGCGGCCATCGCCGAGGTGGGCCGCATCGACCCGCTCGCCTGCCGACGTCGCGTGATGGAGCGATTCTCGGTGGACGAACTCGGGGCCGGATACGAGGCCGCCTACTACGCGGCGCTGGAATCCCGCCCGGCACCGCAGATCCCGGCCATTCCGCAGCTCGACCGGGCGATGTCCTTCGCGGTGAACCACTGATCCGGCCTGATCCGTATCCCGTGTCCGACGGGGTACGGGTCAGGGAGCCGGTACGCCTGCTCGATTACGGGTCGGCGGGTCAGTAGTCGACGCTGCCCAACTGTCCCTCGAGCAGGAGCAGGAGATCGCCGAGAATGCGCGCCAGCTCACCTTGCTCGTCCCCGGGCAGCCGGGACAGCAACTCCTGCTCATAGGAAAGCTGTTGCGGGAAAAGGCGATCGATCAACTCTCGACCGGAGTCGGTGAGCGAGAGGTGCGCCACCCGCCGATCGCGCTCATCGATGCGGCGGTCGACCAGGCCCCGATTCTCCAGTCCCCGCACCCGTTTGGTGACCGCCGCCGGTGAGGCGAAGGTCTCGCGGGCCAGGCGTCCGGGCGTCAGCTCGCCGCCGATGCGGCGCAGTGCGGTCAGGATGTCGAATTCCGGGCGGCTCAACTCGGCCGTGCCCAGTGGGGCGTCGGCGACCCGTTGCAGTAGCGCCGCACAGCGATTGAGGCGGCCGAGCACCGCGATCGGGCCGAGGTTCAGCTCGGGATGCACGACCTCCCATTGGCGCAGTACGCCCGCCACCGCGTCCTCCGTCACCGGACGACCACCGGCAGCCGGACCGGAAGTTGTGCCAGCACTTGATGTCCCGCTCGTTCGGAGGCGACGATCCGCTCCTCGGGCACCTCGGTACTCCACCACTCCCCGGCCGCGACATCGGCGGACTCGCGCACCTCCACCAGTGCGCCCGCGAGCCGGCGACGCACATCCTGATCCGCCCGCCCGGAGCTCAGCGTCTCGCGGGCACGGGCGAGCACGGCGTCGAGCTCGCACAATGCCAGCGCGACCCGATCGAAGGCGCGCCGGTTCGGCACGGCGAAACAGATCGCTACGGCCACGGCCGCACCCACGCAGGTATCGAGCCAGCGGTCCAGCGCCAGCCGCCCGGCGGGCTGGGCCCCGGCGAACTCGACCATCACCAATGCCATCGGTGTCACGAATACCGACGCTACCCAATAGTTCCGGGAGATCGTCGCCTCGACCACGAGCTGACAGACCAGCGCGACGGCGACCAGCGCCACCGGATGCACGGTCAGCGGGACCAGGGCGGTGAAGAGTCCGACCCCGATCAGATTCCCCAGCAGCCGCTGCACCGTGCGATGCCAGGACAGCACGGTATTGGCCACGATCAGCACCGCGGCCGTCATGACCGCCCAGTACGGCCGGTCCACACCCAGGGCGACGGACAGCAGCCCGGCCGTGGCCGCACCCACCGAAACCCGCGTCGCGAGCGGGAATCCGGGCGAGGTCGGCCGGAAAGCCGATAGCACCCTGCGTATTCCGCTCGGCGCGTGGTCCGCGTCGCGTTGCATCGCGATGCCGCGGATCTGATGCTGTTCGGCGACCTGGCAGTCGACCGCGGGAAGCGGACGCCCGCTACGCAATTCGCGCGCCCAGCCCGCGAGCCGATCGGCTTCGGCGGCCCGCTCGGACGGATCGGTGTGCCCGGAGCCGATCGGCAGCGTGGGAGTGCGCTCGGAATGTGCGGCGGCGGTGGGGAATCCGGGTCCGTCCTGGACCTGCGGGCCGGATTGCGCTGCGGCGGCCAGAGATTCGGCGCGGACCAGGAGGCGGATCAGCGCGGCGATCCCCGCGACCCGCCGCGGTGTGTCGCCCGGAACCAGCCGAACGGTGTGCCAGGCGGCATGGCTCGCCGCCGCGGCGTCGTATCGGGCGCGGGCCGCGGCGGGATCGCTCGCGGGCAACCGCACCAGACGAGCGGTGGCGGTCAGCGCTCGGGCGACGGCGAGCCGCTCCGGGCCGTGCGGGCGCACCAGCGCCGGGGCCATGCAGACCACCCACGCCAGGACGCCGCCGCACAGTACGAGCTCGAGATGCTCGGGGAGTTCGGCGAGGCGCACCGGCAGGAATCCGGCGGCGGAGATGATGAAGGTGAAGATGACATTTCCGGGCGGGCCGATCCGCGAGGCGTCGCAGACCAACTTGCACACACCCGCCAGCAGCGCGAGGACCAGCACCCGCACCGCCGCGGCCTCGGTCAGCGCCGCGGTGGTCAGCGCGACGCCGACACCCGCGATCATCCCGAAGATCACCCAGCCGAGGGCGCGCGCCCGCGCGGCATAGGGCAGACCGTGCCCGTACAGCGCGCAGAGCCCGCCGGCACACGTATAGAACGCCAGCGGCAGATGTCCGGTGGCCACCAGCACCACCTCGGGCACACCGAGTGCGATCAGCCCGCTGACCGCGGACCGACGCCAGGTATCGGCGGCCGGGCGCATCCGGAACACCCCGTGCAGCGAGAGCACCTGCCACGCACGCCACAACGTCCGAGCCGAGCGATCGACCGGGCGCAGGTGCATATGGGGCGGCGGGAACATGCGAGAAGTTTAGCAGATATTTTACCTGGAAAATATCTCGATATGCGGCGTCTCACACTTCGTGTCCGGAGCGAGACGCCGGGACGCTACAGTCGTCCGAGACGAGAGCAGGGCCGTACCGCGGTTGCAGCGGCGAGCCGCTCGGGCGGATTTCCGGCATGGTTCCCGGAAATGACGGATGCCGTGAAATAACTCGTAATTCAACTATTTTTGACTCCCGATTGCTCGGCCCGGGTAACCGAGTTCCCGGTGAGACGTCGCCAATTGTGACCTATGACGATTTCTGACTAATCCAGGCCTCACTTCCCGGCCGATGGGATCGGCCGGAATATCACGATCCGCGTACGAATAATCTCGTTATCTGCGACGCGTGAGAGACTGCCGGAACGCCCGCGGCGACATACCGCGCCAGCGGGTGAAAGCATGCGTGAAGTTGGCGGTTTCGGCATAGCCGAGCAGCCTGGCGACCTCCTCCACGGTCGACCCGCCGCGCAGCAACTCCGCCGCCCGGCTCTCGCGCACATTGTTGAGCAGACCGCGGAACGTGGACCCCTCCGCGGCGAGCTGGCGACGCAGGGTGCGCACCGTGATGTGCAGTTCCCCGGCGACCTCGGCCATCGTGGGCACCATGCCCGAATCGCGCAGCAGCCGATCACACACCGCCGAGGTCAGCCCGCGACCGGTGCCGACGAGCTGGCGCAGCGTCTCCCCCAGTTGCCGCTCCACCATCGCCGCGGTGTGCGGATCGGCCTGCGGCATGGGCTGCTGCAGGAATTCCCGCGGAACGGCGATACTGTTGCGGACCTGCCCGGACAGCACCGGGCACCGGTCGAACGGAGGCACCGAGGTCAGTTCCGCGACCCGCTCGGCCGACTCGCGAAACCCGATCTCGAGAACCGGGATATCGACACCCAGAACCTCTCCGGCGATGAAGATCAGCATGACGTCGCGCTCGACGAAGTAGGACCGCACGTCCTCCGGAACGGCCTGACCGTCGACGACGATCAGGACCTCCTCGCCGATCTCCTCGAGCGAGTACCGCGCGGCGACCGGCACCAGATCCTGATAGCGGATCGCGATGTTGAGCACCGCGCCGACGGTCGCACTGGCCAATGCCGCCAGGCCCGCCAGACCGGCCTTGCCGAGTGTCGCGTGCCGGGCGGTCTCCACGCCGAGTCCGGGCTTGTCCCCCAGCGCGCCGAGCAGGTTCCGCGCGACGTGGATTTCCTGATCCGCCCAGAATTGGGCAAACTCGTCTGCCAGATTCTCGGCGGTAATTCCTGTGCCACCTAATAACGTTGAATCATCCAGCCCATGCGCATACCCAACCGCGATCATCATTCGCACACTGGCGCTACTGCGAGGGAGTGCGCCGAACGGACTTCCGATGGGAACCACCGTCCGAAATTACCAACATTCGGTCCCCTCGTCACATTCTTCGCCCCGAAAGCAGCTTCTAGTCTCATTTCAGGGCGGCGTCATACCCGACGTCTATGAGGAAGGGTAGGGGATCGTGGACAGGTTCAGTACGTGCTGGGTCGAGCCCATCGGGCTAACTGCCGAGCGGGCGCACACCATCATGCAGATGCATCTGAACTGCCGAACCGACGAATGCCCCCGTCGGCGGGCCGCGGTACGCACCCTGATCTCGGTCGGGCATCTGGTTCCCGACTCGTCCCGAGTGCACTGACCCGATCCGGGCACACCGAACCGTCACGTGACCCGTGCTCCGGCCGACACCCCTAGCTAGGCCGGAACCCGCCAGGCCCAGGACATCTCGGCGGTCAGCGGCGCATCGGGCCGCACGATCGACGGGTCGGTGTTGAGCCCGTTCGGCGGTCCGGACTGCGGTTCGACGCAGACGGTGTCGGCCGGTTCGTCGTAGACGACCACCCACCGCAGCGGGCTGCGCACGGTCAGTTCCAGTGCGCCGGGCCAGCTCAGCGTGACCGATACTCCGTCGGGCAAGCCGAAACAGTCGTCCCACGGACCGGGCCGCGGCGCGATGCGGTTCCCGTCCGGGAGGTGGTCCGCGCCGCGTTCCTCCTGCCAGGCCGGGGTGAAGCCGATTTCGACGGGCGCGCCGTCGGCGCCCAGGCGACGTTCGAACCAGGGATGCCAGCCCGCCTGTGCGGGAAAGGGGGCCGCGGCCGCTTCGACCGTCATCCCGAACGTCGCGGTGCCCGCGCCCAGTTCGAAGGACTGCGTCACCCGGCCGGGAAACGGCCAGGGCTCGCGAAGATCCTGTGCCAGAACGAGTTTGCCGCCGGAGTGCTGCACCACCTCCCAGGGATGGTCCCGCACCGTGCCGTGGATGGCGTGCGGCTCGGCATTGCGAGGCAGTTGATAGCGCTGCCCGGCGAATTCGAGGACGCCCTCGCGCATCCGCCCGCACCAGGGAGCCATCGGGAAGGAGCCGAACCGCGGGCCGGCATGCAGCAGATCGTGCGCACCCACGCGGAACCGGGCCACCCGGCCCGTCGCGGGGTTCACCGTCATCAGCGCCTCACCGGCGCTCACTCGCAGCTCGCCTGTCACCGTGTTCTCCTCGGCCACCCTCGCCTCCAGATCCGTCGCGCCGCCGCGCCGGGACCGGCGGGCTGTGCCCCTCATCAGCATTGCACAGCCCGCCGACACGACGAGCTCAGCGGAGTCCGACGATCTCCACCCAGTTCGGATCGCGTCCCAGCTCCTGACGACCGCACGCGGTCAGCGCCCCGGTGCCGGGGTCGATGGCGTACACGGTCAGCGCATCGGAATCCTGCCCCGCGGCCAGCAGGTACCGCCCGCTCGGATCGATGTCGAATCCGCGCGGGCAGGCCTCGGTCGCGGTGTGCCCCAGCGGTTTCAGCGCGCCCGTATCGGCATCGACCCGGAATCCCGCGAGTGTGCTCGAACGTCGCTCGGACACATAGAGATAGCGGCCGTCCGGGGTGAGCCTGATCTCCGCGGCCCACGGCTCACCGCACCCCTCGGGCAGCGCCGAATACGTGCCGACCGGCGTGAGACATCCTGTGCCGGTGTCGAATTCATATCCGCCGACCGTCCCGTCCAGCTCGTTCACCACGTAAACCCACCGACCGCCCGGATGGAACACCAGATGCCGCGGCCCGGCCCCGGGCAGCGTCGGCACATCCGGCGGGACGTTCCCCATCGGCACCCCGGTGACCTGGTCGAACAGATATTGCAGGACCACATCCCCACCGAGCGAGGCCGCGAACAGATACCGGTTGGACGGATCGACCACAATCGAATGCGCATGCGGCGGCGTGGCGAGCAGGGCGCTCGGCTCGTGCTCCACGATCCCGTTCGGCCCGATCGGATTCACCGAGACGACGCTGCCGGAATAGGAGGCCGCGAACAGGAAGCGACCGGTCCGATCGACGGACAGATAGGCCATGTTGTCCGGCAACCGGACTCGCGCCCGCTCGGTGAGTTCGCCGGTGTCCGAGTCGATCTCGTAGCACGCCACCGAATAGGGCTCCGACCGCAGCGAAGCGTACAGATGGCGGTGTCCCGGCCCGATCGTCAACGGCATCACCGCCCCACCGGCAGCCACCGTCTGCACCGGCTTCAGCGCACCGTCGTCCGCGAGCCGCAGCACCGAGATCTCGGCGCTGCCCGCATTGGATACGTAGACGACCGTCGTCACCAGATCACCTCACCGTCGCATCGCCGCCACCGCAAGCGGACCACACTGCCCCGCAGCATGCCACCCGATGTCGATCTCGCCGGCGCGTTTCCCGGCAAGATCGACATCGACTCGAGCGCTGCCACCGGCAGTCTGTTCACGCGGCCTCCTGCGCGGCGCCCCCGGCACTCTCGCGCAGATCCATCTCGATCTGTTCCAGGCTGCGGCCCTTGGTTTCCGGGACGAACTTCGTCACCAGGACGTACAGCACGACGCTGACGCCGGCGAAGATGAAGGACGAGGCGGCCAGGCCGAGATGATCGCTCATCACCGGGAACAGGAAGGTGATGGCGAAGGTCGCGGCCCACAGCACGGTGCTGCCGACGCCCATGCCGATGCCGCGCACCCGCAGCGGGAAGATCTCGGCCATCATCACCCAGACCACCGCGCCCCAACCCAATTCGTAGCCGACCCAGTACAGGCACAGCAGCAGCAGGGCGATGATGCCGGTGCCGGTGCCCTTGTCCAGGCCGAGTACGCAGGCGCCCAGCAGGATCAGCGACAACGCCATCAGCACGTTGCCGATCAGCAGCAGCGGTTTACGGCCCCAGCGGTCCACGACCAGGAACACCCAGGCGGTGAATACCAGTTTGACCGCGCCCATGATGATCGAGGCCAGCAGTGAACCCGAGGTGGCCAGGCCCAGCTGTTTGAACATGGTGGGCGCGTAGAGATTCACCGCGTTCGTTCCGGCGAACTGTTGTCCCACAGCGAGAATCAACGCGACGACCAGCGCGGGCCGCGCCCACGGGGTGATCAGATCACGCAACGTGCCGCGCTGCTCGGAATCGATCCGGATCACCTCGCGGATACTGCCCAGTTCGGCATCGATGTCGTCGTTGCGATGGGTCTGGGTGAGCACCTCGCGGGCCTCGGCCTCGCGTCCGGCCTTGACCAGCCAGCGCGGGGTCTCCGGCATGAACATCAGGCCCACGAACAGGACCACCGCCGGAATCGCCGCGATGGCGAACATGATTCGCCAGTTGGCCGAGCCCGCGCCGGACAGCGCCCAGTCGATGATGTACGCGATCAGGATGCCGGAGACGATCATCAGCTGATTCAGCGTCGACAGCCTGCCGCGCACCCGGGTCGGCGCGAGCTCGGACAGATAGGTCGGCACCGTAGCCGAGGAACAGCCCACGGCGACGCCGGTGATGAACCGCCCCACCACCAGCACCCCGAATCCGGGTGCGAACGTACAGCCCACCACGCCGATGACGAAGACGACGGACGCGACCACGATGGCGGGCCGCCGCCCCCACCGGTCAGTGATCCGGCCGGCGAACAGGGCTCCGAAGATCGCCCCGAAGGCGACCGAGCCGCCGGCGACGCCCTGCGCGAACGAGCCCAGATGCCACAGCGGGTTGATGAACAGCAGGACTCCGGAGATCACGCCGAGGTCGTATCCGAAAAGGATTCCGCCGAGCGCACCGAAGAAGTAGAGGTAGGAGATGCTGATCCGGCGTCGTTGAGCCGGCGCCGTTGCCGAGTGCTGCATGTGATGCTTCCTTCACTACCAAACAAGTGTGCTCAGGGTCACATGCTCGATAGGTGGACGCAATACACATGACGATGCTCATTCGGTATCGCGTAATGCTGTCACATATGTGAACAACCGGCGTACATGCAGCACCCGGACCGGCCCGGAATCGGCGTCACAGCGGGTTGTGCTGCCCCAGCGGAATATCGCAGAACGCCCCGCCCAGATAACCGGGCAGCTCACCCGGCGGCACCTGATCGGCGAAGATCTCGGCGTCGTCGCGGGAGTGGTAGCCGATCCGCTCCCCCTCGCTCTGCGACACCACCGCGCGGGTGTTCGCCGAGACGCCCCACAGCACGCGGAATCCCGGTTCGGCCGTGCTCAGGCACGCCTCCAGCAACCGCGCGCAATCCTGCGGGGACAACCAGATCGAGAGCTGGCGAACGTCCACGGGACGCTCGAAACAGCTGCCGATGCGCAGACAGCTCACATCCATCCCGAACCGGGAGTGGTAAAGGCTGCCCAGCGCCTCCACGGCCGCCTTGCTCACGCCGTAGTACGTATCCGGACGCGCGCTGCTGTCGGCGGGCAGCCCGGCGGGACCGGCCTCGCCGATCCGGCGGAACCCGACGGCGTGATTGCTCGACGCGAGGATCACCCGGGGCACCCCGGCCGCCCGCGCGGCCTCGAGCACGGTGTGCGTGCCGTCGATATTGACCTCGAGGATGCGCTCCCAGCCGTCCTCGCGGCTGACCCCGCCCAGATGGATCACCGCGTCCGCGTCCGCGCAGGCCCGAGTCAGGACCTCGGCGTCGGTGACCGATCCGGGGACGATCTCGACCTGCTCACCCGGTGCGGCCGGTTCGAGCGGCGCGATGTCCAGCAGCCGCAGGATGCGTCCGGGACGGGCGAGCCGGGGACGCATCAGCGTCCCGACGATGCCCGCCGCACCGGTGATGAGAATGCGCTGATCCGACATGGGTGAAACTCCTCGCTGTGGTGCGTGCCGCGAAAATCGCGGCGGGTCAACGGATTCCGGCGCGACGCAACCGCATGGCCAATTCCGCGGCGGCTTCGCGCAACACCTCGCCGATGCGGCGCTGTTCGCTTTCGGTCACCTGCGCCATCGGCATCGAGCAGCTCAGCGCGTCGGTGGCCGGGATCCGGTACGGCACCGCGGCGGCGGCGCAGGCCACGCCCGCGGTCCCCTCCTGCCGCTCGGTCGCGTAACCGCGTTCGCGCACCACGCCCAGTTCGGCGTGCAGGACGTCGCGATCGGTGATCGTGTGCTCGGTGAGCGGACGCAGCTGTGCGGGCAGCAGTTCGCCGAGTTCCGCGTCGGCCAGTTCGGCCAGCATGGCCTTGCCGAGGGCGGTGGCGTGGGCGGGCAGCGCCCGGCCGACGCGGGAGATGAGATGGCCCGACGTGCGCGATTCGCGGGTCTCCAGATACACCACCTCGGCGCCGGCCAACCGGGCGTAGTGCATGGTGAAACCGGTCTGCTCGCGCAGCCGCTCGAGGGTTTCGGTGGCGAACGGCATCACCGGATCGCGGTCGAGATAGGCGGTGCCGCACATCAGCGCCCGCACGCCCAGCCGGAATCGGGTGCCGGTTTCGTCGGTCTCGATCCAGCCCGCGTCACGCAGGGTGCGCAGCAGGCCGTGCAGGCTCGATCGGGGAAATCCGGTTGCCTCGTGCAACTGCGCCAGCGACAGCCAGGACTGCTGTGCGGCGAACACCTCCAGCAGGGTGATCGCGCGGCGGGCGGATTTCACGCCGGTCGCGGATTCGGCCGAGGGTCCGGTGTCGGCGACGGGATCGGACCCGGCATCGACACGACGCTCACCGTTGATGCGTCGCTGCATGGCACTCCTTCGGTGGGTGATCCTGATCTCGGAGGCTATCCAGGCGCCCCCGCATTCTCAATCCCGAATACCTCCTGCTCCCGGAAAGTATTCAGATATATGAATCACCAGTGATACCTCTTGGGCATATCGTGATGCAGAACCGATGTTGGACGGGTATCACCGACTCGTCCTAGCCTGCAAAGGAACCCGATGCCGACACAACCCGCCCGCACCACCGAGGAGCAACCATGACCGGCGACGGCAAGCTGTCCGCCATGTTGTCCCTGGAACAGGTGCGCGGATTCGTCATCGTCGCGGAGGAGGGCAACTTCCGCCGCGCCGCGGAACGATTACAGATGACCCAGCCGCCGCTGAGCCGCCAGATCCAGAAACTCGAACGCGATATCGGCGTCCTGCTGCTGGACCGGACCCAGCGACAGGTCGAACTGACCCCCGCCGGTGTAGTTTTCCTCGCCGAGGCGCGGCGGCTGCTCGCCCTGGCCGAGGCCGCGCCGAGTACCGCGCGACTGGTCGCGGCGGGCCGCACCGGAACCGTGCGGATCGGTTTCACCGCCACCGCGGGCTTCGGCTTCCTGGGCCGATTCCTCAACCAGATCTCCCGGTCGCTGCCCGAGATCGAACTCGTCCTCGCCGAACAGGTCAGCGCCGTGCAGTTCGAGGAATTGTCCAGCGGCAAACTGGATCTCGCCTTCGCCCGCCCGCCCTTCGACCGCGCCGAATTCGACGCCCGGCTGGTCCATCGCGAACCCCTGGTACTCGCCCTGCCCGCCGGGCACCGCCTGGACGCCGTGACCCCGATGTCGCTGGACGAACTCGAGGGTGAACGACTGCTGGTGTACGCACCCGGCCCGGCCCGCTACTTCGCCGAACTCATGACCAGGACCCTCGCCGGAATCTCCTACGATCCCGCCGACCGGCTGACCCAGGTGCACACCATGCTCGCGCTGGTGGCCGCCGGACGCGGACTGGCCCTGGTCCCCGAAACCGCCAGCCACCTGCATCCCGACGGGGTGCGCTACCGCCCGCTGTCGGGCGTGCGCGAACCCGCCGAACTGTATGCGGTCTGGCGACGCCAACCCGCCAATCCGGCCCTGCGCCGCGTCATCGACCTACTGGAGTCCTGGCCCGACTCCTGAGTCCGGCGCGGCATACGCCCGCGAATGTCATTCCCCGAGGAGGAAACCCGTGTCACAGATATCCGCCGAAGATCTCGGCCCCGCGCTGGGCCGCGGGCTGCTGTCGTTCCCGGTCACGCATTTCGACGACGATCTGGCGTTCGACGAGGCCGCCTACCGGGAGCACATCGGCTGGCTGGCGCAATACGACGTGGCCGGGCTGTTCGCCGCGGGCGGCACGGGCGAGGGATTCTCGCTGACCACCGCCGAGATCGATCGGGTGGTGCGCGCCGCGGTCGCCGAGACAGCGGGACAGGGCGTACCGGTGATCGCCCCGGCGACCGCCGGAACCGCCGTCGCGGTGGAACAGGTGCGCAATGCCGAAGCCGGTGGGGCGCAAGGCATTCTGCTGCTGCCGCCGTATCTGACCGAGGCCGGGCCGGACGGTCTGGTGGAACACGTCGCCGCGGTGTGCGCGGCCACCTCGCTGGGCGTGATCTTCTACAGCCGCGCCAATGCCCGCATCGATGACGTCACCGTCGCGCGGATGGCCGAACGGTGCCCGAACCTGGTCGGCTTCAAGGACGGCGTGGGCAATATCGAGGCCATGACCCGCATCTACGCGCGGATGGGCGACCGGCTCACCTACATCGGCGGGCTGCCGACGGCGGAGACCTTCGCGCTGCCCTACACCGAAATGGGCGTCACCACATACTCCTCGGCGATCTTCAACTTCGTGCCGGAATTCGCGCTGGAGTTCTACCGGGCCGTGCGCGCGCACGATCGCGAGGAGGTGTACCGGCGGCTGCGCACCTTCGTGCTGCCCTACCTGGACATTCGCGACCGCCGCCAGGGATACGCGGTCTCGATCATCAAGGCGGGCCTGACCGCGGCGGGCCGCCCGTCGAGCCGGGTGCGCCCGCCGCTGACCGATCTGACCGACGGTGAGCTCGCCGAGCTGACCGAACTGGTCAAGAGCATTGCGTGACAAGGAGATTCGCCATGACCACCCCATCGTCCGTACTCGACCGGATCACCGGCGTCACACTCTCCTCGGTCACCCTGCCGCTGCCCACCGGGATCAGTGACGCCAAGGTCCTCACCGGGCGTCAGAAGCCGATGACCGAGGTCGCGGTGTTGTTCGCGGAGATCACCACCGAGGCCGGACTCGAGGGCATCGGCATCAGCTACTCCAAGCGCGCGGGCGGGCCCGGCCAGTTCGCGCACGCCCGGGAGATCGCGCCGGTCCTGCTGGGCGAGGATCCCAGCGATATCGGCAAGATCTGGGACAAGCTCATGTGGGCCGGGGCCTCGGTGGGCCGCAGCGGCCTGTCCGTGCAGGCGATCGCCGCGTTCGATGTCGCGCTGTGGGATCTCAAGGCCAAGCGCGCCGGACTTCCGCTGGCGAAACTGCTCGGCGCGCATCGTGATTCGGTCCGCTGCTACAACACCTCCGGCGGTTTCCTGCACGCTCCGATCGAGGAGGTGCTCGACCGCGCCACCGCCTCGCTCGAGTCCGGGATCGGCGGTATCAAGATCAAGGTCGGTCATCCCGACAATGCCGTGGACCTGGCGCGGGTCACCGCGGTGCGGGAGAAGATCGGCGACCGGACACCGCTGATGGTCGACGCCAACCAGCAGTGGGACCGCCCGACCGCGCGGCGGATGTGCCGGGCGTTCGACCCGCTGTCGCTGGTGTGGATCGAAGAACCCCTGGACGCCTACGATTTCGCCGGGCACGCGCAGCTGGCCCAGACCTTCGACACGTCCATCGCCACCGGCGAGATGCTCACCAGTGTGGCCGAGCACAGCGAATTGATCAGGGCCGGAATCGATATCGTGCAACCGGACGCGCCGCGCGTCGGCGGCATCAGCCGCTTCCTGGACGTGATGTCGCTGACCGGTCGCGAACATCTGCAACTGGCACCGCATTTCGTGATGGAGGTGCACGTTCATCTCGCCGCGGCATACCCGATCGAGCCGTGGGTGGAACACTTCGAATGGTTCGACCCGCTGTTCAACGAACGTCTCGAGATCCGCGACGGACGCATGCACCTGTCGTCGCGCCCGGGTCTCGGGGTGACCCTCAGCGATCAGGCCCGTGCCTGGACCGTCGACGAGTTCCGGATCCGGGCCTGAATCCGGCTCGCCGACAACAGCTTCCGACTACTACTGGTGGAGGACACAGTGACTACCGAGACGTCCCCGGAGGACATCGATCGCATCGTCACCGCGGCGGTGGACGCCGCGGAACAGCTCGCGCAGACCACCCCCGCCGAGCGCGCCGGCTGGCTCGAGGCCGCGGCCGACGCCCTGGCGAAGGCCTCGGACGAGCTGGTCGCGTTGGCGGCGAAGGAAACTCATCTGCCCGAGCAGCCGCGGCTGCGTTCGGAGATGGTGCGCACCGTCTTCCAGCTGCGGTTGTTCGGGCAGGTGCTCACCGATGGTGAATTCCTGCGCGCCGCAGTGGATCACGCCGATCCGGACTGGCCGATGGGGCCGCGTCCGGACATCCGGCGGATGACGGTTCCGATCGGGCCGGTGCTGGTGTTCACCGCGAGCAACTTCCCGCTGACGCTGAGCGTCGCCGGGCACGACACCGCCGCCGCACTCGCCGCCGGATGCCCGGTCGTGGTCAAGGCTCATCCCGGACATCCCGAACTGTCCGCGCGCACCTTCGCGATACTGTCCGAGGCGCTGGTCGGAGCGGGTGCGCCCGAGGGCACCGTCGGCATCGTCTACGGGCTGGAGTCGGGGGTGAGCGCGCTGCGTCATCCGGGCATCGCGGCGGCGGCGTTCACCGGATCAGAGGCCGGCGGGCGGGCCCTGTTCGATATCGCCAACGCGCGGCCGCGGCCGATCCCGTTCTACGGTGAGCTCGGCAGCGTGAATCCGGTCGTCGTGACCGAGACCGCGGTGCGCGAGCGCGGGGCCGAGGTGGCCAGCGGTTACGTCGGATCGTTCACGCTGGGTGCGGGCCAGTTCTGCACCAAACCCGGCCTGTTGCTGCTGCCCGCCGAGCACGGCCTGGACGAGGCACTGCTGACGGCGGTGACCGCGGTTCCGGCGCAGCAACTGCTCAACGACCGGATCGCGCACGGCTACCGCGACGGCCTGGACCGGCTGGCCGCCCATCCCGCGGTCACGGTGCTGTACGCACCCGAACCCGGCGCGGCCGAATTCGGCCCGACCCTGCTGAAGGTCAGCGGCGCGGATTTCCTCGCGCACGCCGAATCCCTCGACGCGGAATGCTTCGGCCCGGTCTCGCTGATCGTCGAATACGCGGGTCCGGACGAACTGCGCACCCTCCTGCGCCACCTCGAACCGGGCCTCACCGCCACGGTCCACGCCCAGGACTCCGACGCCGACACCGTCCGCGCCCTGCTCCCCGCACTCACCCGCCTGGCCGGACGCCTGATCTGGAACAGCTGGCCCACCGGCATCACCCTGTCCTGGGCCCAGCAGCACGGCGGCCCCTACCCCGCGACCACAACCCCCCAGTTCACCTCCATGGGCACCGCCGCCATCGACCGCTTCCTACGCCCCGTCGCCTGGCAGGGCTTCCCCGAAGTCCTCCTCCCGCCCCCGCTACAGGACGCGAACCCCTGGAACCTGCCCCGCCGCGTCGACGGAGTGCGCTGACCGATGCGAATCACGCACCGGCACACAGCACTTCCCGCGAATGCGGCACGCGGCGCCACCCGATGCGCGACCCTCGCCCCACAACATCCACGAAGGATGCCGATGAATGGCTCGGCGCGTCGACCGGATCCACTCATGAACCGTGAATCAGCCACTCGTACAGCACTTCTCGCGGATATCACCATCCGGACGGCATCGAATCCCGGTGGTGAGCAGCCGCTGCCGGAGGCCGAGGCGCGGAATCTTTCCCGACGAACCGATGGAGCATGCCGATGAGCAGCGAATCCCGCACCGACACAGCACTTCCCGCGATCGTGGACGTGCGGCTGACGCCGATCCTGATCGCCGATCCGCCGCTGTTGAATTTGTCGGGGGTGCATCAGCCGTATACGCCGCGGCTGATCGTGGAGGTCGAGATCGAGGGCGGGATCGTCGGGCTCGGTGAAACCTACGGCGACACGGTGTATTTCGAGCGGGCACGGGCCCTCGCGCCGGAGTTGGCCGGCCGGTCGATCGGGGCGATCAACTCGATCGGCGGGATCGGGCAGGGGGCGAGCACACTGCTGGACGCGCAGCCCGCGGCGAGTGGGCTGCGAGGTGCGCTGACCACGGACAAGGTTCGGCTGAGCGTGTTGTCCGCATTCGAGGTGGCCGCACTCGACGCGCTCGGGCAGCAGCTCGGCGTGCCGGTGCATACGCTGCTGGGCGGCAAGGTGCGCGATCGGGTCGAATACTCCGGATATCTGTTCTACAAATGGGCGGAACATCCGGTCCCGCACGCACCCGGCGACGACTGGGGCGCGGCGCTGGACCCCGACGGCGTGGTTCGGCTGGCACGAAAGTTCTTCGAGTACGGCGGTTTCCGCTCGTTCAAACTCAAGGGCGGGGTCATGCCGCCGGATGAGGAGATCGCGGCGATCAGCGCACTGGCGGCCGAATTCCCGGGTACGCCACTGCGTTTGGACCCCAACGGCGGCTGGTCGCTGAAGACGGCCCTGCACGTCGCCGAGGAGCTGACCGGCGTGGTCGAATACCTCGAGGATCCCGCGGCCACGGTCGCGGACATGGCCGAAGTGCATCGGCACACCGGAATCCCGTTGGCCACCAACATGATCGTGACCGCCCTGAACGAGGTGCGGCCCGCCTTCGACCAGGACGCGGTGCAGATCGTGCTGTCGGACCATCACTACTGGGGCGGCCTTTTCGCCACCCGCGATCTGGCCGCGGTGTGCCGCGCGTACGGCCGGGGCCTGTCCATGCATTCCAACACCCATCTCGGGATCAGCCTGGCCGCGATGACGCACGTCGCGGCCACCGTCCCGGATCTGGAATACGCCTGCGACAGCCACTATCCGTGGCAGCGCGAGGACGTCGTCACCGAGCGGATCACCTTCGCCGAGGGCGCGGTCACCGTCCCGGACGCACCGGGCCTGGGCGTCGCACTGGACCGCGACGCGCTGGCCCGCCTGCACGAGCGCTGGAACGCCATGCCGCACCTGCGCGACCGCGACGACATCGCCGCCATGCGCCGAGCGAACCCGGGATTCGAGGACCCGGGCATCCCGAAATACTGACCACATCCACTCGGCTGTATTTTCGGCCGCCGCTTCTCCCTCGACCACGGCCGTCCGTGGCAGCGCTCGGGTTCCGTGTGGGGGCTGGGCGCGGTCGCACTCGCGGTAGTGGCCGCGGTGATCACCCTGACGGTCGAGTAGCCGGTTCGGACACGCCGTGCCGCAACGCATTTCGGCCCGGCCGCGGATTATTCCGCGGCCGGGCCGAGTGGTATCGAGCGCCTATTCCCCTGCGGCGCGGGCGATTTCGCCTCCGGCCGCGCGGGCGCGGGTGGCGCGGGCCGCGGCGGCGTCGAAGGTCTCCAGGAAGTCGAAACGCCGGGT